>NZ_JBVILX010000001.1:1074766-1245373 GCF_055580145.1 Kitasatospora sp. NPDC032121 | reverse complement strand
GGCTCCCAGTAGACGACTGGGTTGATAGGCCGGATATGGAAGCCCTGTGAGGGGTGGAGTTGACCGGTACTAATAGGCCGAGGGCTTGTCCTCAGTTGCTCGCGTCCACTGTGTTGTTCTGAAACAACGACCCCAACCGATACGTGGTTGGTCCGGTTGACAGTTTCATAGTGTTTCGGTGGTCATAGCGTGAGGGAAACGCCCGGTTACATTCCGAACCCGGAAGCTAAGCCTCACAGCGCCGATGGTACTGCAGGGGGGACCCTGTGGGAGAGTAGGACGCCGCCGAACAATTCTTCTGAATAGCCCCCATCCGGATTCCGGATGGGGGTTATTCGCGTTTCCGGGGTGGTCGTCGGGCGCCTCCGCCCCCTCCAGCCCTCCCGAACGACCCCCGCCGAGTGGCTGGTCCACCGTCAATATGCCGCTAAAACCGCCTGATCAGCGCACTGATCAGCGGAAAATCGCGTCGCACACCGTAGTCTCGAAGGCGAGGGGAACAGGTGTCCGGGGGTGTCACCCGGGCAGCGTCGGATCAAGAATGGTGCTCATGGGACGAGGCAGGCTGCGCATCTACCTCGGGGCGGCCCCCGGGGTCGGCAAGACGTACGCCATGCTCGCCGAGGCACACCGGCGGCAGGAGCGTGGCACGGACGTCGTGGTCGCGTTCGTGGAGGACCACGGGCGCCGGCGGACCGCGGACATGGTCGCCGGGCTGGAGGTCGTGCTGCGGCAGCAGGTGGTGCACCGCGGCGCGCGGTTCTCCGAGATGGACCTGGACGCCGTGCTCGCCCGCCGCCCGCAGGTGGCCCTGGTGGACGAGCTGGCCCACACCAACGTCCCCGGCTGCCGCAACGAGAAGCGCTGGCAGGACGTCGAGGAGCTGCTGTCGGCCGGGATCGACGTGGTCTCCACGGTCAACGTGCAGCACCTGGAGTCGCTCGGCGACGCCGTCGAGGGCATCACCGGGGTGCGTCAGCGCGAGACCGTCCCGGACGAGGTGGTCCGGCGGGCGGACCAGATCGAGCTGGTGGACATGTCCCCGCAGGCGCTGCGGCGCCGGCTGGCACACGGCAACGTGTACGCGCCGGAGAAGATCGACGCGGCCCTCGCCAACTACTTCCGCCCGGGCAACCTGACCGCGCTGCGCGAGCTGGCGCTGCTGTGGACCGCGGACCGGGTGGACGAGTACCTCCAGAAGTACCGGGCCGAGCAGGGCATCGAGGGCACCTGGCAGGCCCGGGAGCGGATCGTGGTGGGTCTGACCGGCGGGCCGGAGGGGGCGACGCTGATCCGTCGGGCGGCCCGGATCGCCGCCAGGGTGTCCGGCGGCGAGCTGCTCGCCGTGCACATCTCCCGCTCGGACGGACTGGTGGGCACCGGCTCGCCGCAGACGCTGATCGAGCAGCGCGCGTTGGTGGAGAGCCTCGGCGGCTCCTTCCACGCCGTCCTCGGCGACGACCCGGCCGCCGGGCTGCTGGACTTCGCCCGGGGCGTGAACGCCACCCAGATCGTGTTGGGCACCAGTCGGCGGCCCGCCTGGCAGTACCTGTACGGGCCGGGCGTCGGCACCACGGTGACCAGGGAGGCCGGGGACATCGACGTCCACATGGTCACCCACGAACACGCCGGGCACGGGCGCGGCAGGATTCCGGTCCGCCGGATCACCGACCTGGGCCGTACCCGCACCGTCGCCGGCTGGCTGATCGGGCTGGTCGGCCCGCCGGTGCTGGCGATCGTGCTGACCGGGATCGGCGGGCTGGGGCTCTCCACCGACATGCTGCTGTTCCTGTCGCTGACGGTGTGCGCGGCGTTGGTCGGCGGGTTGCTGCCGGCGATCGGCTCGGCGCTGGTCGCCTCGTCGGTGCTGAACTACTACTTCACCCCGCCGCTGCACACCTTCACCATCAACGAACCGCAGAACATCATGGCGGTGGCGATATTCACCATCGTCGGCATATCGGTGGCGTCGGTGGTGGACCTCGCGGCGCGGCGCACCCAGCAGGCGGCCCGCAGCCAGACCGAGGCGCAGACGCTCAGCGCGCTGGCCGGCACGGTGCTGCGCGGTGCGCCGAACGGCGACGGGGTGCTGACCGCGCTGATGGAGCAGGTCCGGGAGACCTTCGGGCAGGAGAGCGCCGCGCTGCTGGAGCGGTCCGATCCGCTCGCGGCCTGGGCGCCGGTGGCCACCGCGGGACCGCGCCCGCCGGAGCGGCCGGAGGAGGCCGACGTGGACGTCCCGGTCGGCGACAGCCTGGCGCTGGTGCTGCGCGGCCGGGTCCTGCCCGGGGCGGACCGGCGCCTGCTGGGGGCGTTCGCCGCGCAGGCCGCCGTGGTGCTGGAACGCCGCCGGCTGTCCCGGGAGGCCGCCGAGGCCCGCCGGGAGGCCGAGGGCAACCGGATCAGGACCGCTCTGCTGGCCGCCGTCTCGCACGACCTGCGCACCCCGCTGGCGGGGATCAAGGCCTCGGTGAGCTCGCTGCGTTCGGCCGACGTCGACTGGGACCCGGAGGACGAGGCCGAGTTGCTGGCCGGCATCGAGGCCGGGGCCGACCGGCTGGACCACCTGATCAACAACCTGCTCGACATGAGCCGCCTGCAGACCGGGACGGTCACCCCGCTGATCCAGGAGACCGACCTGGACGAGGTGGTGCCGTTCGCGCTCGGCGGGGTGCCGCTGGAGTCCGTCCGGCTGGAGGTGCCGGAGACGCTGCCGATGGTGCGGGCCGACGGCGGGCTGCTGGAGCGCTCGCTGGCCAACCTGGTGGAGAACGCGGTCAAGTACAGCCCGGACGGGGTGCGGGTGCTCGTCAAGGCCGACGAGCTGCGGCAGCCGGGGCAGCCGGCCCGGGTGGAGCTGCGGATCGTGGACCGCGGCCCGGGCGTGCCCGAGGACGCCAAGGAGAAGATCTTCGCGCCGTTCCAGCGGTACGGGGACGCGCCGCGCGGCGCCGGGGTGGGCCTCGGGCTCGCGGTGGCGCGTGGCTTCGTCGAGGCGATGGACGGTACCGTCACCGCCGAGGACACCCCTGGGGGCGGGCTCACCATGGTGGTCAGCCTGCCCGTGGTCGAACGGCCGCCGGGAACGGGGGAGCCGGACGGCGAGGGTGGCGAGCCGCTCCCGGAACTGGTCACCTGAGAACCCGGCGGCGCGCCGGCCGGGCCCGTCGCCCCTCCCGAGGGGCGCACGCTGCATCGAAAGTCGTAGAGCCAGTCCCACAGTCCGTAAGTCAGACAGCCTGAAAGGCGGAGCCCGTAAATGACCCGGGTCCTCGTCGTGGACGACGAACCGCAGATCGTCCGCGCGCTGGTGATCAACCTCAAGGCCCGCAAGTACGAGGTGGACGCGGCCCATGACGGCGCGAGCGCCCTGGAGCTGGCCGCGGCCCGCCATCCGGACGTGGTCGTCCTCGACCTGGGCCTGCCCGACATGGACGGGGTCGAGGTGATCCGCGGTCTGCGCGGCTGGACCCGGGTGCCGATCATCGTGCTGTCGGCCAGGCACGCCTCGGACGAGAAGGTCGAGGCGCTGGACGCCGGCGCCGACGACTACGTCACCAAGCCGTTCGGCATGGACGAGCTGCTGGCCCGGATGCGGGCCGCCGTGCGGCGGGCCGAGCCGGTGGCCGGGGAGGCCGACTCGCTGGTCGTCACCGAGTCCTTCACCGTCGACCTCGCGGCCAAGAAGGTCAACCGGGACGGTGCCGACGTACGCCTCACGCCGACCGAGTGGCACCTGCTGGAGGTCCTGGTCCGCAACGCAGGGCGGCTGGTCAGCCAGACCCAGCTGCTGCAGGAGGTGTGGGGCCCGGCCTACCGCACCGAGACCAACTACCTGCGGGTCTACCTCGCCCAGCTGCGCCGCAAGCTGGAGCGTGACCCCTCGCACCCGCGCCACTTCATCACCGAACCGGGCATGGGATACCGGTTCGAGAGCTGACCGCGGGTGCCCCTGGCGGCTGAACGGCCTGCCGCCAGGGGGCCCGAACCCGGTACCCTTCCGACATGAGTGGTGACAACAGCAGCGGCCAGCCGCAGGGGCGGTTCCGCCGCATGCTCAGCCGGCTGACCTCGTCGGCCGAGGAGCTGGACGCCGAGGAGCTGCGTCAGGAGAGCGCCGCGGAGTCCGGCTGCACACCGATCGCCGGCTGCGGGGACCGCCAGTTGGTCACCGTGGCGGGCACGTTGCGCACGGTGACGCTCCGGCCCCGGGCGGGGGTGCCCGCGCTGGAGGCCGAACTCTTCGACGGCACCGAGGCGTTGGACGTGGTCTGGCTCGGTCGTCGCTCGATCGCCGGGATAGAGCCCGGCCGCCGGCTGATCGCCAGCGGCCGGATCAGCCACGCACGCGGGCGCCGCGTGCTGTTCAACCCCCGCTATGAGCTGCGTCCGGTCGGACACGGGAGCGAATGAGCGTGAGCAACCAGCCAGGCGGCGAGGCCGCCGCCCAGCTCGACCTGCCTGTCGATCCCGCGGACGCGGAGGCCGCCCGCAAGGCCGCCTCCAAGGAGGCCGCCGACACCGTGCTCCAGGCCTTCGGCGGCGTGCGCGGCATGATCGACATGACGCTGCCAGGCCTGGTCTTCATCGTCACGTACAACCTGACCCACCAGGTCAGCACCTCGGCCTGGGCCGCGCTGGGCCTGAGCGCCCTGTTCGTGGTGGCCCGGCTGGCGAAGCGGCAGACCATCCAGCACGCCTTCAGCGGGGTGTTCGGCGTCGCCCTCGGTGCCTGGATCTCGATGAAGAGCGGCAAGGCCGAGGACTTCTACCTGCCCGGCCTGCTCTGGAACGTCGGGTACTGCGTCGCCCTGGCGGCCTCCGCCCTGGCCCGCTGGCCGATGATCGGGGTGATGCTCGGCCCGATCACCGGTGAGATGTTCACCTGGCGCAAGGAGAACCCGGGCCGCCTGGCCGCCTACACCAAGGCGACCTGGGCCTGGGTGCTGATCATGGGCCTCAAGCCGGTGATCCTCTTCCCGCTGTACTTCACCCACAACGTCAACCTGCTGGGCTGGCTGAAGGTCGCCCTCGGCATCCCTCCGCTGCTGTTGGCGATGTACGTGACCTGGCAGATCCTGCTGAAGGCGCCGCCGCCGATCAAGGCGCAGCTGGACGACGACGAGGAGGATCCGGCTAAGTAGCCGGTCCCGGCCGGACCGGCCCGGACCGGACCCCGGCAACAGCGGAAGGGCCCGCACCCCGGCGAGGGGTGCGGGCCCTTCCGCCGCGAAGGGGCCGCTACTGGGCGCCCGAGGTGGCCGAGAGCAGCTGCTCCAGCTCCTCCTCGCGCTCCTGCGCGGCGACGAAGAGCAGCTCGTCGCCGCCCTCCAGGGTGTCGTCCTTGCCCGGCACCAGCACCCGGCCCTCGCGGATGATGGTCACCAGCGCGGTGTCCTGCGGCCAGGCCACGTCGCCGACCCGGGTGCCGACGAGCTCGGTGTCGGAGGCGAGGGTCAGCTCGACCAGGTTGGCGTTGCCCTGGCTGAAGCGCATCAGGCGGACGAGGTCGCCGACGCTGACCGCCTCCTCGACCAGGGCGGACATCAGGCGCGGGGTGGAGACGGCCACGTCCACGCCCCAGGACTCGTTGAAGAGCCACTCGTTCTTGGGGTTGTTCACCCGGGCGACCACCCGGGGCACCGCGTACTCGGTCTTGGCGAGCAGCGAGACGACCAGGTTGACCTTGTCGTCTCCGGTCGCGGCGATGACCACGTGGCAGCGCTGGAGCGCGGCCTCGTCCAGCGAGGTGATCTCGCAGGCGTCGGCCAGCAGCCACTCCGCCATCGGGACCCGCTCCACCGAGATGGAGTTGGGGTTCTTGTCTATCAGCAGGACCTCGTGGCCGTTCTCCAGCAGCTCGCCCGCGATCGAGCGGCCCACGGCACCGGCCCCGGCAATGGCGACCCGCATCAGTGACCCTCCTCCTTCGGCCCCTGCGCGAACGCGGCCTCGACGGCCGTCAGGTCGGTCCGGCGCAGCATCACGTGCACCAGGTCGCCCTCCTGCACCACCATCTGGGGCGAGGGGAGCACTCCCTCGCCGAGCCGGGTGACGAACGCCACCCGGGCGCCGGAGGCCTCCTCCAGCTTGCTGATCCGGTGGCCGATCCAGCGCGGGTCGTACGCGACCTCGGCGAGCTGCACGCCACCGCTCGGGTCCTGCCACAGCGGCTCGGCGCCGCTGGGCAGCAGTCGGCGCAGCATCTGGTCGGCGGTCCAGCGGACCGTCGCCACGGTGGGGATGCCCAGGCGCTGGTACACCTCGGCGCGGCGGGGGTCGTAGATCCGGGCGGCGACGTTCTCGACGCCGAAGTTCTCCCGGGCCACCCGCGCGGCGATGATGTTGGAGTTGTCACCGCTGGAGACCGCGGCGAAGGCGCCGGCCTCCTCGATGCCCGCCTCGCGCAGGGTGTCCTGGTCGAAGCCGACGCCGGTGACCCGGCGCCCGTTGAATCCGGCGCCCAGCCGACGGAACGCGGTCGGGTCCTGGTCGACCACGGCCACCGAGTGGCCCTGTTTCTCCAGTGCTCTGGCGAGGGCAGAACCCACGCGGCCGCAGCCCATGATCACGATGTGCACCGGCGCTTACCTCACCCGTCCCGAAGGGGCCTTGACCTGCGCAAACACCGTTCAGCTCCGTTTCCCGCCCGGTCGTCCGGGACGAGGTTCATCGTGGGGGCGCCGGCCCGACAACGCTCGACAACCAGAGTGTTGCCCGCCGACTCGTATCCGACACGCTAGCCGGTCCACCGAAAGCAGTCGCGACGAAGGGGGGGACAAACGGCGGAGCCTTGACCTGGGAGCCCCTACGATTCCTTAACGTGCCTATGCCGACTGACCTTCCGAAACGCATCCTGATCGGGCGCGCCCTACGCAGCGACAAGCTGGGCGAGACGCTTCTCCCCAAGCGGCTCGCGCTGCCCGTGTTCGCCTCGGACGCGCTCTCCTCGGTCGCGTACGCCCCCGAGGAGATCCTGCTCACCCTCTCCATCGCGGGCGCCTCGGCGATCCACTTCTCCTGGCAGATCGGCGTCGTCGTGGCGATCGTGATGCTCGCCGTGGTCGCCTCCTACCGGCAGAACGTGCATGCCTACCCCAGCGGTGGCGGCGACTACGAGGTCGCGACCGTCAACCACGGGCCGGCTGCCGGCCTGGTGGTCGCCAGCGCGCTGATGGTCGACTACGTGCTCACCGTGGCCGTGTCGACCACTTCGGGCGTCGCCAACGTCGTCTCCGCGGTGCCCGCGCTGCGCGGCCACGAGACCGTCCTGTCGGTGGTCGTGGTCGTGCTGCTGATGGGCATGAACCTGCGCGGTGTGCGCGAGTCCGGAAGCGCCTTCGCCGTTCCCACCTACGCCTTCATGGTCGGCGTGATCGGAATGGTCGGCTACGGGGTGTTCCGGCACTTCGCGCTCGGCCAGGACATGCCCGCCGAGAGCTCCACGTTCCACCTCGCCGCCACCCCCGGCAACGACTCGCTGGCCGGCTTCGCGATGGTGTTCCTGCTGCTGAAGTCCTTCTCCTCCGGCTGTGCCGCGCTCACCGGTGTGGAGGCGATCTCCAACGGCGTGCCGGCCTTCCGCAAGCCGAAGAGCAAGAACGCGGCCACCACGCTGCTGATGATGGCGAGCATCGCCGTCGTGATGTTCATGGGCATCATCTGGCTGGCCCGGCTGACCGGTGTCCAGATGGCCGAGAACCCGACCGAGCAGCTCGTCGGCGCCTCGCCGGACTACCACCAGAAGACGGCGCTGGCGCAGATCAGCGAGGCCGTGTTCAACAACTTCACGCCCGGCTTCTACTTCGTCGCCGCCGTCACCGGCCTGATCCTGGTGCTGGCCGCCAACACCGCGTTCAACGGCTTCCCGGTGCTCGGCTCGATCCTCGCCCAGGACCGGTACCTGCCGCGCCAGCTGCACACCCGCGGCGACCGGCTGGCCTTCTCCAACGGCATCATCCTGCTGGCGATCGCGGCGATCCTGCTGATCCTCGCCTTCGACGCCGACCCGACCCGGCTGATCCAGCTCTACATCGTCGGCGTCTTCGTCGCCTTCAACATGAGCCAGTCCGGCATGATCCGGCACTGGACCCGGCTGCTGCGCAGCGAGACCGACCCGGCCAAGCGCCGCCACATGCAGCGCAGCCGGGCGATCAACGCCTTCGGCCTGGTGATGACGATGGCCGTGCTGATCGTCGTCCTGGTCACCAAGATCGGCCACGCCTGGATCGCGATCGCCGCGATGGCCGTGCTGTTCGTGATGATGAAGGGCATCCGGCGCCACTACGACCGGGTCTCGGACGAGCTGACCGCCGCCGAGGAGCCGGACGACGTGGTGCTGCCCACCCGGGTGCACGCCATCGTGCTGGTCTCCAAGCTGCACAAGCCGGCGCTGCGTGCCCTGGCGTACGCCCGGCTGGCCCGGGCCCACACGCTGGAGGCCGTCACGGTCAACGTCGACCCGGCGGACACGGCGGCGCTGCGGCGGGAGTGGGACGAGCGCGGCATCGAGGTGCCGCTCAAGGTGCTGGACTCGCCGTACCGCGAGATCACCGGGCCGGTCCTGGACTACGTGAAGAACCTGCGGCGCAGCAGCCCGCGGGAGGTCGTCTCGGTCTACATCCCGGAGTACGTGGTCGGCCACTGGTACGAGCACCTGCTGCACAACCAGAGCGCGCTGCGGCTCAAGGGCCGGCTGCTGTTCAAGCCCGGCGTGATGGTCACCTCGGTACCGTGGCAGTTGGAGTCCTCGGAACGGCGCAAGCCGCAGAAGGCCTGGTCGGCGCCGGGCGCCGTCCGCCGTGGCGAGCCGCGGGCGCCGAAGGCCGTAGAGTCGAAGGATTCCGTCTCCACCGGTGCGAACGCCGGTGACACCTCCGAGCGCAGCAAGGACTCCTCCCAGTGACCCGCAACACTCCGCCCCGTTCCTCGGGCTCCTCCGGCAAGGGCGCCCGCCGGGGCGGCTCCCAGCCCGGGCAGGTCTCCCGGCCGCGCTGGGGCCGGCCGGCCCGTCCGGAGGCCACCGACCGCGACGGCCTCACCGCGCGCACCGCGCCGATCGTCCCGGGCGAGCGGGAGGACCGCGGGCCCGCCGGGCCGGCCGCCGAGAAGGGCGCGGGCAAGGGCGCCGCGGGCAAGGGCTCCGGCAAGGGCGCGCCGAAGAGTGCGTCGAAGGGTGCGTCGAAGGGCGCGGGCAAGGACACCGGCCAGGACGCGCCGAAGGGCGCCGCCGGGGCCGGTCGGAAGGCGCCGCGCAAGCAGGCGGTGCGGCCGCCCAAGGCGCTGCGCACCGCCGCCGCGCGGCCGTCGCGGCCCGAGGCGCCCTCCGGGGAGCCGCTGGCCGGGCAGCGCTACGAGGTCGAGGTCGGCCCGGTCGCGCACGGCGGCGGGCACTGCGTGGCCCGGCACGAGGGGCGGGTGCTGTTCGTGCGGCACGCGCTGCCCGGTGAGAAGGTCGTCGCGCTGGTGACCGACGGGACGACCACCTCACGCTTCCTGCGGGCCGACGCGGTGGAGGTGCTGGAGCCCGCCAAGGACCGGATCGAGGCGCCCTGCCCGTTCGCCGGTCCCGGCAAGTGCGGCGGCTGCGACTGGCAGCACGTCACCCCGGGCGGGCAGCGCAAGCTCAAGGCGGCGGTGCTGACCGAGCAGCTGGCCAAGCTGGCCGGGCTCACCCCGGCCGAGGCGGGATGGGACGGCAGCGTCGAGCCGGTCGGCGGCAAGCTGCCGGCCGGGCAGGTGCCGGCCTGGCGCACCCGGGTGCAGTACGCGGTGGACGCGGAGACCGGCAAGGTCGGTCTGCGCAAGCACCGCTCGCACGACGTGCAGGTGATCGACCGCTGCCTGATCGCGGCCGAGGGCGTCACCGAGCTGGGCATCGAGTCCCGGGACTGGCCGGGCGTGGCGGGCGTCGAGGCGATCGCGGCGAGCGGCTCCTCGGACCGTCAGGTGGTGCTGACCCCGCGGGACGGCGCCCAGCTGCCGCTGGTCGAGCTGGACAAGCCGGTGTCGATCGCCCGGGTGGACGCGCAGGGCGACCTGCACAAGGTGCACGGGCGCTCCTTTGTCCGCGAGCGGGCGGCCGGGCGGACCTGGCGGGTCAGCAACGGCGGCTTCTGGCAGATCCACCCGGAGGCGCCGGACACCCTGGTCGACGCCGTGCTGGACGGTCTGGACCCGCAGTGGGGCGAGAACGCGCTCGACCTGTACTGCGGCGTCGGCCTGTTCGCGGGCGCGCTGGCCGACCGGGTCGGCGAGGACGGCGCGGTGCTCGGCATCGAGTCCGCCAAGCAGGCCGTGGTCGACGCCCGGCACAACCTGGCCGCGCTGGACAACGTGCGGATCGAGTGCGACCGGGTCGAGACGCTGCTGCCGCGCACCGGCATCACCGCCACCGACCTGATCGTGCTGGACCCGCCGCGCTCCGGCGCCGGCCGTGAGACCGTCGCCCACCTCGTCGGCCTGGAGGCGCGCCGGATCGCGTACGTGGCCTGCGACCCGGCGGCGCTCGCCCGGGACCTGAAGTTCTTCCGCGAGGGCGGCTACCGGCCGGTCTCGCTGCGGGCCTTCGACCTGTTCCCGATGACGCACCACTTCGAGTGCGTGGCGATCCTGGAGCCGGCCGGGGAGTGATCCCGGGCCCCCCGGCACGCACGGCAGGAGGCGGTCACCCGTTCTGGGTGACCGCCTCCTGCGTGTTCGGGGCGCGGTCTCGTTCGGGGCGTGGCCTCGTTCGGCGCGGCCTCGCTCGGGGCGTGGTCTGGTTCGGCGCGGCCTCGCTCGGGGCGCGGTCTCGTTCGGAGCGGCCGCGTTCGGGGGCTACTCGTTGTGCTCCTCCTCGTCAGCGCTGTGCGGGAGGTCGATGCCGTGCTGGGCGGCGAGCCGCAGGAGCGAGGCGACCCGGCCCTCGTACGCCTGGACGCCGTCGGCGTCCCCTTCTGCCCGGGCCGCGGCGAGGTCGCGGCGGGCCTGTGCGAGCTGCTCGCGCAGCTCCTGGTCGAACATGTCTGTCATCGGTCGGCCTCCGCACCGTTCGGCGCCCGCTCGGGGGAACGCAGGGGGGATTTCAGCGTCCCGGACGGTGCGGGAGTCTTCAAGTCCCGCACCTAGCGGTGGGACACGGCGGACGGGGCCCGGGCCGGGGCGGAAGGTCAGGTGCCGGCAATGCGCTGGTAAAAGATGGCGCGGGTACGGCGGTCGGACCCCGGGAGGGGGCTTGACGAGGCAATTCTCCGGGGTGAAGGTGAGCCATTGACATGTGATGTGTGCTGTTGCACCGCCTGGTGGCAGCCACCCCACGCCGCCGGCCGGGGCCGGCCGGTGCGTGAGGGGGAGCGTCATGGAGTTGGAGCTTCGGCACCTGCGGGTGCTGTGCGCCATCGCCGACACCGGGAGCGTCGGCCGGGCCGCCGCCCTGCTCGGCGCCTCGCAGCCGGCGACCAGCACCCAGCTGCGCCGGATCGAGCGCCACCTGGGCGCCTCGCTGTTCGAACGCACTGCCGCCGGGGTCGCGCCGACCGGCTTCGGGGTGGAGGTGCTGGCCGCCGCCCGGGAGCTGCTCGCCCGCGCCGACAGTCTGGGGCGCCGACCGGAGGCCCAGGCCGGGCCCGCCCCGCGCGAGTTGCGGCTGGCGGCGGCCAACGAGGCGATCCTGCCCGGGCTGGTCGCCAGGGCCCGGCACCAGCGGCCCGGGCAGCGCTTGACCGTGACGTCGGTCCACCGCCCCTCGGACGCCGTCGAGTTGCTGGAGCTGGGCGAGGCGGACGCCGCGGTGGCCGTGGACTACCCGGGCCGGGAGCTGGGCCGCTCGCCGTCCGTCGCGCACCGCGGCATCGTCACCGAGCCCGTCTTCGTCGCGCTGCCGGCCGGCCACCGGCTGCGGCACCACGCCGAGGTGGCCCTGGCGGACCTCGCGGAGGAGGAGTGGCTCCTGGCCCCCGACGACGGGGCCGGCTGGCACGGAGTGTTCCACGGGGCCTGCGCCGCGGCGGGGTTCACCCCGGCGAGCGTCCACGAGTTCCTCGGCGGCCGGCTGGAGCTCCAGGAGATGGTCGCCGCCGGGCTCGGCGTCTCCGTCGTCCGGGCCACCACCCGGCCGCTCGCCGAGGTGCTGGTCAAACCGCTCGCCGGGACGCCGATCTGGGTCCGGCAGCTGCTGGTCTGGCGGCCGGCCGGGGTGGACGGGGAGGTCGTGGAGGCGCTGTTCGGGGCGGCGGTCGCGGCGTACCGGGACCTGATCGCGGCCGCGCCGGGCTTCCAGGCGTGGGCGGCGCGGACGTACCGGCCGTAGCGGGGCCGGGTCAGGGCCGGGTGTTATGGCAGGGCCAGGCAATGTCATATGACCTGTGACATTGTTCTGGCCTTCCGTCGCTGGCAGGATCATGACGCGTTCCCCCACCTCTCGGCAGTCCTCCCAGCGCCTCCCCCACAGGAGAAGGACCCACCAGTGCGCCCACGGATACCCCTCCCCACCCTGCTGGCCGGCCTCGTCGCCGGTTGCTGCGCCGCCGCCACGCTGCTGCCGGCCACCGCCTCCGCCGCCTCCGCCGCTTCCGCTGCCTCCGCCGCTTCCAGTGCGGCCGCCCGGCCGGCGGCCCCCGCGGCCGACCCGGGCTCCGTCCTGCCGAAGCCGCTCGGCGCCTTCCTCGCGGTCGACCCGGCCGAGCAGGCCCGTGCGACCGAGGAACCCGCCCCCGTCGCCAAGCCGCTGCCCCCGGCCCTGCTCGGCCAGGCCGTGATGGGCCAGCCGGCCGGCACCGCCGTGCAGACCGCGCCGCGCCCGGCCGATCCGAAGACCGCCGCCCCGGCCAAGGCGGCCCTCGCCGCCCGCGGTGCCGCCGGTGCGGCCGCCGCCGGGCAGAGCTGCACCCCGGCCGACTTCGGCAGCCGCAGTGGGGCCGACCTGGTCTCCTTCCTGGAGGCCTCGACCCCGGACTGCGTCAACACCCTGTTCAACGTCACCGGCGCGGACGCGGGCAGCATCTTCAAGGAGTCGAAGATGCTCACCGTCGCCAACGCCTTCCAGGCCGCGGCGGGCGGCTACACCGGCGACAACTCGACCGGCATCCTGCAGCTGGTGCTCTTCCAGCGGGCCGGCTGGTACGTGCAGTCGAACAACTCGGGCGCGGTGGGCCCGTACGACGCGGCGCTGACCGGCGCCTCCAAGGCCGCCCTCGACGCCTTCTTCGCCAGTGCCCACCGCACCGACGTCAGCGACGCCAACGGCACCGTGCTCAACGAGGTGCTGGTGCTCACCGACAGCGCCAACCTCCAGGGCAGCTACCTGGGCGTCTACAAGCAGGTCCTGACGGCGTACGACAACTCGTACAACGCCTTCCCGAAGATGCTCAAGGCGGTCAACGCGGTCCTCTCCGCGCCGCTGTGGCGGGGCAACTGGAACCCCGACTTCGTCAGCGCGGTCGGCGCCGACCCGAGCATCGGCCTCACCCTGGGCGACTTCGCGCTGAACCACAGGGACCTGCTCGGCACGGCCAACGCCTACCTGGACGTCAACGCGGGCAACGACCTCGGCCGGATGGCCGGCGACGGCCCGACGGTCGAGGCCGCGGTCAAGGGCAAGGTCAAGGCCGTCCTCGACGGCGCGCAGATCACCGGCGCCACCGGCCCGCTGTACGTCCACACCGCCTACCAGGCCAACAGCTTCGACCCCGGCCAGTGCTCCTACTACGGCACCTGCGACCTGCCGGCCAAGCTGACCGCCGCGGTGCTGCCGAACCAGCTGGTCTGCGACAACCGCACCATCCAGACCGAGGCGCTCTCGCCCGCCGACCTGTCCGCGGTCTGCGCCAGCCTGCGCGGCGAGGACGCCTTCTTCCACAAGCTGGTCAAGGACAGCGGCCCGATCCCCGGCCAGTACGACAAGGAGCTGACCCTCGCGGTCTTCGCCAACCAGGCCGACTACCTGACCTACTCCTGGGCGATCTTCAACAACTCCACCGACAACGGCGGACAGACCGTCATGGACCCGACCGACCCGAACAACCGGGCGGTGTGCGTGATGTACCAGAAGTCCTGGAACGACGGCTTCACCGCCAACGTGTGGAACCTCAACCACGAGTACACGCACTACCTGGACAACATCTACGACCTCAAGGGCAACTTCTCCACCGAGATCTCCGTCCCGGACATCTGGTGGATCGAGGGCGTCGCCGAGTACGAGTCCTACGCCTACCGCGGCACCACCGACACCCAGGCGATGGCCGAGGCCGCCAAGCACACGTACAAGCTGAGCACGCTCTTCCAGAGCACGTACGGCAACTCGAACAGCGTGCGCACCTACCCGTGGGGCTACCTGGCGGTCCGGTACATGTTCGAGAAGCACCCGGCGGACGTCGACGCCATGCTCGGGCACTTCCGCACCGGCGACTACCAGGGCGGCTACGCGGTCTACAACGGCATCGGCACCGGTTACGACGCCGACTTCGACGCCTGGCTCGACGCCTGCGCCGGCGGCGCCTGCTACGCGGCCGGCCCGACCGCGCTGTTCGGCCAGACCGTGAGCGGCCCGACCGTCACCCTGACCGACAAGTCGGTCCAGACCGGGTCCGGCCGGATCGCCGCCTGGCACTGGACCTTCGGCGACGGCGGCTCCTCCGACCAGCAGAACCCGACCCACACCTACGCGGCCGCCGGCACCTACACCGTCGCGCTGACCGTCACCGACGACACCGGCAGGACCGCCAGCACCCCCGCCTCCGTCACCGTGACCACCGGCGGAGGCGGCGGCCCCACCACCCCGCCGACCTGCACCGACCCGCGCACCGACGCGCTCGGCAAGAACTGCTCGCGCGCCAACCTCTCCGCCACCGCCGGCAACCTGGACTACCTGTACGTCTACCTGCCGGCCGGCACCAGCACCCTGAAGATCACCGCCTCCGGGGGCACCGGCACCGCCTCCCTGTACTACAACGAGAGCACCTGGGCCTCGCCGAGCGCGTACACCGCCTCGTCCACCAACCCGGGCACCACCCAGAGCATCACGGTGACCAACCCGACGGCGGGCTACCGGTACGTGAGCCTCTACGCGAACACCGACTTCAGCGGGGTGACCGTCAGCACCCAGTTCTGATCCGTCGTCCGCCGTGCGCCGTCCTCCGGGCGCGGGCCGGGTCCGTGGCAGCAGCCGCGGGCCCGGCCGTCCGGCGTTCCGGCGTTCCGGTGTTTCGGTGTTTCGGTGTCCGGGTGCTCCGATGCTCCGATGCTCCGGTGTTCCCCGGTTTCCTGCGTTCCGGTGACGGCGAGGTTGCGCGGGGGCGTGCCGCAGGTGTGCGGGCGGTGTGCGTGCGCCCTTGTTGTGCTAGCACTTGAGCGCTAGCTTGAACGGCATGGGTAAGAAGCAGCTGAACGTGCGGGTCGACGCCACGACCGCCGAGATGGCCCGGGAGCGGGCGGAGCAGCAGGGGATCTCCATGAACCAGTACATCGAGCGCCTGGTCCAACAGGACATGGGCGAGTCCGGGCGGGCCTTCGTGGACGCGGCCGCGCAGTTCATGAAGGAGTACGAGTCGGCCTTCCTCGCCGAGTTCGCGGAGCCGGGCGACCTCCAGGACGTGCGCCGTTGAAGCTGGAGGTCGACCTCTCGTGGTTGCTCATGACCGCCGAGCAGTACACCCCCGGTGACCCACAGGTCACCGACTACGGCGCACTGCTCGCGGCCGTCACCCGCCACCAGGCCGAGATATTCGACATCGCGGTCTACCCCGAACCACCGGACCGCGCCGCGGCGCTGATGCACCAGTTGATCCGGGTGCCCGCACTGGAGAAGACCAACGAACTCTTCGCGACCGCCGTCGCCTACGCCTACCTGGTCGCCAGCGGCTGCACCGTCGCCACCACCGCCCGCGAGGTGCGCAGCCTCTCCCGGGCCATCCGCGAGGGGCGGCTCGGGGTGTCGGGCGTGGCCGAGCGGCTGGCGGCCTGGGTGGTCGACGAGGCGGAGGGGGAGGGGGTCGCCGGAGCGGACGAGGAGGACGAGGACGACGACTGACCGGCGCCGTCCCCGTTCCTGGCGGGGTTCCCGGGTGCTGCTACGCGGCGGGCTCCGACCGGGGTCGGCCGTAGTCTGCCGGTCGGCCGGCTACTGCCGGTTACTGCCCGTCGGTGGGTTCCTGCTGGGCGGGGGGCTCCGCTATCAGGGCGGTCGCGAAGGGGCGGAAGCCGATCCGGCGGTAGATCCGGGCGACGTCCTCGTCGGCGGCGGACAGGAACACCGTCCGCACCCCGTTCGCCCGGGCGTGGGCGACCAGGGCCGCGGTGACCGCCAGGCCCAGCCCGCGCCGGCGTGCGGACGGGAGCGTGCCCACTCCGGCTACCTCGGTGACCGGGCCCACCGGGTTGTGCTGGCCCGCGCACAGAGTCGTACCGTCCTCGACGGCCGCGGCCAGCACGGTGGCACCGGCGGCGATCCGCCCGGCGATCCGCTCCGCCGTGCCGTCGGACGTCAACTTCGCCGCGGCCTCGGCGAGTTCGGCCGCACCGGCCGGGCCGATGGCGGTGCCCGGATCGTCGAAGGCCAGGTCCGGGGCGGCGATGGCGGCCGCCAGCTCCGGTGCGTCCGGTGTCAGCACCCGGACCTCCACCCGCTCCGGCAGCTCGGGCACCGGGGCCGTTTCGTCCTGCGGGCCCAGCACCAGCAGCGGGTGCTCGTGCACCGTCAGACCCGCCGCCTCGACCGCCGCGCGCAGCCCGGGGGTCTGCTCGGCCACCCACTCGAAGGCCTCCGGCACGCCCAGCTCCCGCTGCCGTTCCAGCACCCGGCGGACGTCCTCGGCGGTGGCGGCCGGGCCGGTGTGGCCGAGGGTCGGGCGGGCGTAGTACGGCCAGCCGGCATCCTCGCGGACGAACAGGGTCAGCGGTCCGAAGTCCTCGGTGCGGGCGGCGCCGCGCGGAACGGCGTCGTAGTAGCGCTCGATCTCGTCGAGCAGGGGGCGGTCGGGAGCATGATCGTCAGAGGTCACGGCGTGCATCCAAGCAGGGGAGGCGGTGCGGTGCCACCGATTTGTCGGGGTCGCGCGGTCCGCTCCCGTCGGGGGCGCGGGGCCCGCGCCGTCGACCCGGGGTCCGCGCCGTCGCCCCGGGGTCCGCGCCGTCGCCCCGGGGTCCGCTGTCGTCGTTCCGGGCCGATTGTTGCCGAACGCTTACCCGCTCGCAGCGATCTTGTGCGGACACGACGTGCATGCTGAAGCCTTTACAGCTCTGCCGAGGGGGACGGCGGACGTCTGCACTAGGCGAGGCAAGGGGGAAGACAGGCCGATGAGGCTCTGCTTTCTGGTGGAGGAACACTACCGGCACGACGGCATGCCGCTCGACGTGGCGCGCCAACTCACGGCGTGGGGGCACCGGGTGGACGTGCTGCGCCCCGGGGACTCGCTGCTGGCGATCTCCGAGGAGGTCCGGGCCGGCAGCCACGACGCCTGGGTGCTCAAGACCGTCTCCGGCGGACCCGGGCTGACCCTGCTGGAGTCGGCCGCCGCCGTCGGCCTCACCACGGTGAACGACGTGCGTTCGATCCGCGGGGTCAGGGACAAGGCGCTCGCCGCGGTCATCGGCCGTACCCGCGGCCTGCCCGTCCCGGTGACGTACGCGGCCGCGCGCTGGGAGCGGCTGGCGGAGATCCCGGCCACCGAGTACCCGCTGGTGGTCAAGCCCGCCGACGGCAGCTCCGGGCGCGCCGTCCGGCTGGTGCGCAGCCCCGACCAGCTGCTGGAGGTCGGGCCCGAGCTGGCGGGGGAGGGGCTGCTGATCGCGCAGCCGTACGTGCCCAACTCCGGGACCGACCTCAAGGTGTACTGCGTCGACGGCGAGCTCTTCGCGACGGAACGTTCCTCCCCGCTGCATCCCGGGCAGGGCGTGCGCGAGCGGCAGGTGCCGCTGCCGGGGAGCGTCGCGCGGATCGTGGCGCAGGTCGGCGAGGTGTTCGGGCTGGACCTGTACGGGGTGGACGTGCTGCTGGGGCCGGACGGGCCGGTGGTGGTGGACGTCAACGACTTCCCGAGCTTCCGGCAGGTGCCGGACGCGGTGGTCAGGGTCGCCCGGGCGGTGCTGCGGCTCGCGCGCAGCGGGACGGCCGTGTCGGTGCCCGGCGGGCCCGCCGAACTGGTGCCCGCCGGCGGCGACCCGTACGGGCAACTCGGCTTCGGTGAGGGGGAGTTGCGATGAAGGTCGGGCTGATCACCGGCGACCCGGGGCACCCGGTGTTGGCGGCCGCGGCCGAGCTGCTGGTACGGCAGGGGCACGAGGTCGAGGTCGTCCCGCCCGCCGGGTCCGTGGCCTGGCCGGCGGACGTCTACCTGCTCAAGGCCCGTACGCCGCAGGCGCTGGCGTTGGCGGGGGAGTTGGAGCGGCGGGGCGCGCCGGTGGTCAACTCGGCGGCGGCCACCGGGCTGTGCCAGGACCGGGTGCGGATGGCCGACCTCGCCCGCGCCGCCGGGTTGCCCTTCGCGGCCACCGAGGCGGTCGGACGGCTGGGCGAACTCGCCGATCCGGCCTACCCGTTCGTGGTCAAGAGCCGGCACAGCAGGCGGCACGACCTGGTCGCCCGGGTGGACGGGCCGGCCCGGCTGCGCGAACTCGCCGAGCGCTGGCCCGACGAGCCGGTCGTCACCCAGTCGTTCGTCCCGGGGACGGGCTGGGACCAGAAGCTGTGGGTGGTCGACGGGCAGGTGTTCGCGGCCCGGCGGCAGTCCGAACTCGCCACCGGCACAGGGAAGTCGGGGCGGGCGGAGGAGTGGGAGCCGTCCGCCGCGCGGGCCGCGCTCGCGCTGCGCGTGGGCGAGGTGTTCGGGCTCGACGTGTACGGGGTGGACCTGCTCGACGGGCCCGCGGAGCCGGTCATCGTGGACGTCAACGCCTTCCCCGGGGTCCGCGGCCGGCCCGGCGCGCCGGAGGCGCTCGTGGCGCTCGCGCTGCGGGTGGGGGAGGAACGGGGGCGGGCGCTCGCCGGGCTCGGGCTCGGGAGGGGTGTGCGGTAGGGCACGGGGCGGGGGGCTGGGGTGGGCCCTCCGCCGGGGCCGGGGTGCACGGTGGGGCCCTTCGCCGGGGGCGGGTCGGCGGCCCGGGGCGCCGACCCGCCGAGGTCGTTAGGCTGGCTGGCGCCCCGACCGGCCGGGGCGTACGGCGAGAGAAGACGGAACCTTGCTCCAGGACATCGAGCGCTACCTGGCCTGCCCGCACTGCGCGCAGGCCCTCACCCGGCACGACCGCAGCCTGCGCTGCCCGGCCGGGCACAGCTTCGACCTCGCCAAGCAGGGCTACGTCAGCCTCCTCGCCGGCGACGCCCACACCGGCACCGGCGACACCGCCGAGATGGTCGCGGCCCGCGCGGACTTCCTCGCCGCCGGGCACTACCGGCCGATCGCCGAGGCGCTGGCGCAGACCGCCTCCGCCGTGGTCGCCGGTGAGTCCGACGGCCTGGTCGCCGACCTCGGCGCCGGCACCGGCCACTACCTGGCACACGTCCTGGACGCCCTGCCCGGCACCGTCGGCGCGGCCCTGGACATCTCCAAGTTCGCGCTGCGCCGCGCCGCCAAGGCGCACCCCCGGATCGGCGCCGTGGTGTGCGACGCCTGGCGCCCGCTGCCGCTGCGGGACGCCTCGGCCGAGCTGATGCTCAACGTCTTCGCCCCGCGCAACGGGCCCGAGATCCGCCGGGTGCTGCGCCCCGGCGGCACCCTGCTGCTGGTCTCGCCGACCGCCCGCCACCTGCGCGAACTCGTCGACGCGCTGGGGCTGCTGTCGGTGGACGAGGAGAAGCAGCGGCGGATCGACGAGAAGCTCGGGCCGCACCTGGAGCCCGCGGGGCGGCAGGAGGTCGAGTTCACCCTGCGGCTGGGCCCGCAGGACGTGCGCACCGTCGTCGGCATGGGGCCGAGCGCCTGGCACACCGACCCGGAGCGGCTGGGCGCCGCGCTCGCGGAGCTGCCGGAGCCGGTCGAGGTGACGGCCTCGGTGACGGTGGCCGCGTACCGGCGCTGAGCACCGAGGTGGGCCGCGTGTCGGCTCGGCACCGATGCGGGCCGCGTGCCGGCGCTGAGCACCGACGCGTACCGCCCCTGCGTGCGATGCCGGCCGCGCACCGCCGTCGAGCGCCACGTTGGGATGAATCTGCCGCGCAGGCACGTTTCTGCCGCTCGGCCTGCGGCTAACGTCCGACGGGTGAACCGCGACGCCACCAGGCCCGCAAGGCCGTCCCAGCTCCGACCGGGCGCCCCGGGGCCCGACCGGCCGCCCGTGCCGCGCCCCACCGTCGAGGAGCTCCGGCTCACCTCGTTCAAGTCCTACCGGCGCGCGGTGCTGCCGCTCGCGCCCCTCACGGTGCTGCACGGGCCCGCCGGGGTCGGCAAGTCCAACGCGCTCGACGCGCTGGCCGTGCTGTCCCGGCTCGCCCTCGGCGAGGAGATCGCCGACTCGCTGGACGGGCTGCCCGAACGCACCGGCCCGCTCGCCGCACCCGTCCGGGGCGGCCTGGACGGGTGCGTCCCGCACGGACGGGACGCGATCATCCTCGGCTGCACCGTCCGCTCGCCGCACGGCCTGATCCGGCTCGACGTGGTCGTCCGCACCGACGGCCCGGTCCGGATCGCCCGGGAGTCGCTCACCCTCGACGGCCGGACCCTGATGGACACCGGCGAACAGGACGTCCGCAACCGGCGGGTCAACGTCTGCTGGCACAACGACACCCGCCAGGGCGACATCCGCGCGCCGTTCCCCAGCGGCACGATGATCACCGCCCAGCTGCCGCTGCGGGTCGCGGGCTCGTCCGCCGGGGAGTGCCTCGTCCTCGCCGCCACCGAGGACCTGCTCACCGCCCTGCGCGAGGTCTTCCCGCTGCACCCCGTCCCCGCGCTGATGCGCGGCTGGGCGCGGGCCGACCCGCAGGCCCGGCTGCGCAGCAACGCCGCCAACATCTCCGCCGTCGTCGCCCGGCTGAGCAACGAGTGCCCGCGCCGGTACGGGCAGCTGCTGCGCGCCGTGCAGTCCGCCGCACCGCACCCGCTGCTCGGGCTCACCCTCGCCGAGCGCGAGAGCGCGGGCGTGCGGCGGGTCCTCGCCGTCTTCGACGAGGGCGTCCTCGGGCGCACCGGCGCGGACCAGGCCTCCGACGGCATGCTGCGCCACCTCGCCTTCGCCGCGGTGCTGCTGACCGGGGCCGGGGTGCTCGACCTCGACGTGGCCGCCGAGGTGCCCTGGGCGCACCGGCAGCTCACCGTGCTGGCCGAGGACCTGGGAGCGGGGCTCTCCGGCGAGCAGACCGCGACGCTGCTGCGGCTGGCGCGGGACATGGCGGACCGCAGCCAGCTGCGGGTGGTCGCGGCCCTGCAGGAGCCGGCGGCGGCGCGGGAGGTGCTGGGCGGCGCGCCCGGGGGCGGGATGGTGCTGGTCGAGTGCCGGCGGGATCCGGACTCCGGGTTTACGGTGCTGCGGCCGGAGACGGCGCGGGTGCCGGTCCAGGGCGGACGCGGGGAGGCGGCCGGGGAGACGGCGGACCCGTTCGACGGGGTGCCGGCAGGGGGCGCGGTAGCGGACGAGGACCGGTCGGACGAGCCGTCGGGTGAGTGGCCGGCGGAGCAGGCGGGGTCGGCCGGATCCCCGGTGGGCGGTGGGGCGTCCACGGCGGGGGCTGGGGCGGTGGGCCGCGATGCGGTAGACCTGGAGGGGTGAGCGAACGAGTGACGGGGCCGGCGGAGCCCACCGTGGCGGCCCTGCGGCAGCGGTTGGTGGAATTCGCGGCGGCCCGGCGGTGGGAGCCCTTCCACACCCCGAAGAACCTGGCGGCGGCGCTGAGCGTGGAGGCGGGGGAGCTGCTGGAGATCTTCCAGTGGCTGACGCCCGAGCAGGCGGCGTCGGTGATGTCCGACCCGGAGCGCGCGCACCGGGTGCACGACGAGGTCGCGGACGTGTTGGCCTACCTGCTGCAGTTCTGCACGGCGGTCGGGGTGGATCCGCTGGCGGCCCTGGCGGCCAAGATCGAGCGGAACGAGCTCCGCTTCCCGGTGCCGGTGGACGCGGCCGAACCAGGTGAAAATGTGGCCGGCGTCAACTCGGAGGTGGACGACCAACCCTTGTGAGGGACGGGAGTTATCCACAACCCCCGACTTGTCCACAGCTTCTGACAACGTGGATGCGCGCTCGCGCTCTTCCTCGCACGCTTTCGCCGTGACCAGCCGTCACCACACGGACCGCCCTCCCGGCGGCCGGGGCGACGGCGACAGCGAGCGAGGGGAGCGGTGGCCATGGAGGCGCTGCGACTGATCAAGACGGCCCGGCACGCCCTGGCCGAGGCCAGGCACGTACCGGACGTCCTGGCCGAGGCGCGGCAGGCCGCGCTGCTCACCGAGGCGGTGGGCGCCAGGCTGGCGGAGTCGGAGGACGAGGAGCTCACCGGGCTGGGGCAGCAGCTGTCCGAGGCCGGGGCGCACGCGGCGGTCTGCCTGGACCGCTCCGTGGTCCGCGCCGCCCTGGTGAGCGGCGGCCGGGCCGCGCGGCTCACCGACCTCGGGGACTTGGAGCCCGCTCTCGGAGCGCTCGACGGGCTGCTCCAGGAGGTCGGCGAGACGCTGGTGGTGCTGGCCTGCGGGGCGGACACCGAGAGCCTCTACTGGACGTGCATCGACGGCGTCGACGCGGTGTCGGAGTGCAAGGACCTCACCGCGCGGCTGCGCGAGGCGGCGGTCCGGGGCGGAGAGGCGCAGCCCGCGCTGCTCGGAGGGGCGGAACGGGACCGGGCCGGTGGCGGGGCGCCGTTACTGGTGGTCCGGCTCGGCCCGCCGGGCGAGGCCGGTCCGCCGGGCGGCGGCGCGGCGAGTGGCCGCGGCTTGCCCTTCGGCAGTGGCCCGCCGGGCGACGGTGGCCCGCCCGGGGCCGGCGGGCCGGCCGAGGAGGAACGGTCGGCGGGCTACCGGGAGCCCGGGGCGTCCGAGGCCTCGGAGGTGTCCGTGCCGGTCGGATAGGCGGTGGAGTCGCCGCTCCCGGGGACGGAGCCCTGGAGTTCGTCGAGGTCCGCGGTGACGGAGGCGAGCAGTTCCTGCATCTGCTCCAGCAGGCTCTTGGGGGTTGCGGGTCCGGCCGAGGTGCCGT
Organism: Kitasatospora sp. NPDC032121; assembly: GCF_055580145.1. NCBI lineage: Bacteria > Bacillati > Actinomycetota > Actinomycetes > Kitasatosporales > Streptomycetaceae > Kitasatospora > Kitasatospora sp. NPDC032121. The sequence goes on along the minus strand of NZ_JBVILX010000001.1, from coordinate 1,222,279 downwards.
CGGCCGAGCCCGTCGGGCTGCTCGGGAACTGCGGCGTGGCAGATGGTTCGGACATCACGGGACCTCTTCGGATCGGTGGTGCGGCGTGGAGCGGCCGACGGTGGCTCGGCCGCACGGCGGGAGGCGGCAGTTGCCCGCCACCGGGGCACCCACCCCGCCGTTGCACCCAACGAACCGCTCCGGATGTCGTCACCCGGACACCACCCGATGCGGTCCAACTCCGGCGCGCGGTAAGCCTCCCGGGTGAGGCGGGGTTGCCGTCGCGGCGCTGCCTCGGCTAGGTGCGGAGCGGCTCGGGGCACGGAGCGAGACGGCGGCCGGTGACGCGGAGCCGGGTGGCGGCCGGTGACGCAGAGCCGCGTGGCGGTCGGCGACGCGGAGCGGGGCGTCGGCGGACACGCCCGGAGAGGAGAGCGGAGGTGGGGCGGAGACGGCTCGGGGGAGAACCCACCCCTTGCCACTCTCAACGTATAGCGCATGGGGGGTCTTGCGGCAAGGCCCCCGTGGGGGCGCACAATCGCAGGCCTCAGATCGGAGCTGATGCCATGAACAGCCGGACCACCAGCGCGTTCGACCTTCCCGCCCACCTCGCCGCCAAGGCCGATCCCGAGCTGATCGGCGAGGACGAGCGGCACTTCGCGGCCGTCGCGGAGAGCCTGGAGCAGTCGATCGCCGAGCTGTCCGACCGCCTCGACGCGCTCCGCCGCGCGCCGGGCGGTCTCGGGCGGGAGGCGATGGACCGGGACATCGAGGTGCACAAGCTGACCGGTCGGCTGCGTGCCCTGCGCCGCTTCGGGCTGGACCTGTGCCTGGGACGGGTCGTCCTCGCGGACGACCCGGAGCCGGTGTACATCGGGCGGCTCGGCCTCACCGACAGTGAGGGGCGCCGACTGCTGGTCGACTGGCGCTCGCCCGCCGCCGAGCCGTTCTTCGCGGCCACCCACGCCGACCCGATGGGTCTGGCGAGCCGTCGCCGGTACCGCTGGACGGGCGGCCGGATCGGCGACTACTGGGACGAGGTGTTCACCGCCGAGGCCCTGGAGGGGCACGCCGCGCTGGACGACCAGTCCGCGTTCATCGCCAGCCTGGGCGGCAACCGGTCGGCCCGGATGCGGGACGTGCTGGCCACCATCCAGGCGGACCAGGACGCCGTCATCCGGGCCGGGTCCCGGGGCACCCTGGTGGTGGACGGCGGCCCCGGCACCGGGAAGACGGTCGTCGCGCTGCACCGCTCCGCGTACCTGCTCTACTCCGACCCCAGGCTCGGCCACCGGCGCGGCGGCGTGCTGTTCGTCGGCCCGCACCAGCCCTACCTGGCCTACGTCGCCGACGTCCTGCCCAGCCTGGGCGAGGAGGGGGTGCGCACCTGCACCGTGCGGGACCTCGTCGCCGAGGGGGCGAAGGCCGGGGCCGAGCGGGACGCCGGGGTGGCCCGCCTGAAGTCCTCGGTCGACATGGTGAAGGCGATCGAGAAGGCCGTCCGGTTCTACGAGGATCCGCCGACCGAGGGCATGGAGGTCACCACCCACTGGGCCGACCTCTGGCTGAGCGCCGAGGACTGGTCCGACGCGTTCGACGCGCCGGACCCGGGCACCCCGCACAACGAGGCCCGCGAGCAGATCTGGGAGGAGCTGGCCACGATCCTGATGGACAAGCTGGACGAGGACGAGGGCGTCTCGCCGGAGCTGTTCCGCCGGTCCCTGCGGCAGGACCGCGAGCTGGTCGAGACGCTCAACCGGGCCTGGCCGCTGCTCGACGCGGCCGACCTGGTCGGCGACCTCTGGTCGGTGCCCGCCTACCTGCGGATGTGCGCGCCCTGGCTGGCGCCCGAAGAGGTCCGCCGGCTCCAGCGCAAGGACGCGCCCCAGGCCTGGACGGTCTCCGACCTGCCGCTGCTGGACGCGGCCCGGCAGCGGCTCGGCGATCCGGAGGCGGACCTGCGCCGGCGCCGGCGGGAGGCCGCGGCCGCCGCCGAGCGCGAACGGATGGCCGACGTCATCGGCGACCTCCTGCAGGCCGACGACGACGGCGAGGGCGCGGTGACGATGCTGCGCGGGCGCGACCTCCAGGACACCCTGCTCGACGAGACGGCCCTGCCCGTCGCCGACCCGGAACCGCTCGCCGGGCCGTTCGCGCACATCGTGGTGGACGAGGCCCAGGAGCTGAACGACGCGGAGTGGCAGATGCTGCTGCTGCGCTGCCCGTCCCGGAGCTTCACCATCGTCGGGGACCGGGCACAGGCCAGGCACGGTTTCACGGAGTCCTGGCGGGAGCGGCTCGAGCGGATCGGGCTCGACCGGAGCACGGTGGCCTCGCTGAGCATCAACTACCGGACGCCGGAAGAGGTCATGGCCGAAGCCGAGCCCGCGATCCGGGCCGCGCTGCCCGACGCCAACGTGCCGACCTCCGTCCGCAGCAGCGGCATCCCCGTCGCGCACGGGTCGGCGTCGGAGCTGGACGCCGTCCTGGACGGCTGGCTCGCCGAGCACGCCGAGGGGATCGCCTGTGTGATCGGCGCCCCCGGCTTCGAGGCGCGGCCGCGGGTCCGGTCGCTGACCCCGGAGCTGTCCAAGGGGCTCGAGTTCGACCTGGTCGTCCTGGTCGACCCGGAGGCGTTCGGCGGGGGCGTCGAGGGAGCCGTCGACCGCTATGTCGCGATGACCAGGGCGACGCAACGGCTGGTGGTCCTCAGGAGCACGTGAGAAGACGGCGTCGGGCGACGGCGGGCGGCGGAGGGAGTGGAGTGTGGAAGAAGGGAGCGAAGGGACTGAAACGCGCCTCGCCCGGTCGGGTGACGCGGGTGTCGGGCGACGGCGGCGGGAGGCCAGACTGGGGCGATGGACGAGGAGGAACCGCTGGCGTCGTGGGCAGCCAGGCGGGCGCAACGGCTACGGCCGGTCGGGCAGTTGCGGGCCGTACGGCTCACCGGCGGGCGACAGCGGGGCGCCCATGTGACGCCGGGTGAACCGAGGCTGATCGTGCGCTGGGACGGCTACCAGTGGCTGCCGGAGACGGTGGCCGAGGACTACGCCACCGCCCAACGGATCCTGTACGGGATCGAGGGCGCGGGAGCGCCGCGGCCCGGGCGTCAGGCCCGGCGGCCGAGGAAGGCGCCGGGGCGCCACCGCAAGCCCTGACGCCCGCGCGGGCAGGTCCACGCGCAGTGGTGCCCGATCCGCACCCGGACCACGAGCCGCCCCGGTCGCGGCCGCACCCGGACCACGACCGGCCCCGGTCGCGGCCGAACCCGGGGAACGAGCGGTTCCCGGGAAGCGCGCGGCCCCCGGAAGCGCGCGGGGTCCGGCGCCACCCGGCGCCGGACCCCGACAACCCCTGCCTGTAGGTCAGTTGTGGGCGTGCAGGTCGGCGTTCAGACCGCCCCAGGAGCCGGAGCGGGCGATGACCTCGACCGCGCCGCTCTGCGAGTTGCGGCGGAACAGCAGGTTGTCCTGGCCGGACAGCTCGACGGCCTTGGCCACCGTGCCGTCCGGAGTGGTGACCCGGGTGCCGGCGGTCACGTACAGGCCGGCCTCGACCACGCAGTCGCTGCCGAGCGAGATGCCGATGCCCGCGTTGGCGCCGAGCAGGCAGCGCTCGCCGACCGAGACGACCTGCTTGCCGCCACCGGACAGGGTGCCCATGATCGAGGCGCCGCCGCCGATGTCGCTGTGGTCGCCGACGACGACGCCCGCGCTGATCCGGCCCTCGACCATGGAGGTGCCCAGCGTGCCGGCGTTGAAGTTGACGAAGCCCTCGTGCATCACGGTGGTGCCGGCGGCCAGGTGCGCGCCGAGCCGGACGCGGTCGGCGTGGGCGATGCGCACACCGGTCGGGGCGACGTAGTCGGTCATCCGCGGGAACTTGTCGATCCCGTACACGGCCAGCTGGCCGCCCTGGGCGCGCACGGCCAGGCGGGCCTGCTCGACCTTGTCCACCGGGACGGGGCCGATGCTGGTCCAGGCGACGTTGGCCAGCAGGCCGAAGATGCCGTCCAGGTTCTGGCCGTGCGGCTTGACCAGCCGGTGGCTGAGCAGGTGCAGGCGCAGGTACACGTCGTGCGTGTCGAGCGGCTTCTCGTCCAGCGAGGCGATGGTGGTGCGCACGGCGACCACCTCGACGCCGCGGCGCGCGTCGGCGCGCAGCGCCTCGGCCGCGCCGGCACCGAGCTCGGCCTCGGCCTGCTCGGTGGTCAGCCGGACGGTGCCGGCCGGGCCGGGCTCGGCGGCCAGCGCGGGAGCGGGGAACCAGGTGTCGAGGACGGTGCCGTCGGCGGCGATGGTGGCCAGGCCGGCGGCCACGGCGCCGGTCGCCGCGGAGGTGGATTCGAGCGAGGTGGATTCAGCAGTCACACCGTGCACGTTAACCAATGCGGGGCCCCGGTGCCGAACACGCCCACCGGGCGGACGCGCCCGGCGGACGCGCTGGTCGGCGGCCCGCGTGGCGGGAAAACCCGGTGCTCGGCGCTCCGGTGCTGGGCAATACTTCAGCGGGTGTTCATGTCGATCTCCACCACCGGCAGCGCCGAGGCCCCGGCCACGGACCTCGGGTTCCTGCTGCACAAGCACCCCGGCAAGGTCCAGCAATTCACCACGTCGCACGGCGAGGCCCACGTCTTCTACCCCGAGGCGGGGGACGAGCTCTGCACGGCGGCACTGCTGCTGGACATCGACCCGATCGCACTGGTCCGCAAGGGTCGGGGCGACGGCAGGGGGCGCGGCGGCTCGCCCGACTTCGCGCTCTCCCAGTACGTCAACGACCGCCCGTACACCGCGTCCTCGCTGCTCGCGGTGGCGCTGCGGACGGTGTTCAGGTCCGCCATGAAGGGCGCCTGCCCGGCCCGCCCGGAACTGCCGGAGCGGGTGCGCCCGCTGCGGATCGAGCTGCCCGCCGTACCCGTGAACGGCGCGGGCGAGGGCGGCGGCGCGGCCCTGGTGGCCCGGCTGTTCGAGCCGCTGGGCTGGCGGGTCGAGGCGACGGCGATCGCGCTGGACGAGTCCTTCCCCGAGTGGGGCGAGTCCCGCCACGTGCGGATCGCGCTCACCTCCGACGCGGTCCGGCTCGCCGACGCGCTCCAGCAGCTGTACGTGCTGCTGCCGGTGCTGGACGGCGCCAAGCACTACTGGGTCGCCCCGGACGAGGTGGACAAGCTGCTCGCGGCCGGCCAGGGCTGGCTGGCGGCCCACCCGGAGCGCGCCCTGATCACCCGCCGCTACCTTGCCCGGCGCTGGTCGCTGACCAGGGCCGCGATGGAGCGACTGGAGCTGGCCCGGCTGGCGGAGGCCGACGACCGCGAGGTCGAGGAGATCGACAACGCGGTCGACGACCGGCCCGAGGAGGAGGTGCGGGAACAGCCGGAGCCCAGGCAGCCCTCGCTCGCCGAGCAGCGCCGCGCCGCGATCCTCACCGCGCTGCGCGAGACCGGCGCCGCCCGCGTCGCCGATCTCGGTTGCGGCCAGGGCGAGTTGATCGGCGAGCTGCTCAAGGACGCCCGGTTCACCGGGATCCTCGGCGTGGACGTCTCCACCAGGGCGCTGCGGGTGGCGAGTCGTAAGCTGGGCCTGGAGCGGTTGTCGGAGCGTCAGGCGGCCCGGGTGTCGCTGGTGCAGGGAGCGCTCACCTACACCGACGTCCGGCTCAAGGGCTTCGACGCGGCGGTGCTGTGCGAGGTGATCGAGCACCTGGACCTGCCGCGGCTGCCCGCGCTGGAATACGCGGTGTTCGGCGCCGCCCGGCCGAGGACGGTCGTGGTCACCACGCCGAACGCCGAGTACAACGTCCGCTGGGACAGCCTGCCGGCGGGCGCCGTCCGGCACGCCGACCACCGCTTCGAGTGGTCCCGGGCCGAGTTCCGCGCCTGGACCGGGAAGGTCGCCGCCGCGTACGGCTACACCGTGGAGCTGCGCCCGGTCGGTCCACAGGACGAGGAGGTCGGCGCCCCGACCCAGCTGGCCCTGTTCACCACGACCACCATGCCCACCCTGCCCACCGCGCCCACCACGTCCACTCCGACCGCTACGACCACGGCACCCACCACGACCACCACGCCCGAAGGAGGCGAGCCCCGATGACCGATGACGCGACCGACACCCCCGGCGAGAGCCGGGACCAGGACGGTGCGGAGAGCGCCACCCCCCGCCGCCTCCCCGTCACCGACGTCTCCCTCGTCGTCCTGATCGGCACCAGCGGCGCGGGCAAGTCCACCTTCGCCCGCCGCCACTTCCTGCCCACCCAGGTGGTCTCCTCCGACTTCTGCCGGGGCCTGGTCGCCGACGACGAGAACGACCAGTCCGCCTCCGCCGAGGCCTTCGACGTCCTGCACTACATCGTCGGCAAGCGCCTGGCGGCCGGCCGGCTGACCGTCGTGGACGCCACCAACGTGCAGCCCGAGGCGCGTCGGCAGCTGGTCGCGATCGCCCGCGAGCACGACGTGCTGCCGATCGCGATCGTCCTGGACGTCCCACCGGGGGTGTGCGCCGAGCGCAACCGCTCCCGTCCGGACCGTCAGCTGCCGGCCCACGTGATCCCCCGCCAGCACCGGGAACTGCGCCGCTCCCTCCGCGGCCTGGAGCGCGAGGGCTTCCGCAAGGTGCACGTCCTGCGCGGCGAGGCCGAGGTCGCGGCCGCCGAGATCGTGCTGGAGAAGCGCTACAACGACCTGCGTCACCTCACCGGCCCGTTCGACCTCGTCGGCGACATCCACGGCTGCCGCTCCGAGCTGGAGACCCTGTTGATCCGGCTCGGCTACACGCTCACCCGGGACGCCGAGGGCCGCCCGGTGGACGCCGCGCACCCCGCGGGCCGCACCGCCGTCTTCGTCGGCGACCTGGTCGACCGCGGTCCCGACACTCCGGGCGTGCTGCGCCTGGTGATGGGCATGGTGGCGGCCGGCCACGCGCTCTGCGTGCCGGGCAACCACGAGAACAAGCTGGGCCGGGCGATGGACGGCAAGAAGGTCAACGTCGCCTACGGCCTCCAGGAGTCGCTGGACCAGCTGGCGGGGGAGAGCGAGGAGTTCCGGGCCGAGGTCCGCGCGTTCATGCGCGGCCTGGTCAGCCACTACCTGCTGGACGGCGGCGCCCTGGTGGTCTGCCACGCCGGCCTGCCGGAGAGGTACCACGGCCGCAACTCCGGCCGGGTCCGCTCGCACGCGCTGTACGGGGACACCACCGGCGAGACCGACGAGTACGGCCTGCCGGTGCGCTACCCGTGGGCGGAGGAGTACCGGGGCCGGGCGCTGGTGGTCTACGGCCACACCCCGGTGCCGGTCGCGAGCTTCGTCAACAACACCGTCTGCCTGGACACCGGCTGCGTCTTCGGCGGCAGCCTGACCGCGCTGCGCTACCCGGAGCGCGAGCTGGTGAGCGTCGAGGCGGAGCGCGAGTGGTACGCCCCGGTGCGTCCGCTGGTCACCGACGCGCCGGGCGCCCGCGAGGGCCGTCCGCTGGACCTCGCCGACGTGGCCGGGCGCCGGATCGTCGAGACCGGGCTGCACGGGCGGGTGGCCGTCCGGGAGGAGAACGCGGCCGCTGCGCTGGAGGTGATGAGCCGCTTCGCGCTGGACCCGCGGCTGCTCGCCTACCTGCCGCCGACCATGGCACCGAGCGCCACCTCCCGCCGGGACGGCTACCTGGAGCACCCGGAGGAGGCCTTCCTCGGCTACCGGGCCGACGGCGTGCGGCACCTGGTCTGCGAGGAGAAGCACATGGGCTCGCGCGCGGTGCTGCTGGTCGCCCGGGACGAGGCCGCGCTGGAGCGCCGCTTCGGCGTGGCCGGCCCCGGTGCGATCTGGACCCGGACCGGCCGCGCCTTCCTCGCCGACGAGGAGCTGACCGGCGCCGTGCTCGGCCGGGTCCGGGAGGCCGCCGAGCGCGCCGGGCTGTTCGAGGAGCTGGCCACCGACTGGCTGCTGCTGGACGCCGAGCTGATGCCCTGGTCGCTGAAGGCGGTGGAACTGCTGCGCCGCCAGTACGCGGCGGTCGGCGCGGCGGCGGGCGCCGTCCTGCCGGAGGTGCTGTCCGCGCTGGAGCGGGCGGCCGGGCGCGGCCTGGACCTGGCCCACCTGACCGCCCGCCAGCGGCAGCGCGCGGCCGACGCGCAGGCGTTCACCGAGGCGTACCGGCGTTACTGCTGGCCGACGGAGGGCCTGTCGGGCATCCGGCTCGCACCGTTCCAGCTGCTCGCGGCCGAGCGGGCGAACCTGGCGGTGCGCCCGCACGACGAGCACCTGGCCCGGATCGACCGCCTGGTGGCCGCCGACGCGACCGGCGCCGCCGACGGCACGGAACACCCTCAGCCCCCGCAGCACCCGCAGCAGGACCCTCAGCACCCGGAGCACCCGGAGCACCGTAAGGAGCCGGTGCTGCACCGTACCCGCCGGATCCTGGTGGACACCGAGGACGAGGCCTCGATGGCCGCCGCCACCGCCTGGTGGGAGGAGCTGACCGGGGCGGGCGGCGAGGGCATGGTGGTCAAGCCGCTGGCCTCGCTGGTGCGCACGGTGCGCGGCGAGGGCCGGCCGGGCGGCCTGGTGCAGCCCGGGGTGAAGGTGCGCGGCCGGGAGTACCTGCGGATCATCTACGGCCCGGACTACACCGAGCACCTCGACCGGCTGCGCCTGCGCGCGCTGGGCCACAAGCGCTCGCTGGCGCTGCGCGAGTACGCGCTGGGCCTGGAGGCGCTGGACCGGCTGGCGGCGGGGGAGCCGCTGTGGCGGGTGCACGAGCCGGTCTTCGCGGTGCTCGCGCTGGAGTCGGAGCCGGTCGATCCGCGACTGTGAGCGCGGTGCCGGAAGGCGGGGAGCCCTTCTCGGGCTCCCCGCGGGCTCCCCGCGGCTCCCCGTGGGCTCCTCCGGAACCCCCTCCTGCGGGACCGTCCCGGCCTCGCTCTGTATAGAAATTCCGAGTATCGTATAGACTTGCCGCTTCCTCCAGTCCCGTCACCCCAGGAGCCCGGCATGGCCTTCAACCTCCGGAACAGGCACTTCCTCAAGGAGCTCGACTTCACGCCCCAGGAGTTCCGCTTCCTGGTGGACCTCGCCGCCACGCTCAAGGCGGCGAAGTACGCCGGCACCGAGCAGCCCAGACTGCGCGGCAGGAACATCGCGCTGATCTTCGAGAAGACCTCCACCCGCACCCGCTGCGCCTTCGAGGTCGCCGCCCACGACCAGGGCGCCACCACCACCTACCTGGACCCCACGGGCTCCCAGATCGGCCACAAGGAGTCCATCAGGGACACCGCCCGGGTGCTCGGCCGGATGTTCGACGGCATCGAGTACCGCGGCCACGGCCAGGAGATCGTCGAGGAACTGGCCGAGTACGCCGGCGTCCCGGTCTGGAACGGCCTGACCGACGAGTGGCACCCCACCCAGATGCTGGCCGACGTGCTCACCGTCACCGAGCACACGCCCAAGCCGCTCCCCGAGGTCGCCCTCGCCTACCTCGGTGACGCCCGCTCCAACATGGGCAACTCGCTGCTGGTCACCGGCGCCATGCTCGGCATGGACATCCGGATCGTCGCCCCGCGCGCGCTCTGGCCGACCGAGGAGGTGCAGAAGTCGGCGCGGGACCTGGCCGACACGACCGGGGCCCGGATCACCCTCACCGAGGACGTGGCCGAGGGCGTGGCCGGCGCCGACTTCCTCTACACCGACGTCTGGGTCTCGATGGGCGAGCCCAAGGAGGTCTGGGCCGAGCGGATCGAGCTGCTCAAGCCGTACCAGGTCTCCATGGACACCGTCCGGGCCACCGGCAACCCGGACGTGAAGTTCCTGCACTGCCTGCCCGCCTTCCACGACCTCGGCACGGTGGTCGGGCGGCAGATGTACGAGGCGACCGGCATGAGCGAGCTGGAGTGCACCGACGAACTGTTCGAGTCGGCGCACTCCATCGTGTTCGACCAGGCCGAGAACCGGCTGCACACCATCAAGGCGGTGCTGGTCGCCACCCTCGGCTCCTGACTCCCGGCTCCTGACCGAGGAGTGAGGGGCGAGGACCCTTCCGGTCCGAACGGCTCCTGGGCCCGAACGACTCTCCGGGCCACGGGCGGCTCCCCGCGGCGCCGGCGCCGGCCTCAGCCGTCCAGGCTGACGCAGGCCACCCGGTCACCCGCCGCGTGCCGGCCGGCCGGGGTACCCGCGTGCAGCACCAGCGAACGCGCCTCGCCCGGCCGCGGCTGCCAGGCCACCGCGGTGGCGGCGCTGCCCACTCCCTGCCGGTCGGTCCGCAGCACCAGCCGCAGCTCGTTGCCCTCGTTGGCGTACACCGGGTCGGTGGACGGCTGCACCGGGTCGACCACGTTCTGGTAGTGCGGGCCGGAGGAGGCCGGGTCGACCCCGCAGTCGCCGGTGTGGAGGTGCGCCGGGAACTCGTGGTCGGGGGCGAGCCCCGAGACCGTCAGGGTGAGCACCGTCCGCCCGGGCAGCGAGCGGTCGGTGACGATCCGGGCGTGCGAGCCGTACGGCACCAGGTCGCTCGCGTAGCTGATCGCGGTGGGCGGGACGAAGGCGGTGGCCGGGTCGAAGGCGGCCTCGGTGACGGAGACCGGCGAGGCGGCGGGGGCGAGTAGGGCCAGTGCCAGCAGGGCGGCGGCGAGCGGAGCGGTCATCGGGACGGGGCCTTCCAGGGGCGGGGCGACGGTCGCCCTGCTAACGCGGCCGGGGCTCCCAGGACACCCCCGGCCCTCCCCGTGCCGGCGACGCCCTCAGTCCGCGTCCCGCCGGATCCCCCGGATCTCGCAGCGCGGCCCGCTGGCCCGCATCAGCCGCAGGTCGGCGGTGACCAGCGGTACCCCGTACCGCTCGGCGACCGCGACGTACGCGGCGTCGTCCGGGGTCAGGTTGTCCTTGAGTTCCCAGATCCGGCCGAGCAGCGGCGCCACCTCGACCTTGCGGATCGTCACCGCCGCGAGCTCCCCGGCGAGTTCGGCGACCCGCTCGGCGGTCAGCTCCTTGGCCAGGTAGAGCCCGCGAAGCGACTGCATCACCTCGACGACGATGTGCTCGGGCGCCACCCACTCGCCGCCGGAGGCGAGTTCCGCGCGGGCCCTGACCCCGCGCGGGCCCTGGTCGGCGAGTGCCAGTACCAGAGCGGATGCGTCCACCACGATCATCAGTCGGCCCCTGCCCGTCCCCGCACGTCAACTCACCGGCCACGGTACCGGGGCGGCTCCCGTCCGGCGGAGCCGGGCCCGGGGCGCCCAGGGTGGGGTGGACGGAACGTTCCTGGCCGCGCCCCGTCGTGGCGGGCTCCGCCCGCTGCGATGGTCGGACGCCCGAGCCCGGCAGCCCGCGTTGCGGCCGGGGGAGGGCGGCGCTCAGGACCCGATCAGCAGCCCGGCCGGCAGGGAGGCGGCGGAGCGTTTCGACGCCCGGGCGCCGGAGCTGCGCGGGGTGCGGGCCTGGAGGCTGGGCGTGGGCGCGGGTGTGCTGCCGGCCCTGTTGTTCGCCGTGGATTGCGCCCAGGGCCGGTCGGTGTACGCGGCGTTGGCGAGTTACCCCGTGTATCTGGAGTTCCCGGTGCTGTTGATGCCGGTTCTGGGCCTGGAGCGAACCGGGCGCGAACGGAGGACGAAGAGTGACGACGACCCTGCCGGCCGACATCGCCCCCTCGCCGACCGGCGGATCCGGTGGTGAGCTTGTGGTGGTGCTGCTGATGGCGGCCGCCGTCGTGGCGGGTGCGGTCCGGCTGATCAGGCTGGAGCGCAAGCGGCGCGGCCCGGACGACCGGTGAGGCACGGCATGCACTATGGTTTATCTCGACATCGAGATAACTGCCCCCTACGATATATCTCGACATCAAGATACTTGCCGAGAGGCGCTCGCCGGCGATGCGGGCAAGGTAGGCCTAAGTAAGGCTGACCTTACCACCGCGTGACGGCCGGATACCGCACGAAGCACCCAGAAGGAGTCAGTCGTGTCCGCGAACAGCTTCGACGCCCGCAGCTCGCTGCAGGTGGGCGACGAGTCGTACGAGATCTTCAAGCTCTCCGCCGTCGAGGGTTCCGAGCGGCTGCCGTACAGCCTCAAGGTGCTGCTGGAGAACCTGCTCCGCACGGAGGACGGCGCGAACATCACCGCCGACCACATCCGCGCCCTCGGCAACTGGGACGAGAACGCCCAGCCGAGCCAGGAGATCCAGTTCACCCCGGCCCGCGTGATCATGCAGGACTTCACCGGTGTGCCGTGCGTGGTCGACCTCGCCACCATGCGCGAGGCCGTCAAGGAGCTGGGCGGCGACCCGGCGAAGATCAACCCGCTGGCCCCGGCCGAGCTGGTCATCGACCACTCGGTCATCGCCGACAAGTTCGGCACCAAGGACGCGTTCACCCAGAACGTCGAGATCGAGTACGGCCGCAACAAGGAGCGCTACCAGTTCCTGCGCTGGGGCCAGACCGCCTTCGACGAGTTCAAGGTCGTCCCGCCGGGCACCGGCATCGTCCACCAGGTGAACATCGAGCACCTGGCCCGCACCGTCATGGTCCGCGGCGGCCAGGCCTACCCGGACACCTGCGTCGGCACCGACTCGCACACCACCATGGTCAACGGCCTGGGCGTGCTGGGCTGGGGCGTCGGCGGCATCGAGGCCGAGGCCGCCATGCTCGGCCAGCCGGTCTCCATGCTGATCCCGCGCGTCGTCGGCTTCAAGCTGACCGGCGAGCTGCCGGCCGGCACCACCGCCACCGACCTGGTGCTCACCATCACCGAGATGCTGCGCAAGCACGGTGTGGTCGGCAAGTTCGTCGAGTTCTACGGCGACGGCATCGGCTCCATCCCGCTGGCCAACCGCGCCACCATCGGCAACATGTCGCCGGAGTTCGGCTCGACCTGCGCGATCTTCCCGATCGACGCCGAGACCATCAACTACCTGAAGCTCACCGGCCGTGACGAGCAGCAGCTCGCCCTGGTCGAGGCGTACGCCAAGGAGCAGGGTCTCTGGCACGACCCGTCGCACGAGCCGGTCTACTCCGAGTACCTGGAGCTGGACGTCTCCACCGTCGTCCCGTCGATCTCCGGCCCGAAGCGCCCGCAGGACCGCGTGATCCTGGCCGAGGCCGCCGAGAAGTTCACCGAGGCGCTGCCGACCTACTCCGCCGAGGCCTCGAAGCCGACCGCCGTCACCGCCCCCGACGGCTCGTCCTACGAGATCGACAACGGCGCGGTCGTGATCGCCTCGATCACCTCCTGCACCAACACCTCCAACCCCTCCGTCATGCTGGGCGCCGCCCTGCTGGCGAAGAAGGCCGTGGAGAAGGGCCTGCACGTCAAGCCCTGGGTCAAGACCACCCTGGCGCCCGGCTCCAAGGTCGTCATGGACTACTACGAGAAGGCCGGCCTGCTCCCGTACATGGAGAAGCTGGGCTTCAACCTGGTCGGCTACGGCTGCGTCACCTGCATCGGTAACTCGGGCCCGCTGCCCGAGGAGGTCTCGGCCGCCGTCAACGAGTCCGACCTCGCGGTCGTCTCGGTGCTCTCCGGCAACCGCAACTTCGAGGGCCGGATCAACCCCGACGTCAAGATGAACTACCTGGCCTCCCCGCCGCTGGTGGTCGCCTACGCCCTCGCCGGCAACATGAACGTCGACATCACCAAGGACGCCCTGGGCCAGGACGCCGACGGCAACGACGTCTTCCTCGCCGACATCTGGCCGTCGGAGCAGGAGGTCGCCGACGTCGTCGCCGGCTCCATCGACGAGGCCATGTTCGACAAGGGCTACCAGGACGTCTTCGCCGGTGACCACCGCTGGCAGTCGCTCCCGGTCCCGACCGGCAACACCTTCGAGTGGGACGCCGAGTCCACCTACGTCCGCAAGCCCCCGTACTTCGAGGGCATGGCCAAGACCCCGAGCCCGGTGACCGACATCGCCGGCGCCCGCGTCCTGGCCAAGCTGGGCGACTCGGTCACCACCGACCACATCTCCCCGGCCGGCAACATCAAGCCGGGCACCCCGGCGGCGCAGTACCTGACCGCCAACGGTGTCGAGAAGCGCGACTTCAACTCCTACGGTTCCCGTCGTGGCAACCACGAGGTGATGATCCGCGGCACCTTCGCCAACATCCGCCTGCGCAACCAGATCGCGCCGGGCACCGAGGGCGGCTACACCCGCGACTTCACCCAGGCCGACGCGCCGGTGTCGTTCATCTACGACGCCTCGCAGAACTACCAGGCCGCCGGCATCCCGCTGGTCGTCCTGGCCGGCAAGGAGTACGGCTCCGGCTCGTCCCGCGACTGGGCCGCCAAGGGCACCGCGCTGCTGGGCGTCAAGGCCGTCATCGCCGAGTCGTACGAGCGCATCCACCGCTCGAACCTGATCGGCATGGGCGTCCTGCCGCTGCAGTTCCCGGAGGGCGAGAACGCCGAGTCCCTCGGCCTGACCGGCGAGGAGACCTTCTCCATCACCGGCGTGACCGAGCTCAACGAGGGCCGCACCCCGAAGACCGTCAAGGTCAAGGCCGGTGACAAGGAGTTCGACGCGGTCGTCCGCATCGACACCCCCGGTGAGGCGGACTACTACCGCAACGGCGGCATCCTGCAGTACGTGCTGCGCTCGCTGATCGGCTGAGTCCCGGCACAGGCCTGAGAGGGGCCGGACCGCACTTCGCGGTCCGGCCCCTCTCCGCTTTTGCATACTGCGCCGGTTGCCGCCGACCCCTTGTGCGGTGAACGGCGGATGGACTAAACCTCTGTGCCATCTGGTCCAGACCATTTGACGTCGCTACAGAGAACAGGTCCGGTATGCCCACTCGCGCCTCAGCCCTGCTCGCCGCCGCCACCGTCGCCGCGCTGCTCGCCGCCCCCGCCACCGCCAACGCCGCCGACGGACGGCACGGCCCGAAGCTGAAGGGCCAGCGGGTCGGCTACTTCACCCAGTGGGGCGCCGACAGCTCCGCCAAGCGGGTCCAGGAGTCCGGCCAGGCGGCCAGGCTCACCGTCATCAACTACGCCTTCGGCAACGTCTCCGCCGACGGCACCTGCTTCGAGAGCAACGAGCCCGGCCAGGGCGACGCCCGCGACGACTACCAGCGCTCCTTCTCCGCCGCCGAGTCGGTGGACGGCGTGGCCGACGCCCCGGGCCAGCCGCTGAAGGGCCACTTCAACCAGCTGCGCAAGCTCAAGGCGAAGAACCCCCAGCTGCGCACGGTCATCTCGCTGGGCGGCTGGACCTGGTCCAAGTACTTCTCCGACGCGGCCGCCACCGACGAGTCCCGCAAGAAGTTCGTCTCCTCCTGCATCGACCTCTACCTCAAGGGCGACCTGCCGGTCCTGGCCGACTCACCGGAGGGCGGCCGGGGCGCGGCCGCGGGCGTCTTCGACGGCATCGACATCGACTGGGAGTACCCGGGCGGCGGCGGGGACGCGGGCAACGTGGTCCGCCCCGAGGACGGGCACAACTTCACGCTGCTGATGCGGGAGTTCCGCGACCAGCTGGACGCGCTGAGCGGCAGGAAGGGCAAGCACTACCTGCTGACCGCCGCCGTGGCCGCCAACGAGACCGTCGCCGACCGGCTCGAACTGCCGCAGCTGAGCGAGTCGATGGACTGGCTGAACGTGATGACCTACGACCTGCACGGCCCCTGGGAGGGCAAGGGCCCGGCCAACCACCAGGCCAACCTGTACTCCGACCCGACCGACCCGGACCCTCGGCAGCGCAGCGCCGACACCGCCGTGACCCACTACCAGGAGCGCGGGATGCCCTCCGAGCAGCTCGTCCTCGGCGCCCCGCTGTACGGCCACGGCTGGACCGGCGTCGCCCCCGGCAAACGCGGCGGCCTCTTCCAGAGCGCCACCGCGTCCGCGCCCGACCGCTCCTACCGGGAGATCAACGAGCTGCCGGGCAAGGTCCACCTGGACCGCGACCACGGCGCGTCCTGGAAGTACGACGGCACCACCTTCTACAGCTACGACACCGCCGAGGTGCTCACCCAGAAGGCGCGGTACACGCGCTGGAACGACCTGGCCGGGGTGATGGTCTGGTCGCTGGACGGCGACGACGCCCAGGGCAGCGCGATCGCCGCGCTGGACCGCGGCCTGCGCCGCGACTGACCGGCCTCCCACGGCAGAGGGCCCCGGCCGCTCCCTGGATTCCAGGAGCGGCCGGGGCCCTCTTTCACGGCGGCCCGGTCACGGCGGCGTACGGCCGGCGCGGCCCGCGGCCCGCGGCCATCGCGGTGTGCGCTGCCCGTCAGGCCCGGTCGCAGGCCTGCGCCCGCAGCGCGCGGGCCAGGTCGTCCCGGCGCTCCAGCACCAGGCGGCGCAGCGCCGGCGCGGCCTGCGGGTGCCCGGCCAGCCAGGCGTCGGCCTCGGCCAGGGTCTGCTCGTCGGTCTGGGCGATCGGGAAGAAGCCACCGACGATCCGCATCGCGATCTCGATCGTCCGCTCGGCCCAGATCCGCTCCAGCAGCTTGAAGTACGGCGCCGCGTAGAGGGCGCTCAGGTCGCGCTGGGAGGGGATCGAGAAGCCGGCGGTGTTGGCCTCGACCAGGGCGCTCGGCAGCTCGTCCGAGTCGATCACGGCCGACCAGGCGGCGGCCTTGGCCTCCGCGGTGGGCCGGGCGGCCAGGCACTGGGTGTGGTGCCGCTTGCCGCTCGCGGTGTTGTCGGCGGCCAGCTCGGCGGCCAGCTCCTCGTCGGTGGCCTGGCCGGACGCGGCCAGCGCCAGCCACAGCGCCCAGCGCAGGTCCTGGTCGACCTCCAGGCCGTCGATCCGGGCGCTGCCGGACAGCAGGCCGCGGACCAGGCCGAGGTGCTCGGCGCCGCCCGCGGTCTGGGCGAGGAAGCGGGCCCAGGCCAGCTGGTGGTCGCTGCCGGGGACGGCGTCGCGCAGCTCGCGCAGGGCGCCGTCGGCGAGCAGCCGGCCGCCCTCGCCGCGCCAGGCCGGGTCGGCGTACAGGTCGACGGCGGTCTTGGCCTGGGCGTGCAGCGACTGGAGCACGCCGATGTTGCCCTCCTGGCCGGCGAACCGCAGTACCAGGGCGACGTAGTCGCGGGCCGGCATCAGGCCGTCCCGGGTGAGGTTCCACACCGCGGACCAGGTCAGCGCGCGGGCCAGCTCGTCGCGGATGTCGCCGAGGCCGGTGCGCAGGCCCTCCAGCGACTCCTCGTCGAAGCGGATCTTGCAGTAGGTCAGGTCGTCGTCGTTGAGCAGCACCAGCGCCGGGCGGGCCAGCCCGACGGCCTCGGCGACGACGGTCCGGGCGCCGGTGACGTCCAGCTCGATCCGGCTGGTGCGCACCAGGGCGCCGTCGGCGTCCCGGTCGTACAGGCCGACCGCGATCCGGTGCGGGCGCAGACCACGCGACGGAGTCGGGGAATCGTCCGCAGCGCCGTCCTGGAGCACGGCCAGCTCGGTGATCCGGCCCTCGGCGTCGGTGGTGATCTGCGGGGTGAGCGCGTTGACCCCGGAGGTCTGGAGCCAGGCGGCGGCCCAGGCCTTGAGGTCGCGGCCGCTGGTCTCCTCCAGCACCTCCAGCAGGTCGCCCAGCTCGGTGTTGCCGAAGGCGTGGCGCTTGAAGTAGCGGCGGGCGCCCTCGAAGAAGGCCTCCGAACCGACGTACGCCACCAGCTGCTTGAGGACGGAGGCGCCCTTGGCGTAGGTGATGCCGTCGAAGTTGAGCTTGGCGTCCTCGAGGTCCCGGATGTCCGCGGTGATCGGGTGGGTGGTGGGGAACTGGTCCTGCCGGTAGGCCCAGGCCTTGCGCTGGTTGGCGAAGGTGACCCAGGCCGAGGAGTAGCGGGTGCGGGCGCCGATCAGGCCGTAGGAGCCCATGAAGTCGGCGAAGGACTCCTTCAGCCACAGGTCGTCCCACCAGCGCATGGTGACCAGGTCGCCGAACCACATGTGCGCCATCTCGTGCAGGATGACGTTGGCCCGGCCCTCGTACGCGGCGTCGGTGACCTTCGAGCGGAAGACGAACTCCTCGCGGAAGGTGACGCAGCCGGGGTTCTCCATCGCGCCGATGTTGTACTCGGGGACGAAGGCCTGGTCGTACTTGCCGAAGGGGTACGGGTAGTCGAACTCCTCGTGGAAGAAGTCGAGTCCGAGCTTGGTGACGCCGAGGATCTCGTCCGCGTCGAAGTACGGGGCCAGCGACTTGCGGCACATCGCGGAGAGCGGGATCTCCAGCGCGGTGCCGTCGGCCAGCTCGCGGCGGTAGTGGTCGCGGGCGACGTGGTACGGGCCGGCGACGACGGCGGTGAGGTAGGTGGAGATCGGCTTGGTCGGCGCGAACTCCCAGGTACGGGCGTCGCCTTCGGCGGTGACGTTCTCGTGCGGGGCGTTGGACCACACGTCCCAGGCCGCGGGGGCGGTCACGGTGAAGGTGAACGGGGCCTTCAGGTCGGGCTGCTCGAAGTTCGCGAACACCCGGCGGGCGTCGGCCGGCTCGTAGTGGGTGTAGAGGTAGGTCTCGCCGTCCACCGGGTCGACGAAGCGGTGCAGGCCCTCGCCGGTGCGGCTGTAGGCGCAGTCCGCCTCGACGGTCAGCACGTTCTCGGCGGCCAGGCCGTCGACGTGCACCCGGGCGCCGTCGTAGGCGGTGGCCGGGTCGAGGGCGCGGCCGTTGAGGGTGACCGAGCGGACGGCGGGGGCGAGCAGGTCGAGGAAGGTGTCCGCACCGGGCTGGGAGCAGCGGAAGGTGACGGTGGTGGTGGACCGGAAGGTGCCGGCCGCCTGGTCCGGGGCCGAGGTCACGTCCAGCCGGACCTGGTAGCCGTCCACGGCCAGGATGCTGGCCCGCTGCTGCGCCTCGTCGCGGCTGAGGTTCTTGCCCGGCACGGCGGTACTCCTTTGTCCGGCTCGCACGGTGGTGCGCCTGTGGGTGGTGCGGTCTCGGCGCGGGGTGTGCTCCGCGCGCGGGGTCATCCTTTCACGGTCCGCGCCGTCAGTACCATTGCACAGGCTGCCGCGTTCGCACCGGAATCACCGGCGCCGGGCGGGTGTTGGCGTTCCGGGGACGGAACTCCTCCCCGCCTCGGACCACCTCACGAAGGACGACACGCAGTGACGACTGCCGCTGAGCGCAAGACCGCCGACTTCTGGTTCGACCCGGCCTGCCCGTGGGCGTGGATGACCTCCCGCTGGCTGATCGAGGTCCAGCAGCTGCGTCCGGTCGACGTGCACTGGCACGTGATGAGCCTGTCGGTGCTCAACGAGCACCGGGACCTCCCGGAGAGCTACCGGGAGCTGCTGGACAACGCCTGGGGCGCGGTGCGGGTCTGCATCGCCGCCGAGCAGCAGCACGGGCCGGAGGTCCTCGGCCGGCTCTACACCGAGCTGGGCCTGCGCTTCCACAACCAGGGCCTGCCGCAGAACCGGGAGACCATCGAGGCCGCCCTGGTGGCCGCGGGCCTGCCGGTCGAGCTGGCCGACGCGGCCGGCACGGACGCGTACGACGAGGCCCTGCGCGCCTCGCACAAGGAGGGCATCGGCCTGGTCGGCGAGGACGTCGGCACCCCGGTGATCGCGGTCGAGGGCGCGGACGGCGAGCGGGTGGCCTTCTTCGGCCCGGTGGTCACCCCCGCCCCGAAGGGCGAGGCCGCGGCCCGGCTGTGGGACGGCACCCTGCTGGTGGCCTCCACCCCGGGCTTCTACGAGATCAAGCGCACCCGGACGGCCGGCCCCTCCTTCGAGTGAGCACGGCTCCTTCGAGTGAGCACGGCGTGGAACGCATGAGCACCGCGAGGAACGCATGAGCACCGCGCGGAACGCGTGAGCGCGGCGTGGAACGCGGCAGGGCCCGGTACCCATCGGTACCGGGCCCTCGCCGTAAGCGCGTCCGGGTGGGTCAGCGCAGGGCGGCGGCGTCCCGGCGCTGCTTGAGCAGCCCGGCGACGGTGAGTCCGGCGACCAGCACGCCGGCCGCGTACAGCTGGTCGCGGTTGCCCTCGGTGGTGGTCATCAGGGCGAGGATGCCGACCACCGCGGCCATCGCGACCCAGGTCAGGTACGGGTAGCCCCACATCTTCACGGTGAGCAGCTCGGGCGCCTCGCGCTGCAGCCGGCGGCGCATCCGCAGCTGGACCACGCAGATGAACAGCCAGACCACCAGGATCGCCACACCGGTGGTGTTCATCAGCCAGGTGAACACGGTGTCCGGCCAGAACTTGGCGGCCAGCACGGCGCCGAAGCCGAACAGGCAGGAGGCCAGCACGGCTCTGCGCGGCACCCCGCCGCTGACCTTGGCCAGCGCCTTGGGGCCCTGGCCGCGGCCGACCAGCGAGTACGCCATCCGGGACGCGCCGTAGATGTTGGCGTTCATCGCGGACAGCAGCGCGACCAGCACCACCACCTGCATGATCGTTCCGGCGGCGGGCACCCCGAGGTGGCTCAGCACGGTGACGTACGGGCCGTCGGTGACGACCTTCGGGTCCTTCCAGGAGACCAGGGTGACGACCAGGGCCATCGAGCCGATGTAGAAGATCCCGATCCGCCACACCGCGGTGCGCACGGCGTTGGCGACGTTCTTCTTGGGGTCGTCGGACTCGGCGGCGGCGATGGTGACGGTCTCCAGACCGCCGTACGCGAAGACCGAGGCGAGCAGGCCGATGATCAGCCCGTCGATGCCGTTGGGCAGGAAGCCGCCGTGGCCGGTGAGGTTCGTGGTGCCGGGGGCGCCGGGGCCGATCACGCCGGCGATGCCGAGCCCGCCGAGGACCAGGAAGGTGACGATGGCGGCGACCTTGATCGCGGCGAACCAGAACTCGAACTCGCCGAAGTTCTTCACCGCGGTGAGGTTGCTGGCGCAGAAGAAGACCATGAACAGGGCGACCCAGACCCAGGCGGAGACGCCGGGTATCCAGCCGTTGACGATCTTCCCGGCGGCGGTGGCCTCGGCGGCCACGCCGCAGCAGAGCATCACCCAGTACATCCAGCCGGCCGTGATCCCGGCCCAGGGGCCGATCTCCTTCTCGGCGTGCACCGAGAACGAGCCGGAGGCCGGACGGGCGGCGGACATCTCACCGAGCATTCTCATGATCAGCATGACCAGGAGGCCGGAGAGCACGAACGCCAGGATGATCGCCGGGCCGGCGGCCGCGATGCCGGCGCCGGAGCCGACGAAGAGGCCGGCGCCGATCACGCCGCCGAGGGCGATCATGGACAGGTGGCGCTGCTTCAGCCCGTGGGTGAGCTGCTGGCCACCCGACGCCGGGGCGGCGGCCGGGCGGGGGCCTGCGGGGGTCCCGGTCGCCGTAGGGGCGGGGGTGGGGGCCATAGGGGCGGTTCCAGACTGTGCGGTATGCGACATGAGCTGTCCAATATCCGGCGGCGCCCCTGTCCATGCCAAAGATGATCGCTTCGGGCTCACGATGCGGACCATGTCGAAACCTAACGTGATCATGTTGTGACCAGGAGTCGTCCGGGGCCGGTTCCGACAACGCCCGACGGCCCGGGTTTGTCCGAAACCGTGCCGTTCGCGCAGTGGATCACCGCGTAGGTTCACAGGTGTTCACTCACCTGGACCTCACGGAGGAGCCCCGATGGCCACTGTCACCACCCCGATACCGCGCCGCGCCGTCCTCGCCGACCTGCTGCCCGCCGCCTCCACCCGGCTCGGCGCCCAGGCCCGCGACCTGGCCCTGGTGGCCGGCGGCGCCGCGCTGACCGGCGTGGCCGCCCAGCTGTCGGTGAACGTCCCCGGCTCGCCGGTGCCGGTCACCGGCCAGACCTTCGCCGCCCTGCTGGTCGGCACCGCGCTCGGCGCCCGCCGCGGCGTCGCCTCGCTCGTGCTGTACATGCTGGCCGGCATGGCGGGCCTGCCCTGGTTCGCCGAGGGCACCTCCGGCTGGGCGACGGCCTCCTTCGGCTACGTGCTCGGCTTCGTCCTGGCCGCCGCCCTGACCGGCGCACTGGCCCGCCGCGGCGCCGACCGCACCCCGGTCAACACCGCCGTCACCATGGTCCTCGGCAGCCTCGCCATCTACGCGGTCGGCGTCCCGTACCTCGCCCTGTCGCTGCACGTGTCGCTCGCCCGGGCCGCCGAGCTCGGCCTCTACCCGTACCTGGTCGGCGACGCCCTCAAGGCCGCCCTCGCCGCCGGCGCCCTGCCGCTGGCCTGGAAGCTGGTCGGCCGGCGCTGACCCGCCCGGCCGGCGCCGACCCACCGGGCGACTCCACCGGGCGACTCCACCGGCCACCCCGGTCGGCGCACCCGTTGTCGGGCCCGGGCGCACGCGCATGCCACACTCATGGCATGCGCGTGTACCTGGGCTCCGACCATGCCGGATACGAACTGAAGAACCACCTCGTGGAGTGGCTCAAGGGGGCCGGCCACGAGCCGGTCGACTGCGGGCCGCACATCTACGACGCCGAGGACGACTACCCGCCGTTCTGCCTGCGTGCCGCCGAGCGCACCGCCGCCGACGAGGACGCCCTGGGCATCGTGATCGGCGGCTCGGGCAACGGCGAGGCGATCGCCGCCAACAAGGTCAAGGGCGTCCGGGCCGCGCTGGCCTGGAGCGTGCAGACCGCCGAGCTCGGCCGTCAGCACAACAACGCCAACGTGATCTCCATCGGCGGCCGCATGCACACCCTGGAGGAGGCCACCGAGTTCGTCGAGGTCTTCCTCAAGACCCCGTACAGCGGCGAGCCCCGGCACACCCGCCGGATCGAGATGCTGAGCGAGTACGAGACCACCGGCGAGCTCCCGCCGATCCCGGCCCACCACCCCCAGGGCTGATCCCCCCACCCACCCTCCCCGGCCGGCCGCACGCTCCCGTGCGACCGGCCGTCGCCGTCTCCGGACACCCCGGAAACCGCGGGACGGACGCCCCCGGAAGCCGCGTGACGCGCCCGGGACGACCCCGCACCGCCTGTGGGATCGGCCACAGGCCACCGCTCGCCGACACCCCCGCACGCGGGGCGCACGCGCCGCCCACGCGGTCCGTACGCCCAACCCGCGTACGCCTCCTGACGGCGCGCCCGCAACCCCGCCGATCGGCCGAAACCCACTGGGCGCCCCGCGCTCCGGCACCCGTGACCGCCCCCGGCCCGTCGACGCCGGGCGGTGCCCGTGGATAGGGTCGGACCCCATGGCTGGCAGAGCGCCGGGCACACCGCCCCAGACGACTGCGACGAGGCCCGGCGCCGCCCCGGCGTCCGAGTCCGTGACGGCCCGGTTGCGCAAGAGGGTCCGCCGGGTCCGCCGAAGGCTGCGCACAGCCGGTGTGGACTACTTCCGCGGCGGCGCCGCCGACTGGCCGGTGCTCTGCGCGCTCGCCCTGCTCGTGCCGCTGCTGATCCTGCTCAACATCTGGATGCCCGACTGGGCCCCGCCCACCTCCCTGGTCCTGCCGATCCTGGCCGGCGCCCTGCTGCTGCGCCCCGGCAGCCTGGTCGTGCTCTACGCGCTGGCCGCGCTCGGCCTCTCCTCCGAGTCCGTGATCCACACCGGCCAGCGGGTCGCCAGCGACAACCCCGAGGCCTACCTCTACGGCGTGACCCCGGGCGCGGCCCTGGTGGTCGGCGCCGCCGGGGTGGGCGGCCTGCTGCTCGCCCAGTTCCGGGCCCGGGTCGGCGTGCCCTGGTGGGGCGGCTCCACCATGCTGTTCGACCTGCGCGAGCGGCTGCGGGTGCAGAGCCGGGTGCCCGAGCTGCCGGACGGCTGGCACGCGGACATGGCGCTGCGCCCGGCCGGCGGCCAGTCCTTCTCCGGGGACTTCGTGGTCGCCGCGCGCACCGGCCCCGGCCAGCGGCTGCTGGAGGTGGTCCTCGCGGACGTCTCCGGCAAGGGCATGGACGCCGGCTCCCGGGCGCTGCTGCTCTCCGGCGCCTTCGGCGGCCTGGTCGGTTCGCTGCCCGCGCACGACTTCCTGCCCGCCGCCAACGGCTACCTGCTGCGTCAGTCCTGGGAGGAGGGCTTCGCCACCGCCGTCCACCTGGTGCTGGACCTGGACACCGGCGAGTACGAACTGCTCTCGGCCGGGCACCTGCCGGGCATGCAGCGGCTGGCCGGGGAGGGCCGCTGGGAGGTCAAGCAGGCCGAGGGCCCGCTGCTCGGGATCTACGACGGCGCCAAGTTCGACGGCGTGCGCGGCCGGCTGAACCGTGGCGACGTGCTGATGCTGTGCACCGACGGCATGGTCGAGGCGCCGGGCCGGGACCTCACGGAGGGCATGGACCGGCTGATGGGGGAGGCGGACCGGCTGGTGCCCGGCGGCGGACCCGGCACGGGCACCGGCGCCGCGGCCGCGCTGATCGAGACGGTCGCCCGGGACATCAACGACGACCGCGCCGTGCTGCTGCTCTGGCGGGACTGACATCCGTCCCGGGGCACATGCCGAGGGCGCCCGCCGCTGTCAAGCCTGGCAGCTGATCTTCAGCCAAATCGGACGGCCCGTCGACTGACCGGACCAGTGGCTTCCGCTACCCGCCCCCGACCGTTTTCCGGCCGCTCAGCCCGGCCCCGCCGACGATTCGTCAGGATGGCTCCGCTATCGTCCCGGTCGGCGGAAAGTCGTCTCGCACCGCAGGATATCGGCGTTGGACTGACTTTCAGACCTTTACGCAATCGGCACGGTCGACCACACTGAGTCCGGGCGGGACTGTTCAGGATTCGGGGGATGGGGGGCGTCACGTGCGGCACGACAGACAGCGGTCGACGCTGGGCTCCCTCGCCGGCGGCGTGCCGGACGGTCCGCGATTCCGCCTCGGGACCGTCGGACAGGCCGGGGTCCGGCTTTCGCAGGTGCCGCCGGGTGGTGGCACCCCGCTATGAAAACGAGGAAGTGAGTCCGGGTGGCACTCTCCGTCTCCGCACTGGTCCTGTTCGCGATCCTGTGCATCATCTTCATCCGCAACAAGCAGATGAAGATCCCGCACGCGATCGTCGCCGCCCTGTTCGGCTTCATGCTGCACGAGACCACGGTCGCGGGCTCCATCAACTCGCTGCTGGCCAACCTGGCGCACAGCATCTCCGGCATCACCGGCGGCTGATCCGGCCGGGCCGACCACCGGCGTCGGCACGCCCGGAGGTGATCGGGCGAGCCACCGTCACCGGCCGGCCCGTCTGGCTTCCCGCCAGCGAGCGAACAGTCCCCGGGGGCGTGCCGCCGCCGGGGCCGGGACACGCATCGGTGCGGGTGCCACGGCACCCGCCGACGTGTGCTGCCCCGCTGTCGTGGGCTCGGCCGCCAGCAGGACGAACAGCCGCGCCCAGCACAGCCGTTCACCCCGCGGCCAGTCCAGCGCGCGCAGTGCCGCCGACGCCGCCTCCGACACCTCGCCGCCCACCCGGACCTCGGCGACGTCGTCCCCCGCCTTCCCGCCCAGGAAGAGCTTGACGCCCACCGGCCCCGGGCCGGTCAACTCCGTGCGCAACGCGGGCGCCAGCGCGGGCAGCACCCGGTGCTCGGCCAGCCAGCCCGCCAGGTGCTCGTTGCCGAAGCCGAACACCGCGGCCGGTCCCTGCACCGCGCGCCAGCCCGGGAGTCCGGGCAGGTCCGGACGGTCGGCGTGCCCCCCGCGGTCGGCCGCGAACCCGACCAGCACCGAGGCGGTGGTGGTCGCCCACATCTTCACCGCGTTCGCGAGCTTCTCCTCCTCGGTCTTGCCGAGGCCGGCCGCGCAGTCCCACACCACCGGGGCGTCCGCCCGGCCCAGGTGCAGCACGAAGCCGAGGTCCACGTGCCCGGCGCCGTCGTCCCCGGGGTGCTCGCGGACCGCCACCGCCGTGGTGCCGGGGCCGCGGACCACCTCGCCGTCCGGGCGGAACACCTGGCCCAGTCGCGCCATCTCCCGGACCACACAGCGCTGAATGACGGCCAGTCGCTCCTGCGGACGCACCGGGACTCCTCCACCTCGGGGAGCGCGGCGGTTGGGGTCGCGCTCGAACTGCGCTCGAACGCGCCGAGGCTATCGGCCCGACAGCCCACCGGGAAACCGCGCGGACCCCGTGGTCCTCCGGTCGCGAGAATGTCCTGTATGCCCCACTTTGGGCAGCGGAACCTGAAAGCCGTCCGCCCGGAGGACCCGCATGCCCCGCACCACCGCCCCGCCGCCACCCGTCCTCCTCGCCCCCGGGCCGGCGCCGTCCGGCCCCGCGGGCTCCGGGCTGGTCGCCGAGATCGAGGCCTACCTCGCCTCGCTGCCCGCCCCCGCGCGCACCCCGACGCCGTACGTCTGCCCGTACGGCAGCACCCCGCGGCCCTGGCAGGCCGGCCACCCCGAGCCCAGGGCCACCCTGCTCGACCGGGCGCTCGGCCGGCCCGCCCGCCCCGTTCCGGTCAGCGCGGCCGACCACCTCAGGCTCGCCTCCCGCTACATCGGGGCGCACGGCTGGCTCCAGGGCGCGATGTGGGACGAGGCCGGCCGGGTCTGCCTGCTGGGCGCGCAGGCCGCCGTCCTGGCGCACGGCTACGGCACCCCGGCCACCGTGCGCACCGCCCGGGTCCAGCTGATGGAGGTGCTGCACGCCACCGGCCGACCGGCGCGTTCCCCGGACGAGTACAACGACCGCCCCACCACTCGTGAGGGCGACGTCCACCGGCTGCTGGACCGGGCCGCCGCCCGGGCCGCCCGGCTCGGGCTCTGAACACGCTCCGGGCTTCGGACGCCCGCCCGGCCCGGAAACGCCGACGGCCCCGGTGTGCTGAGCACACCGGGGCCGGACCGGAGAGCGGGCGACGAGAATCGAACTCGCGTGACTAGTTTGGAAGACTAGGGCTCTACCATTGAGCTACGCCCGCACGACGCTCCCAGCCGTCACCGGCCGGAAGTTCGGGGGACAGCCTACCTGGTCCGGGCGCCCGAGTGCACACCCCATCGCGCACGCCTCCCCTGCGCGCCCGCGCGGTTCGGGCGCGTCGCGCCCGCGCGGAACAAGCTGAACAACTCGGCGAGCCGTGCAGGCCCGGCGTGTACGCTTCCTCTCGGCACCACGGGGTGTGGCGCAGTTTGGTAGCGCGTCCGCTTTGGGAGCGGAAGGCCGTCGGTTCGAATCCGGTCACCCCGACAGTGCGGCAGGGTCTCGCCCACCGGGGCGGGGCCCTGTTCTGTATCGGAGCTGCACGACGGCGGTACGGTGGCGTCTGGCGTCCGCCTTTCGTGGTACCGGTAGGATGGGGCGCTGGCGGTAGTCCCTGTGGCGTCCACCCAGGTCAACCGCACGAGGGCGAGGAGTCAAGCTCACCGTCCACCCCACGGGAGATGCAGCTCCAACCGCCCATCGCCCGTCTCGTCCGACCCCTTCCGGCTCCGGCCGGGTGACGGGGACGGGCGGAGACAACCTGACCGCAAGCCCATAGGAGACCAAACCGTGAAGAGCGCCGTCGAGACTCTGAACCCGACCCGGGTTCGACTCACCGTCGAGGTGCCCTTCGAGGAGCTCAAGCCCAGCCTCGACGCGGCGTACAAGAAGATCAACCAGCAGGTCTCGGTCCCGGGCTTCCGCAAGGGCAAGATCCCGAACCGGGTCATCGACCAGCGCTTCGGCCGTGGTGCCGTGCTGGAGGAGGCCGTCAACGACGCCCTGCCGCGCTTCTACACGCAGGCCGTCGACGAGGGCAAGATCGAGGTCCTCGGACAGCCCGACATCACCAACATCGAGGGTGTCGAGAAGATCGCCGACGGCGGCGACCTCAAGTTCACCGCCGAGGTGGACATCCGCCCGGAGATCACCCTGCCGGAGTTCTCCTCCATCGAGGTGACCGTCGACCCGATCGCCGTCTCCGACGAGGACATCGAGAAGTCGCTGGAGCAGCTGCGCGAGCGCTTCTCCTCGGTCAAGGACGTCGAGCGCGCCGCCACGGCCGACGACATCGTGGTCGTGGACCTGGTCGCCAAGGTCGACGGCGAGGTGCCGGAGGACGGCACCGCCAACGGCGTCAGCTACGAGATCGGCTCGGGCCGCCTGATCGACGGCATCGACGAGGCCGTCATCGGCCTGTCGGCCGGCGAGGAGAAGACCTTCGAGACCGAGCTCAAGGGTGGCACCCAGGCGGGCAAGACCTCCGAGGTCACCGTCACCGTCACCGCCGTCCAGGAGAAGGAGCTGCCCGAGCTGGACGACGAGTTCGCCCAGCTGGCCAGCGAGTTCGACACCCTGGAGGACCTGCGCGCCGACTCCCGCAAGCGCCTCGAGCGCATGAAGGAGTACGACCAGGCCACCCAGGCCCAGGAGAAGGTCCTGGACGCGCTGCTCGCCCTGGTTGAGATCGAGTACCCCGAGAAGCTCCTCAAGGACGAGGTCGAGACCCGCAAGCACAACGTGGAGCACCACCAGCTCCAGCCGATGGGCCTCACCCTCGACGCCTTCCTGGAGACCCAGGGCAAGACCCGCGAGGAGTGGGACGCGGAGATCGAGGAGCAGGCGAAGAAGGGCATCAAGACCCAGTTCGTCCTGGACCAGATCGTCGCCAACGAGGAGCTGGGTGTTAACCAGGAGGAGCTGACCGAGCACCTCATCCGCCGCGCCGCCGGCTCGGGCCTCACCCCGGACCAGTTCGCCCAGCAGGTCGTCCAGGGCGGCCAGGTTCCGCTGCTGGTCGGCGAGGTCGCCCGCGGCAAGGCGCTGGCCACCGTGGTCGAGGCCGCCAAGGTCGTCGACACCGAGGGCAACGAGATCAACTTCGACGACGAGGACGAGACGGCCGAGGCCGCCGCCGAGGAGATCGCCGCCGAGGAGAAGACCGAGGCCTGAGCGCCCCGGTAGCCCCTCCAGGCTGCAGCGGGCCCGGACGCCGTACGGTGTCCGGGCCCGCTGTCGTCCCACCCGCGGCCGCCGCGACCCTGCGCTCACAGCGAACAGTTCTGCGTGAGGGATTCTGCGGCCCGGCCTGCGCGTTAGGGTCCTTGGACAGCAACAATCACGACGTGATACCCGGAAGCTGTGCGACACCGTGACGGCCGTGGAGCGACCGTCCAAACCGACTGAGCAGGTGGCTAAGTGACGTTCCCGCAGATGCAGATGCCTGGCCCGATGGCGCCGCACGCCGCCGCTGGTGACGTGCTCGGCGGCCTTGGCGACCAGGTCTACAACCGGCTGCTCAACGAGCGGATCATCTTCCTCGGCCAGGCGGTCGACGACGACATCGCCAACAAGATCACCGCGCAGCTGCTGCTGCTGGCCGCGGACCCGGACAAGGACATCTTCCTCTACATCAACTCCCCGGGCGGCTCGATCTCGGCCGGCATGGCGATCTACGACACCATGCAGTACATCAAGAACGACGTCGTCACCATCGCGATGGGCATGGCGGCCTCGATGGGCCAGTTCCTGCTGACCGCGGGCGCCCCGGGCAAGCGCTTCTCGCTGCCCAACTCGACCATCCTGATGCACCAGCCCTCGGCCGGCCTCGGCGGCTCCGCCACCGACATCCGCATCCAGGCCGAGCAGCTGCTCCGCACCAAGAAGCGGATGTCCGAGCTGATCGCGCACCACAGCGGCCAGTCCTTCGACCAGATCACCGCCGACTCCGACCGCGACCGCTGGTTCACCCCGGAGGAGGCCCTGGAGTACGGCCTCATCGACGCGATCATGCACAGCGCCGCGGACGTCCCCGGCGGCGGCGGCACGGGCGCTGCCTGAGCCTCGGCCCGGCCCGCGACACCACAGCCCCAACGCCCCGGAGGACAAGGACCCCCATGAACATCCCCAGCCTGTCGGCCGCCCAGGCCCGCGTCGAGGACATGCGCGCCGAGGGCCGCTACATCGTCCCGCGCTTCGTCGAGCGCACCACGCAGGGCATCCGCGAGTACGACCCGTACGCCAAGCTGTTCGAGGAGCGCATCATCTTCCTCGGCTCGCAGGTCGACGACGTCTCGGCGAACGACATCATGGCGCAGCTGCTGTGCCTGGAGTCGATGGACCCGGACCGCGAGATCCAGATGTACATCAACTCGCCCGGCGGCTCGTTCACGGCCCTGACGGCCATCTACGACACCATGCAGTACGTGAAGCCGGACATCACCACGGTCTGCATGGGCCAGGCGGCCTCCGCCGCCGCCGTGCTGCTCGCCGCCGGCACCCCCGGCAAGCGGATGGCGCTGCCGAACGCCCGCATCCTGATCCACCAGCCGTACACCGAGACCGGCCGCGGCCAGGTGTCCGACCTGGAGATCCAGGCCAAGGAGATCTTCCGGATGCGCGAGCAGCTGGAGGAGATGCTCTCCAAGCACTCCAACCGGTCGGCGGAGCAGGTGCGCGACGACATCGAGCGCGACAAGATCCTCACCGCCGAGGAGGCCGTCGAGTACGGCCTGGTCGACCAGATCATCTCCACCCGCAAGACCTCGCTGACCTCCTGAGGTCGGCTCCCTCCCAGCCCGCGAGCGGGCCGGGAGGGGCGCGTCGGGGGGGGGGGGGGGGGGGGGGGGGGGGGGGGCGGCGCCCCCCCCCCCCCCCCCGGCCCATCGGCGGGCCCGCGCGACGGCATCTGTTCGGTATCAATTCGCCCAGGGCGTAGGGCAGACCTGGCGAAGAGGACGGAATCACGAGCCCGGCAGAGTACCGTCGGATAGCGAGACCGAGCGCCGTCGGCGTTGACGGTCCACAGCACCAGGCCCCGGAACCCTGCGGGGCCCCTGGCGAAGGGGAAGCACCTCGTGGCACGCATCGGAGACGGTGGCGACCTGCTCAAGTGCTCGTTCTGCGGCAAGTCGCAGAAGCAGGTGAAGAAGCTGATCGCCGGCCCAGGCGTGTACATCTGCGACGAGTGCATCGACCTGTGCAACGAGATCATCGAGGAGGAACTCGCCGAGACCTCCGAGGTGCGCTTCGAGGAACTCCCGAAGCCGCGCGAGATCTACGAGTTCCTGGACCAGTACGTGGTCGGCCAGGACCTCGCCAAGAAGGCGCTGTCGGTCGCCGTCTACAACCACTACAAGCGCGTCCAGGCCGGTGAGGCGGGCCGCAGCGGTGGCAACGGCCGTGAGGACGCCATCGAGCTGGCCAAGTCCAACATCCTGCTGCTGGGCCCCACCGGCTCCGGCAAGACGCTGCTGGCGCAGACCCTGGCCCGGATGCTGAACGTGCCGTTCGCGATCGCGGACGCCACCGCGCTGACCGAGGCCGGCTACGTCGGCGAGGACGTCGAGAACATCCTGCTCAAGCTGATCCAGGCGGCCGACTACGACGTCAAGAAGGCCGAGACCGGGATCATCTACATCGACGAGATCGACAAGGTCGCGCGCAAGAGCGAGAACCCGTCGATCACCCGGGACGTCTCCGGCGAGGGTGTGCAGCAGGCCCTGCTGAAGATCCTGGAGGGCACCACCGCCTCGGTGCCGCCGCAGGGCGGGCGCAAGCACCCGCACCAGGAGTTCATCCAGATCGACACCACCAACGTGCTGTTCATCGTCGGCGGCGCGTTCGCCGGCCTGGAGCGGATCATCGAGGGCCGCGCGGGTGCCAAGGGCATCGGCTTCGGCGCCAACATCCGCTCCAAGCGGGAGTCGGACGCCAGCGACCACTTCCGCCAGGTGATGCCCGAGGACCTGGTGAAGTTCGGCATGATCCCCGAGTTCATCGGCCGTCTGCCGGTGATCACCAGCGTGCACAACCTGGACCGCGAGGCGCTGCTCCAGATCCTCACCGAGCCGCGCAACGCGCTGGTCAAGCAGTACCGCAAGCTGTTCGAACTGGACGGCGTGGAGCTGGAGTTCTCCCGGGACGCGCTGGAGGCGATCGCCGACCAGGCGATCCTGCGCGGCACCGGCGCGCGCGGACTGCGGGCCATCATGGAGGAGGTGCTGATGTCCGTGATGTACGAGGTCCCCTCGCGCCAGGACGTCGCCCGCGTGGTGGTCACCGGTGACGTGGTCTCCAAGCACGCCATCCCCACCCTGGTGCCGCGCGACATGATCAAGCGCGAGCGCCGGGAGAAGAGCGCCTGACTCGAAGACCCGCATGCGAGAGGGGCCCGCACCGGATCCGGTGCGGGCCCCTCCTCGT
This sequence comes from Kitasatospora sp. NPDC032121, assembly GCF_055580145.1. Taxonomy (NCBI): domain Bacteria; kingdom Bacillati; phylum Actinomycetota; class Actinomycetes; order Kitasatosporales; family Streptomycetaceae; genus Kitasatospora; species Kitasatospora sp. NPDC032121. The sequence continues at coordinate 1,190,401 of NZ_JBVILX010000001.1, read as the reverse complement.
GCGCGCGCGGGCGTTACCTGGCGACCTTCATGGCGTCCCGGATCGCCCGGGTCCGCTCGGCGGCCTGGGTGACGGTGAGGGCCTGGGCGCCCCCGCCGGCGGAGACCTTGGTGAAGGTCACCCGGGCGTAGGTCGACTTGTCCGCCCAGATGCAGACCGTGGACTGGGTCTTGAGGGCCTGCAGCGTGTAGACGCCGCAGGAGAGCCGGCCGTTGGAGGCGTGGCCGTCCTGGGCCGGGAAATCGGCCAGCGGAGTGCTCCAGGCGAGGCCCGACCCGCCCTTCTTGGAGTCCTCGATGATCTGGTCGGGGTCGTTGATCGTCCCGTACAGGCCGGCCACGGAGATGCCGTCCGTCGGGTCGCCGCCCTTGTTGTAGGTGGCGACCACGACGTTGAGGTTGCTGCCGTACTTGTCGGCGTCCTTCGCCTCGGGCTTGGACGGGTCGACGGCCTCCTCCTTGGCGGTCTTCTGGACGTAGCCCTCCGGGAGGTTCTGCGGGGTGGAGATCTTGTAGCTGCCGCCGGAGTCGCTGCCGCCCGAGCCGCCGAGGAACTTCCAGGCGGCGAAGCCGCCGCCGCCCAGCACCAGCGCGCCGACGACCAGCGCGATCACCAGGCCGCCCTTGCCCTTGGGCTGGGGCGGCGGCGGGTAGCCCGGCTGCCCGTACGGCGCCTGCGGCGGCACACCGTACGGCTGCTGGGGCGCGCCGTAGGGCTGCTGCGGCGGCTGGCCGTACTGCGGCTGGCCGTACGGGGGCTGGGGTGCGCCGTAGGGCTGCTGGGGCGGCTGGCCGTACTGGGGCGGCTGCCCCCCGTACTGCGGCGGCTGGCCGCCGTAAGGCTGCGGCTGTCCCTGCGGGTACTGCTGTCCCTGGCCGTACATCTGCGTTCGTGCTCCCCCGCCGCACCCGCGGCCTGTCGTGGTGTCCGGTCGTTCCGGACCCGTCCGGTCCACCGGACGGGTTTTCGGGCACGCTACCGCACGGTGCCGGGCGGGGGCCGTCCGGCGGCGGCCCGCCCGGGCGCGCCGGAAGTGGTTTCGTGACCCTCCCCCCTGTTACGTAAACTGTGCGTCGTGACCGACACGACGAACCAGCGCCCCGTGAGCACCTCTGCCGGGGACGAAGCAGCAACCCTCCCGACGACCTACACCCCCGCGGACGTAGAGGGCGAGCTGTACGAGCGCTGGGTAGACCGTGGGTACTTCGCCGCGGACGCGAACAGCGACAAGCCCGCGTACACCATCGTCATCCCCCCGCCGAACGTCACCGGCGTCCTGCATCTGGGCCACGCCTTCCAGCACACGCTGATGGACGCGCTGACCCGCCGCAAGCGCATGCAGGGCTACGAGACGCTCTGGCTGCCCGGCATGGACCACGCCGGCATCGCCACCCAGAACAAGGTCGAGCAGCAGCTCGCCGAGGCCGGCCTGTCCCGGCACGACCTGGGCCGCGAGGCCTTCGTCGAGAAGGTCTGGGAGTGGAAGAAGAGCTACGGCGGCCGCATCCTCGGCCAGATGCGCCGCCTCGGCGACGGCGTGGACTGGTCGCGCGAGCGCTTCACCATGGACGAGGGCCTGTCCCAGGCCGTCCAGACCATCTTCAAGCGGCTCTTCGACGACGGCCTGATCTACCGCGCCGAGCGCATCATCAACTGGTGCCCGCGCTGCCTCACGGCGCTGTCCGACATCGAGGTCGAGCACGAGGACGTGCCGGGCGAGCTGGTCTCGATCCGCTACGGCGAGGGCGACGACTCGATCATCGTCGCGACCACCCGGGCCGAGACGATGCTGGGCGACACCGCGGTGGCCGTCCACCCCGAGGACGAGCGCTACAAGCACCTGGTCGGCCGCACCATCAAGCTGCCGCTGACCGACCGTGAGATCCCGGTCGTCGCGGACGAGCACGTCGACCCGGAGTTCGGCACCGGCGCCGTCAAGGTGACGCCGGCCCACGACCCGAACGACTTCGCCATCGGCCAGCGCCACGACCTGCCCAACCTGTCCGTCATGGACGAGCGCGGTGCGATCACCGTGCACGGCCCCTTCCTCGGCTTGGACCGGCTGGAGGCCCGTTCGGCCGTCGTCGGCGCGCTGCGCGAGCAGGGCCGGATCGTCGCCGAGAAGCGTCCGTACATGCACGCGGTCGGCCACTGCTCGCGCTGCCACACCGTGGTCGAGCCGCGGCTGTCGCTGCAGTGGTGGGTCAAGGTCGAGCCGCTGGCCAAGGCCGCCGGCGACGCCGTCCGCGACGGCAAGGTGGAGATCCACCCGAAGGAGCTGGAGCGCCGCTACTTCGACTGGGTCGACAACATGTACGACTGGTGCATCTCGCGCCAGCTCTGGTGGGGCCACCGGATCCCGGTCTGGTACGGCCCCGAGGGCGAGGTCGTCTGCGTCGGCCCGGACGAGCAGCCGCCGACCGGCGAGGGCTGGGTCCAGGACCCGGACGTCCTGGACACCTGGTTCTCCTCCGGCCTGTGGCCGTTCTCCACGCTCGGCTGGCCGGAGAAGACCGCCGACCTGGAGAAGTTCTACCCGACCGACGTCCTGGTGACGGGCCACGACATCATCTTCTTCTGGGTCGCCCGGATGATGATGTTCGGCCTGTACGCGATGGACGGCGAGGCGCCGTTCAAGACCGTCGCCCTGACCGGTCTGGTGCGCGACGAGTTCGGCAAGAAGATGTCGAAGTCCTCCGGCACCGCGGTCGACCCGCTGGACTGGATGGACGCCTACGGGGCCGACGCCGTCCGCTTCACCCTGGCCGGCGGTGCCAACCCGGGCGCCGACGTGCCGATCGGCGAGGACTGGGTCAAGGGCTCGCGCAACTTCTGCAACAAGATCTGGAACGCGACCCGCTTCGCGCTGATGAACGGCGCCACCGTCGAGGGCCCGCTGCCCGCGCCGGAGGAGATGACCGCGGTCGACCGCTGGATCCTGTCGCGGCTGAACGCCACCGTCGCCAAGGTGGACGCGCTGTACGACGACTTCCAGTTCGCCAAGGCCACGGACGCGCTGTACCACTTCGCCTGGGACGAGGTCTTCGACTGGTACGTCGAGCTCTCCAAGACCACCCTGGGCAAGGGCGGCCCGCAGGCGGACGCCTCGCGCCGGGTCCTCGGCGAGGTCCTGGACGTCACGCTGCGGCTGCTGCACCCGATCGTCCCGTTCGTCACCGAGGCGCTGTGGACGGCGCTCACCGGCGCCGAGTCGCTGGTCGTGGCCGAGTGGCCGAAGGACAGCGGCTACCGTGACGCGGCCGCCGAGTCGGAGATCGCCACGCTCCAGCAGGTGGTCACCGAGGTCCGCCGGTTCCGTTCGGACCAGGGCCTCCAGCCCGCGCAGCGCGTCCCGGCCCGGCTGGAGCTGGCCGGCACCGTGCTGGCCGTCCACGAGGACGCGATCCGCTCGCTGCTGCGGCTGACCGTCCCCGAGGAGGGCTTCGCGGCCACCGCCTCGCTGCCGGTCGCCGGCGCCACCGTCGCGCTGGACCTCTCCGGCACGATCGACGTCGCGGCCGAGCGCAAGCGCCTGGCCAAGGACCTCGCGGCCGCCGAGAAGGAGAAGGCCCAGACCACCGCCAAGCTCGGCAACGAGGCGTTCCTCGCCAAGGCGCCGGACGAGGTGGTCGCCAAGATCCGGGGCCGTCAGGAGGCCGCCGAGGCCGACATCGCCCGGATCACCGCCCAGCTCGCGGCGCTGCCGCAGGGCTGAGCCGCCGGTTTCGCCGAAGGCCGTACTCCGCGACGCGCGGGGTGCGGCCCTCGGCGTTTTCCGGGGCTGCCTTCCGGGCCCGCCTTCCGGGTCGCTTTCGCTACGCCTAATAGCCCAGCAACATTGCTCCCTTCCGGCGAATTATCATCCTGCGACCGGGTGAGGTCCTATTCCGAGCGAATTGATTCCGGTCTTGCCCGCGCGCGTTCGCAGAAGTTTGCAGGTCAGCTGTGTACCGTGTGCACGGAGTTTCCGAATGGGCGTTTCTGCTGAGCGACGGACGGGAGGGCACGGCGTGGTGGTGACCGAGGAGTTGGCCGACGAACTGCCTGCCGAGGCGGTCGAGGAGGCCAAGGCCAGGGCGGCGACCCTGCTGCTCGCGTTCCGGCACGGCAACCAGATCGCGTTCGACCACGAGCTGGACCTGCTGTTCGCCGAGCACGCCGAGCGCGAGGTGACCACCCTGCTCGCCTGGATCGCCGCCGAGGCCGTCCGCAAGGCGTACGCCCCCGAGGTCGGCGACAAGGTGCTGCGGGCGATGGCCCGGCGCGCCCCCGAGGACACCGGTGCGGTCGAGGTGGACGAGGAGACCGCGAACGCCGCCCAGTTGATCGAGGCGGTGGCGGCCGGCGAGGTGGCCGAGGTCCGCGGCCTGGTGGCGGCGACGCCCGACACCACCTTCCTACTGGGCGGTCTGCTGCAGGGCGTCGCGATGATGCTGCCGCTGCTGCCCGACGGTGAACTGGCCGAGATCACGGCCGAGTTGCGTCGTCGGCACGGCGGCGCCGCGCACGTGCCGGAGGCCCGGGCCGGGGTCTGACCCCGGGCCGCCGGCAGGCCGGTCGCGCCGGTTACGGCATGGCGTGCAGATGCGAACCGATGGTGTTCGCGACCGGGTTGCCCGCCTTGGCGTCCCAGTTGGTCGACCAGGTCATCGCGCCGCCGATGCCCGGCCAGGTGGCGTCCGGCTTGTAGCTGCCGCAGTTGCTGCCGGAGGCGAGGCAGTCCAGCGCGCTGTTGACCGTGCCGGCGGCGAGGTACCCGCCGCCCGCGGCGCTGGTGGAGGCCGGCACCCCGAGGCCCACCTGGTCGGGCCGCAGCCCTCCCTTGAGCTGGATGCAGGCCAGCGCGGTGAGGAAGTTCTCGGTGCCCTGCGAGTAGACGTTCCCGTCGCAGCCGTTCATCGCACCGGAGTTGTAGTACTGCATGTTGACGATGGTGAGGATGTCCTTCACGTTCAGCGCCAGCTTGAAGTACTCCATGCCGGTCGACTGCATGTCGATCGTCTGCGGGGCCATGGTGAGGATGAACCCGCTTCCCGCCTTCGCCGCCAGGGCGTGCAGGGCCTGGCCCATGTAGGTGGAGCTGATGCCGTTCTCCAGGTCGATGTCGATCCCGTCGAAGCCGTAACTCTGCATCAGCGCCCAGGCGGTGCCGGTGAAGTTCGCGGCGGAGGCGGAGTCGCCCACCCAGACCGTGCCGTTCTGCCCGCCGACGGAGAGCACCACGCGCTTCCCGGCCGCCCGCTTCGCCGCGATGTCGGCCTTGAACTGGGCGTCGGTGTAGCCGCCGAGACGGGAGGAGAGGGTGGGGTCGAGGGTGAAGCCCAGGCCGCCGCGGGTGGCGGTGGCGTCCGCGAAGGAGACCGCGATGATGTCGTAGGCGGCCGGGACGTCGCTGATCCGCTGGACGGTGGCGCCGTTGTCGAAGTTCTGCCAGTAGCCGGTGAGGATGTGCTTGGGCAGGTTCGGCGGCCTGCCGGTGGACGTGGCGGTGGGGGAGGGGCTGCCGGTGTCCGTGGCGGTGGGCGTCGGGCTGGGCGAGGCCGTGGCGGTCGGGCTCGGTGACGGCTGCGGTCCGCCGGGCCCGAGCAGCGAGACGTCGTCGGCGGCGAAGGCGGGCTGCCCGTACCAGCCGTGCAGGTAGACGGTGACGCTGGTGGTGTTCGGGCCGGTGGTGAAGCTCGTGTCCAGTCGGGTCCAACCGGTGCCGCCGGGGGTCCAGGTGCTCGGGTCGGTGCCGCCGGTGCCGCGGGCGCCCAGGTAGACGTACGAGCCCTGGACCCAGGAGCTCAGGGTGTACGAGGAGGAGGGCTTCACCGGGACGGTCTGGGTGCACTCGCCGGTGTCGCCGCCGCCCGGAGTGGACTGCAGGGCGTACGTGCCGGAGTGGGTGGTGGTGCTCTGGACCGTGCCGCTCGAACAGGTCCAGCCGGACAGGTTCCCGGTCTCGAAGCCGCCGTTGGTGATCAGGTCCGTGTCGGCGGCGTGGGCTCCGGTGCCGCCGGCGAGCACGAGCCCGCTCAGGCCGACGGCGACGGCGCTCGCACCGGCGAGCAGCGAGTGGACGGCGCGGGTGCGCCGGTGTCGGGCAGGTGGCATGACTCCATCTCCAGTGGGGGAGGGCCCGGCGGCGCCTCGTGGGGGGGGAACGCCGTCCGGGGTGTCGATGGTGCGCTTGCGGGAGCTACCGACAACTCAAGTCCCGTTCGGGAACGGAGACTTGCCTCACAAGGTGGAGTAGACCAATTCTGCTGTCAAGGGGGTGTCAGGCGGCCGGTGGCACCGCGTCGGCTCGTTCGGGCGCGGCGATCGCCGCGGTCAGCGCGGCGATCCGGGCCGAGGCCAGGCCGTCGCCGTACGGGCTCGGGGTGGCCGCCAGCCGGGCGAGCCGCTCGGGGGAGTCGGAGAGCCAGGCGCGGGCCAGGGAGCCCAGCTCCTCGCCGGGCCGCACGAGAGCGGCGAAGCCGGCCGCCATCGCCTCCGGTCGCTCGGTGGAGCGGCGCACCACCAGCAGCGGGCGGCCGAGCACGGTGCACTCCTCCTGCACGCCGCCGGAGTCGGAGACCAGCAGCGCCGCGTGGCCGGCCAGGCCCAGGAAGTCGCCGTAGCCGACCGGGCCGGTGACGGCGAGGCGCTCCAGCAGGCCGTCCAGGCCGAAGCGCTCGACGGCGGCCCGGGTGCGCGGGTGCATCGGGAACAGCACCGGGGTGCCGGCCCGGGCGATCCGGTCCAGCTCGGCGAGCACCGCGCCGAGCGCCTCGGCGGTGTCGGTGTTCTCCGGACGGTGCACGGTGGCCAGCACGTACGCGTCCGGGCGCAGTCCGTGCGCGGCGAGCAGCGCGGCGCGGGCGGCCTCGTCCGGCAGCTGACGGCGGACCACCTCGACGACGGTGTTGCCGGTGAGCTCGATCCGCTCCTCGGCCAGCGACTCGGCGCGCAGGTTGGCGACGTTCTCCCCGGTGGCGGCGCAGAGCAGGTCGGAGACGTGGTCGACCATCACCCGGTTGTGCTCCTCGGGCATCGCCCGGTCGAAGCTGCGCAGCCCGGCCTCGACGTGGACCAGCGGGATCTCCCGGGCGTTGGCGGCCAGCGCCCCGGCCAGGGTGGCGTTGGTGTCGCCCTGGACGACCACGGCGGCGGGGCGGTCCTCGGCGAAGGCGGCGTCCAGCTGGCCCAGTGACCGGGCGATCTGGCCGGCCCGGGGGCGGCCGCCGACGCCGGTGAGCAGCTCGGGCTCGGGCAGGTCGAGGTCGCGCAGGAAGCGGCCGGACATCGCCTCGTCCCAGTGCTGGCCGGTGTGCACCAGCCGGGTGGCGTCGCCGAGTTCGTGGATCAGCGGGGCGAGTTTGACCAGCTCGGGGCGGGTGCCGAGGACGACGGCGACGCTGGACGGGGGCAGGCACGTGCTCATGCGGGACTCCGGGTCGGGACGTGGTGCGTGGGGGAGGCGTGGGGGCGGCTCAGGACTCGAGCGCGGTGGGGGCACCGAGGGCGACTTTCTCGGCGTTGCGGCGGGTCTTGGCCCAGCCGTTGCGGCCGAGCAGCATCCGGACCGCGGCCCGGGCGGCGACCACGAACAGGTGGTAGGCGTAGAGCCAGACCAGCAGGCCCCAGAGCAGCGCCGTCAGCCGGCCGCGGTCGGGGTGGGCGGTCCTGCGGTAGGCGAAGCCCCAGAACACCATCGGCAGCGTGGCGAGCACGAAGACGAGCAGCATCCACGGGCCGAACCTGAGCTGGAACTCGGCGGTCTCCTCGGGGAAGAGCACCACCCCGGCGCCGGTGATCCCGAGCGAGAGCGGGAAGAGCAGCACCAGCAGCACGCAGACCACCGGCTGGAGGAAGGTGTACAGCACCTCGGCCTTGCCGGAGAGGGTGTAGTGCGGCGAGCGCAGCACCCGGCCGGTGTAGCGCAGGCACTGCATGTTGCCCTGGGCCCAGCGGGTGCGCTGGGTGAGGAAGCGGCGCAGCGAGATCAGGCCCTCCTGGGAGACCTGGGCCTCGGTGACGTGGGTGAGCCGCCAGCCGGCCAGCCGCAGGTCGAGGCCGGACTCGTAGTCCTCCAGCAGGGCGCGCTCCGGCCAGGGGCGGCCGGCCCGGCCCTCCTCGGCGGTCAGCGAGTCGAGGGCGGTGAGGCGGGCGAACTGGCCGTTGCCGCCGAGGCCGACGCTGCCGGTGCGGCGGCGCAGCAGCTGCATGCCGGTGTTGGTGGCCTGGAACTCGACGTCCTGCATCCGCACCAGGGCGCGGGCCAGGGCGTTGGCCGCCCGGCCGCGGCCGGGCAGCGGGAGCTCGTCGTCGGCGTTGCGCATCCGGACGCCGATCTGGACGGCGCCGGTGTCGGGCCGGCCGAGCGCCCTGGCGTTGCAGACCTGGGCGAGGGTGCCCGGGTCGAGCTGCCCGTCGGCGTCGACCACGCCGATCACCACCCGGGAGCGGTCCGCGTCCTCGGGCAGCCAGGCGGAGATCTCCCGGTAGGCGGCGTTGAGGGCGGCGCCCTTGCCGATCCGGGCGTGCGGGCGGCGGCGCTGGACCAGGTGCACCCGCGGGTCGCGGGCCGCGGCGGCGAGCACCAGCTCGCGGGTGGCGTCCTCGCTGTCGTCGTCGATCACCCAGAGGTGGGCCTCGGGCGCGGCGGCCCGCAGGCCGTCCAGCGTCTGGGTGACCACGGCCTCCTCGTCCCGGCAGGGGATGACCAGGTGCCAGCGGAAGGCGGTGGGGTCGCCGGGTTCGGCGGGGCGGTTGTGCCGGAAGGCGTGCCGGGAGCCCGCCCAGTACACGAGGAAGCGTCCGAAGACGAGGGCCATGTAGCCGACGAGGGCCAGCGAGATCAGTCCGGCGACCCAGACGACGGCGTCCTGGCGGAGCACGATCCAGTCGTGCAGGGCGTCAGGCATGGCGCAATGCTCCTCATGATCAAAGGTTGAAGGCTCCTATCGGCTGCGAATCGATGCTTCATTGCGGGTCAAATCGCCAAATCAATAGTAAAGGGACGAAACTAGGTGATCATGGAAAAGAACGGGCAAAGTGGTCGTTCTCACCCCGTGAGGAGGACCCGTCGGCGCTCCGTAGACTGTGGTCGTGAGCGACAAGGCCGACCCGAACCCGTACACCATCCGCCCCGCCGACGGCGGCACCGGCGACGCCCTGCGCGACGTCGAGGTGGAGCTCTCCGAGCGCTGGCCGGAGAACAAGCTGGAGCCCTCGCTCGACCGGATCGAGGCGCTGATGGACATCCTGGGCCAGCCCCAGCGGTCCTTCCCCTCCATCCACATCACCGGCACCAACGGCAAGACCTCCACCGCCCGGATGATCGAGCAGCTGCTCAACACCTTCGAGCTGCGCACCGGCCGCTACACCAGCCCCCACGTGGAGTCCGTCACCGAGCGGATCAGCCTGGACGGCGCCCCGATCACCCCCGAGCGCTTCGTCGAGGTCTACCGCGACATCGAGCCCTACGTGCAGATGGTCGACGCGGCCCAGCCGGTGCCGATGTCCTTCTTCGAGGTGCTGACCGGCATGGCCTACGCGGCCTTCGCCGACGCCCCGGTGGACGTCGCCGTGGTCGAGGTCGGCATGGGCGGCTCCTGGGACGCCACCAACGTCATCGACGCCGCCGTCGCGGTGATCACCCCGATCGGACTGGACCACACCGACAAGCTCGGCGAGACCACCGGTGAGATCGCGGGCGAGAAGTCCGGGATCATCAAGTCCGGCTCCGTCGCCGTCGTCGCCCAGCAGCAGCTGGACGCCGCCCAGACCATCCTGCGCCGCGCCGTCGAGGTGGACGCCACGGTCGCCCGCGAGGGCATGGAGTTCGGCGTGATCCGCCGCGAACTCGCCGTCGGCGGCCAGCTGGTGACGCTGCGCGGACTCGGCGGCGAGGAGTACGAGGACGTCTTCATCCCGCTGCACGGCGAGTACCAGGCGCACAACGCGGCCCTCGCACTCGCCGCGGTCGAGGCCTTCTTCGGCGTCGGCGGCGCGCGCGGCGGGCAGCTGGACGTGGAGAAGATCCGCCAGGCCTTCTCCGGCGTCTCCTCGCCGGGCCGCCTGGAGGTCGTCCGCCGCAGCCCCACGATCATCCTGGACGCCGCCCACAACCCGCACGGAGCCCGCGCCACCGTGGCCGCGCTCACCGAGTCCTTCGGCTTCACCCGGCTCGTCGGCGTGATCGGCACCTCCGGGGACAAGGACGTGGCCGGCGTACTGGAGGCCTTCGAACCGATCCTGGCCGAGGTCGTCATCACCCAGAACTCCACCCACCGCGCGATGGACGTCGACGCGCTCGCCGCCCTGGCCGTCGAGGTCTTCGGCGAGGACCGCGTCCAGGTCGAGCCCCGGCTCGACGACGCCATCGCCGCCGCCGTCACCCTCGCCGAGGAGGAGGGCGACCTCGGTGGCGCCGGGGTGCTGGTCACCGGTTCGGTCATCACGGTGGGCGAGGCCCGCCTGCTGCTCGGGAGGAAGTGACATGAGGACGCTCTGCTCCTCGACGCTGATCGGCGAAGCGCTCCTGATCATGTTCGCGGCGCTGGTCGCGATGCGGCTCTCCGACGTCTCCACCGGGGAGATCTGGACGGTCAGCGGCATCGCGATGGCCCTGTGCATCGCGCTCTGCGGCATGATCAACCGCCGCGGCGCGGTGCAGATCGGCTGGGCGCTGCAGATCGGACTGATCGCCGCCGGCTTCATCCTGCCGACCATGTTCGGCCTCGGCGTGGTCTTCGCCGGCCTGTGGTGGTGCTCGGTGCACTACGGCCGCAAGGTGGACGACTTCAAGGCCGCCCGGGCCGCCGCCGAGGCCGCCGCCGTACACGCCTGAGGCCCGGACCGGCCGACCGACACGCCGTGTACGCAAGGTAACCTCTGCCCTGTCGGCACCGCTTGTCGACCCGACTGTCTGCCGAACCGAATCCCAGGAGACGCACCGTGTCCCAGCGCACTCTCGTCCTGCTCAAGCCCGACGCCGTCCGCCGCGGCCTGGCCGGCGAGATCATCAGCCGCATCGAGCGCAAGGCCGGCTGGCGCTTCGCCGCCATCGAGCTGCGCACCTTCGACCGGGCGACGCTGGAGCAGCACTACGCGGAGCACGTCGGCCGCCCGTTCTACGAGCCGCTGCTGGAGTTCATGACCTCCGGTCCGTCGATCGCGCTGATCGTCGAGGGCGAGGAGGTCGTCAAGGGCATCCGCATGCTGGCCGGCGCCACCAACCCGCTGGAGGCCGGGGCCGGCACCATCCGGGGCGACTACGCGACGATCACCCGCGAGAACCTGATCCACGCCTCCGACTCCCCGGAGTCCGCCGAGCGCGAGATCAAGATCTTCTTCCCCGCGCACGCCTGATCCGGCGAGCCGAAACCGGGCGACACGCCCGGGGGACGTTAGTACCGCCCCGGTCGGGACCATTGGCCCGGCCGGGGCATTCTTATCGTGAAATAGGGAACTGGCGGCGCCGACACGGCGTCCCAATCCTCGGAGAAGCGATCACGCCCCGGACAATGGACGGTATGCCCCACGTCGATGTCCGTACCGCGCGGCGTGACTACGATGGACGCGACTCAAGGGCCCGGTAAGGCAGCTCAGCTGGTCTCCGCCCAAGCGTGGGCGCGCATTCGTCCACCCCCCATGAACTCCGAGCCCGGGAAGGCACCCACACCCCATGGCGAGCAACCTGTCGTTCATCGGCCGCGACTTGGCGATCGACCTCGGAACAGCCAACACGCTGGTGTACGTCAGGGGCAAGGGCATCGTCCTGAACGAGCCGTCCGTCGTCGCGGTGAACACCAACACCGGCGGGATCCTCGCCGTCGGCGCCGAGGCCAAGAAGATGATCGGCCGGACCCCGGGCAACATCGTCGCCATCCGCCCGCTCAAGGACGGCGTGATCGCCGACTTCGAGATCACCGAGCGGATGCTGCGGTACTTCATCCTCAAGATCCACCGCCGCCGCTACCTCGCCCGCCCCCGCGTCGTGGTCTGCGTGCCCTCCGGCATCACCGGCGTCGAGCGCCGCGCCGTCATCGAGGCCTCCTCCCAGGCCGGCGCCCGCCAGGTGCACATCATCGAGGAGCCGATGGCCGCCGCCATCGGCGCCGGCCTGCCCGTCCACGAGGCCACCGGCAACATGGTCGTCGACATCGGCGGCGGCACCACCGAGGTCGCCGTGATCTCCCTCGGCGGCATCGTCACCGCCCAGTCCATCCGGGTGGCCGGCGACGAACTGGACAACGCGATCGTCCAGCACATCAAGAAGGAGTACTCGCTGCTCCTCGGCGAGCGCAGCGCCGAGCAGATCAAGATGAGCATCGGCAGCGCCTTCGGCCTCGAGGGCGAGAAGGACGAGCACGCCGAGATCCGCGGCCGTGACCTGGTCAGCGGCCTGCCCAAGACCGTCGTCATCTCCGCCGCCGAGGTCCGCGAGGCCATCGACGAGCCGGTCAACGCGATCATCGACGCGGTCAAGACCACCCTCGACCAGTGCCCGCCCGAGCTGGCCGGCGACGTCATGGACCGCGGCATCGTGCTCACCGGCGGCGGCGCCCTGCTGCGCGGACTGGACGAGCGGCTGCGCCGCGAGACCGGCATGCCGATCCACATCGCGGAGAACCCGCTCGACTCCGTCGCGCTCGGCTCCGGCAAGTGCGTCGAGGAGTTCGAGGCGCTCCAGCAGGTACTCGACGCCTCACCGCGTCGTTGACAGGTCGCCGCACCACCGCTACCACGCGTCACATCCGACACTCGACTGAACGGGCCGCCGCCCGGGCCCCACAGCCCCGGGCGGCGGCCGGGTACGAAGGGGCAGTACCAGCACCGTGAGGGACACACGAGAGAGCCGGCTGCTGCTGATCCTGCTGGTGGCCGTCGCCTTCGCGCTGATCACCGTGGACATCAAGGGCGGTGAGGACTCCCCGCTCGGCCCGGCCCGGCACGCCGCCGCCCGCGTCCTCGGACCGGTCGAGCGCGGCGCCGCCACCGTCGTCGACCCGGTCGCCGACACCGTCCGCGCCTTCCGGGACGCGGCCACCGACAGCGGCCGCACCGACCAGCTCGCCCGCGAGAACACCGAACTGCGGCAGAAGCTCGCCTCCTCCGACATGGCCACCGGGCGCACCAAGCAACTGGACGACCTGCTGCGCACCGCCGGCTCCGGCGGCTACACCGTCAAGGCCGCCCAGGTCATCGCGATCGGCCCGGCCCAGGGCTTCTCCTGGACCATCACCATCGACGCCGGCAGCGACGACGGCCTCACCCGCGACATGACGGTGATCAACGGCCAGGGCCTGGTCGGCCGGATCACCACCGTCGCCCCGACCACCGCCACCGTGCTGCTCGCCTCCGACCCCGGCTTCTCGGCCGGCACCCGGCTGGAGGGCACCGGCGAGATCGGCTTCGCCTCCGGCGGCGGCGACAGCCCGATGAAGGTCTCCCTGCTCAACGGCAAGGCCCAGGTCAAGGCCGGCGACCGACTGGTCACCTTCGGCTCGCAGAGCGGCCGCCCGTTCGTGCCCGGCGTCCCGGTCGGCAAGGTCACCGAGGTCCAGGCCAACGCCGGCCAGCTGACCAAGACCGTCCTGGTCGAGCCCTTCGTCCAGTTCACCCGGCTGGACCTGGTCGGCGTGGTGGTCGTGCCGCCGCGCACCGACCCGCGCGACGCCGTCCTGCCGCCGGCGCCCGCCCCGGGCCAGCCGGCCGCCGCGCCGGGCCAGGTCCCGGCCGCGCTCCCCGGCCAGGCCCCGGCCGTCGTGCCCGCCGCCCCGCCCGCACAGCCCACTGGGGGGAACTGAGCCATGCGCCTCGCCCGCATCCCCGTCTCCGCCGGCCTCGTCCTGTTCGGCCTGATCCTCCAGGTCAGCGTCTTCGGCCGGCTCCAGCTCCCGGGAGCCACCCCGGACATACTGCTGCTCGTCGTGGTCGGCCTCGCCATGGTCTACGGGCCCACCGGCGGCTGCCTGGTCGGCTTCTTCGGAGGGCTGCTGGCCGACCTCGCGCCGCCCTCCGACCACGCGATCGGCCGCTACGCGCTGGTGCTCTGCCTGATGGGCTACGCCGCCGGACTGCTGCGCCCGGACCACGGCCGCCAGCGCTCGGTGGCCGGCTCGCTGGTCGTGGTCGGCGTCGCGGCGGTCGCCTCCACCCTGCTCTACGCGATGGTCGGCGCCCTGGTCGGCGACACCGCGGCCCGGCACGTCGGCCTCGGCGGACTGGTGATCAGCGCCCTGCTCTACGACCTGCTGCTGGCGCCCTTCGTGGTGCCGCTGGTGATGTACCTCGGCCGCCGCTTCGGGCGCGACCCGGTGACCGCCGCGGACGACGACGAGGGCGGCTCCGGCCTGGGCACGCTGTCCCGCTACCGGACCACCCGCGAGACCTCCTCCGGTCCGTCGTACAAGAAGCGGCGCGTGCCCGGCTTCGCCCGCCGCCCGTAACCGGCCCGGCCCGGCCCCGACCACCCGACCTCCCCGCATCCTGGAGCGCACGAGACGTGAGCAACATCCCCGAGACCGGACGCACCCGACGGGTGACGATCCGTCTGGTGGTGCTGCAGATCCTGGTGCTGTCGCTGCTCGCCACCCTCGGCGGGCGGCTGTGGTACCTGCAGATCCGCAACGCCAAGGAGTACACCGCGAAGGCGACCGGCAACCACATCCGCGAGGTGGTCGAGCCGGCCGTCCGCGGCGAGATCCTGGACGCGTCAGGGCGGGTGCTGGCCGGCAACGAGACCCGGCTGGTGGTCTCCGTCAGCCGCACCTCGCTGCTGCAGCAGAAGGACGGCGGCAAGGCGGTGCTGTCCCGGCTGGCCGAGGTGCTGGGGATGCCCGCCAAGGACGTGCAGGAGAAGGTCCGGCTCTGCGACGCCAAGACCTCGCAGCCCTGCTGGAACGGTTCGCCGTACCAGCCGATCCCGGTCACCAAGGAGGCGACCACCCAGCAGGCGATGCAGATAATGGAGCGCCGCGAGGACTTCCCCGGGGTCACCGCGCAGCCCACCGCCGTGCGCCACTACACCGGCGCCGAGGGCGCCAACATGGCCCAGGTGCTCGGCTACCTCTCGCCGGTCACCGACGAGGAGGTCAGCAAGACCGCCGGCAAGAGCGGCCTGGACCGCTACCTGCCGGCCGACCAGATCGGGCGGGCCGGCCTGGAGTCGGTGTACGACCGCGACCTGCGCGGCACCGCGGGCATCACCAAGCTGGAGGTGGACAACCTCGGCCGGGTGATCGGCAACGCCGGCACCGTCGCCCCGCAGACCGGCGACAACCTGGTCACCAGCATCGACGCCCGGGTGCAGAAGGTGGTCGAGGACAACCTGGCACAGGCCATGAACGACGCCAGGAACACCTTCGACAAGGTCACCAACCGCAACTACGAGGCCGACTCCGGCGCCGCCGTGGTGATGGACGTCCACACCGGGCGGATCGTCGCGATGGCGAGCGCCCCGACCTACGACCCGAACCTCTGGGTGGGCGGCATCAGCGGCAAGGACTACCAGTCGCTGACCAGCAAGGAGTCCAACTTCCCGCTGCTGAACCGGGCCATACAGGGCCAGTCCGCCCCCGGTTCGACCTTCAAGGTCATCTCCACCACCGCCGCCGTGCAGGCCGGCTACTCGCTGGACGGCCGCTACGACTGCCCGAAGAGCATGACCATCGGCGGCCGCGAGTTCAAGAACTTCGAGAGCGAGAACTTCGGCCAGATCTCCCTGGAGAAGGCGCTCGAGGTCTCCTGCGACACCGTCTTCTACGGCCTGGCGTACGACCAGTGGATGAAGGACGGCGGCATCAAGCCCAAGAAGGACCCGGGCGACTGGTTCTTCAAGACCGCCCACCAGTTCGGCCTCGGCGCCAAGACCGGCATCGACCTGCCGGCCGAGGTGCCCGGCCGGGTGCCGGACCGGCAGTGGAAGCAGTCCTTCTACGACAACAACAAGGACGCCTGGTGCGCCCAGGGGCAGAAGGGCGGCAACAGCTACTCCGACCAGATCGCCCGGGAGAACTGCGTCGACGGCTACCAGATGCGCGCCGGTGACGCCGTCAACTTCGCGATCGGCCAGGGCGACACCCTCGTCACCCCGGTCCAGATGGCCCGGATCTACTCGGCGCTGGCCAACGGCGGCACCTTCTACCGGCCGACCGTCGCCAAGGCCGTGATAAGCCCGGGCGGGGACCTCGTCCGCGAGATCGCCCCGCAGGCGGACGCCCAGTTCCCCGGCGACCAGAAGCTGCTCAGCTACATCGACCAGGCCACCGAAAGCGTCATCAAGTCCGGTACCGCCGCCTGGAAGTTCAACGGCTGGCCGCAGGACAAGATCGCGCTGCACGCCAAGACCGGCACCGCCGAGGTCGAGGGCAAGCAGACCACCTCCTGGCTGACCACGTACAGCAAGGACTACGCCGTCGTCATGACGATCAGCCAGGGCGGCACCGGCTCCGGCGGTTCCGGTGACGCCATCCGCCGGATCTACCAGGCGCTGTACGGCGTGGACGACAAGGGCACCATCGACAACAGCAAGGCGCTGCTGCCCGCGCCGCAGTCCGAGCTGCCGAAGTTCAACCCGGACGGCACCGCGATCATCAAGCCGGTCGCGTACGGCGCCGGCCAGGGGGCGGGCGTCCAGGGCCAGGGCCCGGCTCAGCTCCAGGCGGCGGGCGTTGTGCCGGCCGCCGCGCTGCCCGACGCGGACGCGGTGCAGCCGGCCCCCGCGACGGCCTTCCTCGACCGGACGCCGCCGACCGACCGTCCGGCGTCGTACACCGCGGCCGACGCCGCGCTCGAACCCTCGCGCGGACCGGGAAGGGGACGGGCATGACCTCCTACGGCTCGTACCGGCAGCTGCGGCTGGCCCCGCAGCGCAGCGGGGTCTCCAAGGCCCTGGCCAAGGACTCCCCGCTCTGGCGGCTGGACTGGATACTGCTGGTGGCCGCGCTGGCCCTGTCGGCCGGCAGCTCGCTGCTGGTCTGGTCGGCCACCCGCGGGCGCGACTCGCTGACCCACGGGGACCCGCAGTACTTCCTGTACCGGCACCTGACCAACTTCGTGGTCGGGCTGGTGCTGTGCTCCGTGGTGATAGCGATAGGGAGCCGGCGCTTCCGCACGATCGTGCCGTTCCTGTACGTCGGCGTGATCGTGATGCTGCTGGCGACGCTCAGCCCGCTCGGCTCGACCATCAACGGCGCGCACTCGTGGATCCAGCTCGGCGGCGGCTTCTCGATCCAGCCGGCCGAGTTCGCGAAGCTCGCGATCGTGCTGGCGATGGCGGTCGTGCTGTCGGACCAGGTGGACGCGGGGGAGCGGGAGTTCCCCTCGCACCGGGCCGTGTTCCGGGGCCTGCTCTGGGCCGGCCTGCCGATGGCCATAGTGATGCTGATGCCGGACGCCGGCTCGGTGATGGTGATGGCCGCGATCGTGCTCGGCATCCTGCTCGGCTCGGGCGCCGCGAACCGCTGGGTGCTCGGCCTGCTGATGGCGGGCACCGCCGGGTGCGTGGCGATCTGGAAGTTCGGGCTGCTGAGCCAGTACCAGATCGACCGCTTCGCCGCCTTCGCCAACCCGCAGCTGGACCCGAACGGCGTCGGCTACAACACCGCCCAGGCCCGGATCGCGATCGGCTCGGGCGGGCTGACCGGCAAGGGGCTGTTCCACGGCACCCAGACCGTCGGGCAGTTCGTGCCGGAGCAGCAGACCGACTTCGTGTTCACCGTGGCCGGCGAGGAACTGGGCTTCATCGGGGCGCTGGCGATCATCGCGCTGGTCGGCGTCATCCTCTGGCGGGCCTGCCGGATCGCCCGGCAGGCAACCGACCTGTACGGGACGATCGTGGCGGCCGGGATCATCGCCTGGCTGTCCTTCCAGGCCTTCGAGAACATCGGGATGTGCCTGGGCATCATGCCGGTCGCGGGCATCCCGCTGCCGTTCGTCTCGTACGGCGGCTCGTCGATGTTCGCGAACTGGCTGGCCATCGGGCTGCTCCAGGCGGTGCGGAGCCAGCGGCCGATAGCGGCCTGAGCGCGCTCAGCGGCGGGGCCGGTCCGGGACTTCCCGGGCCGGCCCCGCCGTCGTGTCGCGGCCCGTCGTGCCGCGGTGGGCGCGACCGGTCGGACGTGGTCCTGGACGCGGCCCTGGACGTGGTCCCGGACGCGGCCCTAGCGGAGGCAGTCGGCGGTGGCGAGGACGGCGCGGGTCTGGTGCGCGAGTTGCTCCTGGACGGGGACCCAGCGGACGCCGAAACGGTGGCGCAGCCGGTCCAGGCCGTCGCCGACGACGGCCCGGGCGCGGTCCCGGGCGGCCTCCGCGGCGGGCCCGCGGGCGTCGGCGAGCAGCCGCAGCAGGATCGACGCGACCCGCAGCGGCACCCGGGCCGCGACCAGTCCGGCGGTGGTCACCCGGGAGACGGTGAGCGGCTCGGCGCCCCAGCGCTCCAGCCACTCCCCGGCCACCCGCGGGGCGACCGCCAGACTGGACTCGGCGGTGCGCAGCAGCGCGCCGGACGCCTCGGCGCCGTACGCCCGCGCGCCGTGCGCGGGGACGGCCGGGAGCAGGGCGGTGAGCTGCTCGGCGCGGACGGTGAGGTCGCGGGCGGCCGCCGCGAGGGCCTGCGCCCCGGCCGGGTGGGGGCGGGCGTCGCCGACCGCGTCGACGGCCCACATCGGGACCTCCAGGACCGCGCTGACCGCGCCGTACCCCGCCGCGTACGACCAGGTGGACAGCTCGGGCTCGTCCGGCAGGGCCCGGGAGCCACCGGCGCCCGGGGCCGGCATCAGATAGGTGCCGGGGTCCGGGCTGGCCCAGCCGATCGCGTCGTAGGAGTCCACGTCGAGCGGGACGCCGGCCCGCTCCGCGGAGCGGGCGAAGCGCCCGGCCAGGCCCCGGACCGGGCGGGTGAGCTGCACGAACGCGCCGCCGAAGTCCACCCCGTGCAGCGAGCACTGGAGGAAGGGGCGCAGCTCGTCGATCAGGCCGGTCAGTGCCAGGCTCTCCGGCATCGGCGGGCGGCCGGAGCCCGGGGCGGGCAGCAGCTCGGGCTGCTCCTCGAAGGAGGGGCGGAAGAAGTGCTCGTAGTGGCGCCGCATGGTGAGCGGGCCGTCCAGCCAGCCGGCGTTGAGCGCGGCGCCGTCCGGGTCGAGGCAGAGCAGCAGGTGCCAGGAGAGCCCGGGGCGGGCGGGGCCGTCCAGCAGCACCTCGGCGAGCCGGACCGTTCCGGCGGTGCCGATCGGCTCGTTGGGGTGCGGGCCGCCGACCACCAGCACCGCGCGCGGCCCGCGGTCCACGGAGAGCAGCATCAGCGGGCGCCCGGCCCGGGAACGGCCCACCTCGCGCAGTCGGCAGCGGTCCGGGTGCCGCAGCGCGAGCCGCCGCGCGGCGGACTCGGCCTGGGCCGGCGTGGGGTAGCGGGCCGGCCGGGTGTCGAGGGGCCGGAGCGGGTGGATCCGCCGACCGGTGTCGGTCATGGTTCTCCTAGCGCCGGTCGTACGGCCGCCGGGGCGCGGGCGTGCGGGTGCGCCGCCGGGCACGGCGTGCGGGCGGGGGACGGGGACGGACGGGGCGGCACCGCGGGGCCGGGAACGGCGGCCGAGCGGGGCGGGACGGGCCTGGCAGAGCGGACAGGGCTGGTGCTGCGGCGGCCCGTGGTGAGGGAAGAGGCGCGCCGGCCGGAAAACCGACGAGGGCCGAGCGTACGACTCAACTTCCTTGTCCGGAAGGGGTGCAGATCTCTTTGGCGGAGCCCTGTCAGTACCGCACGGCCCGTCCGGGCGTGTCAACGGCGGACGGCACGGGCCGGCGGGCGCCCACCGCACGTGCCGGGGCGGGCCGGGGCGGGCACCGGCGGTCGGCGGGCGGATGCGGGCGGGTGCGGGCGGACTGCGGCCGTCCGGGGCGCGCCGGAGTACGGAGGGCCCGTGAACCGGGGCAGACGGCCCGTTCCCCGGATTGGGCTACCCTTGAGGGTCACCCCTCCCGTGCCGGCTCTCGGCATCGAATCACGTCGTAAGGGTTCCTAGTACATGACTGTCGAATCGGTCTTCCCACGCCTGGAGGCCCTCCTCCCGCACGTCCAGAAGCCGATCCAGTACGTCGGCGGCGAGCTCAACTCCACCGTCAAGGACTGGGACGCCTGCGACGTCCGTTGGGCGCTGATGTACCCCGACGCCTACGAGGTCGGCCTGCCCAACCAGGGCGTCATGATCCTCTACGAGGTGCTGAACGAGCGCGAGGGCGTGCTCGCCGAGCGCACCTACAGCGTCTGGCCCGACCTCGAGGCACTGATGCGCGAGCACGGCGTCCCGCAGTTCACCGTCGACGCCCACCGCCCGGTGAAGGCCTTCGACGTGTTCGGCCTGTCGTTCTCCACCGAGCTCGGCTACACCAACATGCTGACCGCGCTCGACCTGGCCGGCATCCCGCTGGAGGCCAAGGACCGCACCGACGAGGACCCGATCGTCCTGGCCGGCGGCCACGCGGCCTTCAACCCGGAGCCGATCGCGGACTTCATCGACTGCGCCGTGGTCGGCGACGGCGAGCAGGCCGTCCTCGACATCACGGAGATCGTCCGCGCCTGGAAGACCGAGGGCCGCCCCGGCGGCCGGGACGAGCTGCTGCTGCGCCTGGCCCGTACCGGCGGGGTGTACGTCCCGAAGTTCTACGACGTGGAGTACCTGGCCGACGGCCGGATCGGCCGCGTCGTGCCGAACGCCCCGGGCGTGCCGTGGCGGGTGTCCAAGCACACCGTGATGGACCTCGACGAGTGGCCGTACCCGAAGCAGCCGCTCGTCCCGCTCGCGGAGACGGTGCACGAGCGGATGTCCGTGGAGATCTTCCGCGGCTGCACCCGCGGCTGCCGCTTCTGCCAGGCCGGCATGATCACGCGCCCCGTGCGGGAGCGAAGCATCACCGGCATCGGCGAGATGGTGGAGCGCGGGCTGAAGGCGACCGGCTTCGAGGAGGTCGGCCTGCTGTCGCTGTCCAGCGCCGACCACACCGAGATCGGCGACATCGCCAAGGGCCTCGCGGACCGGTACACCGAGGACAAGATCGGCCTGTCGCTGCCGTCCACCCGCGTCGACGCCTTCAACATCGACCTCGCCAACGAGCTGTCCCGCAACGGGCGCCGCTCGGGCCTCACCTTCGCCCCCGAGGGCGGCAGCGAGCGCATGCGCAAGGTGATCAACAAGATGGTGTCGGAGGAGGACCTGATCCGCACCGTCGCCACCGCGTACGGCAACGGCTGGCGCCAGGTGAAGCTGTACTTCATGTGCGGTCTGCCCACCGAGACCGACGAGGACGTGCTCCAGATCGGCGAGATGGCGAAGAACGTCATCCAGAAGGGCCGCGAGGTCACCGGCCAGAACGACATCCGCTGCACCGTCTCCATCGGCGGGTTCGTGCCCAAGCCGCACACCCCGTTCCAGTGGGCCCCGCAGCTGTCCGCCGAGGACACCGACGCCCGCCTCGCCAAGCTGCGCGACTCGATCCGCGGCGACCGCAAGTACGGCAAGAACATCGGCTACCGCTACCACGACGGCAAGCCCGGCATCGTCGAGGGCCTGCTCTCCCGCGGCGACCGCCGGGTCGGCGCGATCATCCGCGAGGTCTACGAGGACGGCGGCCGCTTCGACGGCTGGCGCGAGTACTTCTCGTACGACCGCTGGATGGCCTGCGCGGACAAGGGCCTGGCCGGCACCGGCGTCGACGTCGACTGGTACACCACCCGCGAGCGCAGCTACGAGGAGGTGCTGCCCTGGGACCACCTGGACAGCGGCCTCGACAAGGACTGGCTGTGGGAGGACTGGCAGGACGCCCTGGAGGAGGTCGAGGTCGACGACTGCCGCTGGACCCCGTGCTTCGACTGTGGCGTGTGCCCCCAGATGGGGACATGGGTACAAACAGGCCCCACCGGCAAGAAGCTGCTGCCGCTCACTGTAGTGAATAACCCAGGTCAGCAGGCATGAACGGTTCGCTCAGGCGGTTAGCCGAGGAGATTGCAGCCCTCAATGAGAGTGAGATAGATCACATCCTGGGGGCGCTCGGCTCGCATCGCGAATCCAGCCCACTCGACCGCACCTGCACTCCACTACCCGAACCCAGAGAGGTTCGAGGGGTCGAGGTCTCGATCGAGTGGATCTGAGCGACCAGAAGGCCGCCACACGGCTGTGTGGCGGCCTTCGTTGCGTCTGTGCTGGACCGGAGGGCGGGTGATCGTGTTACGGTTCCCGAGTTGCAAGTAAGATTCGAGTTGCAACCAGGTCCCAAGCACAGCTGACCCCGGCGGCGCGCCAACGCCCCGGGGTCCGACACGAAGAGGAACGTCTCCGTGCAGATTCAGCGTACCCGGCATGACCGGGACTTCACCGTCCTGCCCAACGCGATACTTCAGGCCTCGAACCTGTCCTTGGCCGCTCGTGGCCTCCTCGGACTGCTCCTGAGCCAGCCTTCCCAGACCGCCGAGACGGTCAGGTCTCTCACCG
This sequence comes from Kitasatospora sp. NPDC032121, assembly GCF_055580145.1. NCBI lineage: Bacteria > Bacillati > Actinomycetota > Actinomycetes > Kitasatosporales > Streptomycetaceae > Kitasatospora > Kitasatospora sp. NPDC032121. The sequence continues at coordinate 1,167,944 of NZ_JBVILX010000001.1, read as the reverse complement.
AGGACACTCAGGAGGGGCAGCGACGTGTCACCTTGGCCCTGAAGGAGCTCCGGTCCGCCGGCTACGTCGTGTGCGCCAAGGCTCAGAACGAGTCCGGCCGCTGGTTCACGCAGGTGACAGTCTCGGATGTCCCGATGACCGAGGGACCGGAGATCGAGTCTCCGAAGTCCGGGGGACAGAAGTGCCGGAGCTTCGGGCCTAACCCTTCGGGAAAGAACCAGGAAAAGAACCCCACCCCTGCCCCTCCTGCCGAAGAGGCTGAGGCCGCGCCGGCGGCCGAGGTCGAAGGCGGGCAGGAAGATGACCACCAGGACCAAGCCACGGCTGAAGCCGTGGCTGTCCTGGCCGGTGTCGGTCGCGTTGAGCGCCGCCTTCGCCTGGGTGTCCCCGAGATGCTTCGACTGGCCCCGCTCGCCGTCGAGTGGCTGTCCCGTGGTGCCACCGAGGCCGAGATCCGTGACGCCCTGATTTCCGGCCTTCCTGCCAAGATCAGGTCCGCTGCCCACGTGATCGAGTGGCGTCTCACGAACAAGATCCCGCCGGTTCCTGTCCCCGTCCAGCCGGTTGTCCCCCTGGTCGAGTGCGCCGAGTGCCGGGGGCCGCTTCCCCGTGGCCAGGAGGCCGGAATTTGCGGCCCGTGCGCCGGGGTGGCCCCGCGCGCCACCGCGCCGGCCGACAGCCTTGATTGGCGCGACACCCGGAACCGTCCCGGGCTTGTGTCCCCTGCCGCTGGCGTCGCGCGTGCTCGCGCTGCCCTCGGTTTCTGACCCTTCCGAACCTGGCCTGAGAGGGGACACCCATGTCCGCGACCGTTTCTGTTGACCTGCCCTGGTTCGCACGGGCGACCCGTAAATTTGGCGCACCGGCCGCTTTTGCTGCGGCCCTGATCATGTCCGTCCCGGGTGAAATCCACCTCGCCGAGGTGGCCGGGTGGTCCTCCGGCTTCTCCACGCTGATGCCGGTCTGTGTCAGCGTGTACGCGGCCAGCGCCGCCGTAATGGCCGACGTGGCCCGACGCTTCGACCTCCCGGGAAAGATGTCCGCACAGATCGGCGCCGTCTTGGCCCTGATCCTGGCCATCCTGGCGCAGGACATTTCCCACCTGATCCAGCTCAACTACATGGGCACCTCTGCTGTCCTGGTCGCTGCTGTCTCGGCCATTCCGGGGCTGGTCGTGGCTCACCTACTGCACATGGGCCGTGGCCCGCGTGAGACGGCCATCGAGGTTGAGGCTCCTGATGTCCCCGAGCCCGACGAGAACCAGGAGGACGGACAGCTGTCCCTGATCGACATGGAGACAGGAGAGGCGAGGCCGCGGCGAGGGAAGCGCGGTCGGCCGGCAGTGGCCCCGGAGGTGGTCCAGGCAGCGGCCGAGAAATTGAAGGCCGAGCAGAAGAAGGTGACCGGCGCCGCCCTGGCGGAGGAACTCGGGCTGTCTCGCCGGACCGGATCGAGGTACCTGGGCAAGCTGGCCCACGAGGCGGAGACCGGCTGACAGGCCGGAAACTCAAAGAGGCCCCCTCGAAGGAGGGGGCCTGAGCGTGGCACTCCTGTGGCCACGGGCGGCAAGGGGTCGAAACCGAGCCTGAGCCGAGCCTACAGGGCTGAACTGAGCACCGGCCCCGGGTCCTGTCCCCGGGGCCGGCTACCTGTATCTGGGCGACGAGGAGCCTCCCAAACATCGGTGCACAGGGTCACCCTACCGGCTTCTGACCTTCTTGATTGAAGTGCTCATATGGCACCCTTCGCGGGGTGCCTTTTGGCGTTTGGTGACCACTTCTGCCGGGACATATAAGACCCCCGGCAATAAAGATGTATGTGTCAACGAGGCCAGTGATGGGACGTTGCCAAGGAAAGAGTGAGGCACCTCACCCCCTGGGCTCAGTTGTCGTCCTCGTCCCGACCGGACAGCCCGGCCGGCTCCATGCTGTCCAGGTCTTCACACCGGCAGACGTCTCCCTCGGGGGCGAAGCACGCCGAGTGGTGCCAATCCTGCTGTTCCATGTCCTCTTCCTCTCGGAGGGCCTGAATCCAGTCTCGGAACGCCCTTCAGAGTGGTCGAGGCAGCAGTAAACACGCAAACACAGTGCGTTAGTTGGGCGTTAGAGGCCTCCCGGCTCGGCATGGTAGGCGTCGGGCGCCCTTCGAGGCCTCCAATTCATTCATTCAGCGCGAGTTCGAGCCCGCGGAAGGGCTCTTGACCGCCCGCAGGCACCTCCGGCGCCTCTCCAGAGGCTCCAGGAAGCCCCAGAAGGCCCCCAGGGCGGCCCGAGAAGCCGTTTCAACCCCCGTGGAGCTTCCGCAGGTCTTCAGGCTGGCCAAGAGCCTCTTGCGGGCTGGCCTCGTGCTCGCCATCCGTAGCCATGGGGGGGTGGTCCGGGGATCTAGAGGATTTGCAATGAGTGAATTAATGTGCTATTGCGTCGATCTGCTAAAAACTTTCATACCCGTACAGCTTGGGAGGAAGGCACCCCCGGTGGGTCCTGTGTGCGTGTATGCATGTATTACCCCCGGGTACACATCACAGGCGATCACGAATGAATCAATGCTCTGACCAGGCAATTCATTCACGCGGGTACACACATGACGACACGTCAGGGGGACATCCTCCCGAGAGGGCAGGGGCACCGGTCTAGACCACTCAGGTTCACTGACGGGGGATCAGATACACACATGACTGGTCATCAGGTAAGCGCTTGCATGTCCGATTCGATACGTAATGCCTGACTCATGCCTGACCGTGTCATGCTCATGAATGTAATCATTGTGTGCAGCTCAATGGGAGAACTAGTGCAAACAAGCTGCATATCTCGTGTGTGTGATAACAGACATGTCACGGAATGGGCTCTCAGTGGTAACAGAATGTGACTACTCTATGTAGTGTTTCATGCACTGAACTAATCGCCGGCTCTAAAAGTGTCCGTTTTGGGGTATTGACTTTCTGGAAATCCGTGATAGCGCGTGTATGCGCCCTCCCCTATACCCGCAGAGCGGCCCCATTCGGCACTTTCCGTGATCAGGTGGTTACGTGACCTCATTTCTGACATGGGCACTGCGGGTTGCTTGCAACTGGGGAAGTGCCTAACGTTCTCGGTGTCGGAAAGAGCAACACCGAAAGGCCCGGTCAGGAAGTACCGCCCCCCAAGGGGGCAAGGGAAACCGGCTGAAAGGCAAGTAGGGGAGTCGGACCGACGGAGAGTGAAACCGCCTCTCCCAAACGCACAGCGGACCGGAGCGATACCTAGCACGCAACGGCTTTCCGGGTTCGGTGTGGTGGTTATGAGCCACCCATCGGGCTACAACAGGGAAGACGGGAAAACAGCGCCAAGGGCCGTAAAGGGATCGAAGTACCTTGACAACATCAAAGGGGCTATCAGCGGCCATTGTGGGCCGCATGCTCCCGGTATCCAAATAGAGGCCGGTGAAACCGTCAGCGCACGCGCTGAAAGGTCACTACACCGAAAGGCCGTGAGGACCGGGGACATGTGGAACTGCGTTGGCAGGCCAGAGAATCCTAGGACCGGGCCGAGAGAGCGTCTAGCAGGCGTTCACGGAGCCTGGCACCGTCAGCCGAAACGATCCTATGTGCTGCGACGACCCCGAAAGGGAGAGCAAACGGGGCAGACACGCGACTGACGTAAAACTCATGACTGTGCAGCGACCACGCGACGACCAATGCACTGATCCCAGAATGAAAGGACTGGGGAGCGAGCGGGAAGCACAGTCAAAGCGCGGCAGGGAGCGCCAAAACCACCCTGTAGGGCCGGAAGGGGTCAGACCCAACCGGCTCTCTATGCGCCGCTAAGGGGCGCAGGAATGCAGCACCGACCTAAGGAGAGGGAGTGTCTGACACCCTTATCAAGACCCCATGTGGGTGCATTGTGCGCGGCAATCGCCACACCTGGGACTATCGGCGATACACCGTAGAGATTCGCGACAGGTACGGGGTCACCCTTAGGACCGTCGACGTACCGGCGAACGATGACAAGCATGCTGAGTCGCTGGCTCAGCAGCAGGGATTTACGGGTGGTGAGCGGGTTCGTCCGGCTAGCTGGACTTACCACAGCATTGGATACGCGACCATGCGTGGCCAGTGCTGCACCGATTCCCGGATCTGCACCGGGTGCATGAACCGAATCCTTGACGGCCTGTATTAGGCCTCTTTTTTTGCCCTCTTACTTGCAACTCGAAATTTGCTTGCAACTCTGGAGGGTGGGCGAGCGCGCCTAGTCGCTCACGGCCCCGGCCGTGGGTGGCTAAGTCCGGTCGGCTGACTGGCAACACCCCTACTACCGAAGGAATGAGTATGAGCACTGCAACCGCAGAGATCACCCTCTCGGAGGCAATCGAGAAGTACGCGAGTCAGAACTACGTCTATGCCCCGTGGAATTTCGAGCACGCTGCCGAACAGAACGGGTGGACGTCCATCGGGATGATCACGGACCCGATGGGGTCGCCGGTTAGCAGCAGCACCGACCCCCGGCATTACCAGTACGTCACGCACACCTATGCCCTTCACGCCAGCAATGCGGAGCGCATTGAAGAGATCCTGAATGAGGTCGCCGGCGGCCTGGAGTGGGCCCACGGTCCCGGGGATTGCTATGTCTACAACGCGGACCACCCCGGGATGGTGAAAGCGGTCGAGGGCATCGAGGGCGCTTTGGCGAACTATGCGGTTCTGAACGAGGAACGCATGTCTGAGCTGGAGTACGAGGAAAACCACTCGGACGAATTCAAGTGCGGTTCGGGAGACCCGGATTGCGGTTGTGAGGCGAACACTCACGTCTGCCGTGAGGAGTGGTTGGGCGCCGTCGCTGACGACACCGACGAATTGACCTCTGACCTTTACTGGTGCCGGTATTGCAGTGACTGGGTGAAGGTTACGGACGCTGACCGAATGGAGGCGGACCGTCGTGGCCACGGGCCCCGCAAGTGGTGGGAGTTCACCCGGGCGGACTTTTCGCCCCGGGCCGCGAAGCGGCATGAGGAGGCCCAGAAGCGCTACCGCGAGGAAGTCCAGGAATGGCAGCAGCTTGGGCAGCTCGACCTGTTCTCGGACGCCACCGTCCCAACCGTGGATGAGCTGATCAACATGATGGGACTGGAGAACTGAAATGCGCCATATCTTTGCCCGTATCGCTCTCGTTGGCGCTCTCACGGCCTCGTTCTATGTCGGGTATCTGGCCAACCACTCGTCAGGCCTGGACTCGTCGGTGAGCACGTTCAATGACGGGTTCGCCGATTCGAAACAGGATGACTGCGACCAGGGATTCCAGCCCGCTTGTGACTGGATTTCCTTTCACTGAGTGACGCGCTTTGGTTCGGCCGGGCAGGGCCCGGCCGCTCCATGGCCTTTCACCCAACTAGAGAACGGAATAGACAAATGAACCAGGCCCCCAAGACTGAGCAGAGCATTGAAGCCCTCGCGGCCGATTACGAGGCGCGACAGGCATTCATTGACATGTGGAACCACGGCTTCCCGCGTTGCCCGCTGACCCGTTACACCGAGGCCGCTTTCCGGCTTGCCGACGAGCTCGTCTGACCTGTTTTTGGTTCGGTCGGGCTTGCTCCGACCTGCCACTTATTATCCGTAAAGAGAGAGTGGAGCCGTGAACCAGATCTTTGAGAACGACAAATGCATTGAGGCGGTGGCTGCCGCATATGAGGCTCGGCAAGCTTTTCGTGAAATGCTGCCGCATGGATTTCCGGGTTGCCCGCTTCTCCGTTACACGGAAACTGCGTGGCGCCTGGCTGACGAAATAGCTGCAAACCTTTTCTGACCTGCTTTGGTCGGGGCCGGTAATCCGGCCCCGGTCATGGCCTGTCAGTCGACAGAACACCACTTATCCCGATCCCTGAAAGGGGCAGGCATGGCTAAGCGCAACCGCCACACCGTACGACTTCTGAAAGCGCAGAGCGAGGGTGCAGTTATCCGAGAGTGGGGCACCTATGCCCCGGTGAAGTACCGGCCACGCAGTCACAGCGACGCGTACCCGTGGGCTGTGCTCGATGAGCCGGTTAATCAGTACGTCCACATGTCCGCTCGATACTGCATCGCGGTTTGGCCGGATGGGAGGTGGACCAATTCGGTGGGACAGGTGGTGACCCGTGAAAAGCCCTGGTCCGCCTTTACGGTCATCTTCCGGTGGTCGTGTCACTACCTCGACAAGATTTACAACCCCAACTTCCCGGACCCCAAGGGAGTGGCTTTCCAGGTTTGGGCAAGTGATGGGGACGCCGCTTTCGACTTTGCGGAAGCGGAGGCGGTCATCAGGTTCGGTGATAAGGCAGTTTACCTGGAGCACGTGGTGTGTCTCCACGGTCACGCTTACGAGGTGGAGGGAAAGGACTTCTGAAATGCACGGACTGAGCTGCATTCGCTGTGCGGGTATCCGTGTGAGGTTCACGGTCCGGGCATGGGCCGTGTGCCTCGACTGCGGGGCAGGAATGATGCAGGGCGAATCGATGCGTTGCCGTGAATGGTGCGAGATGTGCGAGGGATTCCTCTCCGAGGACGATCGCTGAATACGTCTGACCCGCTTTGCTCTAGGCCGCTCCGACCCCCGGAGCGGCCTTTTGCATGGCCTGTCAGCCGACAGGACTACCACCTAGCCGAAAGGCATTGAAATGAGCCGCTGGACCGATACCCGTGAGGGCTTCGCCCGACTTGGGGCCGAGTACACCCCCGACTACCGGGGATACGTGATCAACGTCCGCGACGAGGGTGAGGATTGGTACGTCTATGCGTGGGATGAGCGGAACGGAATAACCGCCTACCTGTCCCATGCCGACACGGAGAATGCAGCCCGGGAAATCCTGGAGATCCACGCCGGTATTCGGCGGTCCGGGTTCCTCTGCGAGGTGTGGACCGGTGAGGAGGTTGGGCACTGCCCGGAGGGCGCCACCGGGGTCCGGTGGACCGACTCCAAGCGAACCGGCAAGCGGGTCCGCGTGCTCCTGTGCCCCCACCACGGCGGGATCTTCGACGACTGGACGTGGACCCCCATCTCTACCTACCGAGATGAGTACGGGATCAACCCGGAGGACACCGCCATCATCGGCGGTCGACTGGGGCCCGAGAGGGACGGGGAATCCACGTGGGTGGTCGAGGTGGACAACACCTGCCAGGCCCCCTACGTGAGGAACACGCTTCGGCGAGCACTGGCGAAGACCGAACTCACCTGGTCCAACTCGGACTACGTGAGTGCGGCCCGGTCGTTGGTGTCGAGCCTCCCGGACGACGGGCCGTGGTACCTGACCCGGGTTGAGCTGCACACCATCCGCATTGCGGTTGAGCGGCGACGTTCCCGGTACCCGGCTTACCGTGCCGCAGCAACGGCAGCGAACGACGCCATTGCGGCCCGCATCACCGAGGCGAGCGAGCACGCGATCCGCCGGCGTCAGCAGGGCCTCAGCTAGTCGCTTGCGTGACCACCAGGCCCAAGCCGGCCGAGAAGTCCCGGGGAGAGGTCTGCCCCGAGGCCGGCCGCGGGGGCCTGGTGGTGGCGCTGGCCACTAGACGAAAGGAGCGGTCAATGCCCTACCCGAACAACTACCAGGGCGGTTGCTCGAATAACTGCGGTCGAGAGGCAACGCATTGGGTTGGAATCGAGCGGTTCGGCGAGCCCTGGTTCGCCCGATACCCACACTGCGAGCCATGCGCTGACGAGATGGTTTCTAACCCGGCGATGGGTGCCACCTCGAAGCCGATTCGGAGGCGGTAATGCCGACCGATGATGAAGTGCGGGCATTCATGGTGGAAGTCGGATTGCGTGATCCGGATAACACCTCCGAAGTGACACCGCCAGAACTCCGCTACTTCCACAAGTACAAGCCCTCTCGCGACGCCCGAAAGGCAAGCGAGAGGGCGGCGCAGGAACGCATGGATGCGTCATGGGCGCGGGCAGAGGAGTCTCGGAAGCGTGCCCAGTTCCACATTGACCACATGAAGAAGTGCCGCGAGTGGGGCCGTGAGAACGGATTCACCGTGGGAACGCGCGGAGCCATCCCTAAGGCCGTGCGTGAGGCATACAAGGAAGCGACAGGAGTAGAGCTGTGAGCATGATCAAGCAGTATTCGCAGGATGCGGAAGCGGTCGAGGTTAAGGCGGTCGAGGTCGCTCGAATTGAGGACTCCCGCACCTGCCTGTTGGCACTGGCAGAGCTGTTCCGGGAATGCGGCAGGCTCGCCGCCGGCTACCCCGACCCGGAGCGGGTGGCGCGAATGCTGGTCGAGGACGTCACGGAAACGTGGCAGGCGGAGCGGTGGAACGTCCGTCACGGGGCGGAGCTGGTGGCCGCGTGAGCGTTTGGCAGCCTCATCCGATTCTCGGTCGGGTCGTCCTGGACCCGACGTCGAAGACCACGGCTCCGGGGCCATGGCAGGAATTCCTACTGGCCTTCGTGCCTCTGTGCATAGCTGACCTCAGAACCAAGTCGGCGGCCGACTTTGAGGCCGTCCGAGAGGCTGCGGTCGAACAGATCGCATCCCATGGCGACGTAGCGCAGTTCGGAGGGAAGGGGCGGGCAAAGGCGAGGGTGGGCATAGCTCAGGGCCTTGCAATCCTCGCCTTCGCTGAGGGCGGAGTCACTGCCCTAGGAATTCACGCCTGCGTCGAGGCCCATGAAGGGTGCCCCGGAAACTAGTGCGGTCGCTTTTGGTGATGGCCGGGCCCTGGCGGTCCGGCCTTCGCCATGGACGCTCGCACAAAAGGAGAAACAAGAATGGCCAGGAAGGTAGTTGAGATTGAGACGGTGTCCTGCGACGCCTGCTCGAAGAAGGGTGAGGACACGGACGGCGTGATGAAGCTGATCATCGGTCCCGACGAATACGACTTGTGCGAGATGCACGGGGAGAAGTTTCGTGCCCTTCTCGCCGAAGCGCTCGGCACCACCACTGACATCGCGCAGAGCGCGTGAGAAAGGAGAGGGAAATGAGCACGACCTTTGAGGCAATGCGGTTCGGACCCCTCGGGGACGCCGTTGCGGCGGCCATGCCCAACAGTGAGGCCGACCCGGTAGGCGTATGGGCCGCTTCGCTCTCGATGTACTCGGCTGCCATCAGCCGCACCGTTCGACTGGACAACAACAGGCCCGTGGTCGTCTGGACCGTCCTGGCCGGCCGGTCCGGGGTCGGTCGAAAGGGATACGCGCTGTTCACCGCCAAAACCTTTATGGGTCAGGTGATCGGCGGATTTCTTGACACCCGGACCCGAGACGGAATCTCCTCCGGCCCCAGCCTGGTCGACATGCTCAACAAGTTCGAGCTGGAGACCAGCGGTCAGCCGGGCGGAATCGACGGTCGGGCAATGTTGGTGGAGGAGGAATGGGCCAGTGTCCTTAAGCGACAGAAGCGCTGCCCCAACTTCTCGACGCTCTTCCGGACCGCATGGGACGGCAAGACCATCAGCAACCGTACGAAGAAGGAGCTCCAGGCGGTTAACCGCCCGTTGCTGGGATTCCACGCCCACATCACGCCCGGCGAGTGGGCAAGGTACGTGAGTTCCAGTGAGGCGCTGGGAGGCTCGTATAACCGATTGCTCCCGGTGCTGGTCGAGCGCTCCAAGATGCTGAGCTACGACAACAAGCCTGCATTCGTGGACGTGAAGGCGCTCAAGGCGGCATTCGCGTGGGCCACTTCCGAGCCCCGCGTCATCGGGTTCGACAAGGCGGCCGGCCAGAGGTACGACGAGATTCGGGCCGAGGTCGAAGACAAGATGGCGGAATTGCCCGAGCTGCTGTCGAGCTACATGGAACGGGCGGCGGAACAGGTCCACCGGATCGCGGCCGTCCTCACGGCCACCACGCGGAAGACGAAGATCACGCGGAAGGCGGTCGATGCCGCCTGGGCCTTCGTGCAATACAGCATGTCGAGCGTCGAGAAGCTGGTGCGCGAGGCTGCCGACCAGGCCACGAAACCGGTGAAGAGCACGGCCGAGCTGGTACGTGAGGTTCTTCAGCGGTACGAGGGCGAGGCCTCCAGCACGATCCTGCTTCGGGCCTTGGGAACCCGAGTCACGGCGGCCTCGGTGCGGGCAGCGGTTGAGCAGATGTCCGACGTTGAGATGGAGACGGTCAGGAGCGGGGGCCGCGGGGCGCCCCGCATCATGTACCGCCTGGTTGAACCGCCTGAGGCGCCCGCCGTGGTTCAGGAGCCCGAAGTCCCGACCGCGCCGGCGGTGACCGAGGCCGAGCCGATTTCGAGGCCGGCGAGGCGGCGGCCGAAAAAGGCGGTTGGCTCCGAGCGGCCGGCGGGCAAGCCGACCCTTCGTGTCGTCGGGTCGAGTCCGGTCCCGAAGAAGACGACCACCAGGCCCAAGGCCAAGGCGAAGAAGTCGGCGGTTGAGCCCAGCTCGAACCCGTTCCTTGCCCTGCTGTGAAGCACCGGCTCCGAGGACGCCCGCAGGGCTACTTGCAGTGCACCGAATGCCGGGCCGTATTCCTTAGCAAGGAGTCGGCCCGGCTTTCTGCTGCCCCGTGCGAGGAAATCAAGCTGCCCCACGGCCACCGATTCGACCGTGAGCACGTCCTTTTACCCACCTACTACGACCGGGGGACCGGGCACGGCCCCGACAGGCTATGTGACGACTCCGGTTGCTTCTGCATGCGTCACCAATGTGACTGCGACATGTGCCAAGAAAAGCTCATCGTTCCGGCGCTAAAAGTCCTCATGGACAGCCAGGAATCCGACCCTAAGGACACGACCAAAATGACCGGCGGCATCGAAATGCACCTTCCCGCGACCCTTCGCAAGCACGTGATCCGTGAGCTCGAACCGACGACGGACGGACACCACGACCTGATCACCGCTTGCAAGGAACTCCAGCTCGGCAACTCGGCGCACTCGGTCACGGTGCGAGTCAGCAATGACGCCCTGGGCGTCGCCCTCGACATCTGCCGGCGGTGGCTGGACAGTGACAACGGGAACAAGGTGATGACCGCGAAGACGGTCCTCAAGCGGCATGAGCTGGACTACGAGCCGGAGGACCCGCGCCAGCGGCGGCACGACTTCAAGATGCCCAAGAGCCTGGGCAGTTACGTGTCGAGCCAGATCACGCAGGGGTTCCTGAGGAACCGCCCCGAGCTGCTGGCCGAACTGGAGGCCTGCGCGAACGGCGACGGTAGTTTCAACGGTCGCGTCACTTACGCCACGCTGGGCTGGCTGCTGGAGATCGCCAAGTCCAACGCGGTCCACGGTGCGGGCGCCGTGCAACGGGCTGGGAAGAAGTTCATGACGACATACCTGCCCGCATGGGAGGAGACCGGGCGCCTGGTCGCCAAGTACGAGAAGGCGGCCCCCGCGATCGACCAGGAGCCGGCTGAGGTCATCGAGCACCAGGACCAGGACCAGGAGCCGGCTGCCGAGCTGGACGACCAGGAGCCCGCGGAGGAGGCCGCCCCCGAGCAGGCCGGAAAGTCGGTCGGTCCGGTCCCGGAGAACTGGGTGGCCATGGCGGAGGAAGCGTGCACGGAGACGGCGCGGGCCTGGTGGCGCCGGAAGGTTGCTTCGTGGGGTCGGTGACCCCGGCACGGATGCCCCAGCGACAGCGCCCCCGGTTCGTCCGGGGGCGCTTCGCCCCGGTGGTGTCCCGGTGGATAAGCGGCCAGGTGTGGCACAACGACCTACCCGTGTCGGTACCGCCCGATACGGTCGAGAGGGAAGCCCGCGCAAGCGGGACGAGGAGTGAGGGCACAGTATGACCGAGATCAACCCGACGGCTGAGGTCAACCGCCGCATCTTGGAGAGCCGGGAGAAGCGCAGGAGGAAGGAAGTGACGGACGCGGTCGAGGGCTTCGAGTTGGCGGAGGCTCGTGCCATTGCGCTCCGCGCGCACCAGGAAGGTGCGTTGTTCGACCCGAAGTTCTGGGCGTGGTCGCTCGTCGACCTGGTAGGGGCCGGCAACCCGGCAACGCAGGTCGGCCCCGTGGTCAACGGTCGACAGGAAATCACCTTCATCGTAGGGGCCGCCGAGCGTTGGCAGGCCGCCCCGCTGATCCTGCGGTCTGTCGAGATCGGGGCGATCGTGCGAGCCGAGACGTACGAGCCCACGGGCGGCGTCCAGATCACCGCGGCCTACCCGGTTGAGCTGCTGCTGAGTCCTCCGCTCGATTCGGTGCGGGCGAAGGCGGAGTGGGTGCTCCAGGGCATGCCGGACCCCGAGGAGGAGGGCGAGCCGGATGTGTGAGGCGCCGGACGGTGTCCCGGAGTGCCCGCGTTGCGGCAGTGCGCTCGGCCGGCGACCGGGCCTGTCCAGGGCGGGTGGCACGAGGATCTGTTCGAGCTGCTGCACGGATGAGGCGATCCGGGTAGCCAGCGGCCTGACGCTCCCGGCGGTCGACGAGTGGCCGGTGGCCGGTCGACTGGGCCCGGACGACCTCGCGGTGCCCGAGGGCCACGAGCTGATCCCGCCGGCCTGGTCGGAGTAGACGAGAGGCCCCCCGCCTGCTGGGCGGGGGGCCTCCGTGGTCCGGGTCAGACGTCGCCGAACTCGCCTGCAACGGTTGCGGTGACGAAGTCCCTCCACGCCTCGTTGCTGAAGACAATTGCAGGCCCCTGAGGGTCCTTGGAGTCACGGACGGGGGTGATGCCGGTGTAGCCGTCAGCAACCTCAACGCACCCGCCTCCGCCGTCGCTGTAGGTGCTCTTGCGCCACCCAGCGAAGGCTAGGTCAGCTCGCGTCCTCGTGCTCATAGTCACTCCTTACCTTCCGGATCAGGGCCAAGGTGCTGGCCCTGCCCTTAGCGTCCGCCTGTAGGCGATCGTACTTTCTGGCCCAGCCCGAGACGGTCTCACCGTCTTGCTCTAGGTATCCCCTCTGTAGGGTCTCGAAATACGCGACCATCGAGCGATTCGGCAACGTGAGCAACGTCACCGGGTGGGAAAGCGGTTGCTCTTCGCCGAGGCTGAACGGCGCGATCTGGAGGACGACGTTCGGCCTGGCTGCCAGTGCCTCCAGGTGGGCCAACTGCTGGACCATAACGCTAGGTCCGCCGATCGGTCGACGCAGCACAGCCTCTTCCAACACTGCGTGAACAGCCCGAGTTCGATCAAGTAGCCCTTGCCGTACAGCCAGGAGCTTCAGGCGTTCGTCGGCATCGGCTTGGGTGGCGTCGCCCCTCCGCACGATGGCGGCCTCGTAGGCCGCGGAGTACTGGGGATGCTGCAACACGCCAGGTACCAAGCCCGTGGCGAAGATCCTTATTCCGATCGCCTCACGCTCCTTGGCGGCGTACTCCCGAAACCCCGGGATCAGGCTGCCGCCCTTCCAGCTCCAGTACAGGAGCAGGATCGAACCGCCGGCCTCCAGGTGCTCGTCCACGCGCTCTACGAAGGTCAAAGACGGAGCCTGTTTGGCCCCCTCCACGTTCGAGATATAGGCGTTTGAGTACCCGACCAGCTTGCCTAGCTCGATCTGCGTCAGGCCCTTTGCCTCGCGTGACCTGGTGATTTGCACCGCGAGAGCCGCCAGCGGCGATGACGTTGGATCAACTGTGCGACGCGCCATGATCGTTACCTCTTTGAGGTCGAGTCAGCTAGCGATTTCAAAGCCTTCCGATGGTAGCCGTAAACGTCGAATCTGGTAGTGGCACAACTACGGAAAGGAGCGGACGTTGCAGCGGCACGGAACCCCCACCACCTCCCTCTCGCGTGAGCCGGACGTCGGAAACCAGGCTCTCGGAGTGGAGTCGGAGCGCACCAAGGCCGCCTTCGAGGTGGTGATCTACCTGGCCCAGACCGGTGCGGCGTTCCCCGAGCTGGAGTTGGAGCGCTGCGCGGAGTACGCCAGCCGCTTCGGCTGGGGCGTCGCCCTGGTCGTGGTGGACCCCTCCGACGAGATGGAGAAGCCGCCGGCCCAACGGCCCGGCCTTCAGGCGGCGGTGACCAGGATTCGGGCCGGGAACGCCGGTGCGATCATGGTCCCGAACCGGATGACCATCTCGCCGATCCAGGAGGAGTACAACGAGTTCTCCGAGGCGGTTGAGAAGGTTCGGGGCTTCGTCCAGGTGGCGCCGCGCAGATGAAGCGAATCACCATCCTCCCCGTTGCCGATCCCGTCGGTTCGTGCCGTCCGTGCTGGGTCATGATGGACAACCGCGCGGGTGGCTTGGTGAAGGTCTCCCCGGCGGACCCTCGACCGTTGCGGTTCTACGAATTCGACATGGCACAGAGCTGGGCCGGGAAGTGGAACGACAGGCGGACGGTGGCGGTGTGACCGTTACCACCGACCGCTACCAGCTCGGCCAGCGCTCTGGTGAATTCCTCATCTGGGATTACCTGATGCAGGACGTGTGCCGCCTTCCCGACCAGTCTGGGGAGCTGAAGACACTCATCTTCCCCAGCAGGGACAAGGCGTGCGGATGGCTCGTCTTGTGCAAGATCGCCGGCCTTGAGATGCAGTGCCCGGCGGCGATTAACCAGTCCACCGGCATGCCGCTCATCTTCAGGTCGAGGCCCTACAAGGGCGGAACGCTCGCCTGGGTCTAGTCCACCCTCAAGACCTCCACCCGCCCGCGTGCACCCCCCGGCGCGCGGGCGGGTGGAACACCAACCCATAAGGATGAAGGCAGTGCGCCCCAAGAAGTCGGCCCTTGTGGTTGGAGCCGGCTACGTACCGACCATCTACAAGGGTGGTCTGGCGAGGGTGCGAGCCCTCGCCGGGGACCGGCCGTGCGCCTGTCCTCGCCGATTCGAAGGCTTGTGTGTCGAGGACATGGACCTCCCGCCCATCGGCGGATGGTTCACCGATTACAAGGGTCGCGTCGGAATCTACGTTGCGCGGAAGGTGGTCGTTGACGCTGTAACCCGCGTGACCTACCGCACGATCGTGGCGTTCGAGGAGACCAACAAAGACGGCACAGTTAGCCGCTGGGCGCTGATGTGCGCGGGCCCGAGGAGGCTTCAGCGCACGTACAAGTAGCCCTCAAAGTCTCCCGTCCGTGCGAAAGTTGGGCACGGATGGGCGCAACAAGCCGAAGTGCGAAAGTACTTCGGAATCCTGAAACGAGAAACGAGAAAGGAGATGGAGATGGCATACCTCGCTCTCCGAGGTGCCAGCAACGCCAGTGTGGCGGCGCTCACCCCGGTCCTTCCGGAGCACAGCTACAGCCAGGTCGCAGGTCTGAACCTCACCGCGGACGGTGTTCCGCTGGTCGAGGCCGCCGACGTTCGCGGCTTCACGATCACCAACCGCCCGCCGCCGCTGGGTTCGAAGAAGGACGACGACTGAAATGATCTTCCCCCGTGTGGTCATCGTCGCTGATGACCGTGACTACGCGGCGGACATGGTGGCCCGGCATCTCAGCCGGGCCACCTTCGTTCGCCTCGACCCCGGCCGACCGCGCAACGAGGAACACACCAGCGCTCTCATCCGGAGGAACGCAACTTCGGAGTGGACCGTTGGCGGCGCCCCGGTCGGCCCCTGGACGTCCGTGCTGTGGCGCAAGCCCACCAAGCCGACTTCGCTTGAGGGGGAGGAGGCATGGGCCGCTGACGAAACCACGGTGGCAGTACTTGGCGCGCTCCGCGCCGCTGACGCTGGACGGTGGATGAACGAGCCCATGGCTGTGCACTACCACCGGGTCAGGCTGCCTCAGCTCACACTGGCCGCTGACCTCGGCATGGACATCCCCGACACGCTCACCACCACCAGCCCGGAGGAGGCCGCCACCTTCATTGCCGCTGGACGAACTGTCGTCAAGCCGATGACTCAGACCTACGTCGACTTCGCGCCGGCCTGGGAAATCACCTCGTCCGACCCGCTGATTGGGATGCAGCCGGTACCTCACACCTTTCAGCGGTTGATCGACAAGAAGGCTGACCTGCGGGTAACCGTTGTCGGTGGCCAAGTGTTCGCGGCCCGGATCACATCCGAGCTGCTGGACTGGCGCGCCGGCCCTGAGGCGGCTTCGTATGAGCTGGTTGAACTGGACGACGTCACCACCCACCAGCTCCACGACTACATGGCCGCCGCCAGTCTCTCCTTCGGCGCGTTCGACTTCGCCGAGGATGCTGACGGTCGACCCTGGTTCCTCGAATGCAATGCCAATGGGGAGTGGGGGTTCATCCAGGAGGCCACTGGGGCCCCGATCAGCGAGGCCATCGCCGAGTGGCTGACCCTGGACACCTGACACTGCCCGGTCGGAAGGAGTACCGTCGAAACTCCCGAGCACGGTCAGTACAGGAGGAACCCATGACGGCCTGGACGACGTTCCTGGACGCGGAAGGTCGGGTGAACTGGCGGAGCGGTGACCAGGTCATCGTGGGCCGGGTCAAGGCGCCCTGCACGGACACCCCTTACTGGAACCCGGAGCACTACCCTCCCCACAACTGGGAGAGCCCGCACGACGGGGCGCCGCTGTGGCGTTGCAGGCCTTGCGGGCATGCCACGATCGGGAAGCCAGCGTGCCCGGACACGCAACACCGCTTCGCGTCGAACAGTGACGTCTGCCTGAACTGCGGGCACAAGGTGCTCGATCTCTTCCAGGCGAGTGATGCGAAACCGCAGCTGCCCACTCGTATCGAATAGTGTGAAAAACAGAAAATGCCCCCTTCCCGGCCGGGAAGGGGGCATTTTTGCGTTGTAGATCAGCGGTTCTGCTCGTCCTCCTGCTTGGTCAGCTCGGCCTGGAGGCCGGCCGCGACGTCGAGTGGAGAGGTCTCGTGCAGGGCTGCCGACGTCTTGGTGTCCTCGTGGCGCTGGGCCAGCTCACCGGCACCGAGCAGGGCCGCAGCAGCCGCCACCAGGGCCTCCCACGGGATCGCCGGGTACCAGGCGGCGAGGAGCGGAATCAGGGCCGCAACGGCGGCCACGATGCGGACAGCATGAGCAGAGATGAATGAATTCATCTATTTCCCTTCGTAGTTGTTTCATTCAGATCAGTTCTTGGAAGCGGCCAGCGCCCGGCGAGGACGGCGCTACAGTCTTCCTATGTCCATCGACGCGGCAGCCCTGGCCGACGACCTGTTCGCTCGCACCTCGAAGGCACTCGAAACGGTGCTCGCCCTCGCCGCGGACACTCGGGTGACGTTTCAGATCTCCGACGTCGTGGAGACGGTGGAACGCGGCCTGCCCGCCGGCTACCCTGCGCCTGAGCAAGACGCTTCGAAGCGGGCCGAGTTCATCGAACGGCGGGCAACTGAGATCCTGGACAGCTGGACCTCTGCGGGCTCCTAATCGCTACCGCATGAGACGGGACCAGGTAGCCGGTCCCGGGTAACCATCGGCATCAGCTCCGCGCCAGCCCTGAGCGCGCTGGAAGGCCTGCACGGCTCGCCGATCGGACTCCGACCAACGAGGACCAGGACCAACGGCGTAGAACCGGCCGTACCCGTGTCGGACGAGGGCCTTGCCCAGCGCGGTGACGTGCTGGTTGATCGACCCCGGACGGAACCGGGAAGCCCCCGGGAAGGCTGGCGCCGCACTCGGCTTCGCCGAGCTGGCGGCCGGAATGTCGTGGCCCTGGTGGGTGACCAGGAGAGTCCACGTCTGTGGGCCGGGGATGCCGTCCGCGGAGCTGCCGGTCCAACCCTGGGCCGCCTGGAAGGCCTTCACGGCCTGGCGGTCGGAGTCGGTCCAGCGAGGACCTGGCCCCTCGGAGTAGAAGCGCGCGCCGCCGCGCTGGGCCAGGAGTTCACCGAGGCGGGTTACGTCGCTGTTGTTCGCACCTGGGCCGAACTGGCTGGCACCAGGGAAGGCGTCGGAGTTCGAGGCCGGCGGGGAAACCGGTGGCGGAGTCGGGTCGGGCTGCTGCGGCTCCTGGCCGCCGTCCGGGACGGCTGGCAGGGTGATCGTCTCCCCCGGGTGGATCTGGTCGGGGTTCTTCACGCTCGGGTTGAGTGAGAGCAGAGCGGCCACGCTGATGCCGGCCGCCGCAGCAATGGCCGTGATGGTCTGGCCCGCTCGCACGGTCACGGTTCGGGTTGGCGAAGTCGGGTTGGTCGAGCCAGAGTTGGCCGGGCCGGAGGCAGACGCCTGGTAGGTGAAACACGGCTGTCCCTTCAGGCCGGGGTCCGCCGTGGTGATGCCGCCGTCGAAGGCGGGGAGGCCGTAGCCGTAGACGTAGGAGTCCCGACGACGCCGTTCCCTCTTCATGACCTTATTGCCATTTGCGTCATTGGTGAGGGAAGTATTTCCCTCATAGGTGTAGATGGAATTCGCGTCATACGCGTAGACGATTCCGGTGTGAGTGCCGCCGCCAGGACCGTAGAAGACCTGGGCGCCGATTGCCGGGTAGTCCGAGAATCGACCGCGATCACGGAACCACTGGACCCCGTTGGAACAAGAAGCAGTGCGCGGGTAGAGGCTCGGGACGCCCGCCTTCAGGGCCACCCAGGAGCACCAAGTAGCGCACCAGGGCTGGTAGTTGCTCCATTCAAGGCCGGGGACCTGACCGGAGTACTTCTGGTGTCCTGACGGGCGCTCGCCTGGGGCGCGCTCGGCCTGATATCCGACCTCGGCGGATGCCACGGCGAAGACGGTAGAAACCTGACTCAAGATGCCTCCAGGGCATACAAAAAGGGGCCGGCCATACGGCCAGCCCCTCAGGGGTTAACGAAAGGATTAGAGCCCGGAGCGAATCCGGGAAGGGTCGAGCGTAGTGATCAGCTCGACGAGTCGGCGGTTCTCCGCCTCAATGCGGGTCAGTCTGTCCTTGATTTCATTCAGGTCATCCTGAAGGCGGTCGGCCCGGGTCTTCTGAGCTTCCGCCTCGCCCTTCCAGACCTGAGCCGAATTCATCTGCCAGGATGCCCGGACCATGACCAGAGCGGCCGTTATAGAGGCCGCGGTGCCCGCATAACCGAAAATGTCAGTGGGGGTCATGGGCCTCCTTAGTCAGAAATCTTTTCGACGGTCAGGTTCCAGGACTCTCGTTCATCGCCACTGCCGTTATCACTGCGAAAGCCCTCCCACCACGAGACGCAGTAGGCCGCGAACCGGTCGCCGGCCTGCAAGCGCATGGCCATCGAGAAGGAGCCCGACGCCGCATCACCGTTGATTGGCGGGTACAGGAAGCCACCGACCTTGCCCGCAGGGCTATAGATCCATGCGTGTACCTTCGGGGTGGAGGTGCCCGTCCCCCAACCACCCCAGCTCATCGTGGCCTTGTAGACGCCAGCCTCCGGCACGATAAGAGTTCCACCGTCCGGAGAATTCCACGCCCCTACCTTGGCAATCGGGTTCGAGGTGTTCCAGTAGACCGTGGTGGAGGTGTTCGGGCTCAGTACAACCGGAATTTGCAAGGAGAGCGAAATGACCGGGTTCCCCTTGAGGCGGTTGATGGAAGCCTCATGGTCATTGACCACCGTATACAGCGCGTTGTGTACGTCATACACCTGAGAATTCATGTCGGCAGGGCCGATGACCTGTCGGGAAACCCACGACTTCAGGGCGGGAAGTGAGATCAATTAAAGCTCCAGGATAGTAGTGGTGCCGAGCTCAGAGCCGACGGAGTCGCCGAGAATCCAGGTCGCCTTTCCGTCGGACCGTCCTGGAACTGAGATGAGAACGACCGCCGCCGAAGAGACGGTGGTGTCGAGTTGCACGCTGCCGGGCGAGCCGCCGGCACCCGGCGTATCGGCCACCATCAGGCTGACCTGAGCCGAGCCGAAGTTACCGAGCTGCTGGTCCCGACCGGCGACGCCGGAAGGCCAAGAGAGGCCGGTAAGGGTGCTGGACACGGTGACGGCCGCGTACAAGTTGCGGTAGCTCGTCGAGGCCATCAGCGGAAGCAAGTTGGTGTTGCTGTACTCCTGGATGCCGACTACGGGCGTGAGACCGATGTTGGAGATGTCACCGTTGCGGTACACCAGGTTCATGACGGCGGCACTGCGGGCGTTGCCCACGTCCCAGACCACCGAGTTACCTCGGGAAGGTTCCCAGGGCCACACGGCCACGGCCATCAAAAGCCCACTGGCGAGGGTGTATTGGGTCGGGATGGCCCCAGCAGGGGTGAGTAAACGGGGTGCTGGCGCAGAGCCCGAGGTGACGCACAGACTGACGACGAAATCGTTCGTTCGCACTGCGGGGAGGGGAAGTTCGGCGAGGGCCTGGTCCACGACGAGGGCCTTCGTGCTGGAGACGAAGGAAGGGAACTCCCTCGGAGATGGGGCCGCGCTCATCCACGCGGCCCCATCCCAGTACAGGGGAGGCCGCGGGCTCCACTTGCTCCCGTCCCAGACCTGCGGCGTCTTGTCGATCCAGGCCGCCCCGTCCCAGACCTTGAGCTGATTAGCCATACTGCACCCACACGTCCCCGGCCTTCGGACTGGACGGCGCGTTGGGACCACTGAACACCCGGGCCGAGCCAATGTTCGTTGCCGTGACCGTCCCAGCCGAGATCACCGACCCATCCCCTACAACTCGGAAGACCGAGGAGGTAGTTGTGGTGGTGGCCTTCGAGCTGGTGATGTTGAGGACTGCCTGAGTCGGCCCGTAGGCCGGCGCCCCGATGCAGAGTGCAGCTCGTACACCAACCGTGTCGATCATGAGGGCACCGCTGTTCCGGAGCCGCGTGTAGTCCGTGTTGTCTGCTGTCTTGAGCTTCCAGGCGGAGCCGTTGATGTCGGCGTTCGAGGGCACGATCCACCGAGCCCAGTCCGTACCTGCCGGGACAGGGAGGTCAGCGCCGGCCAGCGGGACGAAATTCGCCAGCCGCTCATTGGTGTACGCCCGGTCCTGGTGAGGGTCAGGTGCCGCCTGGTGCTGGGCCAGGCGCTCACCCGCCGTGACCGACACAAGGCCGATCTTTCCGGCCCCGAAGTCCACCCAAAGCCGCTCGGCGCCGGTGCTCGGGCCGTAGAAGCTGGGGATCATGCCTCGGACGTCCGCTACCAGCTGGATGATTGGGGCGCCGTTGGTGTCGGTCAGGTCCGTCACCTGCCGGGCGCCCTCGCTCGGACCGTCCCAGACAGTTCCGACAGCCCCGGGGATTCGGGCACCGGAGACGCTCTCCGCTACGTCAGCGGCCGTGCCGCCGAAGAGATTTCGTGCCATGGAGCCTCCTTACTGAGTGAAGACGTCGGATTCGACGGTTCCGGACAGGTGCAGGGTCGAGTGAGCCGGAATTCCCTGGAGGACTACTAGGGAATCACCAGCAGGGGTGAAGAGATTCACGGTCGAAGTTCCGGAGCCTTCCCATGTGACCCCCTTGACCGAGGTCATCCACGGCTTACCGCCGCCACCGGCAGGGTTATCGATGTAGCCCTCGAAAATCTGGGCTGTACGGCCATTCGCTGGATTCGGCAGAGAGGTCTGCATGTACCAGCCGGTAGTGACAATGTCGCTAGGCGTCGGATTCTTCAGCTTCATGTTGAAGTGAAATACGTTGGGGGCGATCCAGCGCCACCAGCATTCCCGGTTCACCTCGGCCGGCTGGTTGTTCACGCCCCATAGAGTCGGGGTGTACGGCCTCGCCTTTCCAAGATGGCGGGTCACCATGTAGCCGTCTCGGCTCGTAAAAGCCTCGTACGGGCTGTCTCCGCCGTCCTGGTCGAGGTCATAGATGAAAGTGCCCTGAGGCACGAAGTCGGCGGTTGAGCGGGTGTTCCAGGGCGTTGCCACCGATCGAGGCATGTCGAAGGAGGCGCGGGAGTAGACCGAGAGGGCGCCGTTGGCGGCCGGCACGTCGACCTCCAGCAGCACCATTTCCCAAACACCCCCTGGCGAGCGCTGAGGCCGCGGAGCGATAGGGGAAATGCTGGGCTGGCCCTTTACGGCGGTGATGTTCACCGACCCCTTAACAACGTCCGCCCTGATGACGATCGTGTCCTTGCGGGCCCGGTCGGTTGGATTCGGGTCGATGTCGACATTCAGCGGGGCGGTGAGCTGGTAGTAGAAACCACCGACCCACGCATTACCGGCCTCGATAGAGATCGTGCGGCCGTTGATTACGCGCCAGGCGAAAGGAAGAGCGCCCGGGTCCAAGGTTGAGCTGGTGAGCTGGTAATCAACTCGGTCTCCGCCCCACAGGTGGGCCATCTGCTGCCACTGGACCTGAGAGACCATCTCAGTTCCACCCGAGCCATTAGCCTGAGAAAACGGGTAACTGACTTCTGCCATTACATCCTCGCTTCGAGCTTCCGCAGCTTCTCGCGAAGCTCAGAAACGGTCTTATAGAGATTCAGGGGATCGCCGGTCCCTTGCTCGCCGATCTTCGGGCGAATGGTGAGGTTCTTACCGGCGTCCTCTACCGAGATGTTGACCTCGCGGACGATATCGACGTACTCAACACCGTCGATCGAGACAGTCACCAAGTCCCCAACGAAGTAGTCCCGCCCAAAGCGGGTCTGCTCGGTGTCGATCGGGTAAATTTGGAAGTTGCCGTTCTTCTCACCCTGTTGGAGAACGCTGTCCGCAGCGTCCTCGACGGCTTTCTTCGCGTTCGCGAATTCCGCGTCCGTGGTGTCCTCGCGAGCCTTCACCGGCTGACCCGTAGCCGGGTCGGTCTTCAGTGGGAGGTCTCGGCGGTCCAAGAACTGTTCGATCTGGACGCCCCATTCCGCCTCGGCGTCAGCGTCGATCTTCTGGTACAAGTACCGATCTTCGCCCTCACCCTGGCAAGCCACGATGACGCGGGTTACCCGGGGTGCAGTAAGCGTCCAGATAAATTCCCGCAGGTTCCCAAGCTCAGGGCTGAAACGGACGTCTCGGGATCGGTCTCGGGGAGCGAAGACACGGAGCTCGATGGACTTCGTGTCGGGGTTGTAGAGGAATCGATAGCCGAAATCCTTACCTTCGGTCCACCTTTCAAAAGTGGTCCCGAGGCCATCGAAGCGGAAGGAGTCGTTGACCTGTGCGCCAAGGTCGGCCGGCGCTGGCATCGACAGGCCGGGAATCCGGCGATCGGGAAGAGCGGAGGCGCCTACGGCGTGCTCCAGCTCCCACCACAGAGCTTTGCTCGCTGAGCCGGCGGCCTGGCGAGTTGGACGGGCTGTGTACTGCTTCGAGACGGGCACCGCGGGCTCGGGGAAGGCCAACCTGGAGTAGGCAATCTTGTTGTCGCACTTCCCGCCCACGTAAAGGCTCCCCGGGCCTGTGTGCTGTTCAACTGTCCAGTACTGCTGAAAGAACTCAATCTGCCCTGTCAGAAGCGGCTCAGGAACACCTTCCTGGAAGATGGCGATACCGCCACCCTTCTGCAAAAGGTTCGCCTGCTCGGTGCCGGCCTTGACGAGAAGCTGAAATGACCCCTGCTGGCAGAACCTCACGATAAAGTCCAGCTTGATCCAGGTGTCTATGATGCCGACCCGATTAAGGTCTCGGTCTCGGACCTCTATTCGGTAACTCATAGGCATCAGTAACTCTCATAGCGAGGTCGGAAGGAAAGACGGAGAGAGGCAGCAGAGCTGCCTGCCGTGAGGTCGACGGAGATGGCTGACTTTCCGGCCTCAATGGGCCAGAGCGCGGGAGAGGCGTCCAGCTCTGTCCAATAGTTGGTGCCCTGGTCGTCCTTAAGCGTCTTCACCCCAGGTCGAGTGTCTACAGTGAGGGTGCGGCCCGCCGGCACCGCGTCAGGGCTGCCAGTACCCCCCGCTGCGATCCCGAAGGACTTGCCGTCCGGTGCGGTCATCCGGAATCCTCGGATAGGCCCCTTAAGGTCCCATACGGGCCACGCTTCGACGTCGCCCGGATTGATAATCGGGATGTCCTTGCTGGACAGAGTCCCCTTACTCAGGGAGAGCGGAAACAGAGCCTTTCCTGTCTTCAGGAAGGGCTTCCCGCCGCCGAAACTCCATTCCGCAACCTGAGTATCAGGCCCATAAAACCACGGGTCGAAGGCCGTGAACTGGAGCCCATACTTCATGAAACGGAAACCGGCGTTGTCTACGCCTTCGTCGCCCTCCATACCGCCCTTGTAATAGGCGTAGAGAGTCCGGGTGAGTGAATCAGCCTCAGTGAACTTGAGGACACAGAACCCGTTCTTCGGGTTGAGTGCTGAGATCAGCCGCCGCTTGAGATCCTTCAAGGTGCGACGGTCAACGCCGTGCAGGTATACCGGGATCATGATCTGTCGAGCTGCCACCCGCGAGCCGCGATAGATCGAACCATCCAAATTCGGGCTGTCATCGGAATGCAGCTCGACCGGCGGCATATCCAGCCCGGTGGCGCCGGCCTGGATCAGGATGACGGGCCATTCCCGGGTAGCAAAGGCGGTGAGGGGGATTTCCTCCCCCTCACCATTAGAGCCCGTGATCGTCACGTGAGTGTGGCCCCATGCCACCGGCTGAGGTGGCAGTGGAAGAGGTGCCGGCTGCTGGTCGAGAACCAGCGGCTTAATCGCCGGAATTGGCATGGGGCCTCCAAATGACTACATGGCTGACATAACCTCCGCATACTGGAGGGCGCGAAGAACTGCCTGAGTGGTGTCCTCCGACTTGGCCTCGTGAACGTGAATCTCGTAGGTCTTGCCCTGGAGCATTCGCCGGGTATCCCCGGAATCATGCACCCGCTCACCCCCACGGAAATTCACCAGCTCGGGCCCGTGCTCGCCGACCAGGCGAAGGCCCGGCGACGCGGAAAGCGTCCCGGACCAATACCCGGACGTGCCCGAAAGGGCCTGCGGCCACTTGGCGCCGTAACGGTGGATGGCATAGTTCAGGCCCGCGTAAATCGAGGCAAGGCCGTTAAGGCGCCCGAGGTACTGATACGGTCCGGCGTACGCCGCGAACGTCGCCGGGATCGTCTGCATGAGGCCAGCAGATGCGCCGATGTTGGGATTGAGAGCATTGCTATCCCAGTTGTTCACCGCATTCGGGTCACCGCCTGACTCCACCTTGATTCGGTGAAGAATGAGGTCGGTGTAATCTAGGCTGACGCCCAGCTCCCCGAGGACCCGCTGGACAGTTGGACGCCAACGAGTGACCTGGTCTCCGGTCGGGTCGAGCTTCCCGCCGAACATATCCATGAAATTCAGTGCCTCAGGCGGGATTTCTACGCCGGAGACCTTGGCGTTCTTGTCGAAGTCGAACAGGCCCTCGGTATTGGGAAGCGCCTCCTTGGCTGTACTCAGAACGTCCATGAGGACGGAGCCGGCGTATTCGTCGGGCGCATCATAGATATCCTTGATGGCCTTGACCATGTCCACAACCTGGTCAATCTCAGCCGACGCCATATCCGAAATCGCATGGTAGGCATCAGTGACGCTACCGACTGGATCGGTGATGATGTCCTTTGCTCCACCGACCAGAGACTTCACGGACTCCCAGACCCCGCCGACCAGATTCGATCCGGCGCGCTTCAGAGTCTCGACCGAGAAAGTGTCCGAAAGGAATTTGTTGCCTCGGTCGACAATGTTCCCGTTGCCCTTCCAGACGTCATCCCAGAAGTAATCTCCCAAGATTGGGGCGACAGTCCCGCCGACAATGCCGGCGACCTGACCTAGGACGGTTGGGACTCGTCGGAGAAGCTTCCAAGAGTCGTTCGTAACAAAGTCGAATATGCCCCGGAAACGGTCGGCGACGCCGGACCCAATCCACCTCGACGTGTTGGCGCCAGCACCCAGCATTCCAGTTTGGGCATCACCGCCAACATCGTCCGAAGACTTGGCGAATCGCATTACGTTGATCGCGCCGGTTGCGAAAGGCCAGATGTTCTGAAGACGGATGGCCTCGGTGATCTCGTTGAACCCCAAGCGCCCGGCAATACCGCCGCTGGCGAATCGGGAGAGGTGACCCTTTCGAGCAGCGGCATTCCAGCTGTGAATCAGCGCCGGCCCGAGGGCCGCGGTGACCTCCGGGCGAAGAATTGCCTCACCAGGAGAGAGCATCGCGGGAATGGAGTCCACACCTGGCGCATAGCCCGGAAGGACACCACCAGTCGCGTACTTCTTTTTATTGTCCGGCTTCGAGGGCGAACCCCCGGAGGTTCCTCCAGGCGCCTTCTTGGTGATGTTGTCGATCGAGGTATCAAGGTTGTGAGCGTGCGTGTGAGCCGTGCTCAGGGCACCGCTCAGCTTCTCGACCTGCTCCTTGATGCTGCTCAGAGAACGGCCATTCAGGAGGCCTATTCGGCCTGCCAGGCTGCCTTCACCCGTGCCTTGGCCAACCTTGGTGTAGACAGAATCGGCGGAGTTGTGAACCCCATCGAATTCATTCTTCAGCCCTGACAGGGACCTCTGATTCAGGAGCCCAACACGACCGGCAACGCTGGTCGCCCCGGTTCCTTGGCCGATCTTCTCGTGAAGGCGATCAGCCGTTGCGGTGGTCTGGTCGAACTCACCACGGAGGCCGGAAAGAGACCTCTGGTTGAGGAGTCCAACGCGGCCGGCCACCGAGCCCGCTCCTGTGCCCTGTCCAATCTTCTCG
Organism: Kitasatospora sp. NPDC032121; assembly: GCF_055580145.1. Lineage (NCBI taxonomy): Bacteria > Bacillati > Actinomycetota > Actinomycetes > Kitasatosporales > Streptomycetaceae > Kitasatospora > Kitasatospora sp. NPDC032121. The sequence continues at coordinate 1,141,643 of NZ_JBVILX010000001.1, read as the reverse complement.
TGGAGCTGGTCCGCCGCCCCGTGGGCCTGGCGAAACTCTGCTGAGAGGGCGTTCAGATTCTTGGCGTCCAGGAGCCCGACAGACCGAGCGGTGTCGTCCACCTTGTTTTTGAGGTCGGTGACCGTGCCGTGCGCGGAGTCGACGGCCACCTTGAGCCCCACCAGCTTCTTGTCATTGAGCTGGGTGACGGCGAGCGACGTGTTCTCGATCTTGTTCTTCAAGTCGGTCACAGCGCCGTGGGCGGAGTCGACAGTCACCTTGAGGGCGGTCAACTTCTTGCCGTCAAGCTGGCCGATCTCGCGCTGACCATCCTTGACGGCGGCCACCAGGCGCTCGGCGCTCTCGCGCGTGGTGGTGAACTCGCCTCGAAGGCCGGAAAGGCTCGCCCGGTTCAGGGGCTCGATCCCCTGCGTCTGGACCTGGTGGACCTCGGCTCGGGCGGCCTGTGCGGCACCCTCGACGCTGCGGTTCCCCCCGGACAACTCCCCGATGATGGAGCGAAGTTGGGTGCTGTTGATCGCCTGGAGGTCTCGGCGGAGCTCCGCCGTCCTTACGTCCGCCTCGCGGATCTGCCGCTCAAGCTCCCGGATCTCAGTGCGGACCCGGCGCTCGTCTCCGCTGGTACCCCCGCTCAGTTCGATTCGGCGGTTCCGGTAGCCCTGCAAGAACCCGTCACCGTCGCTGCGGCTTTGCAGGCCTGCACGGGTCTGGCGGGCAACTCGGGTCGCTCCGCGGACTCCACGGCCGGCGGCCCGTACTGGAGCTGCTGCAACAGCGGCCCCCGTGCCGACGAGCTTCCCGGCCTTGCCGACGAGCTTAAGGACCGCACCGGCAGCAATCGCCAGGGGCCCGAAGACGGCGGCGAGCTGAGCCGCCTTGAGGACCATGTCCCGAAGGCCCGGGTGTTCTTCAAGGAAGTCCGCTGCCTTCTTGATCCACCCCGTGAACTTCGTCAGGGTGTCAATGAACTTCTCGACGGTCAGCTTGAGGGTCGGGAACACGGACTTTCCGATGTCCTGGACATCATTAAGCAGGCCGCCTTCAAAATGCGTCCCATTGTCGTCCATGACCTTCTTGCCCATGATCTTCTGGCCAAGATTGGAGTACTCGTAAGCGCCGTCCTCGCCCTTGGAGTAGAAGAGCTGGCCGAGCTTGAACTGCGCGGCCTCCTTCATGTTCTCTATTCGGCCGCTGATCGTCGCGCCACCCATACGGGCTGCTGCACCATTGATTTGGAGCTTCGGGTCCTGCCAGTGTGCGAGAAGCTTCTCAATAAGCTGCTCGCCCGTCACACCGCCCGTGTGCTTCGCGTCGGCCATGAACGCGTAGAGCTGAGCCGAGGCCTCGTTCGTTGTCGGGATCTCGCGGTCAATCCCGTTTTCCTTGTCCATCTTCTTGAAGTTTGCGATCTCGTCCTTGGTGAGGGCTCGATCACGGAAACCAAGGAGCTTGGCAATCTGTTGGCCGGGAATACCTGTCGCACGCTCAAGCTGCTTGAGGTTACGCAGCGGCGTACGGCCCATGTCCTGAATGACCTCAAGCGCATACATACCCTGGCTGACCATGGTCGGGTCGAGGACACCGCCGTAAGCGGCCGAGTCACCAATCATCTTGACCATGTCGACGGACCGCTGAGCGACTTCTCTGGAGCCCTTTGCGTGCTCCACTGGATCGTCAGAGGCGAAATCCTTGTTGTGCGCCGCATTAGCTCGGGCGTATCGGGTGCCGTACTTGAGCATGTCGTTAACGCTGTACGGCGTCTGAATACCGTACTCGGTCATTTGCTCAAGAAGGCCGGTAACGTCCTTCAGCTCAATTCCCATGCCCCTGAGGCCGGTCTGAGCGGAAATCATGGCGTCGGCGGACTTAATGCCGAAGGTAGTTGCAGCAGCGGCCGCGATACCGAGAGGGGTAACCAGGTTGTTGGTTACGAGGTGCCCGCTCTCAGCGAGGGTCGTTCCGAACTTCTCGGTCCCCTCGAAGGTCTTCTTCCAGCCGCTACCGATTCGCGTCATGACCGACGTGTGAGCGGTCTCCATATCGGATAGCGTGGTGCGGGTCTCGGCAAGCCTCTGGCGGAGTCCGTCCCGCATGGCCGAGTTCTGGGCAATCTCGTCCCGGATAGCCTGCTGCTGGGCCTGCTGACGGACTCGCGCAGTCTCCCGAATGGCCGCCTGAGTTTCCCGTTCGAGACGGAGCCGGGTTGCCTCAATCTCCCGATCGATACGGGCCTCGTCCTCAAGAGCCTGCTGTCGAAGAGCGCGCTCCTGGCGGGCGGTCTGAGCGGCCTCCTCGGCCTGGCGGCGTAGGCTAGCCACGCGCTCCTGTTCCTGCCGCTGAGTCAGCCGGCTGCGAGCCGTCGCAGCCTCGGTCTCCTGCTGCACGGCGGTCCGAAGCGCCCGCTGGGTGACGGTCGACGTCTCCTCGGCGAGCTGCTGCTTCTTGACCTCCAGGTCCCGAGCTTCCTTGAACCGACGTGCGGCCTCGGCGCCGAACTGGGCCGTGAGCTCACGCTCAATCCTCGCCAGCGTCTCCGCGCTGTCCTTGCCCTCCGCCTCGACGGCGGACTTCGCTTTCTTCGCCGCCGTGGCGGCAGCCTTCGGCAGGCTTTCGAATCCCTTGGTGGCCGCAGCGGTAAGCGACTTCCCGGCCTCTGCGCCGGCCCGCTCCATCTGCTTGGTCAGCTCGGCCTTGAACTTGGTCAAAGACTCCCGGCTGAGATCCGTACTGATCTCGATGTAGCCAGAGCCCACCCTGATGGGGCCGCGAGTACTCGGTGCCATGCGGCCTCCTACAGGTTGCTCATGCGGGTGAAGAAGTCGGCGAGCTCACTCCCGGACGCGAAGTCCGGTTCCGGTGCCGAGAGTTCGGGAGATTCCATGCCGGGTCGGGGAACCGGCTCGGGGATCGGCAGGCCAGTCGGGGAGTCTGAATTGGCCTTGATGAACAAGAAATTGGAGAGTTCGAGGGCATCACTCACCCGGGCGAGGAGGTGATCCGCGGTGCCCCACTGGGCCGTCTCATCCATGGCCGCCAGGAGCGCGGAGCGGCCAGCCTTGTTCATCAAGGCGGAGATCAGCACGTGTACACGGCGTAGCGATAGCCGTCCGCGCCAGAGGTCCAGGAGGTCAACGCCGTAGAACTCCAAGAGGTCGGCTTCAAGCTCGTCGGGGTACTCCTGGATAACCCCAACGATTTGGATCAGTTTCCCTGGCCGGCCTGAGCCCGGTTGACCTTGTCGGAGAGGGCCTGAAAGTCGCGGATGGTCGGCTTGGTCTTCCGATACTCGGCCCAGGCGTCCTCACCCACAATCAGGCGGACCGCCTCCACCTCGGATTCGGCCTCCAGAATCTCCAGCGGCATATCCAGAGGAGCAGGGACCGTGAAGGTAATACCGGCGTGCTCGAAAGTCGTCGGCTCGTCGGTGGCCTCCGCCTTCGCGGCGGCAGTCTTCGGGGCAGCGGTCTTCTTGGCAACAGCCATGGGGAACTCCAGCATCTAAAGGGAAGAATGGGGGCCGGGGAATATTGCCCTCCCCGGCAGAGGCCACCGACGTTTAGCCGGTAACGACGGTGCAGGTCTTCGTGGAACCCACCTGCGTCTTGTCGGAAACGGTGTAGCAGTAATCCACACCAGCGTGAGTCACCTTGAGCTCGGCGGTTGCCTGGCCCTTCGGAATAGTCACGTCGAAATTGCCGTCAGCGTTCAGAGTGGTCTGAAGCTGGAAAGCAGTGCCGGCACCATTCAGCAGCTTGACAGTAGCCGGGCTGGTAACGCCGGTAACGGTTACACGGGCAGTCCAGGAGGACGCCGCCGAATCATTGGAGGCGTAACCTGGCACAGCAACCGTGGAAGCGAATGGAGCAGGCGGAGTAATACCGCCGCCGGTGCCCTTAACGTTGTCATTCGTGAGGACGTAGCCCAGCGAGCCATTGGCGTCCAGCGCCGAAATGGTCAGCTCGTACTTCTGAGCCTCGGTGCGCTGAAGGGTAATCGCACCACGATCAGAAATCATCGCCCGCGGAATCACGCAGCGGTACAGCGTGCCGTTCTGGGACCAGTCGACCACCAGGGAAATTTCCTGAAGGTCCGGGGTCGAGGAAAGGTCCAGGCGGTAGGTCCCGGTGTCCGCGCCCTTGTCATCCTTTACAGCCACCCACGGGGCACCCCAGAAGAGTTCAGAGGTGAGCTGATTGGTCTCCAGAAGGGTCGCCTTGATCTGCATGCTCGCAGACTTAACGTTGTAAAGGACTGGGGTGGCACTCTGCCACGCATTAACCGGATCAGTCTCGATAGAAGGCGTGATCGTCACGCCGCCCTCGTCGACATATCCGAAAGCCTTGTAACCGCTGGGAACAGCCTTGCCGTCCCCGACATCGGTCGGGAGCTGAGTCCCACCAGGGAGGCCATTCGGGGCGGGAGCTACGAACACTCCACCGTTAGGAGCAAATCGGATCTTCTGGGCGTCATTAGCCATATGCTCTGGCCTCCGGGCATAGAAAAAGCCCCGTAGCACATGGCCACGAGGCTTGTATGAGAAAGGTGGAAACCCCACAAGTTAGGGGTTATGAGGAAGTAGGTTGGCCCCTATGAAGAGTGCTTACGTAAACCACCAGGGCCGGGCCTACGCGTCACTGCTGTGTGACCCGGACTCGGGCGCCGTAGCGATCCTCACGGAAATCCGGGTTGATCCCGATTTTCAAGGGAGGGGATGGGGGCGCGAGCTGCTGAAGGAGATCACCGCTGCGGCCGACGAAGACGAGGTGGTGTTGATGCTGTCCGTCGAACCGGGGCCGGAAGGGCTGAACTCCGAGGAGTTGACGGCCTGGTACTCCCGGTACGGGTGGGAACCCGTCACCAACACGGAGACTGGCGAGGTCGAGCCCGATGTCCTGTGCAGGATGCCTCAGGCCTCGACGTAGAAGGCGGTGACCTCGCCGCCGTACATGTGCTCCCGGCTCACCGAGTCCGGGTAGTACCGGGGCCGGGAGACCTCGGCGACGTCGAGCACCAGGGCGCCGCCGGCCTCCTGGCCGGGCAGTTCCTCAAGGAGGGCCTGGCGGACCAGGAGCGCGAGGCGCTTAGCCTCTGCGCGGTCCTCGGCGTACACGTCGTACTCGACGTCTGCCCTGTCCATCCGGTCCCGGACCAGACGGTGACCACCTGATTCAGCGAGGTAGACGGTGGTCTCGCCGGCCTCGCGGCCAACCAGGTCCCCAGTCACGGAACCCTGCGGCAGGTCGGGCAGTGAACTCAGGTACTCCCAGAGGACTTTGACGGGATCAATCATTCAATCCTCGCCTTCTCCAGGGCGGCCTTCAGGAAGAGGCGGGCGGGGTGGCGGCGGCCCTTGCGGTCCCGATAGCCCCGCTCCTGGAGCATGGTGTGTCGAACCGCGTGGTCGAACTCAATGACCACCTGGCCGTACCAACCGCCCTGGTAGAGCGTGACCAGGGCCTCGATGTTGCGCTTCGTGGAGTTCCAGTTGTTGCGGGTCGCGCTCGCTCGCGGGGCCTCCTTGATGGCCAGGGCGGCGACGTCGGCGGTATGCAGCTCGACTATCTCTCGGGCCTGTGGGAGGGCGAGGATTTCCCGCTCCCAGTTCCGATCCATACGAAGGGTGAACCTGCTCATCGCCTCACCCGCACGGCCTTGATGGTGATGTGGCTGAGGCCGCCAGCCCGCCAGTGGGCGGGCTCGTCCTCGATCTGGTACGTGATGCCCCGGACCGTGATGCGGTCCGCGGAGTCGACTACCGCGCTCAACGGGAGGTAAATCACCAGGCGGTCAACCGTGGTCTCCCTCTCGGGGGAGCGGACCGTGTATGGCTTGCCGGGCTGGACCGAAGCCAGGCCTGCCCAGACCCGGGCGGAGTGCTCCCAGTCCCGCCGGTTGGTGTAGGCGTCCGCCACCAGGGCGGCGCGATGGACCTCTACGGGCTCGGTGTACCGGATGGCGACACCTCCTCGACAGGTAGCGGATCCCACGTGGTGAGGCGGATCGTGGAAAGGCCTCGCCGGTAGCGGCGGAGGCCCGACTTCGCGGCCTCGGACAGGCCGGCCTGCGCGGCGGAGGCCGCAAACTGGACCTCCAGCTCGCCGGTACGCTCGCTCACCACTCCGGGCGTCACGGATAGCCAGCGGATCACCTCGGCGCAGGCAATCACCTTGAACGAGGCCGGAGGGGCGGCCCTGTCCCAACTACCGGTGCAGTGCTCGGCGATGAGCGCCGACACGTCGTCCAACAGGGCTTCAACCCGGGGACGCTCGTCGTCCAGGACGGGCCGCCCCAGGCGGGCGGCCACGTCCTCAACGGTGGCGAAACGTTTCATCAGCCCGCCGGAGCCTCGGTGATGGAAATCTTGAGACCGCGCACAAACTTCTCACCGATGGTGGTACCGCGGACCGAATAGTCCGGGTCTTCCTTGACGGTCGCCAGGCCATACATGGTGTCCAGGCCGATCGTGTCAGCCTTCTTACCGAAGTCGTAGTCGATCAGCATTCGGGTAGCAATGCCGTTCACATTCTGGATGGAGCCGTTGACGGCACCCATCGGGATAGCCGGGCAAGCCGACACCAGGAACAGCGCCGAACGGTGGAAAAGGTACATCTCCAGGCCGAAGGAGTTGTGGATCACGATATCGAAGCCGTAGATCCGGCCAATGGTCGCGCGACGAAGAGCGTTGGTGTCACCCGAATAATCGACCGCCACGAATTCCGGGTCCTTGAGCAGAATCGCCTCAACTTCGGGGCCGGCGATCAGGTACCGCTCGGAGGCCGGGACATTCGCAAGGTTGAGCGCGAGACGCGCATCCACCAGGGCGGTTCGGATGTTGAGTGCACGCTTCGAGAGGGTCGCCGCGGTGCCGTCCGCTGCCGGAATCGTAACGGCGACGTCGCCGCCGATCGCGTTCTTCTGGCCGACAGTCAGACCACTTCGGTTGATATTCGCCTTGATAAAAGCGGCGGTGGTGTCATCGAAATACTCGGCGAAACCGCGAGTGAGCTTCGAAAGGACCTGAGAGCCGAACTGGCGCAGGTCAAAAGCCACCTGCTCCATGCTCAGAACGGTGGAGTTCTGAGCGAGCGTGGTCAGCTGAACCGGAAAGCGGCTCTCGTTGACGAAGCCCGTAGGCGCCCGGCGGTCAGCAGCCGGAAGAGGGCGATCCGAGGCCGCCGCGAAGACATTCTTATCACCCGTGATTGGGTTGGTAATCGGGGCGGTGATACCGGCCGACTGAACCGGAATACCTCGGGCCTCACGGTTGACGTTGATGACGTCACCGATGCCACCGGTGAAGTTCAGCTCAGAATACCGAGCCGGGATACCACCAAGGGTAAGCTGCCGGTCCAGGAGACCCAGCGCGGCTACAGTTACCTGCTTTGGGTCAAGATTGAAGTGATGGGTGGTTGGCGCCATAGGCCACGCTCCAGGGCATAAAAAAAGCCCCGAGGCCGCAAAGGGCCTCAGGGCTTTAGAAGAAAAGGGTTATTGCTACCGGGAAGCTACTCACCAGTTGCAAGCAAAAGGGCAAAAAAGAGCCTTAGAGGAACCGACCGCCCGCGATCAGGTCGGCCAGCTCATTGGGGTCCATGCTCGTGATGCCGCCGCCGGTACCTCGGTGGTAGCCAGCGCCCTGGAGGTCAGGGAACGCGGGCTCGGGCGACGGCTTCGGAAGGGACTCGATGAGGCCCTTCACGGCCTCGGTATCGGCCTTGCCGTCGTCGGTGAGGAACCGGTTCAGGTCGAGGTAATCGGTGGGCACGGTCACGCCCGCAGCGGCAGCCTGAGCGCGAATCTCAGCCGCAGCCAGAGAGGTGCCAACCTCGGACAGGGCGGACTTACGGCCCTCGGCACGGGCATCAGCCAGCGCCTTTTCCTGGTCAGACATGGCCGCTGCCTTCAGGTCCTCCAGCTCCTTGGAAGCCGCCTTCCAGCGGTCCTCATTCTTGCGAGAGAGCGCCTTCCACTTTTCGGCCTCCGCGGCCTGGTCGGCTGGCGGGGTCTCCGGGGGAGTGGTCGGGGTAGTCGGCTCGGAAGTGGGAGCGGTCTCGGGCATGGGTAATCTCCATTTCGGATGGGCTTGCCATTTCGGCGTTACTTCTTCACTTCGTGGATCTTGCGGTTCGCGTTCCCCGCATTACCCTGAGGTGGCTTGCTGGCTGCCTTCTTGGCTTCGAGAGCGGCCGGGTCGTGCTGGGGCTGAGGCCCGAGCTTCTGAATCTCCGCAGCCGCCTTAGCGTCCGCCTTCCGCATTTCGCGGAAAGACTCGATCTGGGCGGAGGAGTATCCGGCGTCGGACCAGAGCTGTTCCTCTGGCACATTGAGCTGCTTCAGCTTCAACAGGGCGTCAATATGCTGAGCTTCGGTCCGGTATTCTGGGTCCTTCCAGACCGTTTCCAGGCTGAAGGCGTCTCGGCGCTTGTCACCCTTGATGGCGAAGCACAGGCGGATTACCCGCTCCCACGCCTCACCGAAGTGCAGCATGCGTTCCCTGACCTTTGCGACTAGGCCGGCCTCGGCCGAGATGATCGACTCGCCCGAAGGGGTCGAGCCGCCATTCACCAAGAAGTAGTGATGGGGGAGCCGAGATACAGAACTGAGGTGCTGGACCAGCATGCTGACCAAGGTCACGTAATTCCCGAGGTCGGCGGCCGGGAAGGAACCGAAACGCGCCTGGGGGTCCTCTGCCTGGAGGATCTTGTCCACCGCGACCTGGAAGGGCTCGATCGGATTTCCGTTGGCATCCTCTTGGATCTCAAGACCTGTGACATGCCTCTGGGGGAATGCCGCCATCTCGGACGCGGTCAGGGCGTCCATGATCGTCTTGTTGATCGCGTCCTGAATCGGGATGCAGTTCGTCAGATCGGAGAACGGGTCACCGAGGATTCGCGACCGATTGGTGAAGGCGACAACGGGAACCGTCTGGAGGGGATTGCGGGCCTTCTTGCCCTTTGCCCAGTCAGTCTCTCCGAAAGGCACCTCATAGACGTATTCCTCAGTCCAGAGCGTTGCCCCGATGCGGCCCCACGAGTCCGTGTTGAACTCAGCCGCGGCCTCGATCTCTACCAGGCTGCCGGCCTTGTACTGCACGGCCATACGCTCGGCGGAGGCCGGGGTGATGAGGGGGTCTCCGGCCTTGTTCGGCCAGACCTTTGCATAGGAGACGCCCTGAATCATGGCGTCCAGGTGGACCGCGTTGGACAGGGCATCCATGCTGGACCGCTGCCAAAACTCGCGGGCCTCCTTGTCCGTCCCGGAGTCACCTGGAAGGGAAAAGGCGTCGACATGCATTCGTTCCGCTGCGGAGTCGATGATCATGCCGCAGAAGTTGTCTCGCCACTCGGAGAAGACCTCGCGGAAAGCATCCTTGTATCGCATCTGCGAGAAGGCAAGCTTCTGCTGATTTCCCTCGTAGTACTCGGCGAATCGCTTCATCGGCGAGCCAGCGCCGGGAAGCTTGGAGTGTAGATATGCGAGCCACTGAACCGGATTTTCCGGCGGGCCTATGGCACTGTAGCCAGTTGGGGGGACGATCATGCAGCCTCGCTAAAAGCCGACTACACGCCTCCGTCGCACCTTGAGACGCCCATCAGCAATTGCGTCAGCTCTGGCCTCAAATGCGAGAATGGCGCATACGGCCAGGTCGATCTTACGTTTGGAACGGGGCGAATCCTTCGTGATAAGGAGGCCCTGAGGAACCTCGCGGGTAACCGCGTTAAGGACATGGCGAGTCAGGTTTTCGTCACCATCATGAGAAAGGTCCTTGACCGTTACGGCGGTCCGGAAGCGCTCGATTGCCTGGACCATACGAGTAGGCTTATTCGTCCAGTACTCGAATACGTAGTCCTGGCCCCGGTCGTTGTGCTCCAGGGCCCACCGGCCGATGGCCTCTTGCCAATACGGCGGGTCGCAGTACATCCACTCAACACGGTAGGCGGAGAAAGCTTTCTGCACGGCCGCTTCAACGGCGAGAACATCGACTTCCCAGTCCGGCCGATTCGGGTCTCGGGGGTTTTCCCAGAGCCCGAGCACGAAGAGCTTGCCATCCCGGAGACGGACTCCGACAAGGCCTGTCGCGTCACCGCGGATACTGCCGTCGAAGCCCAAGGCGATCTGATCACCCGGCATAATCGGGTCGTCGCCGGACTCGCAATCTTCCCACTCCGACTTGCTCATCCACCCGTCGCTACTTTCAGCGATCGTGTTAAAGAAGAACCGGAGGTAGGTGGAATCCGGAGTGGTCCGGTCGTAGAGGATCGTCCGGGTCAGGCCCGGAATATCAGCCCAGGTGGCGTCTCCATACGCCTCGACCAGGGCGGCCCGGACCCGCTCCTCGTCTCGCAGCTCGCCGGCCTCGATGTCGCCCTCAAGGCAGTCGTAAAGCCAGTAGCCCTGACGGACCATCTCTGACTCGTGGATCTGCTGAGCAACCGAATCTTCGTTCGGATTGTAAGCATTTGTGGTGGAGACCCATCGAGAGCCTGCGGAGGTAGTCTTCTCGATATTTCGTTTGAGGGTTTGGAAGAAGTCCGGGCCCCCATTTGACCCTACCCAGTGATGGCATTCGTCCATCAAGCAAAACGATGGGCGGTTACCTTCGCTGGTGCGGCCAGCAGTTGCCTTCGGTCGGATCGTTCCCGGCTTGCCGCTCTTGAACTGGATGACGGCCTTGCCAATGTCGAGGCCGTATTCTGCCTCGGCCGGCGACTCCGACAGCATTCCACGGATCATCTCCATGGTCTGGTCGGTCTGGTCGAGCGCGGTCGCGCCAATCTGCACCGTTGGCAGAGGCACCCGCTTAGCTACTGGTAGCCCAAAGGCATCCCAGTGCGAGAATCGGCAGGGGCCGATAAATTCAACGATCGCCAAAGCGGCGAGAAGGGGGGTCTAACTTTCCCCAGCCCTTCGCACGCCGCAGCGTGCCGGCTGAGTAGACCCACCTCCCATCCGGCTTAATCCGGTAGAAGTGGAGGACAAAGCGGAGCTGTTCCGGGGTGAATTGCCAAGGCTCTCCAGCCCTCTCACCATCAGGCTGGACGATGTACTTCTGACACCACCGGATGACCTGGTAGCCGAGCGTTTCGTTCGGAGCTGGAACCCCTGCGGGCAGGTTGCCTGTCTGCAAGGGCTCACCTCTCGTTACGAATTCAGTAGTCGGAACAGCTCCTCATCGAGGTCTGTGGTCTCGGCCGGCGCCTGGTCGGCGTCCTCGGCCTGGTCCTCGTCGTCCTTGATGGACATGCGGAGGCGGGCGCGGTCCTCGACCGTGCCGCCCCATTTGCTCGTTCGCTGCCGGATCTCACCGGCGTGCCGAAGGTCGCCCTGGTAGAGGGCGTCAACGAGGCGAGTGGTGATCTCCAGTTCGGCCCAGTCGGTCTCAGCCCAGGCGGCTGACTGCGGCGAGGTGGCCCAGGTCTTCCAGAACCTTTTGGCACCGCTGGTGGAGATCCCGAGGCCTCGGGGGAGTTCCCGGCCGGGCTGGGCAAGGGCCGGTAGCTCCTGCGCGTGCTCGTGCTTGTTGCGCCTGACGGCGTTCGGTTTGGGCTGCGGGCCTCGGGTCATCGGAGCCTCACCCGGCTCACGTCGACCTCGTAGAAGTCGGCCAGGTCCTCCAGCTCGTCACGGGCGTCCTGATGCCAGTCGCGGCGGCGAACCGCTCGCGCGTGCCAGGCCGGAGCCGGCCGACTGGACATGCAGTCGTCACAGCCCCCAGTGCAGCGGGTAGACGACATGACGAGCCTCCGAGAGTGGGTGAGGCCCGCTCCCCTATATAGGGGACGGGCCGGGAACGTGGTTGGTGGTGTGCTGGACCGGATTCGAACCGGCGTTGCCTCCCTGCACGGGAGGAGTCCTAGGCCGCTGGACGACCAGCACCGCCCTTCTGCCCTCCTGGTACCGGGAGGGGTTCCGGGCCTGCGGGAGCTACCCGCATGGCAGGAGTGGGAGGGCTCGAACCTCCGGCACGCGGTGTTGGAGACCGCTGCTCTACCAGCTGAGCTACACCCCTGTTTCCCGTGTTACACGGCACGGGCACCTCGTCTGATCGGCAGGACTCGAACCTGCGGCCCCTCGGTCCCAAACCGAGTGCGCTACCAACTGCGCTACGACCAGAAAGCCGGACTAGATCCCGACCGGCGGGGAAGGCGTTTAAGTGTGGCGGTCGTCGCCGTATGTCTTCAGGCGGTGACAGTCACGGCAAAGAGTCCACAAATTGTCCGGCTCCCAGGAGCCACCGCGGGCCACCGGTACGAGGTGATCCACCTCCAGGCGCTCACGGCCTCCGCAGAGCTGGCAGCGGAACCGGTCCCGAGCCAGGACCCGAGCCCGCCGGGAGCCCCAGTCACTCGGACGGGCCGCATTCCGGGCCGAGGTTCGATCCCAGGATCGTCGGGTTTGGTGGCCCACACACCGCCCGTCCCGCACGGTCACGGAGGTGCACCCGCTCTTCAGGCAGATGGATTTGGCTCTGGGCACGGGCACCTCCCTGGGTGGTCGAAGTTGGGCCCCGGCTGGATGCTGGACTGGCAGCCGGGGCCGGCCTCCTTAACTCTGGAGTCTCACCAGAGACTCAACTGAGAGGAGGAGATGAAGGAGATCGAGGAGTTAGTTCGAGTTTGAACACAGATTCCGTTTGGAAAGTGTCGTTCGCTCGTTTCTCTCGCTCTCTCACTAATGATGTATGTGTCAACTGGTGTGGAGGTAGGACACCTTTCGACAAAGTGAGACCCGGGTCACATTGGGCCGTGCGAACAGACGTTCGAACGACTTGACGTAACTTGCAACTGGGGCGTATGGCCCGTAAACTCCGCTCCAACTTGATCATTAATAGACATCGCTGAGACAGACATAACGAGAAGGTTCGGATGCCCGAATACAAGCTGCCGAGCGACAGTGAGCTAAGTAAGCGCTTCATCGAAGGCAAGAGCGACCCCGAGATTGCGGCGCTGTACGGCTGCTCCAGGCAGGCAGTCAACCTTGCACGGCATCGGCTCAAGTTCACGCGCCGGCCTTATGTCAATCAGGCCAATGCCCTGATCGGCTCCGTCTGGAGAGTGCAGACCTCAGCGGGACACCAGAACGAGGGGCCGATCCAGGCGCTCAGAGTGTGGGTGCGGATGCGGCTCGGGGATGACTCCCTCAGTGCGAAGCAGAAGCTCACGGCGACGAACTTTCAGGCCCGCATACAGAGGGAGGAGGTCGTACTACAGTACGACCCTTCGTCTAGCAAGGGGTTTTCCTACGTGCCTAGGGAGCCGAAGGACGGTGACCTAGTGATCCGGTGGCCTGAGCTCAGCCCCGGCGAGGTGCGCAATCCCGAAGCTGAGAAGTACCTGAGTCTCCCTGCCGCCCCTGCGTCCTAGCCCCCATAACTCCGTCCTGATCCTCACAGGCTCCGCACAGGAAGCGGGGCCTGTTTTGTGTTTCTGACGATTCGTTAAAGATCCTGGGATCACGATTTGGTATCGAAACAGCCAAGTCGGTGTATAGGTGAGTTAGGTCACCATTAATGCGGAGGAGGTATCGGAGCGAGTGCGGTAAGTTATGCCCTGACCTCGCCGGAAACCCCTAAGCGAGGCTGATCGCGGAGGCGGTAAATGCTCGCAGTGCTTAGCCTTACCTCATCCAGCAAAGCCGAGGCAGTGGCTGCACAGATTGCGGACAGCGAGACTCGCTCATCGTCCCTCTTCCAGTCGGAATGCCTGGTGATCGCCCACCACCTCGCGACAAAGGTGGGCGAATATTGGGACATCGTCTATGCCCCGTGCATCAATGATGACGAGATTGATGAACTCGTGGACCTGGAGGAACGGGTCTTTCAGCGCTACGGGGTCCGCCTTGAGCGGCTGGTTGTCGAGAGGACAGAAAGCACTCGGCCACACCCCTGGTTTCCACACTGCACCTCCTACACCTACGTTCGACTCTGCCCGAGGATGGCCCTTGACTTCAATTGAAAACATGCCCCGAAGCGTCAGCCAGACTGAGCAGTATGAGAAGTGCGGCTGGCGCTTTTTCCTACAGCGCGTCGAACGCGTCACGCCCCTGCCGGCGGCCTGGAGCCACCACGGAACCGCCTTCCACAGCGCGGCCGAGGCCGTTGAGAGGAGCGGTCGACGGATGGGAGAGGAGGAGGCCGTGCAGCTCTTCTCCGACGAGTACGCGGCCCTGGTGAACCGGGCCCTGGACCAGGAGCCCAACACCGATCGTTGGCTGTCTGCCTCCGGCCCTGGTGGCGCCGACATCGAGCGGCGATACGTCCTCGGCCAGGAGCAGACAGCCGAGTACGTTCGGTGGGCCCAGGAGCATCAGCCGGCCATCTGGCAGACGGCCAAGGACAAGCCGGCTCTTGAGCTGTACTTCAAGGTCGAGCTGGGCGGCGTCGCGGTACGCGGCTACATTGACCAGCTCATCGCCGAGGCCGACAACTCGGTAAGGGTCCGAGACCTCAAGACCGGTGTGACGAAGAGCCGCTTCCAGCTTGAGACGTACAAGGTGGCGGTGGAGCTGGCGCACGGCATCCAGGTGAACCGAGGGGACTGGTACCTCGCGAAGAAGAGCGGGTTGTCCAAGCCTGTAGACCTTAGGGCAGTCACCGCGGATCAGGTGGGTGAGCGATACGCGGCCATGGATGAAGGTGTCAAGGCTGGGAGGTTCGAGGCCAGCCCTGGATTCCTTTGCCGCTTTTGTGACGTAAGGCACAAGTGCGATTTTTTTTAGTTTTTTACTTGCAACTGGGGAAGTTGTCGACGTAAGCTCAGAGTGTGAGGGCAGCCCGCTGAAGCGGGCCTATTTTTTCCCCTCTTACTTGCAACTGGGGAACCTCATCGGAAAGGACTGCTATGTATTCCCTGACACAGTCCGTGGACATCAGAGGTGCGGCCGGTGAGCCCATCCCGAACCCGTTCAAGGGCCTCAGTCGGATGGAGGTCGAGTTCCTTCGCGGCGCGTTCAGTCTGGGCGTTGCCGGACCCGGCACGGGCAAGTCTCTGTTCGCCCTGAACCTGGCGCTCTACGGGAACGTGCCGGCCCTGTACTTCTCGGCGGACTCTGGCGCGGCAACACAGGTCAGCCGTGCGACCTCCATCATCACGGGAGCGGATTCCAAGGAAGTCAAGCGCCGACTACTGGAAAACGACTTCGGTGACTATGCCGAAGTGCTCGGGGAACGCTGGTGGGTCCGATTCGTCTACGAGGCCCGGCCTACGCTGGCCGACCTGGAGACGACCATCGCGGCCTATTTCGAGGTCTTCGGGTGTTACCCCCACCTGATCGTGATCGACAACATCACGAATATCGATGTGGGGGGTGTGGGAGACGCGGAGAGCTTCACGTTCAGCCTGGAGGGGCTGTGTGAATACCTTGCCGAGATGGCCCGGGAAACCAGGTCTCACGTCCTCGCCCTGCACCACGTGACCGGTGAACACTCGGACGGCATGAACCCCATTCCGCTCTCCGGCGTGAAGGGGAAGATCGGCCGCGTACCGAGCCTGATCCTGACCATCTTCAAGGAGATCGACGGAATGGACGGCCGGGTACTTCACGTGAGTGTCGTGAAGAATCGAGAGGGCTTCGAAGATTCCTCCGGCAACACCTTTGCTTCCTTCGAGCTCAACCAGTCGAATTTGCGTCTCACTGACGTCACCCTCGCCTTCTGACAACGACGAGAGAGATAAGCGCCATGACTCACTCCTGCACCGGCGGCTACAGCATCAAGAAGGAAATCGTTGACCTCCTCCTGATGGAGAATGAGGCGATCACGGCCGATGAGGTCGAGGCGGCCGGCGGCGGCGTCGTGGCGGTGGTCCTCCAGGTCGAGGACCCCCGCAGGCTGAACCTCCGGTCGATGCTGCGGGATCTGCTCCAGTCGTCCGGGAAGGGCATCAACGTGGCGGCGGTCGGCCTGGTGGACGACGGCGGAGCCACGGACTGGCGGGTCGTTTCGCTCGACTACCTTCGGGGCCTCGTTGACGGCGCGGCCGACATGCGGCGCATGCTCCGTCTGGAGTCCTCCCTGCGGGCCCGTGGCTGAGCCGAGGGCTGGCTACCGCAAGTGCTCGAAGTGCGCGAAGAACCGGGCCAGCAGGTTCTTCGTCGGCCCGAGAGGCCGGGTCTGCGAAAAGTGCCGCAAGGCTACTAGTCGCGCCTCCTCTCGGGCCGCTCGCCTCCAAGCTACCTACGGGCTCTCTGCCCAGGACTATCAAGCCCTTTTTGAGGCACAAGACGGCCGGTGCGCGATCTGCCGGGAAACCCGTCGTACGAATTTGGCCGTGGACCACTGTCACAAGACAGAGGCGATCCGCGGCCTTCTTTGTCAGCGCTGCAACGGACAGTTGCTAGCCCGCGGTGCGAGAGATCGCCCCGAGGTCTTGAGGCGGGCGGCTGATTACCTCGAAGACTATCCGGCCTGGCGGGTTCTCGGGCCGAGATTCACGTTCGACAAGGACTGAAACAACATGCCCAAAGGCATTCAGTTTGACTTCCGAAAGTGGCGCGGAGAGCACGAGACCGCGAACAGCGCCTTTCGCCGATACGACTTCCCCGTGACAATTCGAAGGGTCGGGAATGAGCCCCAGCCCGAAGCCGCCGATAAGTGAAGTCCTGCGGCACTACTACGGAATAGCCCTCCGAGACCGTGGAGGGTGGCAGAAAATACTCTGCCCACTCCACTCTGAGGAGAACCCGAGCGCGAGCGCGAACACGGAGAAACAGCGGTGGAGTTGCTTCGTGTGTGATGTCTCGGAAGACAGCTACGACGTGATTCAAAGAGAGGAAGGCATTGGGTTCAGAAGCGCTCAAGAGTTCGCACATACCCGGTTCGGTGGAAGCGGCGAAGGACTACTTCGGCCAGTACACCAACAGCCCGGCCGAGAAGTACATGAACGCCCGCGGTTTGGGGGAAATGGCGAGCCGGTTCGGAATCGGATACGTCGGTTCGGCCAGAACGGGGCATGAGCGGTCTAGGGGGATGCTGGTCATCCCATACGCCCGGCCGGCGGGCGGAGAACACGGCGTCGCGACACTCCGTTTTCGGTGCATCGCCGAGGAGTGCGTGAAGGACGAGGCCGGCGAGTACCTGGCCCCGGACCGCAAGGAGAACCACCAGGGCCACGGCAAGTACCAGTCCCTCCCCGGTGACCATCCCCGCCTCTACAACACCGGGGCCCTGATCGTCCCCAGCCCGTACATCGCTTTGTCTGAGGGTGAGTTCGATGCCCAGGCGTCCGAGCTGGCCGGCGTCCCGTGCATCGCGGCTCAGGGCACCTCTGCTTGGCGCCCCCATTTCAATCCGGCCCTCGCCGGCTACGAGGTCGTTTTTATCGTTGCGGATAACGACGAGCCTGGGATCGCAGCGGCAGACAAGCGCGCCGCCGAGCTGCCGAACGGCAAGGTCATCATCCTCGGTGATCAGGGAACCGACATCAATTCATTCGTTCACAGTCATGGGGCTGCCGCATACCGGAAGGCGCTGGGTCTGTGAAGCCGGAAGTGGAATCGGATGCCGTTAACCACCCGAGTCACTACACGTGGCTTCCGGTAGAGGTCATTGAGATTACCCGGCATTTCAACTTCGTACGGGGAAACGCGCTCAAGTACCTCCTGAGGGCCGACCTCAAGAACAACACGGTCGAGGACCTGAAGAAGGCCCGATGGTATATCGACTATGAGATTCGACAGTTGGAGGCCCAGCATGAGGCGGATCCAGTTCGGCGATATCGACCTCGCCGGAATGCACTTCTTCGAGGTTCAGACCTTTGGCGGAAGGTTCGTCGGAATCGATCTCGTCTATGACGGACCGCAAGGCATGAAGCGGGTTGCTGTCAACATCTCGGCCCGAGAGGCCCGCTGCATCCGGCGGGCGCTCAAGAAGGCCATCCACCGGATAGAGGAGAAGGCTTGAAGCGAGTCGTCGTAATCAGTGACACGCAAATTCCGTTCGAGGACAAGCGGGCGCTGAAGAACGTCATCGCGTTCATTGGCGAGTACCAGCCGGACGAGGTGATCCAGATCGGCGACCTGGTGGACTACCCGGCTCCGTCCCGCTGGTCGGCCGGCACCCGGGCTGAGTTCGAGGGCAATGTCATCAAGGACTCCGAGTACGCGAAGAAGGTCTTCCTCTCCCCGCTCCGCGAGGTCTACGGCGGCCCGGTGAAGGTCCTCGAAGGCAACCACGACGAACGGCCGCGGAAGTACCTCGCCAGCCGGGCGCCGGCCCTCGCCGCCGAGGATCAGTTCTACAAGTTCGAGAACCTGTTGGACTTTCAGGCCTACGAGGTAGAGAAGGCAGAGCCGTACTACCCGTTTGCGCCTGGATGGCTTGCGATCCACGGCCATGAGTCCCCGGGGCTCAATCAGGTACCCGGTGCGACTGCCCGAATGAAGGCCATCAAGGCCGGCGTCTCGGTAGTCATGGGGCACACCCATCGGCTAGCCATCTCGCCGCACACCACCGGCCACAATGGCAAGCTCAAGACCATTTATGGATTTGAGGTCGGACACCTGATGGATGTGCGTCAGGCAAGCTACCTCAAGAATGGCCCGGCAAATTGGCAAAAGGGCTTCGGTCTTTTCTATGTCGGGAAGTACAGCGCAACCCCTCACGCCATTCCGGTGGCTGACGACGGCTCTTTTGTGGTCGAGGGCAAGCGGTTCGGAGAGATCAAGCGCGTTGGCGGAAAATTCGCCAAGGGGGAGAACAAGAGTGCCTGAGCTGGACTGGGATCGCCTTGACGGGATCGCTTACAAGGTTGCCCGTGAGATGGCGCTGAAGTGGCCCATCGTTGAGGCCGACGACGTGCGCCAGGAAATCATGGTCCACATCGTTGAGCAGGCTGAGCACGTGGCGAAGAAGGCCGACGATGATGAATTCATTCGTCAGCTTTCCTGGCGGGTCGCCAAGTCGTACGCCAGTCGAGAGCAGAATCAGCGCGATTTGCTCGATGACCAGTACTACTACACGCCGGACGAGGCTCGCACCGCGCTCCGGTCTTTCCTCCACACCGACGAGGAGATTTCCTCTCTGATCGGGAAGAAGGATGACCTCACTCG
Source organism: Kitasatospora sp. NPDC032121 (assembly GCF_055580145.1). Lineage (NCBI taxonomy): Bacteria > Bacillati > Actinomycetota > Actinomycetes > Kitasatosporales > Streptomycetaceae > Kitasatospora > Kitasatospora sp. NPDC032121. Next base: position 1,122,596 of record NZ_JBVILX010000001.1, on the reverse strand, counting down.
GTGTCTGATCTCCGACAACATTTTTTCCGCGCGAATGGATGCCTCGGCCGGCCTCCGAAAGCTGACCGACCGGTACCGGGAAGTCCTCACGCGGATCTACATTCAGGGACTCCCTCCAAGGGATGACGCTGAACGGCGAACTTCGTATCGAGCTGTCGATGCCCTCGCAGTGGCAATGAATAGCCATGTCCGCAGCAAGCGGTAACCAACTAGAAAGAGACTGCATGACCTTCAAAACTGAGACCGCACAGACCGTCTATGAGCGCACTTACCGCCGGGAAAAGGCTGATGGCACGCTGGAGACTTGGACGGAGACCGTAGAGCGGGTGGTGAGCGGAAACCTCTCGCTGGTCCCGGCCCGGTACATTGAGCCGGGTGAGCGCGAGGCCCTGACTGCCCTCATAGAGTCGTTCAAGGTGCTGCCCGCCGGCCGACACTTGAAGTCCTCCGGGGTGAACGACTTCGCGCTCAACAACTGCTGGGCCGCAGGCTGGGATTCGAGCCGCCCGGAAGAGCACTTCACCTTCACCCTGCTCCGCCTGGCCGAGGGCGGTGGCGTCGGATCGAACTACTCGGCCCGGTACCTCGCTGAGTTCCCGGCCGTGGAGAACACCATCCGGGTACACATCGTCTGCGACCCGGATCACCCCGATTACCTCGACCTGGTCGATGCTGGCCTGATCTCCGATGAGTACGCCCACACCTGGGCGGGGGCCTACGCGGTTGAGGACTCGCGCGAGGGCTGGGCGAGCGCCCTGGGTGACCTGATCCAGACCGCGCACCGGAATGACCTGTGCCGCCTTGTGCGGCAGGACCGTGTGTACGACGTGAGCCGGGTCCGCCACAAGGGCGCCGCGTTGCGGAAGTTCGGCGGTACGGCCTCCGGGCCGGTTCCGTTCGCCTCGATGCTGATCGAGGTCGGCAAGGTCCTGGCGGGTGCGGCCGGCGGGCCGCTCACTGGCATGGACGCCATGGCCATTGATCACGAGATCGCTCGATGCATCGTGTCTGGCGGCGTGCGCCGAAGCGCCCGGATGTCGATCATGCATTGGGCTGACCCGCAGATCAGTGAGTTCCTGGCCTGTAAGGAGGACCAGGGCCAGCACTGGACGACCAACATCAGCGTGGAAGTGGATGACGCTTTCATCGCCTATGCCCGTGGCGAGGTCGTCGAAGACATCGGCCCTGGCGGCACCGAGGCCGCTCGGGACGTCCTGTCGCGCCTGGCGGCCGGCGCGCTCGGGAACGGTGAGCCCGGATTCTGGCACTCGGACCTGACGGCCGTTGGTGAGGTGGACGGCACATTCACGACCAACCCATGTGGAGAAGCGACCCTTACACCCTGGGAGCCGTGCAATCTCGGCTCGGTGAACCTCGGCGCTTACGTGGACCAGATGGGGCACGTCGACTTCGAGGGGCTCCACCAGGCCCACCGGCTACTGACTCGCTACCTGATCCGGGCGACGTGCGCGCCGGTGGCTGACCCGCGATCCGCGGAGGCCATCAAGCGGTATCGCCGCATCGGAGTGGGGCACTTCGCGTTCGCCGATTTTCTGGCGAAGCAGGGCGTGAAGTACTCGGACGCGCCTGACTTCTGGTTGATCGCGGCGAACCTCCGCGAGTTCGCGGCCGTCGTGGACCAGGCCGCCGCGGACTACTCCAACGAGCTTCGCATCCCGAGGCCGATCAAGAGCCGCGTGATCGCCCCAACAGGGACCATCTCCAAGCTGGCCGGCGCATCGGGGGAGGGGATTCACGCGCCCTTCGCGGACTACTTCATCCGCCGCATTCGCTTCTCGACCGTAGAACCTGCGGAGGCTGCACAGGTCGAGGACTACCGCCGACGCGGCTACCACGTCGAGCCGTGCGTCTACGCGGCCAACACGATGGTGGTCTCGATCCCGACCAAGGATCCTCTGGTGGATGAGGTCCTGGACCCGGAGTACGTCCAGCACGCTGGACAGCTGACCCTTGAGGACATGCTTCGGGTCCAGCAGCTCTATCAGGAGCACTGGGCCGATCAGGCCGTGTCCTACACGGCCTCCGTCGATCCCGAGCGGTACACCGTCGAGGACGTGAAGCGGGTCTTGCTCGACTTCATGCCCACCCTGAAGGGCAGCACGATTTTCCCCGAGCTGAGTCGTGCCCAGGCTCCTTACGAGCGGATCACCCGAGAGGAATACGAAACGGAGGCAACTCGCCTCGGAATCCGGGTGTCTGATACCTCGTATGACGAAATCTGCGCATCGGGCGCATGCCCTGTGTGAATGTCGTCACCAAAATCTAACTTGCAACTGGGGAAGTTGCTAAGCAATACTGAACCCAGAGGGAAGGAAGCCCGCTAATGAGTTCCTATCCGGCCCCTTTCGATGAGACCTCTCCGTGGGATGAGCCGCAGCCGGCACCCACGACCGACACCACCCCCAATGCCTCGGAGGCGCCTATGTCCCAGCCTGAGCCCGTCAAGACCTTCCAGCCGGCCCCCGAGAACGTAACGCTCTCTTTCAAGGGTGGATCTGGCTATGACGCCTCACTCCTGGTCCTCCGCGCTGGCAGCGTCGGTGAGATGGATGACCTGCTGAATTCCCAGTCCGCAGCGCTCAAGAGCCTGCTGGAGCGGGCCGCGAAGGTGCAGGCCTTCAATACGGGCCTGAATGCGCCATCCGGCTCCGGGGCAGCTCCGAAGCGATTCGAGGGCGGGAAGGTCACCCCCAAGAACTCGGCTGACGACGGCGATAGCTGCCCCCACGGTCGGAAGCTTTTCGAGAAGGCAGACTGGGCGGCAATGTTCTGCCAGGCTCGCGAGAAGTCCGATCAGTGCCCGCCTCTGTGGCGACAGAAGGACGGTTCGTTCAAGCCGAAGTAGGCCGCAAGGCCTTATTTTTTTGCTCTTTTACTTGCAACTGGGGGCCGGGCCTCGCGCCCGGTCCCCGCACCCGGGGAGAGACATGGAAATCCGCTCGGATATGCGCGTGGATCTGATCAAGCATGCCGCCGAGGACGCTGATGTGACCTTCGCCGCCAGGGTCTCCACCCTGGGAGGCGAGACGCGTTTCGTCGAGGCGACGGAGAAGGACGCTGGCCTGATCAACTACCTGATGCGCGACCGACACGGATCGCCATTCGAACACGCCAACTTCACGTTCTACATCGAATGCCCCATCTTCGTGGCCCGTGAATTCATGCGTCACCGCGCGGGCTGGAGCTACAACGAGGAGAGCGGGCGCTACAAGGAGCTTCAGCCGGTCTTCTACGCACCTGGCCGACACCGGAAGCTGGTCCAGGTTGGTAAGCCGGGCGCCTACGAGTTCGAGGCCGGCACCGCAGCCCAGCGGAGTGCCCTCGAACGAGACCTCTACTCGGCATTCATCTGGGCCACCGACCACTACCGCTCAATTCTGAGTCGTGGGATCGCCCGGGAAGTCGCCCGGGTCGTACTTCCGGTAGGCCTCTACACCTCGTTCTACGCGACGTGCAACGCGCGCTCGCTAATGCACTTCCTGAGCCTCCGGACGAAGCATTCCGCGGCCTCCGTCCCTTCCTTCCCTCAGCGGGAGATTGAGATGGTCGCGGAACAGATGGAAGAGCAGTTCAAGAAGCTCATGCCGGTGACCTACGCCGCATTCAACACCCACGGAAGGGTAGCCCCGTGAAGTTCCTAGTCCCATTCGTGGCCCTGGTGGCTGTTCTTGCGGTTCCCGTCGTCGCCCTTTGGATCTGGGCAGCAGCCCCCTGCGGGGTGTGGTCCTGGACCCGGGCGGGTGACACGCCGGCCCGCTGCCTCATGGAGCGGTGATGAGCCGGCTTATGCACTTCTACGTCGAGGGCTGGGAAAACGGCGGCGTAGAACTTACTCACGGCCCTTGTAAGGAGTCCGTGGCCTCCGGCGGGTGCACCTGTTGCGAGGGCCAAGCGGTGACCCTCTTCGACCTCATACAGGCCTCCAAAGACCATCTCTGCGAAGAGAAGGTGGCTTGCTAGAAGTCCTGTCTCACGTGCCCGGAATCCTGCTGGGCTACATCATCGGTCGTCTTCTTCTGAAATGGGTGAAACGTGGCTAACAAGATTCGAGTGACGGTCGTTTACGAGTACGAGCCGGACATGAAGGATTATCCGGGCTGTGGAGACGTGCATGCTGCTGCACTTCTCGATGCCGAGGAGAACGATATCCGCCTGTTCCCCGAGGCGTACGACGAAGACATTGTGTCGGTCCGCTACGAGGGAATCCCCGGCTGATGGCCGCCGCCCTCGTTACCTGGGGAGTGATCGGGTTCGCCGTGGTCTACCTGATCGCACACATCTACCTTGAATCTAGGAAGTAAGGAGCCCAATGCAGGTCATCACCTACAAGATTCGGCGGCAGACCGTACGGATCCACGTCGTAGAGACGGTGATGGACCTCTGGGGCTTCATCGACTTCGTAGAAGCCAACCCGGTCATGGGTTTCGACACCGAGACCACGGGCCTCAACTGGTGGGATTCTGACCGAGGTTTCCGAATTCGTCTGGCTCAGTTCGGTAATGCCAGCGAGGCGTGGGTTCTGCCCGCTGAGCTGAGCCAGGAGTTCCGGCAGGCCGCGGCTTGGGCTCTGCGAAGGGCAGAACGCCTTATCGCGCACAACGGAACATTTGACCAGCACGTTTCGGAGCACTGCCTAGGGGTGCCGCTCGAAGAGCTGGCGCCCAAAACCCTCTGCACGAAGATCACATCCCACCTCGTGGACCCGCGCCAGGTCAAGGAAGGTGGTCCGGGGCTCAAGCTGGAAGAGCTGACCAAGTGCTACATCTCTCCGGAGCTGGCCGAAGAGGTCAAGGGCTCCATGACCCGAATAGCCCAGCGCTACAAGGTCAAGAAGGATGACATCTGGCCCGTCGTCAGACTTTTCGATGAGGAATACCTCCTTTACGCAGGTATGGACCCCATTCTCGCTTACCGGCTGTTCCACATCCTCTATCCGCTCATCCCGCTCCGCAGTCGACGCAAGGGCCTATTCGGCTGGGAACACCGCCTAGCACACATCACAGCCAAGATGGAGCGAACGGGCTACCTCCTCGATCCGCAGTATGCAGAGGCGCGAATAGCGGAGCTGAAGGCTGAGCAGGAGCAATGGGAGGCCGTAGCCCTTCAGCATGGCGTCGAAAACGTCAACTCGAATGCCCAACTCATCGATGCCTTCACCGGGTTCGGGATCAAGCTCACCAAGCGGACCAAGCCGAGCAAGAACCACCCTCGGGGCCAGCCGGCCATGGACGACGAGGTTCTGTCGTCCATCGAGCACCCGCTAGCCGATGCGGTCATGAAGGCCAAGAAGGCCGGGAAGTGGCGGAAAACCTGGTTCGAGCGAGCTCTCAACGGGATGGACTCGCGGAATCGCGTACATGCCTCGATCAATTCTCTCCAGGCCATCACGGCAAGGATGTCGATCACGGGCTCGGTGCCGGCTCAAACCTTCCCGGCCGGCGACGGGTACGTAAGAGGAATGTTCTTGGCAGAGGAGGGCCATGTAACGGTCTGCATCGACTTCGGAAACATGGAGTTGAGGTTCCTCGCCGCCGAGTCCGGAGACCCCGTGATGGTGGATGCATTCCTGAACGGCAAGGACTTGCACCAGATCACCGCGGATGCCGCAGATGTGCCCCGTAAGACGGGCAAGATGGCGAATTTCTTGACTGTCTTCGGCGGAGGCCCGAAAGCTCTTTCCGAACAGGCCGGGGTGCCCTACTCCGTGGCCAAGCGAGTTATCGACGCATTCGGCAGCACTTACAAGAAGGTGGATGACCTCGCGAAGCGCCTCATGGACGAGGCGCGGAAGACCGGGTTCATTTTCACCGTCACCGGGCGGCGCATTCCGGTGGAGTACCGTCGAGCGTATGCCGCCCTCAACTACTACATCCAGAGCGGGAGTCGAGACATTACCGCTCGTGCCCTCATCGCTCTCGATGCAGCGGGCTACACGCCCTTTATGCGGCTCGTAATTCACGATGAGATCGTTTTCAGCTTCCCCAAGGAAAGGGCCGTAGAGATGGCCGAGGAGGCAGCCCGAATCATGGAATTCACTGTCAAGGGCGTCCTAGTGCCGGCCGAGGCTGAGATCGGTGACCAGTCGTGGGGATCGGTCCTGGACCTTGAGGAGAGCAAGCACTGAACGGGCAGAGGATTCAGTACGTGATTTACGACGAAGTACTCAGGTTCACCGAAGAGGAATGGGAAGAGCTCTCCCAGAAGGCCCGAGAAATACACGAAGAGATCGTGGCGGCCTATTTCTTCGGCAGCGTTCAGCGCTGGGTCCTCGGATGGGGACAGTGAATCCGACGACTGATGACGTTGAGGACTGCGAATACTGCCAGAACTCGGCTGCCATCGGCCTTTTCTTGATAGGCGAAGTGGACACCGGCCTGTGCGCCGTGTGCGCTGAAGACAACGACGTTGAGGAGTACTTCTATGAGTGAGAACCCGGACAATGCATTCTCTGAGATCCTGAGTGAGATCGAGGCCGATTTCAATCAGGCACTTATGGAGAAGCGCCTAATCGCAACCGTACTGGTGGCCGAGGGTACCGGCCTGGTCTACACCCGCGCTGTCGCGTCGGGCGTCCCTCACGACCTCGCTCAGGCCATGGCTGCGGAGTACTGGGACGCCGAGACCAACCAGGCTGCCGGCGGCGTCGAGCCGGAGACCGACGAGGAGTGAGACGACCGCTCCTGATCGGGGCTGCCGTAGTGCTCGCTGCGGCGGCTCTGGTGGGCTGCGACGACCGGCGGTGTCTCGAATCCCACACCAACCTGATGACCACGGTCGTAGCAGGCCCCAAGGGCCAGACGCACGTTCAACTCATCCCAGTGACCACCTGCGACCGATACGAGGAGAGGCCTTGAGCTGTCATCACCGGGGCTTTGGGAAGGCCTGGGCCCGTCCGTGCTGGGATTGCTATTTCCTCGGCCTGGCGCAAGCCGTCAGCGCCCGCGGAGACTGCATCCGAAAGCGCGTCGGTGCCGTCCTCGTGGGCAACGACCACAGAGTCCTCAGCACGGGCTACAACGGGAGCGCACCGGGTCAGCCGAGCTGCAAGGCCGGGGGGTGCGATCGGTGCCTCTCTGCGACCCCTTCGGGCTCCGATTACACCAACTGCATCGAGTACCACGCCGAGTGGAACGCGGTCCTCTGGTCTCGCCCGGAGGAGAGGGCCGGCGCCACGCTCTACGTCACGTGGGAGCCCTGCGGCGACTGCCTGAAGCTCATCAAGGGCGTCGGCATCGTCCGCGTGGTCTGGAAGGCCGGCGACCAGATGAAGGAGATGACGCTGTGACCGTCACCAGCGAGATCGTCATCGTGTACGAGGACGGCCGGGAAGAACCGTACGACCCCAACCGGCACTGACAACGAAGAAGCCCCGCGCCAACTGGCGCGGGGCTTCAGGCATTCAGCTCCTACAGCTTGGCTGCAAAGTCGTCTTCCTTTATGACCAAGCGCTGTCGGAAGTCCTTAGGGATCTTGAGCTTCAACTTCACCTCGGGGGCGCGCTGCCCCTTGACCTTGATGCGGGTGACCTCACATGTCACGCCGATGCGCACGAGGTCTTGAGCCATGGCCTCCATGCCGCCCTCTTGCCAGTGCTGCCGGAACGTCTTGCCGTTGCCCACGTTGACCCACCGGTCCTGTGTCGTCTCGGGGTCGATCTCTCCCAGGTCCGTAATCAGCTTGTCCAGGGTTGTTTCAGCCTGTTCGCGGGTGAACCTGGTCTTCGTATACCGGCCTCCGGGCTCCAGCTCCTTCATGTAGTAGGCAATGGACTCTTCGAGCTGGGCGACCCGAGCGCGGACCTCCGCGCCACGGGCGTACTCGCGGAGCTGCACCGGTTCGTCGCCGAGAACGGACAAGACGTCCATGGCTACCTTCATGTAGATCACCTCAGGGTTTGGCGCGCCGAGCCCGCCACTCTTACAGGTCTGGCATCGCAGGTATGCATATTCGCCGTGCTCGTTGGTGGTCTTCTTGACCGTCATGTTGGTTGTGCAGTCCACGCAGATGAGGACACCAAGGAACTTCGTTGCCCCGCCCGGCTGGCGAGTGGGCTGCTTCTTGCTGCGCTTGTCTAGGTCGGCCTGCAACTCGTTGAACTCGACCTCGGTGAAGATGCCTTCGGCGACCCTGATTGGCTTGCCCTTCTGGTCCAGGACCAGCTTCGACCGCCGCGCACGTCCCTTCATCTCAACCTCGACTCGGAACCCCAACAAGCCTGGGTTCCGCAGTCGACTGAGCAGCGTGGACGTCGTTAGGCCCTCGCTCATGAGCTTCGAGCGCTTCAGGACCTTGACCATCCGCGTGGCAGAGACACCCCTCCGAGCCATGCGCCGGCACCAGTGCAAGGCCTTGTAGGCGTCGGGCTCTATATAGAGGACAACCTTCCCGTTCTCGTCCTCCCCGGTCACGTAGCCGTAGGAGGGCTTGCCCACCAGCCAGTCACCCTGAGTCTTGGCGTAGTCCCAGAGGCTCGCCACCCGCGTGCTGGTGTTGGCGGCCTCAATCTCCGCGATGCCGCCGAGCAGGGCGACCATGATCTTTCCGACGACCGTCCGCAGGTCAATCGTGTCGTTGAGGGAGATCAGGTTCTTCCCGTACTTCAGTGCCCAGTCGATCATGACGTTCAGGTCCGACAGGCGACGGATGAAGCGGTCCAGCTTCCAGAACAGCAGGACGTCGAACTCGGGCGCGCGGTTGTTCAGCCAGTCGCCCAGCTGCTTCCGCTTCCACGGGGGCACCTTCGTGGCGGACACGTTCAGGTCGCTGGCGACGCCGACCACGCGGAAGCCCTTGTGCAGGGCCTCGCGCCGAAGGTCCAGCTCCTGACGGACGGGGGACGTGGTGTCCTCCGTAAGTACAGACAGGCGGATGGAGAGGAGAGCCCGCGGTGCGTCGTCCGGCAGGGCAGCCTCGGCCTTCTTCAGGTCCTCCAGGATGGCCAGGTCCGCAGGGGTCCACTCGAAGTCAACGGTGTAGTTCTTCTGACTGGCTGCGGAGGCCGTACGGCTGCGTTTTCCCATGTCAGAGACCCTATGTCTGGATGTCCCCCTGTGTCGATCTGCCCCCAGATGGACACCCAGATCCAGATCGGCCCGACGGGCAAGAAGCTGCTGCCGTTGACGGTCGTCGGCGCCGACCAGCAGAAGTAGCCCGTCGCCCGGAGCGACGTGTGGAGCCCTCCCCGGGTTTTTCGGGGAGGGCTCCACTGGTTCTGCGGGTGGGGTGGTGCCGGTCGCGGGCTACGGCCTGAGGGGCAGTGCGTCACGCAGCGGGCGACGGTCCACTGTTCATGCCGGGTCGGTGTCTCGATCCGGGCGCACCTGCGCTGTTCGTCGCCGCGAAGTACCGCCACGAAGCCGGGAGTGGAATCCAGCGACGCCTCGCTGTCGGGGAAGTAAGTAGTGCCGGTAATTGCGCACCTGGAACACTCCGTCCGGCCTGATTGAGGTCGCCGGGCAGGTCCGGGAAACGCCACAATCTGAGGATTTCCGCGATCACCGTGATCGCGATGGCGCTCTTCTGGAGGGTCGCGGGACGTTTGGGCGCGGCATTGTTCGCACAGTCGCAAGAGGAATGAGAGTGGGCATTGCGCATTCCATGTCGGGGTGATTCCCCGGATCGCCGTGCATGGCCGATAGATAAACGGATGACATTGCTAACACTGCTGTCGTTGGATGGATGCTGCCGAGCCCTGCGGTCGTGCGGGCCCGCCGGCCGGCTGCCTTTCGGGCGCGAGCGGGGCGAAGGGGCCAGGACCGGCGGGGAAAGGGAGCGGGCGGGGCGCGTACCCTTACTGGTGACAGATGTCCGGTGCAGTGACCCGGACCGGGACATAGTGACGAAGGACTGAGCAACCCTGGCACGCCGTACGCCCGACGGTCCGCCGCCCGCGCCGACGGTGCAGCGGATTCGCCTCCGCTACACCAAGCGCGGCCGGCTCCGCTTCACAAGCCACCGCGACTTCCAGCGCGCCTTCGAGCGCGCCCTGCGCCGGTCCGCCGTTCCGATGGCCTACTCGGCCGGCTTCACCCCGCATCCGAAGGTCTCCTACGCCAACGCGGCCCCGACCGGGGTGGCGAGCGAGGCGGAGTACCTGGAGATCGGCCTGGCCGCGGTCCGCGACCCCGAGCAGCTGCGGGCGCAGCTGGACGAGTCGCTGCCGACCGGCCTGGACGTGATCGACGCGGTCGAGGTGCGGACGCCGAACTTCGTGGAGCGCCTGGAGGCCTCCGAGTGGCTGGTCCGGCTGGACGGCGTCGAGCCCGACGTGGCCGCCGAGGCGGTCGCGCGTTTCCTCGCCGCCGAGCGGGTCGAGGTGGAGCGCCGCACCAAGAACGGCCTGCGGGTCTTCGACGCGCGGGGTGCGGTTGCGGCGCTGGAAGCCGTCCCGGCGCAGGTCGAGGCCGGTACGGATGCCGGGGCCGGAACCGGCCGCGATGTTCGGACCGGCCGTCCCTGTGCGATACTGCGCCTGGTAGTACGACACGCCACACCCGCCGTACGACCCGACGACGTATTGTCCGGTCTCCGTGCGACGGCCGACCTGGCGCCGCCGGTCCCCGCAGAGGTGACCAGGCTGGCGCAGGGGCCGCTCGACGAGGAGGCCGGCACGGTGACCGACCCGCTGGCGCTCGACCGCGCCGCGGCCCCGGTCGGCTCGGAGCCGGCCGCAGGGCCGCACGCTACCGCGTCCGCCTAGCGGGGGGAGGCCGGGCCCAGTGCCTCACTGGGCCCGACGGTCCTCCAGGGTTCCCGCGGCTCCCCAGGGGAGCGAGCGTCGTCGCAGCACAGGCCTGCCACCCCGGGGCCTGCCGACCGCGAAGGTCGGCCGGTCCGGGACCCCGTCCGGGAGCCACCCGGGGTTGGGGGAAGGCGCAGCTTGGGAAAACCTCAGAAGACTGGTCAGACCAGAAGACTTTCGACACCCCGCCGAGCGCGGGGCGCCGAGCGAGACTACGAGCCCCTGTGCGGCCTCGCGTCCGCGCGGCGGCACCGTCAAAGGGTCCGGTCCCGGCATCGTCGCGATGCCGACCGCCCAGCGGTGCCGTGCCGTGCCCGGATGCGGAGCCCGGGGGCCTGACGGGAGATCCACCCGCATGCTCGATAACACCGATCCGCAGCAGAATGCGGCCACGGAACAGAACGAAACCGCCGCGACCGGTGGCGAGGGCGCGTCCGCCGCGCCGCCGCGCCGTCGTCGCCGGGCGGTGTCCCGCCCGGCGGGCGCCCCGCAGGGTGCGGCCACCGAGGCGGCCGAGACGGTTCTGCCGGCCGACGCGCCTGCGGCCGTCACCGCTGCGGCTCCGGCCGCTGAGACGGCCGCCGAGCCGGTCGCCGAGAAGCCGGTCCGGGCCCGCCGGACCCGCAAGCGCGCCGAGGCCCCGGCCGGGGCGCCGGAGGCCACCGCGATCGTGGTGACCGCGCCGGAGGCCGTCGAGGCCCCGGAGGCCGAGGCCACCGCGAAGGCGCCGAAGGCCGCCAAGGCCACGAAGACCGAGAAGGCGGCCAAGAGCGACAAGGCCGAGAAGGCGGAGACGGCCGAGAAGCCCGCCCGGGCCCGCCGCACCCGCAAGCGCGCCGAGGCGCCCGCCGGTGCCCCCACTGCCGAGGCCGAGGCCCCCGCCGTCGAGGCGCCGGTCGTCGAGACCCCCGCCGTGGAGGCGCCGGTCGTCGAGGCCCCCGCCGAGCCGGCGGCCGAGGAGGCCCCCGCCGCTCCGGCCCGCCGCACCCGCCGCCGTCGCGTGGTCGAGGCCGCGCCGGTCGTCGAGGCCCCGGTGGAGGAGCCCGCCGCCGAGGAGCCGCAGGCCGAGGAGCCCGAGGAGGAGGCCGTCGAGGCTGCCACCGAGGCCCCCGCCGCCCAGCCCGCCGTTGCCGCCCCCGCCGCCCCGGCCGCCGAGGCCGAGCCGCACCACCGGGTGCGCCGCCGCGCCGTCCGCCCGGCCACCGCGGTCTTCCAGGCCCCGGTGTTCCAGGAGCCGGCGCCCTTCGTCGCGCCGGCCGCGCCGGAGCAGCCCGCCGCCGCCCAGGCTCCCGCCGTCGCCCAGGCTCCCGCCGAGGCCCCGGCCGAGGCCGGGCGCGAGGAGGACGACGAGTTCGAGTACAGCGGCGTCGGCCGTCGCCGCCGGGTCCGTACCCGGGTCGAGCCGACCCGCCGCAAGCCGGCCGCCCAGGCCCCGGCGAAGGCTCAGGCCAAGGCGCCGGTCGCGGCGCCCGTCGTCGAGGCCCCGGCCGTCGAGACGCCCGCCGTGGAGGCCCCCGCCGCCGGTCCGGAGACCGAGGACGAGTGGGAGGACGGCCGTCCGTCGCGCCGTCGCCGCCGGGGCGGTCGCCGCCGTCGCCGCGGCGAGGCCGAGGACTTCGAGGCAGCCGAGGCCGTCGAGACCGAGCAGCCCGCCGCCGAGGAGCCGGCCGAGGCCGTCGCCGAGGAGGAGGGCGAGGAGGACGACGACCTGGCCGGCGGCCTGTCCTCGTCCCGCCGTCGCCGCCGCCGTCGCCGTCGCAGCGGTGAGGCCGGCGCCGTCGAGACCGCCGAGACCACCGAGGACGGCGTCCGCACGGTGGTGAAGGTGCGCGAGCCGCGCCGCCGCTCCACCGAGCCGTCCTTCGACCCGGACGAGGTGCAGTCCATCAAGGGCTCGACCCGTCTGGAGGCCAAGAAGCAGCGCCGCCGCGAGGGCCGCGAGCTGGGCCGCCGCCGGGTGCCGATCATCACCGAGGCCGAGTTCCTGGCCCGCCGCGAGTCGGTCGAGCGCGTCATGGTGGTGCGCCAGAGCGGCCAGCGGACCCAGATCGGCGTCCTCGAGGACGGCGTGCTGGTCGAGCACTACGTCAACAAGGAGCAGGCCACCTCGTACGTCGGCAACGTCTACCTGGGCAAGGTCCAGAACGTGCTGCCGTCGATGGAGGCCGCCTTCGTCGACATCGGCAAGGGCCGCAACGCGGTGCTGTACGCCGGCGAGGTCAACTTCGGCGCGCTGGGCGGCCACGGCGGCCCGCGCCGGATCGAGTCGGTGCTGAAGTCCGGCCAGTCCGTGCTGGTGCAGGTCTCCAAGGACCCGATCGGCCACAAGGGCGCCCGCCTGACCAGCCAGATCTCGCTGCCCGGCCGCTACCTGGTGTACGTGCCCGAGGGCTCGATGACCGGCATCTCGCGCAAGCTCCCCGAGAACGAGCGCGCCCGCCTGAAGCAGATCCTCAAGAAGATCGTCCCGGACGACGCGGGCGTCATCGTGCGCACCGCGGCCGAGGGCGCCTCCGAGGAGGAGCTGACCCGCGACGTCCAGCGCCTCCAGCAGCAGTGGGAGGACATCCAGAAGAAGGCCACGACCGGCAACGCCCCGGCGCTGCTGTACGGCGAGCCGGACATGACCGTCCGGGTCGTGCGCGACATCTTCAACGAGGACTTCAGCAAGGTCATCGTCTCCGGCGACGAGGCGTGGAAGACCATCCACGAGTACGTCTCCCACGTGGCCCCGGACCTCGCCGAGCGGCTCCAGCGGTGGACCTCCGAGGTGGACGTGTTCGCCACCTACCGGATCGACGAGCAGCTGATGAAGGCGCTGGACCGCAAGGTCTGGCTGCCCAGCGGCGGTTCGCTGGTGATCGACCGCACCGAGGCGATGGTCGTCATCGACGTCAACACCGGGAAGTTCGTCGGCCAGGGCGGCAACCTGGAGGAGACGGTCACCCGGAACAACATCGAGGCGGCCGAGGAGATCGTGCGCCAGCTGCGGCTGCGCGACCTCGGCGGCATCATCGTGATCGACTTCATCGACATGGTGCTGGAGTCCAACCGCGACCTGGTGCTGCGCCGCCTGCTGGAGTGCCTGGGCCGGGACCGGACCAAGCACCAGGTGGCCGAGGTCACCTCGCTGGGCCTGGTCCAGATGACCCGCAAGCGGGTCGGCCAGGGCCTGCTGGAGTCCTTCTCCGAGCCGTGCGTGCACTGCAACGGCCGCGGCGTGATCGTCCACATGGAGCAGCCGAGCGCCCACGTCCACGCCCCCGTGGCGGCGGGCGAGGTCGGCGGCGGCAAGCGCCGTCGCCGGGGCAAGGGCGGCGCGGGCCACGAGGAGCCGCAGGCCGTCGAGGCCGCGGTGGCCGTCGTGGCCGAGCCGGTGGTGGTGGAGGCCGTCGCCGAGCCGGCCGAGCCGGTGCGCGAGGAGATCGAGGGCCAGCTGGCCCTGGAGGTCCCGGGCGTCGAGGCCCCGGCCGAGGCGGCCGCGCAGGCCGTGCCGGCCCCGGTCGTCGAGGCTCCCGTGGCCGAGGCCCCGGCCGCCGCTCCGGCGGGCCGTCCGCGTCGTCGCGCCGTGCGCAAGGCGACCGCTCCGGCGGGTTCCCCGGACTCCGCCGAGATCGTGGTGCTCCAGGCCAAGGCCGAAGCGGCGCTGGAGGCGGCCCTGGAGGCCGCCGCCCCGGCGGTCGCGGAAGCCGCTGCCGAGGCCGCCGCCGAGGCGCCGGGCGAGCCGGTCGTGGTCGCGGAGGCCGCGGTCGCCGCCGAGGCTCCGGAGGCCGCCGAGGCCACCGAGGCCGCTGCCGAGGCTCCGGCCGAGGAGGCGCCGGCGCCGAAGAAGCGGGCCGCCCGCAAGACCGCCGCGAAGAAGACCGCCGCCAAGAAGACCACCGCGGCGGCCAAGAAGACCACCGCCCGCAAGACCGCGACCAAGCGGACGAGCGCGGCGGCCAAGAAGGCCGCGGCCGCCGAGGGTGATACGGCGGCCGAGTAGTGCCCACGCCCGGGGCGGGAGCGATCCCGCCCCGGGCCGTACGGGCCGGTTTGCCCCCCGGGCGGCCGGTCCGTATTCTTGACCATCGGCGTGTCTACGCCATGCTCCCGAGCACATCACCTTCCGAGGTCGCCGCGTTCGCGCGGAGGGCCGGGGAGAGGCTCCTGTGTCCGTACCCAGGTGGCTGGCGTCGGGGGTTCCGACCGAGCAAGGAAAGCAGGTACCGCATGTACGCGATCGTTCGCGCAGGCGGCCGCCAGCACAAGGTCGCCGTGGGCGACGTGCTGGAGATCGACCGTATCGAGGCCAAGCCGGGTGACTCGGTCGAGCTCTCGACCATCCTCGTCGTCGACGGTGACGCTGTCACCTCCGACCCGTGGGTCCTGGCCGGCGTGAAGGCTCACGCCGAGGTGGTCGACCAGACCAAGGGTGACAAGATCGTCATCCTGCGTTACAAGAACAAGACCGGCTACCGCCGCCGTCAGGGTCACCGTCAGCAGCACACCGCGGTGCGCATCACCAGCATCGACTCGGTCAGCAAGTAAGGGGATAGCGAAAAATGGCACACAAGAAGGGCGCAAGCTCTACTCGTAACGGCCGTGACTCGAACGCCCAGCGCCTCGGCGTCAAGCGCTTCGGTGGCCAGGTCGTCTCGGCCGGCGAGATCCTCGTCCGCCAGCGCGGCACCCACTTCCACCCGGGTGCCGGTGTCGGTCGCGGTGGCGACGACACGCTGTTCGCGCTGACCGCCGGTGCGGTGCAGTTCGGCAACCGTCGCGGCCGCAAGGTCGTCAACATCGTGGCCGTCGAGGCCTGAGTCCCCGCGGACTCCCGAGTCTGAGCGGACCCACCGGGTCCGGGTGGACTCACCGGGTCTGAGAAGACTCACAGTGAAGGGTGGGCCGGAATTCTCCGGTCCACCCTTCGCGCTTTACGCAGGTAGCAAGCAGACTCTCGCGCACTGGAGGCACACCCCATGACCACCTTCGTGGACCGCGTCGAACTTCATGTCGCCGCGGGTAACGGGGGCCACGGCTGCGCCTCCGTGCACCGCGAGAAGTTCAAGCCGCTCGGCGGGCCGGACGGCGGCAACGGCGGTGAGGGCGGCAGCGTCATCCTCACCGTGGACTCGCAGGTCACCACCCTGCTCGAGTACCACCACTCGCCCAAGCGCAAGGCCACCAACGGCAAGCCGGGCGCCGGCGGCCACCGCACCGGTGCGGACGGCGAGGACCTCGTCCTGCTGGTGCCGGGCGGCACCGTGGTGCTGGACCGCAAGGGCAACGTGCTGGCCGACCTGGTCGGTCACGGCACCAGCTTCGTCGCCGCCCAGGGCGGCCGCGGCGGCCTCGGCAACGCCGCGCTGGCCTCGGCCCGCCGCAAGGCGCCCGGCTTCGCGCTGCTCGGCGAGCCCGGCGAGGCCCGTGACATCGTCATGGAGCTCAAGTCCGTCGCCGACGTGGCCCTGGTGGGCTACCCGAGCGCCGGCAAGTCCTCGCTGATCTCGGTGCTCTCCGCCGCCAAGCCGAAGATCGCCGACTACCCGTTCACCACCCTGATCCCCAACCTCGGCGTGGTCACCGCGGGCGACACCGTCTACACCATCGCCGACGTGCCCGGCCTGATCCCGGGCGCCAGCCAGGGCCGCGGCCTGGGCCTTGAGTTCCTGCGGCACGTGGAGCGCTGCTCGGTGCTGGTGCACGTGCTGGACTGCGCCACCCTGGAGCCCGGCCGTGACCCGCTGAGCGACCTGGAGACCATCGAGGCCGAGCTCGCCGAGTACGGCGGCCTGGAAGACCGCCCGCGCCTGGTCGCGCTCAACAAGGTCGACGTCCCGGACGGCCAGGACATCGCCGACCTGACCCGTGCCTCCCTGGAGGAGCGCGGCTACCGGGTGTTCGAGGTCTCCGCCGCCTCCCGCAAGGGCCTGCGCGAGCTGAGCTTCGCGGTGGCCGGGATCGTCGCCGAGGCGCGCGCCGCCAAGCCGGCCGAGGAGTCCACCCGGATCGTGCTGCGGCCCAAGGCCGTCGACGACGCGGGCTTCACCATCACCGAGGAGGACGGCGCCTACCGCATCCGCGGCGTCAAGCCGGAGCGCTGGGTCCGCCAGACCGACTTCGCCAACGACGAGGCCGTCGGCTACCTCGCCGACCGGCTGGCCCGCCTCGGCGTCGAGCAGGAGCTGTGGAAGGTCGGGGCGCACGAGGGCGACACCGTCATCATCGGCCCGGACGAGAACGCCGTCGTCTTCGACTGGGAGCCGACCATGGCCGCCGGCGCCGAGATGCTCGGCCGCCGCGGTGAGGACCACCGCTTCGAGACCCAGCGCCCGGCGGTCGACCGCCGCCGCGAGAAGCAGAAGGGCCGGGACGCGGCAGAGGCCGAGTTCCTCGCCTTCGAGGCGCTCTCCAGCGGCCGCCAGGCCGCCATCGAGGGCGACGACGACGAGGACTACTGAGCGCGCTGAGCGCTTCACGCCGGACGGCCCCCGCCACCTGTCGAGGTGGCGGGGGCCGTCCGCGTGTTCAGCGGCGACGGAGCGTCACTTGGTCCAGGAGGCCTGGAGCTTCAGCGGGTCCACCAGGTCGGTGTAGCCGACCGCGGCCGGGGTGTTCCCGGGGGTGGTGATGATGGTGCAGCCCTTGACCTCGGCGCCCTTGGCCACGCCCTGGAACTTCGCGCCGGTGCACTTGGGCAGCGGGGTCGCGGCGGTCATGGCGTTGAGGCCCTTCTTGCCCGTGGTGTCGAAGAGCACGAACTTCGAGTCCGGGGCGGTGAAGGAGAGGCTGGCGTCCCCGAGGTTCTTGATGGTGTAGCTGACGTACATCGGGGTGCGGCCTTCCAGGCCGACGAGGTTGATCTTGGCGGCGGTGAAGTCCTGCAGCGAACCGACCTCGACGCCGGTGACGGTGATCTCCAGCTTGGTGGCGACCTTGGCGGTCTTGTCGGCGAAGTCCACGGTGGCGGGCTGGCCGATCTTCACGCTGCTCGCGGCCGCCGGGATCGCACCGGCACCGGCCCCGCCGTCCGCGGTGCCGGCCGTACCGGCCCCGCCGGCCGTCGCGGCGCCGCCCGCCGCCGCACCGCCCGCGGCAGCGCCGCCGGTCGCCGCGCCCGACGGGGCCGCGGTCGAACCGCCGGCCGCGCCTCCGGCGGTGGCCCCCGGGGCCGCGCCGCTCTGGGCCGGGGCAGCGCCGGTGGCGCCGCCGGTACCGGCCGGAGTGTCCGCGTTGTCCGGTCCGCAGGCCGCGAGCGACAGGGCGGTGGCCGCCGCGAGCGCGGCGAAGGTCAGCTTGGTGGTGTACGAACGCATGGTGCGCTTTTCTCCTGGGCGCACGGCCGCGACCGTTGCCGGCCTTTGCCCAGTGCGGCGCCGCCCGTCGTGAACAGGAAGGGTCGATGACGACATGGGTCCAGCGGGCAAGAAGCCGTCCCCCGATCTGGCTTGCGGTCAGGGACCATACCAGGCCCCCGGATCGGCGGCCGGGCTGTGGCGAGCCCGTGACCTGCCCGGGTCCAGACGGTGAAACACCCCACGGGTGACCTGCGCCGATCGCGTAGATTTCGGGGGTGACGGCCGGGCCCGGGCCCAGCCGCACCCGCACCACCACACCGGAAGGGCGTACAGCGAGATGAGCGAGGACTCTCTGCGCGAGGAGGTGCTGACCGCGCGACGGATCGTCGTCAAGGTCGGTTCCTCCTCCCTGACCACGGCGACCGGCGGCCTGGACGCCGACCGCGTCGACGCCCTGGTGGACGCGCTCGCCAAGCTGCGCGGCCGCCCCGAGGCACCGGAGGTCGTGCTCGTCTCCTCCGGCGCCATCGCCGCCGGGCTCGCCCCGCTCGGCCTGGACCGGCGGCCCAAGGACCTGGCCCGCCAGCAGGCCGCCGCCAGCGTCGGCCAGGGCCTGCTGGTCGCCCGCTACACCGCCTCCTTCGCCCGGTACGGCATCCGGGTCGGCCAGGTGCTGCTCACCGCCGAGGACGCCAGCCGGCGCGCCCACTACCGCAACGCCTACCGCACCCTGGACCAGCTGCTGGCGATGGGCGCGATGCCGATCGTCAACGAGAACGACACCGTCGCCACCGCCGAAATCAAGTTCGGCGACAACGACCGGCTCGCCGCGCTCGTCGCCCACCTGGTCCGGGCCGACCTGCTGGTCCTGCTCTCCGACGTGGACGGCCTGTACGACGGCGACCCGTCCCGCCCCGGCACCAGCCGGATCGCCGAGGTGCGCGGCCCGCGGGACCTCGACGGCATCGAGATCGGCAGCGCGGGCAAGGCCGGGGTCGGCACCGGCGGCATGGTCACCAAGGTCGAGGCGGCCCGGATCGCCACCGGCGCGGGCATCCCGGTGGTGCTCACCGCCGCCAGCCAGGCCGCCGACGCGCTGGCCGGCCGGCCCACCGGCACCCTCTTCCTGCGCACCGGCAGCCGCACCTCCGACCGGATGCTCTGGCTGGCCCACGCGAGCAGCCCGCGCGGGTCGCTGCACCTGGACGAGGGCGCCGTCCGGGCCGTCGTCTCCGGCGGCGCCTCGCTGCTGCCGGCCGGGGTCACCCGGGTCGAGGGGGAGTTCGCCGCGGGTGATCCGGTGGACCTTCTTGCCGAAAACGGCCACATCGTGGCTCGCGGACTGGTCAACTTTGATGCGAGGGAGTTGCCCCGCCTGCTCGGCCGGTCCACCCGCGACCTGGCCCAGGAGTTCGGCGCCGCGTACGAGCGCGAGGTCGTCCACCGCGACGACCTGGTCGTTCTGCGCGACTGACCGGCCCGGCGGGCCGGCACCGGCCGATCGGCGCAGCGCGGACGGCGGGCCGCTCCGTACCGGGAGCGGCCCGGCCACGGGCGAGGAGGGGCGCAGCCGTCCCGCTCGGCCGAGGCCGACGGGGCCGGTGGGGACGACAGGACATCGCCGAACAGGAGGCCGCCGGTGGAACGCAGGCGCGAGGCAGCGCTGACCGCAGGGACGGCGGGCCGGCGGCTGACCAGCATCGACGGCGGACGCGGGGACGGCCCCGCCGAGCCGGCCGGTCCGCCGTCGCAGAGGCCCGGCGGGGTGCGCAGGTTGCGGCCCGAACGCGACCGGGCGGCCCAGCCGCCGACCGTGCCCGAGCAGGCCCGGCTGTGGCACGTGGTGCTGAGCGTGGCCGGGCAGGTCACCCCGCTGCCCTCGCTGCGCGCCTCGCTGGAGCAGCTGGCGCACGACCACTCGTTCTTCCTGACCGCCCGTTACGCGGCCGACCACGCCGAGATCCGCTACTGGGAGCAGGCCCGGGACCTCCACGACGCGGCGGCCATCGCGCTGCGGCTGTGGGGCGAACACAAGGTCACCGCGAAGCTGCCGCCCTGGGAGATCGTCGGGCTGGAGGTGGTCGACCGGGCGACGTACCACAAACGGGTGGCGGAGGGCTTCGGTGATCCGCCGCCGCACCTGGGCGGGGTGCACCCGTACTGAGCCGCGCCGCCCGGTCGGGGCGGGGCCGTCGGGCTGCGGGCCGCCGGGGCGGGGGCCGTCGAGGCGGCGTCTCACCGGGCGAAATACCGCCCGGGCGGGGCCGGTGCAGTCGCTACTCTTGGCGGCATGACCAGCGATCTCGCCACCGCCGACAGTCCCGTCCTCGCCGTAGCGCGCCGAGCCAGGGAGGCGGCCGCCGCGCTCGCCCCACTGCCGCGCGCCGCGAAGGACACCGCGCTGCTGGCGATCGCGGACGCACTGGTGGCCCGCAGCGCCGAGATCGTCGCGGCCAACGCCGAGGACGTGGAGCGGGCCCGGGCGGCCGGCACGGCCGAGTCGGTGGTCGACCGGCTGACCCTGACCGACGAGCGGATCGCCGCGATCGCCTCCGACGTGCGCGACGTGGCCGGCCTGCCCGACCCGGTCGGCGAGGTGGTGCGCGGCTACACCCTGCCCAACGGCCTGGACGTGCGGCAGGTCCGGGTGCCGCTCGGCGTGGTCGGCATCATCTACGAGGCCCGCCCGAACGTCACCGTGGACGCCGCCGCGCTCTGCCTCAAGTCCGGCAACGCGGTGCTGCTGCGCGGCTCCGCCTCCGCCTACCGCTCCAACACCGCGCTGGTCGCCGTCGTGCGTGACGCCGTCGCCGCGGCCGGGCTGCCCGCCGACGCGGTCCAGCTGGTGCCGGGGGAGAGCCGGGACTCGGTGCAGGAGCTGATGCGCGCCCGCGGCTACGTGGACGTGCTGATCCCGCGCGGCGGCGCCTCGCTGATCCGCACCGTCGTCGAGGGCTCGACCGTCCCGGTGATCGAGACCGGCACCGGCAACTGCCACGTCTACGTGGACGCCGAGACCGACCTGGCGATGGCCGTCGGCATCCTGCTGAACTCCAAGGCGCAGCGGGTCAGCGTCTGCAACGCGGCCGAGACGCTGCTGGTCCACCAGGACGTCGCGGAGGCCTTCCTGCCGCTCGCGCTGGCGGCGCTCGCCGAGGCCGGGGTGACCGTGCACGGCGACGAGGCGGTGCGGAAGGCCGCCGAGGGCGGCCCGGCCACCGTGGTGCCGGCCACCGACGAGGACTGGGGCGCCGAGTACCTCTCGCTGGACCTCGCGGCCGCCGTGGTGCCCTCGCTGGACGCCGCCGTCGCGCACATCCGCCGCTGGTCCTCCGGCCACACCGAGGCGATCGTCACCACCTCGCAGGCCGCCGCCCGCCGCTTCACGCGGCTGGTGGACTCCACCACGGTGGCCGTCAACGCCTCCACCCGCTTCACCGACGGCGGCGAATTCGGCTTCGGCGCCGAGATCGGCATCTCCACCCAGAAGCTGCACGCCCGCGGCCCGATGGGCCTGCCCGAGCTGACCAGCACCAAGTACATCGTCACTGGTGACGGGCACGTGCGCGGCGAGAGCACGCAGACCGTCGGCGGCGCCGCGGACGGCCGCTGAACGCCGTGTGATGGGTGTCCGTCACACGTGTGACGGACCAACTGCCGGGAGCCACAGACAAATCGCCCGGCCGGTAATACGCTGAATCCGTGGCTGAGGATGTGGGGGGCTTCCCGTACCCCGACGGCGCCGACCACGGTGGTGCGGACGACGAGTTCGCCACCGTGGTCCTCGATGAGGCCTTCGTCCGGTCCGCCGCCGTGCACGAGCCGACCGCCAAGGAGCGGCAACTCGCCGCCGCCGAGGCCAGGTTCGAGCCGGACACCGCGGGTCCGGGCTGTGGCCGTGACGTCCCGGCCGGGGACGGGTTGCCGCTGGAGCTGCGCCCGTACCCGAGCGGGCTCGACGCGGACCACCTCTACCCCGACCCGTGGTCGGGGCCGGACCGGGCGGGCGACCGCAGGGCCCGGCGGCGGTGGCGACGCGGCTACGACCCGGTGCGCGCCCGCGGGCGGTACGTCGCCCAGCAGCGCTGGCACCGGCCGGTGGCCTGGGTACTCGCCGTGATCATGGGCGTGGGCCTGGTGGCGGTCGCGGTCGCGGCGGTCTACCAGGGCGTGGGCGGCTCAGCGGGCACACCCAGACGCCCCGAGTCCGGCAGCAGCAGCGCCGGGGTCGGCCCGGGGCAGGCCCCGGCGGAACCCCCGCTGGTGGTCACGGCGCCGACCGGGTAGCCCGGGCGGCGCGGTCGGCGGGTCGGTTCGGTCTGCTGGGCGGCGCGGTCGGCGGGTCGGTGCGGTCGCCCCGGGCGCGGGCGCACGCCCCGGGGCGGTGGTCACGGAGCGTTCCCGGGAATGTACGCCCGGACCCTCGTGGCGGCGCTGGTGTCCGCCTACCCTGGTGGTGTGGGTGACCCGCGAGAGCCTCCTGAGGGTGCGCCCGAGGGCGGTTCCGGCAACGAGGACGAATTCCGGTCCGTCGTCTTCGACGAATCGTTCGTCCGGGCTGCCCGGATCCGGGAACTGTCCGCCCGGGAGCGGCTGTCGGGCTCCTTCGGCAAGGCCACCCGGCCGCGGGTGCGGCTCGGCCCGCTGGGCACCGTGCCGCGCCAGGCGCTCGTGCTGCTGCTGCTCATCCTGCTGGCCTTCGGGGCCGCGGTGTACTTCGGGGTGACCTCGCCGAAGGGGACCACCGCGCGGCCCGAGGGCAGTCAACTGACCGTCAGCCTGGTCGCGTTGGCCCCGGCCTCGGCCGTCCAGCCGGTCGCCGACGGGGCGGACCCGTTCGCGGCGCTGCCGGCCGGGTACGGGGACGGCGCGCTCGGGCTGAACACTCCGACCGGTGCCGCCACCGGGCACTTCAGCCGGGCCGAGGTGGCCAAGGCGCTCGACACCGTCCAGCGCTACCTGGTCGCCTCCTCGTTCTCCCCGGCCGTGCTGGTCCAGGGCTCCACCGCCGAGGTGCGGGACTTCGTCACGCCCGGTGAGCAGGCGGAGTTCGACGCGAGCGTGGCGCAGCCGGTGGACGACCGGCACCACGCGGTGACCGGCTGGATGGTCCGCTTCGACCCGGCGCAGGTCGCACTGGCCTCGAACACCGTGAAGGTGGCCGGTGCGATGCGGGTCGACGAGGCGGACAGCGGGACGCTGCAGATCACCACCGACCACACCTTCGTCTACGCGCTGAAGCCGGCCGGGGCCCCGGTCGGAGCGCCGGTCACCCTGGAGACCGTGCGGCGGCAGCTGACCTTCGAGTTCGACCGGGTGGACCTGGCCGCGGGCCAGCTGCGGCTGGTGGACTCGGTGGTGCAGGCCGGGCCGGAGCCCTGCGGCACCTCGGCGGCGGGCTTCCTGCAGCCGGTGCTGGCCACCGCGCAGGGCACGGTGGTCGCGCCGCCGACGCCGGTCGACCCCGGCAACCACGCCCGGCCGGGCTGGCAGGTGTGCGGGGTGCTGGCGGCGGGCGGCTGAGGCGCGCCGGACCCGGCGGGGGCCGGGAACGGCGCGGCGGCCGGGGCCCCGGGCGGGACACCGGCCGCCGTCGCGTTCGCGGTGGGCTCAGCTGCCGTCGCGGTCCGCGGAGCCGTTGCCCGAGGCGCCGGTGCCGGACGAGCCGTTGCGCGAGGAGCCGCTGCCCGAGGAGCCGCTGCCCGAGGAGCCGTTGCGGGCGCCGTTGCCGGTGAAGGTGTCGCGGAGCTTGCCGCCGACGGTCGCCGCGCCGCCGGCGACGTCCCGGAGCAGGCCCATCAGCGGGTCCTTGCTCTCCTTGACCGAGGTCGTGTAGTGCTCGGCGGCGGCCTTCCACTGGTCGGTGACCGAGGCGTCCGGGTCGTCCGAGCGGCGCGGGTAGGCGCCGGCCATGATCGAGCGGTAGTCGTCACTCTCCGCCCACTTCTTCAGCTGGGCGACCCGGACCACCGCGAAGGGGTGGGTCTGCGGCAGCAGCTGGAGCACCTTGAGCACGCCGTCGCGCAGGTCGCCGGCCTTCTCGTACTCCTCGGCCTGCTCCAGGAAGGCGTCGACGTTCATCTCGGCCAGGTTGTGGCCGCCGGCCAGCTTCATCAGGGCCCGCATGGAGGCCTGGAGGTCCTGCCCGGCGAGCAGGCCGGCCCGGTCGCTGGACAGCTCCGCCTTGCGGAACCACTCCTTGAGCGCGGTGATGATCGCGGTGATCGCCAGGTTGCCCAGCGGCACCCAGGCGATCCGGGTGGCGATGTTGGTGAGGATCATCAGCATCGTCCGGTAGACGGCGTGGCCGGACATCGCGTGGCCGACCTCGTGGCCGATGACCGAGCGCAGCTCCTCCTCGTCCAGCAGCTCGACCAGGCCGCTGGTGATCACGATGATCGGGGTGTCGATGCCGATGCAGTACGCGTTGACCGTCGGGTCCTGGGAGACGTACAGGTCGGGGACCTGGTCCAGGTCGAGCACGTAGGCGGCGTCGCGCACCATGTCGTGGAGCTCCGGGAACTGGCGCTCGGAGGTCTTCACGGCGGTGGCCAGGAACATCAGCCGGATCGCCCGCTCGGAGACCAGGCCGGCCAGCTTCTTCAGGATGTCGTCGAAGCCGGTCAGCCTGCGCAGCGCGACCAGGGCCGAGCGGTCCGCCGGGTGCTCCCAGGCCCGGGTGGAGATCCCGGGGAAGCGCTCGCGGCGGCGGCTCGGGGTCTTCGCGGTCGTGTCGGTCATGGTCTGAGTACCCTCCTGGTCGACGGCGGCCGCGGCCCGCTGGCCGGCCCCCCGCTGGTCTTCGCCTGCAACGACTGTCTGTGCAACGTGTGCGGTTGCGTACTCGTCCCCGAGGGGTCAGCGTACGCGCGGTCCGCCCGGCGGGCGGCGGGGGCGGACGGCGGACGGCGGGGGCGTCACGGGGCGGGTGGGTACCGGGGCGGTGGGTGCCGGCCCGGCGGGCGCGTCACCGGGGCCGGTGGGCGGCGCCGGTGTGAGGCCGGTTTAACCTGAGGCCTGGACGACCGAGACCGGATCCGGCCGCGGTACCGAGCAGTTCGAGGAGCCCCCGCAGATGTCCACCGAGACGCTTGTCAGCCTGGCCGCACCCATCTCCGACGAGACCGGTCCGGGCCTGTTCCTGCGGATCATCGTGATCGCGTCCTTCGTGGGCATCGGCCTGCTGGTCTGGATCATGGCCCGCGCCTTCAAGAACAACTAGGCCGGCCGGTTCCCGGTCCTTCCCCGCCCGTTCCCGGTTCTTTCCCCGGCCCGTTCCCGGCCCTCCCGCGGGTGCGCGCTCACGCCCGGTCAGCGGCGGTGGGCCGCCGAGCGGTTGCGGTGTAACCCCCCGTACGATGACGGGTGGGCCCTCACCGGCCCGGAACCACCCCCAGGTCCGTTCACCGAGCCGAGAAGGTCCCGCCGACCATGAGCACTGCTGCCGCACTCCCCGTTCTGAACCTGCTCGCCGAGGGCGAGGGGGGCAACCACGACAGTCTGAACCCGGCCCTGACCGGTGGCGCCGCGCTGGTCATCCTGCTGGTCCTGCTCTTCATCACCACCCGCTTCAACCGGGACCGCTGAGCCCGGTCCTGGGGCCGCTCGGGGAGCGTCCGGCCACCGGCCGGCCGCTCCCTCACGCATCTGCGGAGAACCCCCACCCGGCCGTTCCCGCACCGTAACGGGTGTCGCGTAAGGTGTGGCGGCATGGGAGAGCAGGCCGGGAATCCCGGCGGACCGGAACCGGCGAAGAAGCGCCTCGGCGTGATGGGCGGCACCTTCGACCCGATCCACCACGGCCACCTCGTCGCCGCCAGTGAGGTCGCGAGCGCGTTCCACCTGGACGAAGTGGTCTTCGTACCGACCGGACAGCCGTGGCAGAAGAGCGACCGCCACGTCACCCCGGCCGAGGACCGCTACCTGATGACGGTCATCGCCACCGCCGAGAACCCGCAGTTCTCGGTCAGCCGGATCGACATCGACCGCGTCGGCCCGACGTACACCGTCGACACCCTGCGCGACCTGCACGCCCTGCACCCGGACGCCGACCTCTTCTTCATCACCGGCGCCGACGCGCTCGCCCAGATCCTGTCCTGGCGCGACTCCGACGAGCTCTTCTCACTGGCCCACTTCATCGGCTGCACCCGTCCCGGGCACCCCCTGTCGGACGCCGGGCTCCCGGTGGGCGGGGTCTCCCTGGTGGAGGTCCCGGCGCTGGCCATCTCCTCCACGGACTGCCGCAACCGGGTCGCCAAGGGCGAGCCGGTCTGGTACCTCGTCCCGGACGGCGTGGTCCGCTACATCGACAAGCGGGCGCTGTACGCGCCGCGCGGGGACTGAGCCAGGAGCGGTGCATGACTGATCGCAACGACGGCCGGCGGCCGGAGGACTGGTCCACCGGGCAGTACCAGCAGCCGTACCAGGGATACCAGCAGCCGCAGGCGCAGCAGCCTCAGCAGCAGCAGCAACAACAACAACAGCAATCGCAGTCGTACGAGCAGCAGCAGTACGACCAGTACGGACAGCCGGTGTACGGGCAGGACCCGTACGGCTACCAGCAGCAGGGCTACCAGGGGTACGACGGGTACCAGCAGGGCGGCCACACCGGGCAGTTCCCGCCGCAGCAGCCGCAGTCGTACGGGCAGCAGTACGAGCAGCAGCAGTACGACCAGTACGGGCAGCCGGTGTACGGGCAGGACCCGTACGGCTACCAGCAGCAGGGCTACCAGGGGTACCAGCAGCAGCCGTACCAGGCCGCCGCCCCGGCCGCCGTCGAGCCGCAGGCCGAGGCGGCCGCGCCTCCCGCTGCCGCGCCCACCGCCCCCACCGCTGCCGCCCCGCCGCGTCCGCGGGTGCCCCGGCCCGCCGCCGAGCCGGAGTCGGCGACGGCGCCGGCCAAGGCCGGGCCGCCGTCCGAGCAGGTCGCCGGGGCACGGGCCGGGAAGGCCGGGAGCAAGGCGCCCAGGGACAGTTACACGACGGGCGAGTTCACCTTCGTCGACGAGGAGGCGGAGGAGACCGAGGACGTCATCGACTGGCTGAAGTTCGCCGAGTCCCGCAGCGAGGTGCGCGCCGAGCGCCGCCGCAAGCTGCGCAACCGGCTGATCGGCCTCGGTGTGGTGGTGGCGCTCGCGGCCGGCGGCGTCGGCGGCTACCTCTTCCTCGCCGGCGACAAGCCGAGCGCGGCCACCGCCGCCGGCGGGCGCCAGGTCAACGTCGTCCACCTGCGCGACCTCCAGGGCAAGGTGTCCAGCGCGCTGCTGGTCAACGACGCCTCCGGGAAGAAGGGCACGGTGCTGCTGCTGCCCGACAACCTGCGGCTGCCCGGCCCGGGGGACCCGCCGGTCACCACGATCGGCCAGTCCATGGACGGCATCGGCGCCTCGGCGACCCGCGAGGGCCTGTCCACCGTGCTCGGCGCCCCGGTCGCCGGCACCTGGCGACTGGACACCCCGTACCTGGAGCTGCTGGTCTCCCAACTCGGCGGCGTCCGGGTGGACACCAACGCCGAGACCCACGAGGGCGGCAAGCCGGACGGCAAGCTGTTGTCCGCGGCCGGGAAGAACACCATGCTCAGCGGGAAGGCGGCGGTCGCGTACGCCACCCTGCAGAACCCCGGCGAGAACCGGGACGCCCAGCTGGCCAGGTTCGGGCAGGTCATGGACGCCGTGGTGCGCACCATGCCGACCGAGTTCAAGGACGCGAAGGACGACGTGCACCGGATGAACGCGGTGCTCGACCCCTCGCTGCCCGAGGACGCCCTCGCCGGGGTGCTCGTCCAGCTCGCCCAGCAGGCGAAGGACGGCCACTTCGGGACCACCGCGCTGACCGTCAAGCCGGACGGCAGCCTGGACGAGGCGACGGCGGGCAAGCAGGTCAAGGACGTGCTGGGCGGCACCGTGAAGTCCGCGGCCGTCGGCGACGCCCCGGCCCGGGTCGCGCTCCAGGACGGCAGCGGCAACGACGCCGCGGCGGCCGCCGCGCAGGTCCAGATCGTCAACTCCGGCCTGACCTTCATCCCGGGCGGCGCCAAGACCGCCCCGCAGGCCGCCAGTGAGATCCGCTACACCGACGACACCCGGCAGGGCGCGGCGAAGTCGCTGGCGACCAGCCTCGGGCTGCCGGACACGGCGGTGAAGAAGGTGACCGGCGACACCCAGAACGCGGACCTGCTGGTCGTGCTCGGCAAGGACTACCAGCCGCCGAAGAACCAGTAGGGCGGTGGCCCGGCCCCGATCCGGGGCCGGCTCAGGCTCCGACCGGCCCCGACCGCCACCGACCGGCACCGGCCCCGGCCCGGTGACGGTCGGGGCCCGGGGGCGCGTAAATCGGTTCCGGGCCCGCCCGGGCGGCGTGAGATCCTGGAAGGCGACCCCGGCCGCGCGCCGGGGCGCCCCAAGCCGCCGAGCCGGAAGAACACCGTGACCGTCACCGACCACAGCCAGCAGCTCATCACCGTCGCCGCGCAGGCGGCGGCCGACAAGCTTGCGCACAACATCATCGCCTTCGACGTCAGCGAGGTGCTGTCGATCACCGACGCCTTCCTGATCGCCTCCGCGAACAACGACCGCCAGGTCCGCTCGATCGCCGAGGAGATCGAGGACCAGCTGCGCGAGCAGCTGGACATCAAGCCGGTGCGCCGCGAGGGCGAGCGCGAGGGCCGCTGGATCCTGCTCGACTACCTGGACATCGTCGTGCACGTCCAGCACTCCGAGGAGCGCTCCTTCTACTCCCTGGACCGCCTCTGGAAGGACTGCCCCGAGCTGCCGCTTCCCGAGGACGCCCTGGCCTCCCGCAACCGCCCGGACGCGTACACCGACGAGGCCGGCAACGCCGTCGCCCCCGCCGACGACTTCGGCAAGCCCGAGGACCTGCACTGAGCCGGGGCACGCGGGGCCCGCGCGTCGTCTTCTGGCGGCACGGACAGACCTCCTGGAACCTCGAATCGCGATTCCAGGGCACCACGGACATCGAGCTGACCGGCCAGGGCGTCCTGCAGGCCCAGCGGGCGGCCCGGCTGCTCTCCGGGCTCCGGCCCGACCTGCTGATCTCCTCGGACCTCCAGCGGGCCCGGCGCACCGCCGCGGAGCTGGCCGAGGTCACCGGGCTCGACGTGCAGCACCACGAGGGCCTGCGGGAGACGTTCGCGGGCTCGTGGCAGGGCCTGACCAACGCCGAGATCCGTGAGCGCTACCCGGAGGAGTACGAGGCCTGGGCGGCCGGCGAGCCGGTGCGGCGCGGCGGTGACGGCGAGCTGGCCACCGAGGTCGCCGACCGCTCGGTGCCGGTGGTCCTGGAGGCCGTCGGCAAGCTCCCGGAGAACGGCACGCTGGTGGTGGTCAGCCACGGCGGGACGATCCGCACCATGCTCGGGCGGCTGCTCGACCTGGAGCCGGCCCAGTGGGAGCGGTTCGGCGGGTTGTCCAACTGCTGCTGGTCGGTGCTCGGCCACGGGGCGCGCGGCTGGCGCCTGCTGGAGCACAACGCGGGCACGCTCCCGCAGCCGGTCATCGGCGACGACACCTGACCGTTGCCGCACCGGCTCGGGCGGCAGCGCGTGCCGGGGGCCCTCAGGGGCCCTCGGCCGGGGCGCGGCGGGGGGCTCGGAGGGGAGGCTCGGCGAGGGTCCGGAAGGGCGGATTTCGCAGTTCCGGCCCTGACCAGCTAGAGTCTTCCTCGTTCGCAGGGAAGGAACGCGGCCCGGAAGGGAAGCGGGAGATCCGGTGAGTGCGGGGCTATAGCTCAGTTGGTAGAGCGCTTGCATGGCATGCAAGAGGTCTGGGGTTCAATTCCCCATAGCTCCACTCCGCATCGGCGGTCGTGGTCAGCCAGGGTCGCCCGTGTCGCGGGGCTATAGCTCAGTTGGTAGAGCGCTTGCATGGCATGCAAGAGGTCTGGGGTTCAATTCCCCATAGCTCCACAGGAGTTCGGAAGGCCGTCACCCAAGGGGTGGCGGCCTTCCGGCGTTTCGGGCGCTCGGTGTTTCGGCCCGGCGGTCCGGCCTTCCGGCGGCGGCTGTCGATTCCTGGGGGGACGGTGGCGGGGCGTGCGATGGTTGCCGCGCGCCCGGGGCGGGAGGCGTGCGCCCGGGGTGCGGGGGTAGGGCATCGGGGCGCGGGAGGTGGCGTCCGGGGCGTGGGGGCAGGGCATCGGGGCCGGGAAGTGGGGCGCCCGGGGCGCGTGGTGCGGGCCTCGGGGAATGGATTTCAGGAGCACGCCCCGGACCGTGTAAAGTAGTCGATGTCGCCGAGGGAAACGGCCGGAAACAACCGGGAACCACGGTGACATCGCAGGTCAAGGGGCTATAGCTCAGTTGGTAGAGCGCTTGCATGGCATGCAAGAGGTCTGGGGTTCAATTCCCCATAGCTCCACAGTAGTCGAGAGCCGCCTCCCGGAATCGGGAGGCGGCTCTTCGCCGTTCTGCCCCCGCCACCGGTCGCAGAGCCCCGAATCCCGCTACCGTCGTGCCATGGCCGATCTGGAGCGAAGGCGGAACGAGGAACTGGCCCGGATACTCCACCAGCTCGGCTGGAGTCCGGAACGGCTCGCCCGTGAGGTGAGCCTCGCCCTGCCGCCGGGCCTCGCCATCAGCTCCACCGCCCCGTACAAGTGGCGCGACCGCGGCATGGTGCCGCGCAGCCCGCACGACCAGGCGGTCTGCGAGGTACTCAGCCGCACCCTCGGCATCGCCGTCACCTACGAGCAGCTCTGGGGACGGATGGGCGGCCACCGCGGCGCCAAGATCCTCTCGCCCCGGCTGCTCACCGACCCGTGGACCGCCGACACCGCCCAGACCGCGCTGCGCGAGGCCGCCACCGACGCCGGACCGGTCCGCCTCACCGACCTGTTCCGCAGCGCCGACCTCGACCAGGCCGCCGCCCGCCTCGACTCCCCGCCACCACCCGTCGGCGGCGGGGAGGGCGCACTGCGCGTCGAACCCGGGCTGGCCGGCGAGCTCGGACTGTCCTACCGCAGCAAGCAGAAGCTCGAACGGGCCTGCGGCGGCGGCCTCGTCCTCGGCCCCGTCCGCGCCGAACTCGCCATGCTGGCCAAGCTGTTGGAACTCGGCGCGTACGACGAACGGCTCGGCCGCGAGCTCTACGGCACGGCCAGCAGACTCGCCCGGCTGGCCGGCTGGGCCGCGTACGACCTCGGCCACGACGCGGCCGCCCAGCGCGCCTTCGTCGCCGCGCTGCGTGCCGCCCACGTCAGCGGGGACCCCCGGCTCGGGGTCCCGGTGCTCGGCGCACTGGTCGTGCTCGCCACCCAGGGCACCGGCGGGCGCGGGCTGGACGCCGTCTCCGCGCTCGCGACCGCCCTGGACACCCACGGTGCCGCGCTCGGTCCCACCGCCCGGGCCCGCCAGTACGGCCGGCTCGCCCGCGCGTATGGCCGCCGGGGCGAGGCCGAGCAGGCCGAGGCCGCCGCCGCCCGGGCCTTCGCCGAACTGGACGGCCTGCCCGGCGCCGAGGAGGCCCGGGCCGCCCTCGCCGGGATGGTGGGGGAGGGGCGGCTGGCGCTCGGCCAGCACCGGCTGGCCAAGGTGCTGCTCGCCGAGGCCGTGGCCGGGCTCGGGCCGGGGCGGGCCCGCTCCAAGGCGCTGCTGATGGTGAGCCTCGCCGAGGCCCACCGCAGGCTCGGCGACCAGCGGGAGGCGGCCCGCACGGCTTCGCTGGCGCGCTCGGCCGCGGCGGGGATGCAGTCCGAGCGGCTGGCGAAGGCGCTGCGGGACTTCGACGCGGCGGGGCGGGCGGCGACGCGGTAGGGCGGGGACGCGCCGCCGGGGCCGTGCCGCTGGGGCCGCACGGCCCCGCGCGCCCTCCGTGCGGGCCCCTGTGGGCGTCCGTGCGGGCTCCTGCGGGCCTCCGTACCGGCCCTCGCGGGCATCCGTACGGGGCCGTGGGCCCGCGTGCGGCCGCCCCGGCGGTGTACCCCGCAGCCCGTCGAGCGGCTTGCGGTACCCTGAGCCCATGCGAACCGTGCGCCTGCTCCTTAGCCGGCCGCGCTGACCAGGACCGGCTGCGCCCTCGGGCGGTGCCGGAGTCGGCGTGGCGTCCCCTCCTGCGAGGGGATTTTTTGTTTTCCGCCCCCGACCCCGTCCCGGGCCGGGTTTCCGGGCCGGCCGCCTGTGCGGTTCGCCAACTGACATCGATGGAGCTTGAAGGACCATGAGCGAGACGACCCCTGCGTCCGGCGCGGCCGAGACCGCGACCGAGCCGTTCCGGTACAGCGCCGCGCTGGCGGCGGAGATCGAGTCCCGCTGGCAGGACATCTGGGAGAAGGAGGGCACGTTCCACGCCCCCAACCCCACCGGTGCGCTGGCCGACCCGGCGGCCGGCGACGTCGCCGCGAAGCCGCACAGCTTCATCATGGACATGTTCCCGTACCCCTCGGGCGCGGGCCTGCACGTCGGCCACCCGCTGGGCTACATCGCCACCGACGTCTTCGCCCGCTACCAGCGGATGACGGGCCACAACGTGCTGCACACGCTGGGCTACGACGCCTTCGGCCTGCCCGCCGAGCAGTACGCGGTGCAGACCGGCACCCACCCGCGGGTCTCCACCGAGGCCAACATCGCCAACATGCGCCAGCAGCTGCGCCGGCTGGGCCTGGGCCACGACCCGCGCCGCTCGATCTCCACGATCGACCCGGAGTACTACCGCTGGACCCAGTGGATCTTCCTGCAGATCTTCAACTCCTGGTACGACGAGGACGCCCGCAAGGCCCGCCCGATCACCGAGCTGGTCGCCGACTTCGAGTCCGGCGCGCGTGAGGTCCCGGGCGGTCGCGCCTGGGCCGAGCTGTCCGGCGCCGAGCGCGACGAGGTGCTGGGCGAGTACCGGCTGGCCTACGCCAAGGAGGTGCCGGTCAACTGGTGCCCCGGCCTGGGCACCGTGCTGGCCAACGAGGAGGTCACCGCGGACGGCCGCTCCGAGCGCGGCAACTTCCCGGTGTTCAAGTCCAACCTGCGCCAGTGGATGATGCGCATCACCGCGTACTCGGACCGGCTGATCGAGGACCTGGACCTGCTGGACTGGCCCGAGGCCATCAAGCTGCAGCAGCGCAACTGGATCGGGCGCTCCGAGGGCGCCCGGGTCGACTTCTCCGTCGACGGCGGGAAGATCACCGTCTTCACCACCCGGCCCGACACCCTGTTCGGCGCCACCTACATGGTGCTGGCCCCCGAACACGACCTGGTCGACTCCATCGTCCCCGCCGCCTGGCCCGAGGGCGTGCCCACCGAGTGGACCGGCGGCGCCGCGACCCCCGCCGAGGCCGTCGCCGCCTACCGCGCCACGGCCGCCGCCAAGTCGGACGTCGAGCGACAGGTCGAGGCCAAGGTCAAGACCGGTGTCTTCACCGGCGCCTACGCCGTCAACCCGGTCAGCGGCGAGTCCGTGCCGGTCTTCATCGCCGACTACGTGCTGATGGGCTACGGCACCGGCGCCATCATGGCCGTCCCCGCCCACGACCACCGCGACTTCGCGTTCGCCCGCGCCTTCGCGCTGCCGATGCGCTGCGTCGTCGAGCCGACGGACGGGCGCGGCTCCGACCCGGCCGAGTGGGACGACGCGTTCGACACCTACGACTCCGTCATCGTCAACTCGGCCCGCTCCGAAGGCGATCTGTCGCTGTCCCTGGACGGGCTGAGCGTCGTCGAGGCGAAGGCCCACGTCACCGCCTGGCTGGCCGAGCGCGGCATCGGCGAGGGCACCGTCAACTACCGCCTGCGCGACTGGCTGTTCAGCCGCCAGCGGTACTGGGGCGAGCCCTTCCCGATCGTCTACGACGAGGACGGCGTCATGCACGCGCTGCCCGAGTCGATGCTGCCGGTCGAGGTCCCCGAGGTCGACGACTACTCGCCGCGCACCTACGACGCGTACGACGCCTCCTCCTCGCCGGAGACCCCGCTGTCGCGCAACGAGGCCTGGGTCAACGTCGAACTGGACCTGGGCGACGGCGTCAGGAAGTACCGCCGCGAGACCAACACCATGCCCAACTGGGCCGGTTCCTGCTGGTACGAGCTGCGCTACGTCGACCCGTCGAACTCCGCGGCGGTCGTCGACCCGGCCAACGAGCGGTACTGGCTGGGCCCGACGGAGACCAAGCCGGCCGGTGGCGCCGACCTGTACGTCGGCGGCGCCGAGCACGCCGTGCTGCACCTGCTGTACGCGCGCTTCTGGCACAAGGTGCTGCACGACCTGGGCCACGTCTCGTCCGTCGAGCCGTTCCACAAGCTGTTCAACCAGGGCATGATCACCGCCGACGTCTACCGCGACGAGCGCGGCTTCCCGGTGCCCGCCGCCGAGGTCGAGGAGCGCGACGGCCAGTACTTCTGGCAGGGCGAGCCGGTCAAGCGCGAGGCCGGGAAGATGGGCAAGTCCCTGAAGAACGCCGTCGCGCCGGACGACATCGCCGACGAGTACGGCGCCGACACCCTGCGCCTGTACGAGATGTCGATGGGCCCGCTGGACGTCTCCCGCCCCTGGGACACCCGCGCCGTCGTCGGCTCGTACCGCTTCCTGCAGCGCCTGTGGCGCAACATCGTCTCGGAGACCACCGGCGAGCTGGTCGTCACCGAGGAGGAGGCGGACGAGGCGACGCTGCGCGCCCTGCACAAGGCGATCGACGGCATCCGCGGCGACATGTCCGGGCTGCGCTTCAACACGGCCGTCGCCAAGGCCATCGAGCTGAACAACTACCTGGTCAAGCGCGGTTCCACGCCGCGGACGGTGGCCGAGCAGCTGGTGCTGATGGTCGCGCCGCTGGCCCCGCACATCGCGGAGGAGCTGTGGCGCCGCCTGGGCCACGGCGACTCGCTGGCGCACACCGACTACCCGGTCGCCGACCCGGCGTACGTGGTCGACGAGACGGTGACCTGCGTGGTCCAGATCAAGGGCAAGGTCAAGGCGCGGCTGGAGGTCTCGCCGGGCATCTCGGACGCCGAGCTGGAGGCGCTGGCGCTGGCGGAGCCGGTGGTCGTCGCGGCGATCGGCGGGGCCGAGGTGCGGAAGGTGATCGCGCGGGCGCCGAAGCTGGTGAACATCGTCACCGGCTGAGTGCGGTCGTTGCCGCGGGGCTCTCGCGGGGTTCTCGCGGGGGGTTCTCGTGGGAGCTGCTCCCCGCAGGGGTCGTGCGGGGGCTGCCGCAGGGGCTCCTGAGGGGCTCTTGCGGGAGTTCTGTGGAGCTCTTGCCGGGCTTGATCGGGCGGGTGTCCTTCGGGGCGCCCGCCCGTCCGGCGTTTCACGGGGCGTGCCAGAGGGGTGTCCCACGGGGGTGTTCCACGGGGGCGCGAGGGGTGCTCGCGGGGGCGTTCGCCGTGGTCGGGGCCCTCGGGGAGATCCCGGATCTGACCCTGATCTCCGTCTGCGGGGGCCGCTCGAGCTGCCCTCGGGCGGCTTCCGGAGGCTACCGTGGAACCCTCGGCGATGCGGCCCGCGTTGGGCCCGGTGGGGGCCGGAACGACGGCGGAAGGTGGCGCGCGATGGACGTGTTCGGCGTGATGATCGGCCTGGTCCTGCTCATCGGGGTCGCGGTGATGGCGCTGGCCGTGGTCGGCACCGTCAAGGCCGCCAAGGCCGTCGGCGCGAAGATCGAGAAGCACGAGGCCAACGCCCGTCGGGCCGTGCAGACCGCCACCCTCAAGGCGAAGAAGTACACCACGGTCGGCCCGGCCGCGCAGATCGCCTCCGTCCGGCTCGGCCTGCGGACCTCGCTCGACGGCACCCGGCAGGTGCTGGAGAGCGGCCTCGCACAGGACGGCCAGCTCGGCGAGTCGCTGGCCCTGCTGAAGCGGCTCGACGAGCACGCCGCCGAGCTCGACGGCGAGCTGCGGATGCTGGAGCGCGAACCCGACACCGCGCGGATCGCCGTCAAGCTGCCCCAGCTGCGCGAGCGGGCCGAGCGGATCACCCACTCGGCGGAGACCATGCGCTGGGCCGCGCAGGACCGGATGCACCGGTTCGCGGAGGACGAGCTGAGCCGGCTGAGCCAGGAGTGCGAGAGCGAGGCGGGGGCGCTGCGGCACTGGGTCGCGGGGGGCGGTTCCTCCGGGGGCGCCTCGGGTGGCTCGGGTGCCGGGCGTACGTCGGGGGCCGCGCGCTCTTCGGGGTCCGCGGGTGCGGCGGGTACGGCAGGGTCCGCGGGGGGTGCGGCGGGGTCCGCGGGGGGTGCGGCTCGGGCCGGTCTGACCGACGGGAAGGGGCGTCCGAGCGCGGAGGAGCTGCTCGGGCTCGCCGATCCGCTGGCCAAGCTGGCGCAGCGGCTGCGCAAGCCCTCGGCCGGGCCTTCGACGGGGCCCTCGGCGGGCTGAGCCGGCGGCGCGTCACGAGGCCTTCGGCCGACGGTTCGACCGACGTTCGACCGAGGCTTTCGACCGGTGCGGGGCCCGGCACCGCCGTCCCGGACCAGGCGCTGTCCTCCCGGACCGACGGGGAGTAACCTCCGGCTCATGCCCTCCGACCTCGCGCTTGTCACCGATTCCACGGCCTATCTGCCGCAGGAGGCCCTCGACCGGCACGGGATCACGGTGGTCCCGCTGAGCGTCGCGGTCGGTGACTCCGTCCTGAGCGAGGGCGTCGAGATCTCCCCGAAGGACGTCGCCGAGGCGCTGCGCGGCAAGCAGCGGGTGACCACCTCCCGGCCGAACCCGGAGGCCTTCGCCGCCACCTACCGGGCCGCCGCCGAGGCCGGGGCGAAGGGGATCGTCTCGGTGCACATCTCCGGCGAACTGTCCGGCACCGTCGAGGCCGCCCGGCTGGCCGCCGCCGAGGCGCCCGTACCGGTGCGGGTGGTGGACAGCCGACTGGTCGGGATGGCGCTCGGGTACGGGGTGCTGTCGGCGGCCGAGGCCGTCGCGGCCGGACAAGGCCTGGCGGAGGCGGCCGAGGCGGCCGTACGGCGGGCGGCCGGGACCAGCGGGTTCTTCTACGTCGACACCCTGGAACACCTGCGCCGGGGCGGTCGGATCGGAGCGGCGCGGGCGCTGCTCGGCTCGGCCCTGGCGGTCAAGCCGCTGCTGCACCTGGACGGTGGGCGGATCGAACCGCTGGAGAAGGTGCGGACGGCGTCGCGGGCGATCGCGCGGCTGGAGGAGATCGCGGTCGAGCGGTCGGGGGAGCGGGAGGTCGACATCACCGTGCACCACCTGGCGGCGGAGGACCGGGCCGAACCGCTCGCGGAGCGGCTGCGGGCCCGGGTGCCGGGGCTGCGGGAGCTGTACGTGGGCGAGGTGGGGGCGGTGATCGGCGCGCACGTCGGGCCGGGGCTGCTGGCGGTGGTGGTCGCGCCGCGCTGAGGCGGGCGGTGCTGGTGGTGGGGGCCTGTCGGCCGGCTGGGTCGGTCGGCCTGGTGGCGGGTGGGCCGTCGGTGGGGGCGTCGGTGGGCCCGTTGGCCGCTCGGTCAACTTCGGAGAGTCCTGTCCACTCTTGTGAGTGAGGCTTTTTGTCCACAACCCCCGGGTTATCCACAGGGTTTCGCCAATTTCCGCGCGCTCGCCCGAGGACTCCTACCGTCCTCGGCATGACGACCATGAGCCTGGGCGCGGCGAAGCGCCACGCGATCAACGAGACGGTGCGGCTGCGGATGGCCGCGCTGCTGCCGGTGGGAGACGAACCGGAGGGCAGCTCGGCCGGCGGTTCGCCCGGGGCGGCCTCGCCGCCGACGGGGGTGCGGGCTGCGGCCGACACAGGGTCGCCTCCGTCGATGTCACCGTCGATGTCGCCGTCGGCGGTGCCGTTGGCGTCAGCGGTACCGGCCGGAATGCCGGTTTCGCCGGATGGGGGCGGCCTGCCGGGCCCGGGCGAAGCCGTGCAGCCAGCGGAGGCCGGGGCACATCCGCGGCCCCGTTCGTTCCCCTCGTTCCCCTCGTTCGCCTCGGCGCTGGCGCTCGACCGGCGTGCGGTGGCCGGGCTGGCCATCCTGCTGCTGTTCGCGGTCGGCTACGCCGTGCAGCACTTCTGGCTGGCCCGCCCGCAGGCGATCGCGGTGCCCGCGCTGGCGGCGGTCGCGGCACCGGCGGGGTCCGATTCGTCAATCCCCGCCGACGCCTCCGCCGCCGATTCCAGGGCCGGGCCCGCGCCCGGAGCCTCGGCCGTCCCCGGTGCCGGGGCGGCGGCCGTCGTCGTGGACGTCGGCGGGCGGGTCCACCTCCCCGGCCTCCACACCCTGCCCGGCGGCTCCCGGGTGGCCGATGCGCTACGGGCGGCAGGCGGTCCACTGCCGGACACGGACACCCGAAGCCTCAACCTGGCCCGATTCCTGACGGACGGCGAGCAGATCCTGGTCGGAGAACAGCAGCCCGCTCCCGCCCCGGCCGCCGTGAGCGGAAGCGGAGCTCCTGGGCCCGCCGCACCCCGACCACCCGTCAGCCTCAACCGCGCCACGCTCGAACAGCTCGACTCCCTGCCCGGCGTCGGCCCCACTCTCGCCCAGCGCATCCTCGCCTACCGCACCTCGCACGGCTCCTTCCGCTCCCTCGACCAACTCCGGCAGGTCAGCGGCATCGGCGCCCGCACGTACGCGGAACTCCGCCCGCTGCTGACCCTCTGACGCTTCCACCGCTGTCGCCCCCGCACGCTCCCCCTGCCCGCTCTCCCCTGCCCGCTTCCCCAGCCATCGAAGGGAGGTACCGCCGTGTCCGTCGCCACCATGCCGGTCGGTCCGGCCGCCGCGCCCCGCTCTCCGGGAGCCGACTTCCGGCTGCTGCTGCCCGCCGTCTCGGCCTGGGCGGTCACGGCGGCGCTCCTACGGCTGGAACCGGGGTGCGAGCCCCTCGTCCTCACCGCGGCCGGCACTGCCGCGCTCGCGGCCGTCCTGCTGCTCACCCGGCCGGGGGCCCTGCGCCGGCGCGGGGCCGCGGCGACGTTGGCCGCCGTCCTGCTCACGGGCGCGGCAGCCGCGATCGCCACCCCGCTGCACACCGCCGACCTTCACCGCGGGCCACTACCGGCGCTCGCCCGCGCGTCCACGGCCGCCGGACCACGAGCGCCGGGCGCGTCCGCCCCGGTGGTGGACGTGGAGCTGACCGTCGCCGGGGATCCGAAGATCCACACCTCCCGGGGCGGCACCGTCGGTGGGCAGCGGCTCCTCACCGTGGACGCGGTGGCCGACCGCGTCACCCTCCTCCCGGACGGGCGGAGCACCCGTACGCGCACGCCGGTGACCGTCATGGCCCGAGGGGCGGAGAGCGAGCCCTGGCAGCGGCTGCTCCCGTCCCAGCGGCTGGCCACGGAGGCCGAGGTACGGCCGGCGGGGGAGGGCCACGACAGCGAGTCTGCCGCACTGCTGGTCGTCCACGGGCCGCCCCGGCAGCTGGCTCCGCCGAGCCTGGCGCAGCGGATCGCAGGCCGGCTGCGCGAAGGCCTGCGCGCGGCCACCGACGGGCTTCCCGAGGACGCGCGCGGACTCCTCCCGGGGCTGGTCGTCGGGGACACCTCTCGGCTGCCCGACGACCTCGACGACGCCTTCCGGGCCACCGACCTGGTCCACCTGGTCGCGGTCAGCGGGGCCAACCTGGCGATCGTCCTGGGTGCGCTGCTGGGCGCGCCCGGGCGGGCCGGAACCCCGGAGCGGCGCGGGCTGGCCGCGGTGTTGGGGCTGTCGCTGCGCACCGGCGCGCTGCTGGGCACCGCGCTGACGCTGGCCTTCGTCACCGTCTGCCGTCCTGAGCCCAGCGTGCTGCGGGCAGCCGGGACGGGGCTGATCGGCATGCTGGCCCTGGCCACCGGCCGTCCCCGCAAGGCGGTGCCCGCGCTCGCCGGAGCGGTCCTGGTGCTGGTCCTGCTGGACCCGTTCCTGGCGCGCTCGTTCGGCTTCCTGCTCTCGGTGCTCGCCACCGCCGGGCTGCTCGTCCTCGGACCGCACTGGGCCGAGGCCCTGCGGGCCCGGCGCTGGCCGCACCACCTGGCGGGCGCGCTGGCGGCAGCGGCGGCCGCCCAGGCGCTGTGCGCTCCGGTGACGGTGGTGCTGTCCGGGCACATCAGCCTGGTCGGCATCCCCTGCAACCTGTTGGCCGAGTTGGCGGTGGCCCCGGCGACACTGCTCGGATTCGGGGTGCTCGCCCTGCAACCGCTCTTTCCGGCCCTGGCCCGTCTGCTCGCGGAACCGGCCGGGGTGCCGGCCGGTTGGCTCGCCCTGGTGGCGCGCCGCGGCGCCGAAGTGCCGGGCGGCCAACTGGCCTGGCCGGGAGGGTGGTTCGGAACGGCGACGGTCGCGCTGGCCGTCCTGGCGGCCTGCTGGGCGGCGCCGCTCCTGCTGCCCCGGCGGTCGGAGCCGGGAAGTCCCGCGCCCAGGCGGCGCTGGGCGCGGGCCCTGGTGACGGGGGCACTGACGGCGGTCCTGCTGGCTGTGCTGCTGCGCCCGCCACAACTCACCCGGATCGCCACCGGCTGGCCACCGCCGGGGTGGCGACTGGTGGTGTGCGACGTCGGGCAGGGAGACATGTTGGCCCTGTCGACCGGGGTGCCGGACAGCGCGGTGGTGATCGATGCCGGGCCGGATCCGAACGCCGCGGACAGATGCCTGCGCGATCTCGGCATCACGGCGGTGCCCTTACTGCTGTTGACGCACTTTCACGCCGACCACGTCGAGGGCGTCCCGGGCGTGTTGCGGGGCCGCAGGGTCGGCGCGGTCGAGGGCACCACGCTGGACGACCCACCGGGCGAGGCCGCCCGGGTGGCGGGTTGGGTCGCAGGCGCCGGTCTCCGATTGCTCAGAGCCGGTCGGGGTGAACGGCGGTCGGCCGGCCACGAGTTGGCCTGGGAGGTGCTGTGGCCCGTCCCCGACGCGGCCGTCGAAGCACCGGGCCCGAACAACGCAAGCGTCGCATTGATGGTGTCACTGACAGGAGGACTACGGATGGCACTGCTCGGAGATCTCGAACCGCAGGCCCAGTCGGCACTGTTGGGCCGGGTGGGGAGAGTGGACGTCATGAAGGTGGCGCATCACGGATCGGCCCACCAGGACTGGGACTTGGCGGGCGCCCTGCGGCCCCGGCTGGCCCTGGTCTCCTGCGGTGAGGGCAACCCGTACGGCCACCCGTCCCCGAGGACGGTCGACCACCTGCGCGCACTCGGCGCCACCGTGCTGCGGACCGACCGGGAGGGGGACATCGCGGTGACGGGCGACTCCCCGGCCACCCTCGGCGCCGCCGTCCACCCCCAGCCCACCCACGCGGCCCGCCACCCGCGCAGCCACGGCGGGCCCGGCGGGAACAGCGGGAACGGCGGGCATTCCCGTGAAGCCCACACCCCCGAAGCCCAAGCCCTCACCCCCGCCCACCCTGGGCAGACCCCTGCCGCCCCCCGAGCCCCGCCCCAGTGACCCCCGCGCTCTCCTCCTCCCACCAACCACGTGGGGCAGGGAATGGGGTAGGGGGTTGTGGGAGGAGGGGAGAGGAGCGGGAGCGGGGCCAGCAGAAACGTTCCGGCGCGCTCCGGGCCTGCCCGGAGCGCGCCGGAGAAATGCCACATGCGGACGCTGATCAGTCAGGGCTACGGTTCCCGGCCCGCGGCGGCACCCACGACCTGCTGGACTTCGAGACAGCCCGGACGGTCGCAGAGCACCTCAGCGAAGTGCACGAAGCCATCGACAGCGGCGAAGGTGTCTCCGGCCCGGCAGCCTGCCGCCTGATCCACGCTGCGACTCAGGAACACCATCGCTTCGGCGGCATGATCGCCACCGTCCGGCAGTCCCGCAGCCTGCTGGCCGACCCCACCTTGAACGTCTTCGAAAACAAGGAGGCCTTCCTGTTCTGCAACTACGACCGGGCCAAGGCCCTTTGCCATCCCGGCCGGGGCGGCAAGCGTGTCCAGCTGGGCTACTCTCGGCCTAACCCCCTTTGATTCGCGGGCCGGTCTAGCTTGGGCGAGGCGCTATCGGTCGGGCGCGTTCGAGGAGTTCGCGGACGTGGGGGTTGCGGTGGTGCGGCTGGGTCGCGGAGAGCATGGTGCGGATGCG
Source organism: Kitasatospora sp. NPDC032121 (assembly GCF_055580145.1). Lineage (NCBI taxonomy): Bacteria > Bacillati > Actinomycetota > Actinomycetes > Kitasatosporales > Streptomycetaceae > Kitasatospora > Kitasatospora sp. NPDC032121. The sequence goes on along the minus strand of NZ_JBVILX010000001.1, from coordinate 1,080,593 downwards.
GTCGTCGGCCCGGCCGGACTGGACGTGGGGGAAGTCGTCCAGGGCGAGGTTCCAGTTCTGGACGGCCTCCTCCAGCCGACCAGCTTGGAACTGCCATTCGGCGAGCATCGCCCGGTGGCGGACGCGGGCCCGGCGGTACACCGTGGGTCGGACCCTCTCGGAGTGCTGGAGCGCGCGAATCGCGCCTTCGCGGTCGCCGAGCTCGTAGTTGACCTGGGCAATGTGGTACGAGAGCGAGGCCGGGTCGTAGGAGCCGTGGGCCTTGGCCTTGGACTCGGCCTGCTCCATGGCGACTTCGGCCACGCGGAGCATGGCGAGCGCTCCGGCACGGTCACCGGTCTAGGCGAGGGCGTGGGCCTGTTGGCCGGCGAGGAAGGCCCGCATGCGAGGTCCGGCCTCGGGTGAGGCGGCCGCGGCGGCGTTCGCGTACCGCAACGCCGGAACACCGTGGCCGAGTTCGACGGCCTGGACGCTCATGCCGCGCAGGGTGGTGCAGTAGGTGAGGTGGTCGCCGGCGGCGAGCGCGAGCTCCAGGGCCTTGGTGTAGTAGGCCTGACCGAGCGGGTCGAGACGTTCGTCCACAGCCATGTAGCCGGTCAGGTAGAGGTGGTCGGCGGCGGCGGACAGCATCGCCTTGCGCACCTCGTCGTCGGCGGTGGCTTTCAGGTGCGGCACGATGTTGTTGACCATGAACGCGGCGGCCATCGGGCGGGCGGTCCGGCCGCCGAACTGGTCGTCCAGCTCGCTGATGCGCTCGGTCATGGCGATCACGGCCTCGACCTCGGCCATGCCGATCCTGGTGTGCGGGTCGGCCTTCAACCGCTCGAACCGCCCGATGACGTCCGGCCAGCCCGGAATGGTGAGGGCGACCGAGTACAGGCCCGCCCCGAGTACGCCCCTGCGCGATGGGTCCATGTCCATGCTCCCGAGGTCGATCAGCCCAGCCACCGTATCCCCGGACTGGGCCTGAACGTCAGGCCGATCGGCGAAGCCCGCCTCGAACGCGGTGACGGGCCGGCGCAGGCGGCGGGTCAGCGTCTCCAGGACAACCTTCTGGTACTTGGCCATGGGGCGGGTGCCCGAGAGCCAGTGTGAGACGGCGGATTCGTCGTACCGGAGCTTGTGCCCGGCCTCGGTTCCGGCTCGGTTGACCGCGCGGGCGAATTCGCCGTTGCTCGCCCACCGGCACTCGGCGACCAGTGCCGCGAGCTTGCTGTTGGGCGTCCGTTCGCGTGCTGCCATTGCCGCTCCCGCGTCAGGTTTCAAGGGTTTCAAGCGTCTGGGGTGCCTCTACCGTGTTCACGGCGAGCGCACGCCTGTTGACTCATTGTCAGGCCGAGCGAGAGCCCTCCCGAATGGGGGCTGCTTCGGCTCCACGATCGGCGGCATCGCCCACCTGTTCGTCCATTCCCAGGTGGCCGGTGCCGCTCTCCAGGCCAGTGCCGAAGGGTGCCCCACCGTGGTCGTGCATTCCCATGTCTTCTTCCTGACCAGAGATCCGCTCTCCGTGCCCGTCGCCCGCCGCAGGGTGCGGACCCGCATCGTCAGCTGGGGTGTCCTGCTCGACGAGGACGCCCGGCTCGCGTTGGACACGGTCACCTCCGAGCTGGTGACCAACGCCGTGCAGCACTCCGACCGGCCGATGCTCGCCGTCGCCGTCTACGTGAGCGTCCGGCTGCGGCGGGCCCTGGTCGAGGTCTACGACGGCTCGACCGCGTTGCCCCGACGCCGTCGGGCCGGTGCGGACGCGGAGAGCGGCCGCGGGCTGGAACTGGTCGAGTGCCTGGCCCTGGCGCACGGCGCGGAGCGGACCGAACGGGGCAAGCGAGTCTGGGCGGAGCTGGCCCTGCCCGAGCAGCTGGTGACCCGGCGCCAGGTCCTCGCCGGTCCGCGTCGCGCGGTCCGGGCCGTTCTCCGTGTGATCCCGCGTCCCGGGCGGTCTCCGATACGTCCGCCGTTCGCGCCCGGCAGTACCCGCCCTCGCACCGCTGCCTGAACAGGATCCGTCCGCAATGACCAGGGAAACCCGCCTCGAAGGGACCAGATCTGATGACCAGTGTGACCCGTGTTGGCGGGATCCTCGGCCGCCGTGGACTCCGCACCGGCATTGAGTGGTCCGCCCCCGGAGCCGCACGCGCCCGCGCCGCCCAGCTCATCGCCGAGCACCGCGCCCGTCACCAGGAGATCGTCCGCAACCCGCACCTGAGCACCGAGTGGGCCCGCGCGGCCGTCCGCGCCCCGCAGCTGCTGGCCGCCGTCCAGGACGTCATCGGGCCGGCCGTCGCGGTGGAGAACACCTTCCTCGTGGTGAAGTGGCCCCACCGCAGCTTCGAGATCCCCTGGCACCAGGACGGCATCGATGCCCGGGTCGAACTCGACCCCGACCGCTCGGTCTCCGCCTGGCTGGCCATCAGCGACGCCACCCTCGGCAATGGCTGCCTGCATGCTGTGGCCGGCTCGCACCAGTTCTGCTACCTGCCGTTCTCCTCCGAGGTCGAGAACGGCGCCGAGCGAGGCCGGGCCGACCAGGCGACCGGCTTCACCGCCGATGCCACGACCGCCCTGCCCCTACCGGCAGGGGCCGCCCTGCTGATGGACAGCCGCCTGCTGCACCGCTCCGGCACCAACACCAGCGACGGCGCCCGCGTCGGTCTGAACGTCCGCTACGTCGCCCCCGGCGGCATCCGCCGCCGCGACCCCCAGAGCCCCAGCCCCGACCCGATCAGCGGGCCGGGCTGGTAGCACCACCCAAGGGATCAACACCCCAGCGAGAGGAGCACAACGCCGTGACCATCCTCGAAGAGATCGCCACCCACGAGGACCTGGTGACCCGGGTCCGCGTCCTGACCGGGGAGGACGCCGCCGCGGTCCGCCGCGCCGACAAGACCCCGATCGCCAAGTCCGACTGCACCTACTACTGCCCCGACGCGGCCACCGCCGAGCGGTGCGTCCAGTCCCTGCGCGAGTCCGACGAGCGCCTGCGCAACCGCCCCGAGGAGCTCATGCTCTGGGACTGGCAGTGCACCTACTGGGAGGCCGAGCCCGGCAACCCCAACGGCGGCGGCACCGTCCTGCTCGGCGTTGCCTGGTACGACCGTGCGTTCTTCGACGACCGCCGCGACGCCTGGTTCGGCGCCATGCACCAGCGGATCTACAAGGAGCTCGGCATCCCGCTGGAGGACATCACCGTCACCCACTGGCAGCTGATCGCCAGCTGACCTGAGCACCACGAGCACACCGACCGGGCCCCGCATCGTGGGGCCCGGTCCATGCCCGTGCTCAGTCGCGGGCCGCAAGCTCCGGCACCGGCTCGACCTCCGGCAGCGACCGGCGTCCCCGCACCAGTGCCAGCACCAGTACGGCCCCCGTCCCGCCGACCACCGCCACCGCCAGGCCGCCAGCCAGGAACGCGGCCCTCGGACCGGTAGCGGCAAGCCCGGGGACGAACAGCATCGAAACCGTCCCGCAGGCGCGGATCACGGTCAGGTCCACCGTCAGTAGCCGCCTGCGAGCGGCCGGAGGGAACAGCGCAAAGTGCGTCGACAGCGCGATCTGCAAGAACGGCGACACCACCCCCGACAGCACGGACAGCGCCAGCAGCACCGGCAGCGACCCGGCCAGCCCGGTGCCGGCCAGCACCAGCCCGGACACCGACCACGCCCCGCAGTACACCGCCGTCAGCGGCGCCCGAAGCCGCACGTTCCCGGCCACCAGGTTGCCCGCCAGGGCGCCGGCGCCGGTACAGGCCAGCACCGCCGCGTAGGCAGAGGCCCCGACGCCGAGGCGGGTGGCCAGCAGCGCAGGCATCGCCAGCGAAACCGCCCCGGCGAAGATCCCGATCCCGTGCACGGCCAGCACCACCCCGGTGTCCGGATGGGTCCGCACCAGCGACCAGACGCTCGGCTGCGTCCCCACCGTCTGCGGCCCGGCCTGCGAGCCGACAGCAGTTGGCCGGACACGGGCGGCCAGCAGCACCAAGGCGAGGGCCGAGACGGCGAACGTCGCCGCGTCCACCCAGAACAGCCCGGCCAGCGGCATCACCCCCAGCAGCAACCCGGCCGCCCCGGGCCCGGCAATCCGGGCGATCCGGCCGGTCAGATCCATCAGCCCGCTGACGGCCTGGACCTCGCCCGGTCTGACCAGGTCCGGCACCATCGCGCCGAGGTTCGGGTCGAACAAGGCCCCACCAGCCCCCAGCAGAGCGGCCGAGGCGACCAGTCCCACCGTGCCGAACTCGGCCCACGCCCACGGCAGTGCGGTCACCAGGACCAGCCGTACCGCATCCACGACTGCCAGCGCCCGCAGCGACGCGAACCAATCCATCACCCGGCGCCCCACCGTGCCCAGCACGATGTACGGCAGCGACTCCGCGACGGCCACCAGTCCCATCGCCCCGGCGCCCGCGTGCTCCCACGCCATCCACATCACGGCCATCGCGTACAGCCGGTCACCGAACACCGACGCCGACTGCGCCCCCCAGAGCAGAAGCACAGGCCCACGCCGCAGCAACCGCACGTACCGCATGATCCACTCCACCCCAGGAAGCACGAAGTCCCGGCAGCGAGCCGCCACCGGGAACTCCCCACACCCTAGGGCAACTTGAAGCCCGGCCGATGCAGGCGCCCCGAGCATGGCGTCCCGTCGCCAGCGGCCACACCTCTCACTCGCATCCGGCCCCGGGACCGGGCAGGCTGGCCATCAGGAGACAGCCCGGACGGCGGCCATCCCGGAAGGACTTCCGTGCACCCTCTGATCACCGAGCTCGGCCTGGACGGCGACCCGAAGCTCCTGCACGAGCGACGCGGCACGACATTCTTCAAGGTGGGCGACACCGCTCTGAAGATCACCGATGGGCTGATGGCAGGCCGCGAAGGCCAGGTGCTCGAAGCCCTTGGAGCCGACCACTACCGGGCCCACGGCCGGTACGGAGACGGCACCTGGCTGGTCATGTGGTGGATCGACGGAACGAGCCTGTGGGACGCCCTGGAACCCGCCCACCGGGGCGACGACACCCCCGCCATCCGCCGCTCGATCATGGAGGCCGCAGCCAAGGCCGCCGAAGCACTCGCCGACCTGCACGCGGCCGGCTGGACCCACGGCGACCTCCAGCCCGACCACGTCGTCTTCGAGGACGACGCCGTACGGATCATCGACCTGGCCTGTGCCCAGGGGCCCGTCCCGGTGCCGTTCTACGTCCACCGCGGCGGCCTGGCCCACACCACCGCCCCGGAGGTCGCCGCCCTGATCATCGGCACCACCGACCACATCGTCACCACCCCCGAGGCGGACGTGTGGTCGCTGACGGCCTCCCTGTTCTGGTCCTGGACCCGCATCCCACCCACCGCCTACCGAGATCCCCAGGGTCGCCGTCCGGATCTCCTGGCCGACACCGCAGCCGGCCGACAGCACGACCTCACTATCGGGCGGCCTTGGCCTTTTCGCGGCTTTGAGGACGCCCTGCTCGCTGGTCTTGCCCACGACCCCCGGCAGCGGCCCTCCGCCAGTGCTCTGGCTCAGTTGCTCCGCGCCGCTACCGCCGAGCCCTCGGGGATCCTGCGCTCAAGCCCGAATACGCCATGACCTAAGTAGAGGCTGCCCTCAATTCGACGGTGAGGGCGGCCTGATCTGCGACGGCCAACCGCAAGCTCGCCGATCAGGCTGAGATCGCAGTTGCCGCCTCCAATAGCCTTGCTCTGAGAATCCGCTGACCAGTCGTGCGGCGCGAAGCCATGGGGGAACCGGTTGCGGGGGGGGGGGGGGGGGGGGGGGGGGGGGGGAGAGGAGGAGGGAAACACACCCTCGCGGAGGAGGGAGGGGGGGGGGAGGA
>NZ_JBVILX010000001.1:1056276-1074756 GCF_055580145.1 Kitasatospora sp. NPDC032121 | reverse complement strand
TCCCCTCCCCCCCCCCCCCCCTCCCCCCCCCCCCCCCCCCCCCCCCACCCCCCCCCCCCCCCCCCCCCCCCCCCCCCCCCCCCCCCCCCCCGCCGCGAAGAGCCTCATCCCTTGGAGCGCGGGAGGAGCGAGGGGGCAGAGCGCCGTGGCACTCCATGGAAACAAGCGTGAGGGCCCTGGATCCGTGGTTCAGACCGTGCGGGGGAGCGGTCGCCTGGGTGCCCCCGGTTTTCCGGACTTCTGATCCGGAAGGCACCGGTCACCGGCCCTGCGGCTCTCAGGCGTCCTCGCGCCAGCCCTCGTAGCCGGCCGCGAGGGTGTCGAGGGCGTGGAGCAGTGCGGGCGTCCAGCCGTTCTCCGGGGCTTCGGCCACGATCAGCCACTGGGCGTCCTCGGCGTCGTCCTCGCCCGCGAGCGCGTCGCGGACGACTTCGAGCTCGCCGAGGTCGGGCTGGGTGGCGCCGAGCTCCTCGGCGGCCTCCTCGGCGGCGTCGCGGTCGGGCAGGACGAGCAGTTGCCGGGCGTACGGGTCGTCGACGTCCGGGAGGTCGGTGGTGCGGTTCTCGGTCACCCCGTCATTGTCCAGGTCGGGCCGCCCGCTCCGTCGGGCGGGAGCGCCGGCGGCCCGTCGGGAGTGTCCGCGGACCGTGGGATGCTGGTACGCGATGGCCAGGAAGAGTGCACCCGACGACCTGCTCGCCCCGCTGACCCTCGCGGTCGGCCAGGAGGAGCTGCTGCTGGACCGCGCGGTCGCCCAGGTGGTGGCGGCGGCGAAGGCGGCGGACCCGGACACCGACGTGCGGGACCTGCCGCCCGGCGGCCTGCAGCCGGGCAGTCTGGCGGAGCTGACCACGCCGTCGCTGTTCGCCGAGCGCAAGGTGATCGTGGTCCGGGCCGCGCAGGACCTCTCCGCCGACTCCGTGAAGGAGGTCAAGGCGTACATCGAGGCCCCGGCCGAAGAAGTGATCATGGTGCTGGTGCACGCCGGCGGCGCCAAGGGCAAGGGCCTGCTGGACGCCGGACGCAAGGCCGGCGGGCGCGAGGTGGCCTGCGCCAAGCTGGCCAAGGCGAGCGAGCGGCTGGCCTTCGTCAAGGGCGAGTTCCGTACCCTGGGCCGCTCGGCGACCCCGGAGGCCTGCCAGGCGCTGCTCGACGCGCTCGGCAGCGACCTGCGCGAGTTGGCGGCCGCCTGCCACCAGCTGACCTCGGACGTCGAGGGCACGATCGACGAGACGGTGGTGGCCCGCTACTACAGCGGCCGCGCCGAGGCGACCGGCTTCGAGGTGGCGGACCTGGCCGTCACCGGCCGGGCCGCGGAGGCGCTGGAGCGGCTGCGCTGGGCGCTGGCCGTCGGCCAGCCGCCGACCGGCATCACCTACGCGCTGGCCTCCGGCGTGCGCAGCATCGGCCGGCTGGCGAGCGCCGGGCGGAACATGCGCCCGGGTGACCTGGCGCGCGAGCTGGGCATGCCGCCGTGGAAGGTCGACCGGGTCCGCCAGCAGATGCGCGGCTGGACGGGTGACGGCGTGGCCACCGCGTTGACCGCTATCGCCCAGGCCGACGCCGCCGTCAAGGGCGGCTCGGACGACCCGGCCTTCGCCCTGGAGCGCGCGGTGGTCGCCGTCGCCCGGGCCGCCCGGGCGGGCTCCCGTCCCGCCTACTGACCGGCTTGCCTGCCGGCGCCGGGGCGCCCGCCTACCGGCCTGCCCGTCTGTCGACGTCGGTGAGCGGTCGACGCCGGAGAACGGCCGATGTCGGAGAGCGGTCGACGCCGGGAAGCGGCCGACGGTACGGCGCAGCGAGGCCCGGGCCTACTTCTTCATGGCCCGCACGGCGTCCTGCCCGTCGGACTGGAGGGCGCTGCGCAGCTCCTCCCTGGACGGCGGCTTGCCCTTGCCCTCGGTGTAGCTGGCCGTGTAGTTGATGTAGTACGTCATCCCGCCGTCGAGGATGTCCAGCTCGGCGTAGACGCTGTGGTACTGGCCCGAGCCGTCGTCCTTGTACAGGAAGTACGCCTCCTCGCCGATCCCCGCGATATCGGTGACCTGGTAGCCGCGCGCCCGGTAGAGCTCCTTGTTGGCCGCCAGTTCGGGCGCCGGGTTGACCGCCTTGTGCAGGTCGGCGCGCATGTAGAGGTTGGCGTACTCGCTGTCGCTGCCGCCGGTGCGCTTGAGCGACATCGAGCAGTTCATGCTGTCCAGCGCCGGGTGCCGGTCGGTGTGGTGGGTCGGCGCGGAGCTGTCCGAGACGGAGTACGTCTGGAGGAGCTTGGTGGGCTTCCCGGTGGTGCAGAAGTCGTCGGAGAGGTGGTAGCCGCGCAGGCCGCGCGGCGAGGAGTCGTTGCTGACCAGGCCGGGGATCGCCATCACGGCGGCGGCCCAGCCGGCCGAGACGATCACCGCGCCGACGAACGCCCAGACGGCGTTGCGCCGCAGGTTCCCGGTCCTCGCGGGGACGGCTCCCGGGGGCATGCCGGAGACGGGTGCCATGCCGGGGGCGGTGGGCAGCCCCGGCGGCGGTCCGAAGCCGCCGGCTCCCGCCGGGCCCGGAGCCCCCGGAGCCCCGAGAGCCCCCGGAGCCCCGAGGGCCCCCGGTACGGGCTGCGCGCCCCCGCCCGGCTGCTGCGGCGGGAAGCCGTACCCCGGTCCGTTCTGTGCCGGTGGCGGCGGCGGTGGCGTCGTCATGGAAGTCCCCCTGAACCTGGCGCCGGAGTGCTCCCCGCACTCCGGTCGAACCTGACCGACCCTAGCGGCCGGACCACGAAACGCGACAGGCGCCGCAGTGGCCTCCGGGGAGGAAACCGACTGCGACGCCTGTCGCACTGCTTCGTTGCACCGCACCCGCGTGGCGAACGCAGGCCGCGTGCGGTGCGAGTCTTGCGCGCCTCGGGGTCCGGGTAGAGGGCCGGTCGACCCGAAGCGGTGGGGGCGCAGCCCCCGGGGGCGTCAGGCCTGGGCGGCCGCGTTGACGCGCTTGGTGATGGCCGACTTCTTGTTGGCGGCCTGGTTGGCGTGGATGACGCCCTTGCTCACGGCCTTGTCCAGCGCCTTGGAGGCGGCGCGGGCCAGCTCGGTGGCCTTCTCGGTCTCGCCGGCGGCAGCGGCCTCACGGGCCTTGCGCAGAGCGGTCTTCAGCGAGGACTTGACGGCCTTGTTGCGCAGGCGCGCCTTCTCGTTGGTCTTGTTGCGCTTGATCTGGGACTTGATGTTCGCCACGAAGGAGCCTCAGTCTGTCTGAAAGATTTGAACGGGGTCACACCCGGCGGCCTTCGGTCCAGCTGAGAGGGCATGCCGAGGCCAGGTGCAGCAGCCCACGCTACCAGGGGCCCGCTGCCCACCCCAAACCGGCCGCCCGCGAAGGCTCCTCCCGTCGCCCGACCGGGGCCGACCGGCACCCCTTCCGCGCCCGACCGGCAGCCCACCCCGTGCTCGTGGGAAGATGGGAGGAACTATTTCGATCGGACGAGACTGTCCGGTCCCCGGGAAAACCGGTCAGCGATGACCCGGACACCCCCGGCCCCGGACCAACGGAGAATCGGACCAAGGTGCCCGCGACCCCCAGCAATGTGCCAGAGCCCAGCCGTACCGACCCGGCGCTGATCCGCAACTTCTGCATCATCGCCCACATCGACCACGGCAAGTCGACGCTCGCAGACCGGATGCTGCAGATCACCGGCGTCGTCGACCCCCGGCAGATGCGTGCCCAGTACCTCGACCGCATGGACATCGAGCGTGAGCGCGGCATCACCATCAAGTCGCAGGCGGTCCGCCTCCCGTGGTCGCCGAAGACCGGGCCGAACGCCGGGACGACGCACATCCTCAACATGATCGACACCCCCGGCCACGTGGACTTCACGTACGAGGTGTCCCGCTCCCTCGCCGCGTGCGAGGGCACCATCCTGGTGGTCGACGCGGCCCAGGGCATCGAGGCGCAGACCCTCGCCAACCTGTACCTGGCGCTGGAGAACGACCTCACGATCATCCCGGTCCTCAACAAGATCGACCTGCCGGCCGCCCAGCCGGAGAAGTACGCGGCCGAGATCGCCCACATCATCGGCTGCGACCCCTCCGACGTGCTCCAGGTCAGCGCCAAGACCGGCCTGGGCGTCGAGGACCTGCTCGACCACATCGTCAACACCATCCCGGCCCCGGTCGGCGTCAAGGACGCCCCGGCCCGCGCGATGATCTTCGACTCGGTGTACGACTCCTACCGCGGCGTGGTCACCTACGTCCGTGTCGTGGACGGCCAGCTCACCAAGCGCGAGCGCATCTCGATGATGTCCACCGGCGCCACCCACGAGCTGCTGGAGATCGGTGTCATCTCGCCCGAGCCGAAGGTCGCGGACGGCCTCGGTGTCGGCGAGGTGGGCTACATCATCACCGGTGTGAAGGACGTCCGGCAGTCCAAGGTCGGTGACACGATCACCTCGATGCACAAGGGCGCCACCGAGCCGCTCGGCGGCTACAAGGACCCGCGCCCGATGGTGTTCTCCGGCCTCTACCCGCTGGACGGCTCGGACTACCCGCTGCTGCGCGACGCCCTGGACAAGCTGCGGCTCAACGACGCCGCCCTGGTGTACGAGCCGGAGACCTCGGTCGCGCTCGGCTTCGGCTACCGCTGTGGCTTCCTCGGCCTGCTGCACCTGGAGATCATCCGGGAGCGCCTGGAGCGCGAGTTCAACCTCGACCTGATCTCCACCGCCCCGAACGTGGTCTACCGGGTGATCATGGAGGACGGCAGCGAGCACACCGTCACCAACCCGAGCGAGTTCCCGGTCGGCAAGATCGCCGAGGTGTACGAGCCGGTCGTGCGCGGCACCATCCTCGCGCCCAACGAGTTCGTCGGCGCGATCATGGAGCTCTGCCAGTCCCGCCGCGGCAACCTCCAGGGCATGGACTACCTGTCCGAGGACCGGGTCGAGCTTCGCTACACCCTGCCGCTCGCGGAGATCGTCTTCGACTTCTTCGACCAGCTGAAGTCCAAGACCCGCGGCTACGCCTCGCTGGACTACGAGCCCATCGGCGAGCAGACCGCCCAGCTGGTCAAGGTCGACATCCTGCTGCACGGCGACGCGGTGGACGCCTTCTCCGCGATCGTCCACAAGGACAAGGCCTACAACTACGGCGTGATGATGGCGGGCAAGCTCCAGAAGCTCATCCCCCGCCAGCAGTTCGAGGTGCCGATCCAGGCGGCCATCGGCTCCCGGGTGATCGCCCGCGAGACGGTCCGCGCGATCCGCAAGGACGTCCTCGCCAAGTGCTACGGCGGTGACATCTCCCGTAAGCGGAAGCTGCTGGAGAAGCAGAAGGAAGGCAAGAAGCGGATGAAGATGGTCGGCCGCGTGGAGGTCCCGCAGGAGGCCTTCATCGCCGCGCTGTCCACCGACGCCGAGCCGCCGAAGGAGAAGAAGTAACGGCGGTGGGCGGCGACGCGCGCCGGAAGGGCCCGGGCACCCGCCCGGGCCCTTCCGGCGTTTCCGCGGCCCCTCCGCCCGCGCTCGTCCGGCGGGCTGCTGCAGGCTGTTGAGCACCACGGTGACGATCGCCGCTGAGCACCACGGTGACGATCGCCGCCTTCGCCGGCCGCCCCGCGGTGCCGGTGAACACGGTGCGCCGCATCGAGTCGTCGGGGCGGACCACCTCGAGCAGCCCGGCCCGCCGGCCGAGGCTCACGCACTGCGCCACGTACCGGAACGGGAACGGATCCGCGGTGCGCCCCGCCGGCAGCTTGCCGAGGTACCGGCCCTGCGGCAGGTGGACGGGCCGAAGTGCGACGGGCCGAAGTGCGACGGGCCGAAGCGCGACGGGCCGAAGTGCGACGGGCCGAAGTGTGGCGGGCCGAAGTGTGGCGGGCCGAAGCGCGACGGGCCGGGGCGGGAAGTCCCCGCCCCGGCCCGCCGACTGGTGGGACGTCAGTCCATCTCGGCCACGGCCTCGGCGAACTGTGCCTGGTAGAGCCGGGCGTAGGCGCCGTCGGCGGCGATCAGCTCGTCGTGCGAGCCCTGCTCGACGATCGAGCCGTTCTCCATCACCAGGATCACGTCGGCGTCCCGGATGGTGGAGAGCCGGTGGGCGATCACGAAGCTGGTGCGGCCGGTGCGCAGCCGGGCCATGGCCCGCTGGATGAGCACCTCGGTGCGGGTGTCGACGGAGCTGGTCGCCTCGTCCAGGACCAGGATGGACGGCTCGGCGAGGAACGCCCGGGCGATGGTGATCAGCTGCTTCTCGCCGGCGCTGACGCCGGTGCCCTCGTCGTCGATGACGGTGTCGTAGCCGTCCGGCAGGGTGCGCACGAAGCGGTCGACGTGGGCGGCCCTGGCGGCCTCGATGACCTGCTCGCGGGTGGCCGACTCGGCGCCGTAGGCGATGTTGTCGGCGATGCTGCCGCCGAACAGCCAGGTGTCCTGGAGCACCATGCCGATGCCGGAGCGCAGTTCCTCGCGGGACATCGCGGCGATGTCCACGCCGTCGAGGGTGATCCGTCCGGAGCTGACCTCGTAGAACCGCATCAGCAGGTTGACCATGGTGGTCTTGCCGGCGCCGGTGGGGCCGACGATGGCGACGGTCTGGCCGGGTTCGACCTTGAGCGAGAGGTCCTCGATGAGCGGCTTCTCGGGGTCGTAGCGGAAGGACACGTCCTGGAAGACGACCCGGCCGTGCACCACGTCGGGCCGTTCGGGCATGGCCGGCTCGGGGCTCTGCTCGGGGGCGTCCAGCAGCTCGAAGACGCGCTCGGCGGAGGCGACGCCGGACTGCACCAGGTTGGCCATGCTGGCGACCTGGGTGAGCGGCTGGCTGAACTGCCGCGAGTACTGGATGAACGCCTGGACGTCGCCGATGGACAGCGCGCCGCTCGCCACTCGCAGGCCGCCGACGACGGCGACCAGCACGTACTGGAGGTTGCCGATCAGCATCATCGCGGGCTGGATGATGCCGGAGATGAACTGGGCCTTGTAGCTGGCCTGGTAGAGCGCCTCGTTGTGCGCGCGGAAGGTTTCTGCGGACTCCTGCTGGCGCCCGAACGCCTTGACCAGGGTGTGGCCGGTGTACATCTCCTCGATGTGGGCGTTGAGCTGGCCGGTGGACATCCACTGCTGGACGAACTGCGGCTGGGCCCGCTTGCCGACCTTGGTGGCGACGACCACCGAGACCGGCACCGAGACCAGCGCGATCACGGCGAGCAGCGGGGAGATCCAGAACATCATCGCGAGCACGCCGACCACGGTGAGCAGCGAGTTGACGACCTGTCCCAGCGTCTGCTGCATGGACTGGCCGATGTTGTCGATGTCGTTGGTGACCCGGCTGAGCACCTCGCCGCGCGGCTGCTTGTCGAAGTAGCTGAGCGGCAGCCGGGCGAGCTTGGCCTCGACGTCCTGGCGCAGCCGGTAGCCGGCGGCCTGGATGGCCCGGGTGGCGAGCCGGCCCTGGACGATGCCGAAGAGGGCGGAGGCGACGTAGACGCCGAGCACCCAGAGCAGGACGGTGCCGATGGCGCCGAAGTCCATGCCCTGGCCGGGGGTGAAGTCGACGGCGGAGAGCAGGTCGGCGATGCCGCCGTCGCCGTGGGCGCGCAGCCCTTCGATGACCTGTTCCTTGGAGGCGCCGGCCGGGAAGCGGGCGCCGATGACGCCGGCGAAGATGAGGTCGGTGGCGTCGCCGAGGATCTTGGGGCCGATGACGGCGCAGCCGATGCCGAGCACGCCGAGGATCAGGACGCCGATCAGGGTGTTGCGTTCGGGGCGCAGCAGGCCGAGGACGCGCTTGCCGGAGCCCTTGAAGTCCATGGACTTCTCGGCGCCCTGGCCGCCCATGAAGCGGCCGGGGCCGGCCGGGCCGCGGCGGGCGGCGGCGGCCTGCGAGTCGCTGGGCAGTGCGGCGGGCTTCGGGTCGTCCTTGGAGAGGGCGGCCTTCGCGGGGGCGGCCTTCTCGGGGGCGGCCGTGGCGGCGTTCGCGGGGCCGTCCGCGGGGGCGGTGGCTCTGGGGGCCGGGCCCTGGTTCAGTTCGGGCTTTCCGGGGCTGGTCACGCCGCCTCCTGCTCGGTGAGCTGGGAGAGCACGATCTCCCGGTACGTCGGGTTGTCGGCCATCAGTTCGTGGTGGGTTCCGGTGCCGACGACGGCGCCCTCGTCGAGGACGATGATCCGGTCGGCGTCGCGGATGGTGGACACCCGCTGGGCGACGATCAGGACGGTGGCGTCGGAGGTCTCGCGGGCGAGGGCCTTGCGGAGCTTGGCGTCGGTGGCGTAGTCCAGCGCGGAGAAGGAGTCGTCGAAGAGGTAGACGGAGGGCCGGCGGACGAGGGTCCGGGCGATGGCCAGGCGTTGGCGCTGGCCGCCGGAGACGTTGCCGCCGCCCTGGGCGATGGGGGCGTCCAGGCCTTCGGGGAGCTTCTCGACGAACTCCTTGGCCTGGGCGATCTCCAGGGCGTGCCAGAGTTCCTCGTCGGTGGCGTCGGGCCGGCCGTAGCGGAGGTTGCTGGCGACGGTGCCGGAGAAGAGGTAGGGCTTCTGCGGGACGATGCCGACGCTCTCGGCGATCGCGGCGGGGGCGAGTTCGCGGACGTCCACGCCGTCGATCAGGACCCGGCCGGAGGTGGCGTCGAAGAGCCGGGGGACGAGGCCGAGCAGGGTGGACTTGCCGCTGCCGGTGGAGCCGATGATGGCGGTGGTCTCGCCGGGGCGGGCGGTGAGGTCGATGCCGCGCAGCACCGAGGCCTCGGCGCCGGGGTAGCGGAAGTCGACGTCGCGCAGTTCCAGGTTGCCGCGGCGTGCCGTCTCGGTGACGGGGGCGGTGGGCGGGACGACGCTGCTGTGGGTGCCGAGGACCTCTTCGATGCGCTCGGCGCAGACCTCGGCGCGCGGCACCATCATGAACATGAAGGTGGCCATCATGACGCTCATCAGGATCTGCATCAGGTAGGAGAGGAACGCGGTGAGCGCGCCGATCTCCATGGCGCCGCTGTCGATGCGGTGGGCGCCGAACCAGAGCACGGCGACGCTGGAGACGTTCACCACCAGCATGACGGCGGGGAACATGACGGACATCAGCCGGCCGACCTGGCGGGCGACGTCGGTGAGGTCCTCGTTGGCGCCGGCGAAGCGGGCCTGCTCCTGGCCGTCCTTGACGAAGGCGCGGATGACGCGGATGCCGGTGATCTGCTCGCGCAGCACCCGGTTCACGGTGTCGATCCGCTCCTGCATGCTGCGGAACTTGGGGCGCAGCGCGCGGACCAGGAGGAGCACGACGACGCCGAGCGCGGGGATGACGGCGAGCAGCAGGCCGGACAGCGGGACGTCCTGGTTGAGCGCCATGATGATGCCGCCGACGCACATGATCGGCGCGGCGACCATGAGCGTGAAGCTCATCAGGGCGAGCATCTGGACCTGCTGGACGTCGTTGGTGGTGCGGGTGATCAGCGAGGGCGCGCCGAACTGGCCGACCTCGCGGGCGGAGAAGCTCTGCACGCGGTCGAAGACGGCGGCGCGGACGTCGCGGCCGAACGCCATGGCGGTGCGGGCGCCGATGAAGACGGCGCCGATGGAGCACAGGGCCTGGACGACGGTGACGGCGATCATCACCCCGCCGACGCGCAGGATGTAGCCGGTGTCGCCCTTGACCACACCGTCGTCGATGATGTCGGCGTTGAGTGTCGGCAGGTAGAGCGCCGCGAGGGTGGACACCAGCTGGAGCAGCACCAGCAGGGTGATCGGTCGGGAGTACGGGCGCAGGTACGCCCTCAGCAGTCTGATCAGCACTAGCACACTCTTGTCGTCGCCGGTCGGGTTGGCCACCCCTAATTCTGGGTGGTCCGTGGTGCGGGGCGGGCCATTCGGCGTGTGGGAACCGGAGGTTTGCCCGGCCTTTGCCCTGCGGCCGGGTGCGGCACGGGAGGTGCGGGGGCGTGCCGTCGGGTGCTGCCCTCTTACGGAATGACCGCTTTCCCCCTAGGCTGCTGATTGCCCCTTTGTTACTGACCGGTACCGCTCAGGTGAACCGGGGGCCCGGCGGCCGCCCCCCATGGACGCCGCGACAATCCCTCACACGGCCACCCGCCACCGGAGGTCCTCGTTGAGTTCCGCGCAGTCCCTGATCGACTCCGGCAGGCCCGACCTCGTCGCCGGGCGTCCCGCCTCCGTCGCCCACCTGTTCCTGGAGCGGGTCGCCCTGACCCCGAACGCCGAGGCCTACCGCTACCCCTCGCCCGTGGACGAGCAGGCCGCCGACGGCGCGCCCGGCGCCGAGCAGTGGCGCTCGCTCACCTGGGCCCAGACGGCGACCCGGGTGAAGGCGGTGGCCGCCGGCCTGATGGCGCTCGGCATCCGGCCCGAGGACAGGGTGGCGCTGGCCTCCTCGACGAGGCTCGAGTGGATCGTCGCCGACCTGGGCGCCATGTGCGCGGGCGCCGCGATCACCACCGTCTACCCGAGCACCAACGCGGACGAGACCGCGTTCATCCTCTCCGACTCCGGCTCCCGGGCGCTGTTCGCCGAGAACGCGGCCCAGCTGGCCAAGGCCGTCGGGCAGATCGACCGGCTGCCCGAGCTGCGCACCGTGATCCTCTTCGACGCGCCCGCCGAGGCCCCAGAGACCGCCGGCCTCGACCTGATCACCCTCGCCGAGCTGGAGGAGCGCGGCACCCGGTACCTGGCCGAGCACCCGGACGCGGTGGAGAAGGCCGTCGAAGGGCTCGACAAGGAGCAGCTGGCCACCCTGATCTACACCTCCGGCACCACCGGCCGCCCCAAGGGCGTGCGCCTGGTGCACGACTGCTGGGCGTACGAGGGCCGGGCGCAGGAGGCCAGCGGGCTGCTGGGCCCCGACGACGTGCAGTTCATGTGGCTGCCGCTGTCGCACGTGTTCGGCAAGACGCTGATCTCCGGGCAGATCGCCACCGGGCACGTGATGGCGGTGGACGGCCGGGTGGACCGGATCATCCACAACCTGCCGGCGATCCGGCCGACCGTCATGGCCTCGGCGCCGCGCATCTTCGAGAAGGTCTACAACGGCATCGCGGGCAAGGCCAGGGCCGAGGGCGGCGCCAAGTACAAGATCTTCATGTGGGCGGCCAAGGTCGCCCGCGAGCACGCCCGGGTGGTGCAGGAGAACCGGGTCGCCACCGGGACCGACTCCGCCCCGCTGGGCCTGCGGGCGCAGCACGCGCTGGCCGACAAGCTGGTGTACGCGAAGATCCGGGCGGCCTTCGGCGGCCGGCTGCGCGGCGCGGTCTCCGGCAGCGCCGCGCTCGCCCCGGAGATCGGCTACTTCTTCCTCGGCGCCGGGGTGCCGATCCTGGAGGGCTACGGCCTGAGCGAGACCAGCGCCGGCTCCTGCGTCAACCGCGCGGAGGACGTGCGGATCGGCACGGTGGGCCGCCCGCTGCCCGGCACCGAGGTGCGGATCGCCGAGGACGGCGAGATCCTGCTGCGCGGCCCGGGCGTCATGCGCGGCTACCACAACCTGCCGGAGAAGACCGCCGAGGTGCTGGAGCCGGACGGCTGGTTCCACACCGAGGACATCGGCGAGCTCACCCCGGACGGCTTCCTGCGGATCACCGACCGCAAGAAGGACCTGTTCAAGACCTCCGGTGGCAAGTACGTGGCGCCCAGCGAGGTCGAGGGCAAGTTCAAGGCGGTCTGCCCGTTCGTCAGCAACATCCTGGTGATCGGCAACGGCCGCAACTACTGCACCGCGCTGATCGGCCTGGACGAGGCGGTCCTGCTGCCGTGGGCCGCCGAGCACGGCCTGGCCGGCAGGTCCTACGCCGAGCTGGCCGTCGAGCCGGCCGTGCACCAGCTGATCGAGGGCTTCGTCAAGCGGGTCAACGGCGACCTCCAGCGCTGGCAGACGATCAAGAAGTTCCACCTGCTGCCGCGCGACCTCGACATCGAGCACGGCGAGCTCACCCCGAGCCTGAAGATCAAGCGCCCGGTGGTCGAGCGGACCTACGCGGACGCGGTGGCCGCGATGTACGCGGGCGCCAACGAGGCCTGAGCACCCCAGCTCCCGTACGGCCCGCCGGTTCGGTCGGGCCGTACGGGACAATGGGTTCATGCCCTCCGCACTCCCCGACGGCGAACCGGTGCCGTCCGACGGTTCCCTGCCCGCGCACGCCCTCGACGGGCTGGGTTCGCGGCCGTTCGGCTTCTACCTGCACGTGCCGTACTGCGCCAGCCGCTGCGGCTACTGCGACTTCAACACGTACACCGCCACCGAGCTGCGCTCCTCCGGGGCGGTCGCCTCGCAGGACAGCTACGCGGACAACGTGGTCGCCGAGATCCGCCTGGCCCGGAAGGTGCTGGGGGAGACGGACCTCCCGGTGCGGACGGTCTTCCTCGGCGGCGGCACCCCGACCCTGCTGCCCGCCCGCGACCTGGTGAGGATGCTCGCCGCGATCCGCGACGAGTTCGGCCTCGCCGAGGACGCCGAGATCACCACCGAGGCCAACCCGGAGTCGGTGGACCCGGCGTACCTGGCCGAACTGCGCGAGGGCGGCTACAACCGGCTCTCCTTCGGCATGCAGAGCGCCCGCCCGCACGTGCTGAAACTGCTCGACCGCCACCACACCCCGGGCCGCCCCGAGGCGTGCGTGGCCGAGGCCCGCGCGGCCGGCTTCGAGCACGTCAACCTCGACCTGATCTACGGCACCCCGGGCGAGTCCGACGACGACTGGCGGGCCTCCCTGGACGCCGCCATCGGCGCCGGGCCCGACCACGTCTCCGCGTACTCGCTGATCGTCGAGGAGGGCACCCGGCTCGCCGCCCGGGTCAAGCGCGGCGAACTGCCGATGATCGACGACGACGTGCACGCCGACCGCTACCTGATCGCCGAGGAGGCGCTGAGCGCCGCCGGCTACTCCTGGTACGAGGTCTCCAACTGGGCCACCACCCCCGAGGGCCGCTGCCGCCACAACGAGCTCTACTGGACCGGCGCCGACTGGTGGGGCGCCGGCCCCGGCGCCCACAGCCACGTCGGCGGCGTCCGCTGGTGGAACGCCAAGCACCCCGCCGCCTACGCCCGGGCCCTCGCCGAGCAGCGCACCCCCGCCCAGGCCCGCGAGCTGCTGGCCGACGAGGACCGCCGCGTCGAGCGCGTCCTGCTCGAACTGCGCCTCGTCGAGGGCGTCCCCCTCGACCTGCTCACCGCCACCGGCCGCGAGTGGGCCGCCCGCCACCTCGCCGACGGCCTCCTCGCCCCCGGCCCCTACGAGCGGGGCCGCGCCGCCCTCACCCTCCGGGGCCGCCTCCTGGCCGACGCGGTGGTACGTGACCTGGTGGACTGAGTGTCGTCAACGTGGTGCCAGCCGTCGGAGGGAGCGCGCCGTGACCGCCATCGATGACCGGGTGACGGGGATCTTCGAGAACCTGGAGTTCAAGACCTACTCCTGACCCGGCAGGGCCGTGAAGTCGATCAACTCCTCCACCCGGCCCAGGAGTTCGGGCTCCAGGTCCTTGTAGCTGTTGACCTTCGACAGGATGTGCTTCCAGGCCGCCGGGGTGTCCACCGGCCAGCCGAGGCGGCGGCAGGTGCCCTCCTTCCAGTCCTCGCCCCTCGGGACGGCGGGCCAGGCGGGGATGCCGACGCTGGCGGGCTTCACGGCCTGCCAGATGTCGATGTAGGGGTGGCCGACGACCAGCACCGAGGCCCCGGTGACCTGGGCGGCGATGCGGTGCTCCTTGGTGCCGGGGAGCAGGTGGTCGACCAGGACGCCGAGGCGCCGTTCCGGGCCGGGGGCGAAGTCGGCGACGATCGCGGGCAGGTCGTCGATGCCGCGCAGGTACTCGACGACCACGCCCTCGATCCGCAGGTCGTCGCCCCAGACCCGCTCGACCAGCTCGGCGTCGTGCCGGCCCTCGACGTAGATCCGGGACTCGCGGGCGACCCGGGCGCGGGCGTTCGGGACGGCGATCGAGCCGGAGGCGGTACGGGCCGGGGTACGGGGCGCCGCCGGGCCGGCCGGGCGGACCAGGGTGACGACCCTGCCCTCCAGCAGGAAGCCGCGCGGCACCAGCGGGAACACCCGGTGCTTGCCGAACCGGTCCTCCAGGGTGACGGTGAACCCCTCCGCGGTCTTCTCGCAGCGCACCACCGCCCCGCAGAAGCCGCTCGCCGCCTCCTCGACCACCAGGTCCCGCTCGGCGGGCACCTCCGGGGCGGGCTGCTGCTTCTTCCACGGCGGGGTCAGGTCGGGTCCGTACTGGCGGCTGCGCATGGTCGCGAGTCTACGGACGGACCGTCACAGGCCCGGCGCGCCCCAGACCGGGAACCAGCGGCTGAGGTCCTTCTCCAGCCGCAGGTCGTTCCCCAGCATCGCGTTGACCTGCAGCTCCAGCGGGCTGTTGCGCCGCTCCCCGCCGCCGGGCATCGGGGCGAAGGGGTAGAACGTCCCCCGCTTGTACAGGTAGACCAGGGCCAGCGACTGCCCCTCGGGGTTGCGGAAGGCCACCAGCGAGCAGAGCAGCTGCGGCCCGAAGCCGTTCGCCTCCAGCTCGCTGTTGACCGCGTGCAGGTCGTTCACCAGCTCCGGCAGTTCCTCGGGCCGGTGCCGGGCGAGCAGCCAGGAGTAGCCGTAGCCGTCCTTGGAGGCCTCCACCGGGACGCCGCCGCGCTCGGTGTCGGCGTCCAGCAGCGCCCTGACCTGCTGCTCGACCTGGACGAAGGCCGCGCCCTCGACGGCGGCGAAGCAGACCGAGCCGAGCCCGGTGGGGGTGAACCCGGCCCCGGCCTCCAGGGTGAGCGCGGCGGACGGGACGCCGAACAGCTGGTCGAGGTCGGGCTTGACGGGCTTGGTGCGGCCGAACAGGGTGTCCAGGAATCCCACGGCGGTCCTTTCGGGACGGAACGGACTGGGACGGGTCGGGACGGAATCGGCTGGGGCGGGGCGGGATGGAATCGGCTGGGTCGGGTCGGGCTCAGTGTCCGAGCTGCCCGGAGATCCTCGCCAGCTGCTCCAGCCGCTTCTCCAGCGTCGGGTGGGTGGAGAACAGCTGCGAGGCGGTCTCCCGGGCGCTCAGCGCGGGGGCGAAGTAGAAGGCGTTGTACGGCTGCGCCTGGCGCAGGTCCTTGCTGGGGATGGCCGCGATCTGCCCGGTCACCTTGGTGAGCGCCGAGGCCAGGGCGCTGGGCCGGCCGGTGAGCTGCGCTGCGGCCCGGTCCGCGGCCAGTTCGCGGTAGCGGGACAGCAGCCGGGTGAGCAGGAAGCTGATCGCGTAGACGACGATCGACACCAGCGGGATGATCAGCGCCAGGATGGCCGCGTTCTGGTCGTTGTTGTTGCGCCCGCCGCCCATGAACCCGCCGTAGACGGCGATCCGGGTCATCGCCCCGGCGAGGACGCCGAGGAAGCCGGCGATCGTCATCACCGCGACGTCCCGGTGGGCGACGTGCGACAGCTCGTGGGCGAGGACGCCCTCCAGTTCCTCCGGCTCCAGCCGGCGCAGCAGCCCGGTGGTCACGCAGACCACCGCGTTCTGCGGGTTGCGGCCGGTGGCGAAGGCGTTCGGCATGTCGCTGTCGGCGACCGCCACCCGGGGTTTGGGCATGTCGGCGAGGGCGCAGAGCCGGTCGACGGTGCCGTGCAGCTGGGGGAACTGTTCCGGGGACACCTGGTGGGCGCCCATCGCCCGCTCGGTGATCTTGTCGCTGAACCAGAACTGGGCCACGAACAGCCCGCCGGAGATCAGGACGATCAGTGGCCAGGCGCCGCGCAGCAGCGCGATCAGCAGGCCGGTGAAACCGACGTACAGCAGCCCGATCACGAACATCGTCGCGACCATGCGGCTGGTCAGGCCGCGGTCGGGCGCGAAACGGGTGTGCTGGCCCGAGCTCGACATCGCTTGCTCCTCCGTTCGCCGTCGCTTTCGATGCTGCCACCCGGACGGCTTCCCGGCACCACTCCGGCGCCGGGAGGATCGAACCGGCGGGGCCCCGCGGGCCGTGTCCGGAACTGCGGGGAGGATCACCCCGGTCGGGCCGTTCCTGCCACAGGACCCGGGCCGTACACTGGCAGGTACGGTTCTGGCACTCGTACGTTCAGAGTGCCAAGACCGAGGGCCCCGGAACGGCCCGCAGCGAGGGACACGGTCGGACGACGTGCGAGGACGGAGGTGCGTGCCCCATGGCCGGTGAGGTCCGCCAGCTGGACGAACGCAAGCTCGCGGTGCTCCGCGCGATCGTGCAGGACTACGTGGGCACCGAGGAGCCGGTCGGCTCCAAGGCCCTGGTGGAGCGGCACAACCTCGGGGTCTCCCCGGCGACCGTCCGCAACGACATGGCGGCGCTGGAGGAGGACGGCTACATCCACCAGCCGCACACCAGCGCCGGCCGCATCCCCACCGACAAGGGGTACCGCCTCTTCGTCGACAAGCTCGCCGAGATCAAGCCGATGACCGCCCCCGAGCGCCGGGCCATCCGGCACTTCCTGGACGGCGCGGTGGACCTGGACGACGTGGTCGCCCGCACCGTGCGGCTGCTCGCCCAGCTCACCCGGCAGGTCGCGGTGGTGCAGTACCCGTCGCTGACGCGCTCCACCGTCCGGCACATCGAGCTGGTGGCGCTGGCCCCGGCCAAGGTGATGCTGGTGCTGATCACCAACACCGGCCGGGTCGAGCAGCGGATGGTCGACTGCCCGGGCCCGGTCGGCGAGACGGTGCTGGCGGACCTGCGGGCCCGGATCAACGCGAGAGCCGCCGGCCGGCGCCTCCCGGAGGTCCCGGGGCTGCTGGAGGAGCTGCCGGCGCAGTTCGAGCAGGCCGACCGGCCGACCGTCAGCACGGTCCTGGCGACGCTGTTCGAGACGCTCGCCGAGCAGAACGAGGAGCGGATCATGCTGGCCGGCACGGCCAACCTGACCCGCTTCGGGCACGACTTCCCGCTCACCATCCAGCCGGTGCTGGAGGCCCTGGAGGAGCAGGTCGTCCTGCTCCGCCTCCTGGGTGAGACCGCGGACGCCGGGATGACGGTCCGGATCGGGCGGGAGATCGCCTACGAGGGGCTGAATTCCACCTCGGTCGTTTCGGTCGGCTACGGTTCGGGCGACGAGAGCGTGGCGAAACTGGGTGTGATCGGTCCGACCCGGATGGACTACCCGGGCACAATGGGGGCGGTGCGAGCGGTGGCGCGGTACGTGGGCCAGATCCTGGCCGAGTCCTAGCAAGGGTCGCCGTCGGGCCTCCGACGGCGGCGTCCAGTCGCAGCACTACTACAGGCGGAACAAGCGGAGCATTTGGTGGCCACGGACTACTACGCGGTACTCGGCGTCCGACGGGATGCGGGGCAGGACGAGATCAAGAAGGCGTTCCGGCGCCTGGCACGCGAACTGCACCCGGACGTCAACCCGGACCCGAAGACGCAGGAGCGGTTCAAGGAGATCAACGCCGCCTACGAGGTGCTCTCCGACCCGCAGAAGCGTCAGGTCTACGACCTCGGCGGGGACCCGCTGTCCCCGGGCGGCGGCGGTGCGGGCGGCTTCGGGGCCGGCGCGGCGGGCTTCGGCTTCTCCGACATCATGGACGCCTTCTTCGGCGCCGCGGCCGGCCAGCGCGGCCCGCGCTCGCGCACCCGCCGCGGCCAGGACGCCATGATCCGGCTGGAGATCACCCTGGAGGAGGCCGCCTTCGGCACCACCAAGGAACTCCAGGTCGACACCGCCGTCACCTGCACCACCTGCAGTGGCGAGGGCGCGGCCCCCGGCACCTCGGCGCAGACCTGTGACATGTGCCGCGGCAAGGGCGAGGTCTCCCAGGTCACCCGGTCCTTCCTGGGCCAGGTCATGACCTCCCGCCCCTGCCCGCAGTGCCAGGGCTTCGGCACCGTCGTGCCGACCCCGTGCCCGGAGTGCGCCGGCGACGGCCGCGTGCGGGCCCGCCGCACCCTGACCGTCAAGATCCCGGCCGGTGTCGACAACGGCACCCGGATCCAGCTGGCCGGCGAGGGCGAGGTCGGCCCCGGCGGCGGCCCGGCCGGCGACCTGTACGTCGAGATCGCCGAGACCACCCACAACATCTTCCAGCGGCGCGGGGACGACCTGCACTGCACCGTCACCATCCCGATGACGGCGGCCGCGCTCGGCACCCAGGTGCCGCTGCAGACCCTGGACGGCCTGGAGGAGGTCGACATCCGGCCCGGCACCCAGTCCGGCCAGTCGATCCCGCTGCACGGCCGGGGCATCACCCACCTGCGCGGCGGCGGCCGGGGCGACCTGATAGTGCACGTCGAGGTGAAGACGCCCAGCAAGCTCGACGCCGAGCAGGAGGAGCTGCTGCGCCGCCTCGCGGTGCTGCGCGGCGAGGAGCGCCCGTCCGGCCAGTTCGCACCGGGCCAGCAGGGCCTCTTCTCCCGGCTGAAGGACGCCTTCAACGGCCGGTAGTCGTCCGCGGAGGGGTGGGGGGGGGGGGGGGGGCCCCCCCCCCCCCCCCCCTCTCCCCCCCCCCCCCCCCCTTTTTTTCTTCCCTCCCCCCCCCTCCTTTCTTCCCACCCGAGGAAAA
>NZ_JBVILX010000001.1:1051825-1056266 GCF_055580145.1 Kitasatospora sp. NPDC032121 | reverse complement strand
TGGTGTTGTGAGGGGGGGAGCGCGTGTCTGAAGAGTTCGCACGGGGCAAGGAGGTCTTTTTCTCCTGGCGGAGGGACGCCTGAAGTGGCTGGGGGTTGTCCGGGGGGGGGGGCGGGGGGCTCGCCCCCCGGCACCCCTTCCGTGTGTCCGTCCCAATTCTGGAGGTTTTCCGTCATGACCGCGCCCGTCTTCTTCGTCGAGACCGAGCGGATCGCCGCCGCCGAGCCCGGGGCCGTGGTGCGCCTGGACGGCCCGGAGGGGCGGCACGCGGCCGCGGTCAAGCGGCTGGAGCCGGGCGAGGCGGTGACCCTGGCCGACGGGCTGGGGCTCGGCGTGGACGGCACGGTCGCCGCGGTGCTCGGCAAGGACGCGATCGACGTGACGGTCGCCGCCGTACGACGGGAGCCGGAGCCCGCGCCGCGGATCGTGGTCGTCCAGGCGCTGCCCAAGGGCGACCGCGGCGAGCTGGCCGTGGAGACGATGACCGAGGTCGGCGTGGACGTGGTGATCCCGTGGTCCGCCTCGCGCTGCATCACCCAGTGGAAGGGCGAACGCGGCGCCAAGGCGCTCGCCAAGTGGCGGGCCACCGCCAGGGAGGCCGGCAAGCAGTCCCGCCGGCTGCGCTTCCCCGTGGTCCGGGACGTGATGACCACCCGACAGCTGGCACCGGTGCTGCTGGGGGCCGCGTTCGCCGCCGTGCTGCACGAGGAGGGCGCCGAGCCGCTGGCGCACGCCGGTCTGCCGGAGGCCGGGGACATCGTGCTGGTGGTCGGCCCGGAGGGCGGGGTCTCCCCGGAGGAGCTGGCCGCCTTCGCCGAGGCCGGCGCCAAGCCGTACCGGCTGGGCCCCTCGGTGCTGCGCACCTCCACCGCCGGGGTCGCCGCCGGCGCACTGCTGCTGGGGCGCACCGGCCGCTGGTCGTAGCGCGTCCCGGCGCCCTGGTCGCGGCCGGGTGACGGCCGTCCGCGGGCGGCGCCGGGAGTCTGCGGAAAACGGCGCGGACCGTACGCGCGGCTGCCTAGGCTGGCCGGGTGACGGACTCCCTGAGCACCTCCCCGAACAGCTCGGCGGGCGCCTACCTGCGCCATCCCCACCTGCACGGCGACCTGGTCGCCTTCGTCGCCGAGGACGACCTCTGGCTCGCCCCTCTGGACGGCGGCCGGGCCTGGCGGCTGACGGCGGACCACCTGCCGGTCCACCACCCGCGGTTCTCCCCGGACGGGCGTCACCTCGCCTTCACCACCACCCGGGACGGCGCCCCCGAGGTGCACGTGGTGCCGGTGGACGGCGGCCCGTCGCGCCGGCTCACCCACTGGGGCAGTCACCAGACCCGGGTGCTGGGCTGGACGGCCGACGGCCGCCCGATCGCCGCCACCGCC
Organism: Kitasatospora sp. NPDC032121; assembly: GCF_055580145.1. Lineage (NCBI taxonomy): Bacteria > Bacillati > Actinomycetota > Actinomycetes > Kitasatosporales > Streptomycetaceae > Kitasatospora > Kitasatospora sp. NPDC032121. The sequence goes on along the minus strand of NZ_JBVILX010000001.1, from coordinate 1,054,887 downwards.
GCCGGCGAGTCGAGCTTCCGCCGCACCTGGGCGCACGCCGTGCCGCTGGACGGCGGCGAGCCGCAGCGGCTGCCGTACGGGCCGGTCGGCGCCCTCGCCTTCGAGCCGGGCGGTGACCGGGTGCTGCTGAACAGCGTCAACGGCCGCGACCCGGCCTGGTGGAAGCGGTACCGGGGCGGGCGGGCCGGCAAGCTGTGGCTCGGCCGGGACGAGTTCGCCCGCGTCCACGCGGAGCTGGACGGGCAGCTGGACTCGCCGCTGTGGGTCGCCGGGCAGGACGGGCGCGACGGCAGGATCGCCTTCCTGTCCGACCACGAGGGCGTCGGCGAGCTGTGGTCCAGCCGCCCGGACGGCACCGACCTGCGCCGCCACACCACCGACCCGGACGGCTTCTACGCCCGGGGCGCCACCACCGACGGCACCCGGGTGGTCTTCCACCGGGCCGGCGACCTCTGGCTGCTGGACGACCTGGCGGGCGCCGAGCCGCGCCGGCTGGACGTCCGCCTCGCCGGTCCGCGGGCCGGGCGCCGCCCCCGCCCGGTGCCCGCCGCGCACTGGCTGGACTCCGTCGCCCCCGACCGCACCGGCCGGGGCAGCGCCGTGGTGGTGCGCGGCAGCGTGCACTGGCTGACCCACCGCGAGGGCCCGGCCCGGGTGCTGGACGAGACCCCCGGCGTGCGCGGGCGCCTGGCCCGGGTGGTGCCCGGCGAGGACGGCGCCCAGGGCGTGCTGTGGGTGACCGACGCCGAGGGCGAGGACGCCCTGGAGTTCGCCCCCGACCTGCACGGCGCCGAGCGCCGCCGGCTGGCCGCGGGGCGGCTCGGCCGGGTCAACTCGCTGACGGTCTCCCCGGACGGCAAGCGGGCCGCGCTCGGCGTGCACGACGGCCGGGTGCTGCTGGTCTCGCTGACCGACGGCGCCGTGCACGAGCTGGACCGCAGCGCCGACGGCGAGCCCGGCGGGCCCGCCTTCAGCCCGGACTCGGCCTGGCTGGCCTGGTCGCGCCCGGTGCGCGGGATGGGCCCGCACTCGCTGCGCCAGATCGTGCTGGCCGACCTGGCCACCCGGACCGTCGGCGAGGTCACCCAGCCGCGCTTCGTGGACACCTCGCCCTCCTTCACCGCGGACGGCCGCTACCTGGCCTTCCTGTCGGTGCGCAACTTCGACCCGGTCTACGACGCCCACGTCTTCGACCTGTCGTTCCCGAACGGCTGCCGCCCCTACCTCGTCACGCTGGCCGCCGACACCCCCTCCCCGTTCGGCCCGCGGCGGGCCGGGCGCCCGCTCGGCGGGGAGGAGGACGAGCCGAAGGCCGGGAAGGCGGACGGCGAGGCGGCGGCGGCCGGTGCCGCGCCGGTGACCAGGGTGGACCTGGACGGCATCGCCGACCGGATCGTCCCCTTCCCGGTCGAGGGCGGCCGCTTCGAGGAGCTGGCCGCCGCCAAGGACGGCGTGCTCTGGACCAGGGCCCCGCTGATGGGCGAACTCGGCGACGAGGCGGCCTCGTTGGACGACGACCGGCCGCGCCCGGTGCTGGAGCGCTTCGACCTGCGCAAGCGCCGGGTCGAGCAGCTGGTGCACGGCGTGGACGACTTCGCGGTCAGCGCGGACGGCACCCGGGTGGCCGTGCTGGACGAGGGCGAACTGCGGGTCGTCCCGGCCGACCACAAGGGCGGCGACGACGAGGAGACCGCCGTCGACCTCGCCCGGCTGCGGGTCACCGTCGACCCGGCCGCCGAGTGGCGGCAGATGTACGCCGAGAACGGCCGGCTGATGCGGGACAACTTCTGGCGCCCCGACCTCTCCGGCGTCGACTGGGCCGGGGTGCTGGAGCGCTACCGGCCGCTGGTCGAGCGGATCGGCTCGCACGACGAACTGGTCGACCTGCTCTGGGAGGTGCACGGCGAACTCGGCACCTCGCACGCCTACGTGATGCCGTACGGCCGGTACACCGAGCCCGCCCGGCGCCAGGGCCTGCTCGGCGCCGACCTGGTCCGGGACGGCGAGCAGTGGCGGATCGCCCGGATCCTGCCCGGCGAGTCCTCCGACCCCAGGGCCCGCTCGCCGCTGGCCGCACCCGGCGCGGCGATCCGCCCGGGCGACGCGGTGCTCGCCGTCAACGGCCGCCCGGTGGACCCGGTCACCGGGCCGGCGCCGCTGCTGGCCGGCACCGCCGGGCAGCCGGTCGAGCTGACCGTGGCCGGGAAGGACGGCACCGACCGGCGCCACCCGGTGGTCGTCCCGCTCGCCGACGAGGAGGCGCTGCGCTACCACGACTGGGTGGCCGGGCGGCGGGCCGCGGTGCGCGAGCTGTCCGGCGGGCGGCTGGGCTACCTGCACATCCCCGACATGCAGACGGCCGGCTGGGCCCAGCTGCACCGCGACCTGCGCAGCGAGATGGCCAGGGAGGGCCTGGTCGTCGACGTCCGGGGGAACCGGGGCGGCCACACCTCGCAGCTGGTGATCGAGAAGCTGGCCCGCCGGATCGTCGGCTGGGACGTCATCCGGGACACCGACCACCCGGTGCCCTACCCGGCGGACGCCCCGCGCGGCCCGGTGGTCGCGCTCGCCGACGAGTTCACCGGTTCGGACGGCGACGTGGTCAACGCCGCCGTCCAGGCGCTCGGGATCGGCCCGGTGGTCGGCACCCGCACCTGGGGCGGGGTGATCGGCATCGACAGCCGCTACCGGCTGGTCGACGGCACCCTGGTCACCCAGCCCAAGTACGCGCTCTGGATGGAGAACTACGGCTGGGGCCTGGAGAACCACGGCGTCGACCCGGATGTCGAGGTGCCGTTCGCCCCGCACCACTGGGCGGCCGGCGAGGACCCCCAGCTGGCCGAGGGCGTCCGGCTCGCGCTGGCGGGGCTCGCCGAGACCCCGGCCCGCACGGCGCCGCCGCTGCCCTGGGCGTAGCGGGGCTCGGTGGCGGGGCCCTGCAGCGGGGAGCCGGGGTGGGGAGGGGGGCGGGGCGAACTCCCCCCCCCGTTTGCGGGGGGGTGGGGAGGGGGCGGGGCTTCTTCTTGTTCCCCCATTCCCGGGGGGACAAACGGCGCAAGGCT
>NZ_JBVILX010000001.1:993277-1051816 GCF_055580145.1 Kitasatospora sp. NPDC032121 | reverse complement strand
GGGGGGGGGGGGGGGGGGGGGGGGGGGGGGGGGGGGGGGGGGGGGGGGGGGGGGGTTTGGGGGGGGGGGGGGGGGGGGGGGGGGGGGGGGGGGGGCCCCGCCCCCCCCCCCCCCCCACTACCGTGTGCGGGGGCGTGGGTAGGATGCGGGGCTGCTTCTTGATCCACAGTTCACGGGGGAACACATGGCGCAGGGCTACCCGCCGCCGCAGTACGACCGGAATCCATACGCACAGCAGCCGCAGCAGCCGTACCCGCCGGCGCCGTCGTACCAGCAGCCGCAGCCGTACCAACAGCCCTACCCGCAGCCTCACCAGCCGCAGCCCTACCAGCAGCCGTACCCGCAGCCTCACCAGCCGCAGCCCTACCCGCAGCCTCACCAGCCGCAGCCCTACCCGCAGCCGTACCCGCCGCAGGCCTACGCGCAGCCGCAGGCCTACGCGCAGCCGCAGGGCCGGGCCCTGCCGCCCTGCCCCAAGGAGGCGGGCGGCGGCCGGCGGTTCCTGGCGATCGTGCTGGACTGGCTGTTCGCGATCGGCCTCGGCTTCGTCGCCGCCAACGCCGCGAGCCGCCCGAGGACCGAGTACGTGGCCGGCCACGCCGTGCAGAGCGGCGGACCGGCGGTGCCGTACTTCGTGGCGCTGCTGGCGGTCGGCCTCGGCGCGTCCTTCCTCAACCAGGTGGTGCTCGCCCGGCTGACCGGCTTCAGCGTGGGCAAGGGGATCACGGCGATGCGGGTGGTGCGCCGCAAGGGCGTGATGCGGCCCAACACCTGGCGGCTCACCAGGCGCTGGCTGCTCGGCTTCGTCATCCTCGCCGTCAACCTCCTCACCGAGGACTACGACAGCGACGAGGGCGACCTGGTCGGCGTGCGCTCGGTGCGCTGGAAGCACCTCCAGGAGTACCAGCAGGCCGTCGCCCGCCTCGGCTAGGCTGCGCCCGTACGGCCCCACCACACCCGACGTACCGATCCCGAGGAGAGCGCCATGGCCGGCGAGCCGCAGCCCGACTGCCTGTTCTGCAAGATCGTGGCGGGCGAGATCCCGGCGACCGTGGTGCGCAAGACCGAGCGCACCCTCGCCTTCCGCGACATCGCCCCCAAGGCGCCCGTGCACGTGCTGGTGATCCCGCACGTGCACTACCCGAACGCGGCCGCGCTGGCCGCCGCCGAGCCGGAGATCGCCGGCGAACTGCTCGCCGAGGCGGGCGCGGTGGCCCGGGACGAGGGCATCGAGGACTACCGGCTGATCTTCAACACCGGTGCGGGCGCCGGACAGACCGTCTTCCACGCGCACGTCCACCTCCTCGGCGGGATGTCGATGACCGAGCGCATGGTCTGACCCACGTGTCCCAGCGCGAACTCGTCGTCCTCGGCACCGCCAGCCAGGTGCCCACCCGGCACCGCAACCACAACGGCTACCTGCTGCGCTGGGACGGCGAGGGCCTGCTGTTCGACCCCGGCGAGGGCACCCAGCGCCAGATGCTGCACGCCGGGGTCACGGCCACCCAGATCACCAGGATCGCGGTCACCCACTTCCACGGGGACCACTGCCTGGGCCTCGCCGGGGTGATCCAGCGGATCAACCTCGACCGGGTCCCGCACCCGGTCGACGTCTACTTCCCGGCCTCCGGCGAGGTCTACTTCGAGCGGCTGCGGCACTCCACCGCCTACCACGAGACGGCCGTGCTGCGGCCCCGGCCGATCGACGAGCCCGGACCGCTGCCCGCGCCCGGCGCCCGCTTCGCGCTGGACGCCGTCCGGCTGGACCACCCGGTGGAGTCCTTCGGCTACCGGCTGTCCGAGCCGGACGGCCGCCGGCTGGTGCCGGAGCGGCTCGCCGCGCTCGGCCTGCGCGGCCCGGCGGTGGGCCGGCTCCAGCACGAGGGCGCGATCGAGGTGGACGGCCGCACCGTCACCCTGGCCGAGGTCAGCGAGCCGCGGCCGGGCCAGCGGTTCGCCTTCGTGATGGACACCCGGCTGTGCGAGGGGGTGCACACCCTCGCCGAGGGCGCCGACCTGCTGGTCGTCGAGGCGACCTTCACCGACGCCGACGCCCGCCTCGCCGAGGAGCACGGCCACCTCACCGCCGGGCAGGCCGCCAAGGTCGCCGCCGAGGCCGGCGTGCGCACCCTGGTGCTGACCCACTTCTCCCAGCGCTACCCGGACCTCGGCCAGCACCTCGCCGACGCCCGCAAGCACTTCGACGGGGAACTGGTCCTGGCCGCCGACCTCGACCGGGTGCCCGTTCCGGCCCGCCGCCCGTCGTGAACGGGACGGAACCGCGCGAACCCCGGAAAAGGGCTCGCATCGGCCTGCGATCTGCCGCAGCATCGTCGGGTGCGGCCCCGCCGCCCGCCACGGCGATCATGTTCGCGGCGTACCCTGGTGCCCCGGAGACACCGAGCGGCACCCGACACCACGGATGGGATGAGGCAGGCCCCAGCGCCGACCTATGAGTGACACATCGCAGACCCGTACGAACGGACAGTCGCGCCCCGAACCGGCCGACGACGGCCGTGTCAGCACCCGGATCGTCATCCCCGAGAAGCACCCGATGGTCACCCTGCTCGGCACCGCGGACTCGCTGCTGCGCGTGATCGAGCGGGGCTTCCCCGCCGCCGACATCCACGTCCGCGGCAACGAGGTGACGGCCACCGGGGTGCGGGCCGAGGTCGCCCTCGTACAGCGGCTCTTCAACGAGATGATGCTGGTGCTGCGCACCGGCCAGCCCCTGACGGAGGACTCCGTGGAGCGCTCCATCGCCATGCTCCGCAGCCAGGAGCAGGACCCGGACAGCCCGGCGCCCTCCCAGGTGTTCACCGCGAACATCCTGTCCAACCGGGGCCGCACGATCCGCCCGAAGACCCTCAACCAGCAGCGCTACGTCGAGGCGATCGACAAGCACACGATCGTCTTCGGCCTCGGCCCGGCCGGTACCGGCAAGACCTACCTGGCGATGGCCAAGGCCGTCCAGGCCCTCCAGGCCAAGGAGGTCAACCGGATCATCCTGACCCGCCCGGCGGTCGAGGCGGGGGAGCGGCTGGGCTTCCTGCCCGGCACCCTCTACGAGAAGATCGACCCGTACCTGCGCCCGCTGTACGACGCGCTGCACGACATGATGGACCCGGACTCCATCCCGCGCCTGATGGCGGCCGGCACCATCGAGGTCGCGCCGCTCGCGTACATGCGCGGCCGCACCCTCAACGACGCCTTCATCATCCTCGACGAGGCCCAGAACACCTCGCCCGAGCAGATGAAGATGTTCCTCACCCGCCTCGGGTTCAACTCCCGGGTGGTGGTCACCGGCGACACCAGCCAGATCGACCTCCCGGGCGGCACCCGCAGCGGGCTCAAGGTCGTCCAGGAGATCCTGGCCGACGTGCCCGACATCCACTTCTCCGTCCTCACCAGCACCGACGTGGTCCGCCACAAGCTGGTCGGCCGGATCGTGGACGCCTACGAGCGCTGGGACGCCCGCCAGGAGGTCGAGGACGCCGCCCCGGCGGCCCGCAAGCCCGCCCAGCGGCGGCCCGGCAAGGCCACCGCACCCCGCGCACCCCGCGCACCCCGACAGTCCCATCGCACCGAAAGCTGAGCACAGAGCCCGTCATGTCGATCGACATCGCCAACGAGTCCGGTTGGGAGGCCGATGAGGAAGCCATCCTCGACGTCGCCCGCTTCGCACTGGACAAGATGCGGATCCACCCGCAGTCCGAACTGTCCGTGATCCTGGTGGACGGAGCGGCGATGGAGGAGCTGCACATCCAGTGGATGGACCTGCCAGGGCCCACCGACGTGATGTCCTTCCCGATGGACGAGCTGCGTCCCGGCAAGGAGGGCGAGGAGCTGCCGCAGGGCCTGCTCGGGGACATCGTGCTCTGCCCCGAGGTCGCCGAGCAGCAGGGCAAGGCGGCTCCCTCCAAGCACTCGATGGACGAGGAGCTGCAGCTGCTCACCGTGCACGGCGTGCTGCACGTCCTCGGCTACGACCACGAGGAGCCGGAGGAAGAGGAGGAGATGTTCGCCCTCCAGAAGCGCATCCTGGACGACTGGCGGGCGGGCCGCGGCCTCGGCGGCATCTCCCCGGCTCCCACCACCCACTGAGCGCGGAGCCCGAACCCCTGTGAGTGGTGAGAGTACGAGCTTCATCCTCGGTGCCGTGCTGCTCGTCGTGCTCGGCTGGCTGGCCGCGTGCGCCGAGGCGGGCATCTCCCGGGTCTCCCGGTTCCGGGCGGAGGAGGCGGTGCGCAGCGGTCGGCGCGGTTCCGCGCGGCTGCTGACCGTCGCCTCCGACCCGATCCGCTACCTCAACCTGGCCACCCTGATCCGGGTGGCCAGCGAGATGGCGGCTGCGGTGCTGGTCACCGTGGTGTGCGTGCGCAACGTGACGCCCACCTGGCAGGCCGTGCTGCTGGCGTTCGGTGTGATGGTGCTGGTGTCGTTCGTCGCGGTGGGGGTCTCGCCGCGCACGATCGGGCGCCAGCACCCGGTCACCACCGCGGCCGCGGCCTCCTTCGTGCTGCTGCCGCTGGCCGCGGTGCTGGGGCCGATCCCGCGGTTGCTGATCCTGCTCGGCAACGCGCTGACCCCGGGCAAGGGCTACCGGGAGGGTCCGTTCGCCTCCGAGGCGGAGCTGCGGGCCCTGGTGGACCTCGCCGAGAAGGACGACCTGATCGAGGACGAGGAGCGCCGGATGGTGCACTCGGTCTTCGAGCTGGGCGACACCATCGTGCGCGAGGTGATGGTGCCGCGCACCGACCTGGTGATGATCGAGCGGCACAAGACCGTCCGGCAGGCGCTCACCCTGGCGCTGCGCTCGGGCTTCTCGCGCATCCCGGTGGTCGGCGACAACGAGGACGACGTGGTCGGCATCGTCTACCTCAAGGACCTGGTGCGGCGCACCCACATCAACCGGGAGGCGGAGTCCGAGGAGGTCGGCGCGGTGATGCGCCCGGCCGTCTTCGTCCCGGACTCCAAGGCGGCCGGTGACCTGCTGCGCGAGATGCAGCAGCGCCGCTCGCACGTGGCGATCGTGATCGACGAGTACGGCGGCACGGCCGGGCTGGTCACCATCGAGGACATCCTGGAGGAGATCGTCGGCGAGATCACCGACGAGTACGACCGGGAGATCGCCCCGGTGGAGGACCTCGGCGACGGCTCGTACCGGATCACCGCCCGGCTGCTGGTCGAGGACCTGGGCGAGCTGTTCGGCATCGAGTTGGAGGACGAGGACGTCGAGACCGTCGGCGGCCTGCTGGCCAAGCACCTGGGCCGGGTGCCGATCCCCGGTTCCTCCTGCGAGATCCCGCTGCCCGAGCCGGTCGACGGCGGCCTGACCGGCATTCTGCTGACCGCCGAGTCCTCGGCGGGCCGCCGCAACCGGATCGGCTCCATGGTCGCCGCCCCCGTCCGCCACACCGAGGGCCCGGAGGAGCCCTCGGGCGAGTAGCGGCCGGGCGGGCGCCGAGCGACCATGGAGGGCATGACGCACAAACTTCGCGCGGAGTACGGCCCGCAGGGGGCGGCCGGCGGAGTCAAGTCCTGGCACGTGGTGCGGGACGAGGACCTGTCGGTGGCGCTCTGCGGCCGGACCATGCCGGACGACGCCGAGACGCGGCCCGAGGAGGAGTGGGGCACCGGGCTGCGCTGCTGCCAGCAGTGCGGCTCGCTCTACATGCACGAGACGCCGCACATGGAGAAGCTCCATCCCTACAGCTAGACCATGGCCGAGCTCTGGAGGTCGCCATGAAGCTGCAAGACACGCTGAAGCCCGTCGACCGGCGGCTCGCCATGGTGTGGCGGATCGGGGCGGGGGGCGGGGGGATCTTCCTGATCGTGTTCGGGAGCCTGGGGCTGGCCGACCATCCCGGCTTCCTGGCCACCCACGGCGACCGGATCGCCGGGCTGTCGACCAACGGGGCGCTGAGCATCCTGTCCATCGTGGCGGGCGCGGTCCTGCTGGTGGGGGCGGTGATCGGCGGGAACTTCGCGTCCAACCTCAACATGGCGGTGGGCGTGCTGTTCGTCCTGTCCGGCTTCTACGGTCTGACGGTGCTGGAGCGGCCGGAAGCGAACATCCTCAACTTCCGGTTGTCGAACGTGCTGTTCGCGTTCGTCTTCGGGATCGTCCTGACGACCTTCGGGATGTACGGCCGGGTGAGCAGCCACCTGCCGCACGACAACCCGTACTGGCGCAAGCGCACCGAGCGCGAGGAGGACCTGCCGTCCGGTGCGGCGAAGACCTTCGTCAAGGTCATCCATCCGAACCGGGGGCGGACCCACCCGGTCGGCCACTGACCGGCGCCGGGTGCCTATGCTCGGCGGCATGAGTGACATCGTCGAGCTCGACCCCGAAGACAAGAAGATCATCACCCTGGCCCGCTCGGCCCGCGCCCGCAACGGCGTCGCCGAGGGGGCCGCGGTGCGTGACGAGACCGGGCGCACCTACGTGGCAGGGACGGTCGCGCTGGAGTCGCTGCGGCTGAGCGCCCTCCAGACGGCGGTGGCGATGGCGGTGGCCAGCGGTGCAAGGTCGCTGGAGGCGGCGGCCGTGGTGAGCGAGGCGGAGCAGCCGGCCGAGGCGGACCTGGCGGCCGTGCGGGACCTGGGCGGGGCCGGGACGCCGGTGCTGCTGGCCGGGCCGGACGGGGCGCTGCGGGTGGCCGCCGAGGCCCGCTGAGGGGCCGTACGGGCCCGTGTGCCGGGCCTGCGTGCGGGCCCGTGCCGGGCTCTTCCGGGGCGTCGGGGGGCCGTGGTGCGGGCCTTCGGCGGCCTCGCCGGAGGGCATGGTCTCGGCCCAGGCCCGGCAGATAGTCTCACCGGGGGAGTGGACTCGGTGAGGGGGACTGGGGCATGGGGGCGGTGGCGTTCTTCGCCGGGCTGCTGCTGTTCGTGATGGGGCTCGGCAAGTGGCAGGAGACCGGCTCGGACCTCTGGCTGTTCGGCTCGCTCGGTTTCCTGCTGGTGCTGGTGGTGGTCTCGCTGGTCCCCACCGACGGCAAGGGCGGCAAGGGCGGCAACAAGCCCGCCAAGAAGGGCTGAACGCGCCCCCGGATGCCCCCGGACGCCCCCGGAGGCGGGCCCGGACCGCGGGGCTCCGGTGATCAGGGAGAATGGAGCCCATGAATGCCCCTTCCTCCTCGTACCGCTCCGGGTTCGCGTGCTTCGTCGGCCGGCCCAACGCGGGCAAGTCGACCCTGACCAACGCCCTGGTGGGGACGAAGGTCGCGATCACCTCCGACCGCCCGCAGACCACCCGGCACACCGTGCGCGGCATCGTGCACCGCCCCGACGCCCAGCTCGTGCTGGTCGACACCCCCGGTCTGCACAAGCCGCGCACCCTGCTCGGCGAACGCCTCAACGATCTGGTCCGCACCACCTGGGCCGAGGTCGACGTGATCGGCTTCTGCCTGCCCGCCGACCAGAAGATCGGCCCCGGCGACAAGTTCATCGCCAAGGAGATCGCCGGGATCAAGAAGACCCCGAAGGTCGCCATCGTCACCAAGACCGACCTGGTCGACTCCAAGCGCCTGGCCGAGCAGCTGATCGCCATCCAGCAGCTCGGCGTCGAGCTGGGCTTCGAGTGGGCCGAGATCATCCCGGTCTCGGCGGTGGGCGACAAGCAGGTGGAACTGGTCGCCGACCTGCTCACCAAGCTGCTGCCGGAGGGCGACCAGCTCTACCCGGACGGCGACCTCACCGACGAGCCCGAGCAGATCATGGTCGCCGAGCTGATCCGCGAGGCCGCGCTGGAGGGCGTGCGCGACGAGCTGCCGCACTCGCTGGCCGTGGTGGTCGAGGAGATGCTCCCGCGCGAGGGCCGCCCGGCGGACCGCCCGCTGCTGGACATCCACGCCAACGTCTACATCGAGCGGCAGAGCCAGAAGGCCATCGTGATCGGTGCCAAGGGCTCGCGGCTCAAGCACGTCGGCACCACCGCCCGCAAGCACATCGAGGCGCTGCTCGGCACGCCGGTCTACCTGGACCTGCACGTCAAGGTCGCCAAGGACTGGCAGCGCGACCCCAAGCAGCTGCGCAAGCTGGGATTCTGAACCGGCGCTCCCGACAGGGGAGTTCGAGCCGCCGGAAGGCCCGGGCCCGTTCGGACGCGAATGCGTCCGGGCGGGCCCTCGCCGACTCCGGGGGCCCGGCCCCCGGTGCTACGCGCCCTCGCGCAGCACCAGGGAGACCAGTTCGCGCTGGGAGTCGGTGAGCTTCGGGTCGGCGCAGTACACCGACCGGCCGTCGACGGTGATCTCGTAGTGGAAACCGTCCGGCACCCCGTACGAGGGCGTGCGCAGCCCGCCCGCGACGGCCTCGCGGGCGAGTGCGTGCACGTGCGGGGCGTCCGTGCGGTCGGCGGTGTCGATCTCCGCCTGGCGGACGATCCCGGCGAAGCCGCCGGTCCGGGTCACCTGGATGCGCATGGTGTCCATGGTGCTACCTGGGGAGGGGGTTTGCCGGGTTTTTCCCGGACCGTGACCTCAAGCCCGCCTCGACCCGGATCAACCGTCCTCCGGGCGCGCTCCGGTGGCCCCGGCCGGCGCTCACCCAGGGCTGATCCCGACCTGCGCCCAGGAGGCCGTGACGGTGTCCACGACCGACCGGTCGTCGGGGTAGCGGGCCTTGGCGGCGGCCACGGTGGCCCGGGCGAAGGCGGTGAAGTCGGCGTCGGCGGGCAGCGTGCGCCCGGTCAGCGCGTCGTACCAGATCCGCCCCGCGCGCTCCCAGGCCGAGCCGCCGAGCGCGGTGGCCAGCAGGTAGAACGCGTGGTTGGGGATGCCGGAGTTGACGTGCACCCCGCCGTTGTCCTGGGAGGTGTGCACGTAGTCCCGCATGTGCGCGGGCTGCGGGTCCTTGCCGAGCTGCGGGTCGTCGTAGGCGGTGCCGGGCGCCTTCATCGAGCGCAGCGCCACGCCCTGGACGCCCGGGGCGAGCAGCCCGGCGCCGATCAGCCAGTCCGCGTCGGCGGCGTCCTGGTGCAGCGCGTACTGCTTGACCAGCGAGCCGAAGACGTCGGAGACCGACTCGTTGAGCGCACCGGGCTGGTCCTGGTAGTCCAGCCCGGCGGTGAACTGGGTGACGCCGTGGGTGAGTTCGTGGCCGATGACGTCGATGCAGGCGGTGAAGTCGCCGAACACCACGTTGTCGCCGTCGCCGAACACCATCTGGTGGCCGTTCCAGAAGGCGTTGTCGTAGTTGCGGCCGTAGTGGACGGTGGCGTCCAGCCGCAGGTTCCGGTCGTCGATCGAGTGCCGGCCGAAGACGTCGGCGTAGAGCGCGAAGGTGGCGCCGAGGCCGTCGTAGGCGTGGTTGACGGAGCTGTCGGAGGACGCGGCCCGGCCCTCGGTGCGCACGCTGCGCCCGGGCAGCCGCTGGCCGTGGCCGGCGTCGTACACCACCCGGTTCAGGCCGGGGACGGAGGCGGCGACGGACGGGGGCGCGTCGAGGCGGGCCGCGCGGTGCGCCGCGTCGAGGGCCAGGGAGTGGACGGCGGGCTCGTGACCGGCCTCGGCGAGGCGGTCCAGGACGTACGGCGGGACGATCGTGCAGATCGGTACTGCTGCAGTCATGTGACCCAGGGTGGGGCCTTCATGACCGGCTGTCACCACCTCCGGCGTGATCAGCCGCGTCTCAAGGAGTGGAACGGAAGCCCGGATCACTTCGGGGGCGCGCGGCGCTGGGTTACGCTGGGGCCATCATGCGCAACGGGCTGCTTCTTCTTAGCTGCCGCGTCGAGGGCCTGTAGTCCACCGGGCCGGCACCCTCGCCGCGGGGAACGAGCTGTGCGCGCAATCGGCGATCCGACGGTGTATCGCGAGCGACAGCCGAGGCCGGCCAGTCGGTACCGACCACGTGTCGACCACCCCGACCCGCCCGCATCACGCATCACAGGAAGCCGAGTCACCTCCATGACCGAGCAGAACTCCGCCGCGTCCGTCCCCGTCGGCCGTCCCTTCGTCGACCGCCCCACCCCGATCACCGCCGCCTCGGTGCGCCAGCGGCCCTCGGGCATGCGGCACGGGCGCTACCTGCCGTTCGGCACCGTCGACCTGCCGGACCGCACCTGGCCGAACGCGGTGATCACCAAGGCGCCGCGCTGGCTGTCCACCGACCTGCGGGACGGCAACCAGGCGCTGATCGACCCGATGTCGCCGGCCCGCAAGCGGATGATGTTCGACCTGCTGGTGAAGATGGGCTACAAGGAGATCGAGGTCGGCTTCCCCTCCTCCGGTGCCACCGACCACGCCTTCGTACGGTCGCTGATCGAGGAGGGGGCGATCCCCGAGGACGTCACCATCTCGGTGCTGACGCAGGCCCGCGAGGAGCTGATCGAGAAGACCGTGGAGTCGCTGGTCGGCGCCCCGCGTGCGACCGTCCACCTGTACAACGCGACCGCCCCGCTGTTCCGCCGGGTGGTGTTCCGCAACGACAGGGCGGCCACCAAGGCGATCGCCACCGACGGCACCCGGCTGGTGATGGAGTACGCGGAGAAGCTGCTGGGCGACGACACCGTCTTCGGCTACCAGTACTCGCCGGAGATCTTCGTCGACACCGAGCTGGACTTCGCGCTGGAGGTCTGCGAGGCGGTCATGGACGTCTGGCAGCCGGGCGAGGGCCGCGAGATCATCCTGAACCTGCCCGCCACCGTCGAGCGGGCCACCCCGAACGTCCAGGCCGACCAGTTCGAGTGGATGTCGCGGCACCTGTCGCGCCGCGAGCACGTCTGCCTGTCGGTGCACCCGCACAACGACCGCGGCACCGCCGTCGCCTCCGCCGAGCTGTCCTACATGGCGGGCGCCGACCGCATCGAGGGCTGCCTGTTCGGGCAGGGCGAGCGGACCGGCAACGTCGACCTGGTGACGCTGGGGATGAACCTGTTCTCGCAGGGCATCGACCCGCAGATCGACTTCTCCGACATCGACGAGGTGCGCCGCACCGCCGAGTACTGCAACCAGATGGAGGTGCACCCGCGCCACCCGTACGCCGGCGACCTGGTGTACACCTCCTTCTCCGGCTCGCACCAGGACGCCATCAAGAAGGGCTTCGACGTCCTGGAGGCGGACGCCGCGGCCGCGGGCGTGCCGGTGGAGGAGCACACCTGGGGCGTGCCGTACCTGCCGATCGACCCGAAGGACGTCGGCCGCACCTACGAGGCGGTCATCCGGGTCAACAGCCAGTCCGGCAAGGGCGGCGTGGCGTACGTGCTGAAGAACGACCACAAGCTGGACCTGCCGCGCCGGATGCAGATCGAGTTCTCCCGGATCATCCAGGCCAAGACCGACGCCGAGGGCGGCGAGGTCAGCCCGGCCGAGATCTGGCGGGTCTTCGAGGACGAGTACCTGCCGACCACTGACAATCCGTGGGGCCGGATCTCGCTGTGCGGCTCGCGCACCCTGACCACCGAGGACGGCCGGGACGCGCTGACCGCCGAGGCCCTGGTGGACGGCGCCCCGGTGACCCTGACCGGGGCCGGCAACGGCCCGGTCTCGGCCTTCGCCGACGCGCTGGCCCGGATCGGCGTGGACGTGCGCGTCCTGGACTACGCCGAGCACGCGCTGAGCGAGGGCGGCGACGCCCAGGCCGCCGCGTACGTGGAGTGCGCGGTGGACGGCAGGGTGATGTGGGGCGTGGGCATCGACGGCAACACCGTGCTGGCCTCGCTGAAGGCCATGATCAGCGCCGTCAACCGCTCGCAGCGCGGCTAATTCGAACGGGTGGTATGCGAAGGGCCGTCCTGCGGGGCGGCCCTTCGTCGCGCCCACCTGGCACTGTGGCCTGCGCCACATTTTTTCGAATCGGAAGCCGTTCGAGGTACTGACACGTGCCGGTAACCGTGGCAACATCGATCCACCGGAAAGCCGGGTCGGTGGGACGGCCTCGGTGTCCGGTCGCGTGACCTGCCCATTGTCGAGCAGGCCGCCTGCCATGTCTGGGGAGTGGCGCCGTGACCAAGTTGTGGGGTGTTCGCCCGCGGTGGCGGACTGACGTTCTCGGTGACTTCTTCTGCCCGGGCTGCGGCGGGGACCGCAACTACCGCCGGCAGCACGGCCGGCGGTGGCTGCGGTTGCTGGGGACCCCGGTGGTCCCGCTCGGTCCGGTCATCGGCAGCGTGCAGTGCACCGGCTGCCACGGCCGGTACGGCGTCGAGAGCCTGGAGCAGCCCACCAGCGTGCGCCTCGGCGCGATGCTGCGGGACGCCCAGTACACCATCGCGCTGGCCCTGCTCGCGGCCGGCGGCACCGCCCACCGGGCGGCCCGCGAGGCGGCCTGCGCGGCGGTGCGCGAGGCCGGGTTCGAGGACTGCGGCGAGGCCCAGGTGCTGGCCGCGCTCGCCGCGCTCTCCGGGCTCGGCGGCGAACTCCACGACGCCCGCGGGATGTCCGGCGGCCTGGCCGTCGAACTGCACGCGGTGCTCGAACCGCTCACCCCGCACCTGGCCCACCACGGCCGCGAGCGGCTGCTGCTGCAGGGCGCGGCGATCGCGCTGGCGGACGGGCGCTACCTGCCGCAGGAGCGCGACGCGCTGGCCGCGGTCGGGGGCTGCCTGGACCTGCCGAAGGCCCGGGTCGGGGCGCTGCTGGAGGCGGCGGCCAGGGCGCCGTACAAGTAGCACCGTCCGACGAGCACACCGCTCGTGGCACTGTCCGTCGAGCACACCGTCCGTCGAGCACACCGTCCGTCGAGTACGCCGGCCGTCGATCACCGCGCACCGCGGTCCGCGACTCCGGAATCCGTAGACCACCTCCGAATCCCCCACAACGGGCCCCGGACTCCCCACCCCGGGCCCGCCGTGACCCGCACCGCAGGCCTCCCCCACGGCCGCCGGTGCGGGCAACACGGCTGTCCGGCGCGGGGCGAGGGGTGGGGGACAATGGTCCCCATGAGTCTTTTCCGGGACGACGGCGTCGTGCTGCGGGCGCAGAAGCTCGGCGAGGCCGATCGGATCATCACCCTGCTGACCCGCCAGCACGGCAAGGTGCGGGCGGTGGCTCGCGGGGTGCGGAAGACCAAGTCCAAGTTCGGCGCCCGCCTGGAGCCGTTCTCGCACGTGGACGTGCAGTTCTTCAGCCGGGGGAGTGAGCTGGTCGGCCGCGGATTGCCGCTCTGCACCCAGGTGGAGACCATCGCCCCGTACGGGGGCCCGATCGTCGCCGACTACGGCCGCTACACGGCCGGCACCGCGATGCTGGAGACCGCCGAGCGGTTCGCCGAGAACGAGGGCGAGCCGGCCGTCCAGCAGTACCTGCTGCTGGTCGGCGGACTGCGCACGCTGGCGGCCGGGCTGCACGAGTCGCACCTGGTGCTGGACGCCTTCCTGCTGCGCTCGCTCGCGGTGAACGGGTACGGCGCGAGCTTCACCGACTGCGCCAAGTGCGGCCTGGAGGGGCCGAACCGTTTCTTCTCCCTTCCCGCGGGCGGGGTGCTCTGCGGCGACTGCCGAGTGCCCGGATGTGCCGTACCCTCCCCTGAGACACTGGTACTGCTCGGGGCGCTGCTGTCAGGGGACTGGCAGACGGCCGACGCCTGCGAGCCGCGGTACTGGCGGGAGGGCAGCGGCCTGGTCGCGGCCTATCTGCAGTGGCACCTGGAGCGGGGCATCCGCTCGATGAGATACGTGGAGAAGTGAGCACATGGCAGCGCGACGGCTCTTCGGCGGCGGCAAGCAGCGGGCGTACGTCCCCCCGACCCCGCACCCCAGCGGCGCACAGCCCCCGAAGCTCCCCGGCGAGCTGATCCCCCAGCACGTCGCGATCGTCATGGACGGCAACGGCCGCTGGGCCAAGGAGCGCGGACTGCCGCGCACCGAGGGCCACAAGGTCGGCGAGTCCGTGGTGCTGGACGTCCTCAAGGGCGCCATCGAGCTCGGGGTCAAGAACATCTCGCTGTACGCGTTCTCCACCGAGAACTGGAAGCGCTCGCCCGACGAGGTGAAGTTCCTGATGAACTTCAACCGGGACGTCATCGCCCGCCGCCGCGACGAGATGGACGCCATGGGCGTGCGGATCCGCTGGGCGGGCCGGATGCCCAAGCTGTGGAAGAGCGTCGTCCAGGAGCTGCAGGTCGCCGAGGAGCAGACCAAGGGCAACGACGCCGTCACGCTCTACATGTGCGTCAACTACGGCGGCCGGGCCGAACTCGCCGACGCGGCGCAGGCGATCGCCATGGACGTCGCGGCCGGGAAGCTCGACCCGAAGAAGGTCAACGAGAAGACCCTGGCCAAGTACATGTACCACCCGGACATGCCGGACGTGGACCTGTTCCTGCGCCCCAGCGGCGAGCAGCGCACCTCCAACTTCCTGCTCTGGCAGTCGGCTTACGCCGAGTTCGTGTTCCAGGACGTGCTCTGGCCGGACTTCGACCGCCGTGACCTGTGGCGCGCCTGCGAGCAGTACGCGATGCGTGACCGGCGCTTCGGCGGGGCGATCCCCAACGAGGTCGGCGCGCCGGTGCCGTCCCAGCGCTGAGGAGCCCTCGGAGCTGGGGAGCCCCTCGCTCCCGCGTCACCCGGACGACGGAGAGGACCCACCGGGATCATCCCGGTGGGTCCTCTCCGTCGCGCACGGGCCGTCGCGCACGGGGCTCAGATCCGCTTGGCGCACTCCGCGCAGGTCCCGAAGATCTCCAGGGTGTGCGCGATGTCGCTGAAGCCGTGCTCGGCGGCGACCGAGTTGGCCCAGCGCTCCACCGCGGGGCCCTCCACCTCGACGGTCGCGCCGCAGTGCCGGCAGACCAGGTGGTGGTGGTGCCCGCTGCTGCACCGGCGGTAGACCGCCTCGCCGTCGGCGGTGCGCAGCACGTCCACCTCACCGGCGTCCGCGAGCGACTGGAGCGTGCGGTAGACCGTGGTCAGACCGACGGAGTCGCCGCGGTGCTTGAGCAGGTCGTGAAGCTCCTGGGCACTGCGGAAGTCCGCGATCTCGTCCAGGGCCGCCGAGACGGCGGCACGCTGCCGGGTCGATCGGGCGCGCGGCGACGGGCCTGCGGTGGTCACCGTGGGTCCTCCTGGGGTCGTGGGCGTCTCGCACATCATTGTGCCAGCCCCGCCCGCCCCTCAGGGGTGCTCGTGCCGGAGGGCCCGGAGGTGGCCTGTCCCGGCAGTTCGACGTCGCAGACCTTCGGCCCCTGCTCGACCGCGCCGCGGTGGCGCCGCCGGGCCAGTGGCGCGGCGAGCAGGCTGAACACCGCGAAGACCGCGATGGCGAGCAGCACGATGGCCGGGCCGGAGGGCACGTCGAGGTGGTAGGAGCCGGTGACGCCGGCCAGCGAGACGACCACGCCGAGCGCGATCGAGGCGGCCTGGGTGGCGGCGAAGGAGCGGGTGAGCTGCTGGGCGGCCACCACGGGGACCACCATCAGCGCGCTGACCAGCAGCAGCCCGACCACCCGCATGGCGACCGTGACGGTGACCGCGGCCATCACCGCGAGCAGCAGGTTGAGGGTGCGCACCGGCACCCCGGTGACCCGGGCGAAGTCCTCGTCCTGGCAGATCGCGAAGAGCTGGCGGCGCAGGCCGACGGTGACCGCGATGACCACCGCGCCGAGCACCGCGATGGTGGCCAGGTCGGCGGGGGCGACGGTGAGGATCGAGCCCCACAGGTAGCTCTCCAGCGAGCCGGCCCCGGCCTGGGCGGACATCGAGACCAGCAGCTTGCCGCAGGCCATGCCGCCGTAGAAGAGCATCGCGAGGGCGATGTCGCCGCGCTGGTTGCCGCGCGAGCGGACCAGCTCCATGGTGACGGCGCCGAGCACGCAGACCAGCACGGCCATCCAGACCGGGCTGGTCTGGAAGATGAAACCGAGGCCGACGCCGGTCATCGCGACGTGGCCCATGCCGTCGCCCATCAGCGCCTGGCGGCGCTGCACCAGGTAGATGCCGACGGCCGGGGCGGTGATCCCGACCAGGACGGCGGCGAGCAGGGCGCGCTGCATGAAGTCGTAGGAGAACATCTCGATCATGCGAGCAGCCTCGGCGGGGTCAGGTCGGCGTGCGGGTGGACGTGGTCGTGGCCGGGCAGCGCGTGCAGGCCGGTGTTGGGCACCGGCGGGCCGTCGTGGGCGACGCAGCCGTCCCGCAGCACCACGGCGCGGTCGATCAGCGGCTCCAGCGGCCCGAGTTCGTGCAGCACGAGGAGGACGGAGGCGCCGCGGCCGACCTCGGCGCGCAGGGTGTCGGCGAGCACCTGCTGGCTGGCGGCGTCCACGCCGGCCATCGGCTCGTCCATGATCAGCAGGTCGGGGGAGCCGACCAGGGCGCGGGCGATCAGCACCCGCTGCTGCTGGCCGCCGGAGAGGTCGGCCACGCCGTCCGAGGCCCGCTCCAGCATGCCGACGGCGGCCAGCGCGCGGTCGACCGCCTCGCGGTCCCTGCGGCGGAAGGGCAGCAGCCGGTGCTGCGGCAGCCGTCCGGTGGAGACCACCTCGCGGACGGTGGCGGGGACGCCGGAGGCGGCGGTGGTGCGCTGCGGGACGTATCCGATCCGGTGCCAGGCGCGGAAGGAGCCGAACGGCGTGCCGAACAGCTCCAGGGTGCCCTGCTCCAGTGGGACGGAGCCGATCACGGCCTTGACGGTGGTGGACTTGCCGGAGCCGTTGGCGCCCAGCAGGGCGACGACCTCGCCGGGGCGGACGGTGAGGTCGACGCCGCGCAGCACCGGCCGGCCGCCACGCGAGGCGACGGCGTCACGGAGGCGGACGGCCGGGGGTATCGGGTCGGTCATGGTGCTGGTCCCGTCAGCTGGTGGCGGCAGGGGTGGCGGCGTCGGTCGCGGGGGCGGTTCCGGCGGGGGTGGCCGGGGTGGCCGGGGCGCCGAGGGCGGCCTGGAGGTTGGCCAGGTTCTGCTTCATCACCGTCAGGTAGTCGTCCTTGGAGGGGTCCTTGACGCCCTCCAGCGGGTCCAGGACGGCGGTCTTGAGGCCGAGGTCCTTGGCGACGGTGTCGGCGAGCTTGGGGCTGACGAGGGTCTCGAAGAAGACGGTGGTGACGCCGTTGTCCCTGGCGGCCTTCTGCACCGCGGCGAGGCGGGCCGGGGTGGGCTCGGACTCCGGGTCGACGCCGTTGATGGCGACCTGGGTGAGGCCGTAGTGGTCGGCGAGGTAGCCGAAGGCGGCGTGGCTGGTGACGAAGGTCCTGGTCGTGGCGTCCTTCAGCCCGGCCTGGAACTCCTGGTCGAGCGCGGTGAGCTTGGTGACCAGCTCGTCGGTGTTCTTCCGGTAGTCCTCGGCGTGCGCCGGGTCGGCCTTGGCGAACTCGTCGCCGACGCTCTTGGCGATCGCCGCGTAGCGGGTCGGGTCGAGCCAGATGTGCGGGTCGCCGGCCGGGCCCTCGTGCCCGTGGCCGTCGCTCCCGTGGGCGTTGTCCTCGGTGCCCTCGTCGAGGTGGTGGTCGACCAGCGGGCTGGCGGCGGTGGCGTCGATCTTGTGCTTGCTGGACGACTGCGCGACGGCCTGGTCGACGGTGGGCTGCAGGCCCTTGAGGTAGATGATCGCGTCGGCCTTCTGGACCGTGCCGACCTGCTTGGCGGTGAGCTCCAGGTCGTGCGGCTCGACGCCGGCGGCGGTCAGATCGGTGACCGCGACGTGCTCCTTGCCGATCTGCTGGGCCAGGAACTCCATCGGGTAGAAGGACGCGACGACCTTCAGCCGGCCGGTGCCGCTGTCGGCGCTGCTGCTGCCTCCGCAGGCCGTGAGGGCGAGTGAGGCGGCCAGGGCGGTGGCGCCGAAGGCCAGGGAACGACGGGTCCGGCGAGTCAGTCCGAGGTGAGGCAGTCCGATCATCATGACAATCATTCTCATCTCACATGGAAATGATTGTCAAATCACTCGGGTGGGTGAACGGAGGGTGGCCGAGGGCGGGGGCGGCCGGACGATACCGATTTGAATCACGTACCCGTATGGCCGGTAACCTGAGGTATTCGGGTACGCGCAACCAGCCGTGCCCTGACCGTGCCGTACGTACTGAAGAGAGCACTGTGGCCGCCGACAAGATCGACACGATCGTCAGCCTGAGCAAGCGCCGTGGCTTCGTCTACCCCTGCAGCGAGATCTACGGCGGCACGCGTGCCGCCTGGGACTACGGGCCGCTGGGTGTCGAGCTCAAGGAGAACATCAAGCGCCAGTGGTGGCGCACGATGGTCCAGGCCCGTGAGGACGTCGTCGGACTCGACTCGTCGGTGATCCTCGCGCGCGAGGTGTGGGAGGCCTCCGGCCACGTCGCCACCTTCAACGACCCGCTGACCGAGTGCCTCTCCTGCCACAAGCGCCACCGGGCCGACCACCTGGAGGAGAAGTACGAGGCCAAGCACGGCTTCCCGCCGCCGAACGGCCTCAAGGACGTCAACTGCCCCGACTGCGGCACCAAGGGCCAGTTCACCGAGCCCAAGGACTTCTCGGGCATGCTGAAGACCCACCTCGGTGTCACCGAGGAGGCGAGCGGCCTGGCGTTCCTGCGCCCGGAGACCGCCCAGGGCATCTTCACCAACTTCAGCGCCGTCCAGACCACTTCGCGCAAGAAGCCGCCGTTCGGCATCGCCCAGACCGGCAAGAGCTTCCGCAACGAGATCACCCCCGGCAACTTCATCTTCCGGACCCGCGAGTTCGAGCAGATGGAGATGGAGTTCTTCGTCAAGCCGGGCGAGGACGACCAGTGGCACGAGTACTGGCTCCAGCAGCGCTGGGACTGGTACGTCGACCTCGGCATGCGCACCGAGAACATGCGCTTCTTCGAGCACCCGAAGGAGAAGCTCTCCCACTACGCCAAGCGCACGGTGGACATCGAGTACCGCTTCAACTTCGGCGGCAGCGAGTTCTCCGAGCTGGAGGGCGTCGCCAACCGCACCGACTACGACCTGCGGGTGCACAGCGAGGCCTCCGGCAAGGACCTCCGGTACTTCGACCAGGAGTCCGGCGAGCGGTACTTCCCGTACGTCATCGAGCCGGCGGCCGGCCTCAACCGCGCCATGCTGGCCTTCCTGATCGACGCCTACTTCGAGGACGAGGCGCCGAACGCCAAGGGCGTCATGGAGAAGCGCGTCGGCATGCGTCTGGACCCGCGCCTGGCCCCGGTCAAGGTCGCCGTCCTGCCGCTGTCGCGCAACGCCGAGCTCTCCCCGAAGGCCCGCGGCCTGGCCGCCGACCTGCGCACCGCGTGGAACGTCGAGTTCGACGACGCCGGCGCCATCGGCAAGCGCTACCGCCGCCAGGACGAGATCGGCACGCCGTTCTGCGTCACGGTCGACTTCGACACCCTCGAGGACAACGCGGTGACCGTCCGCGACCGCGACACCATGTCGCAGGAGCGCGTCTCGCTGGACCAGGTCAAGGCGTACCTCGGCGCGCGGCTGATCGGCTGCTAGCGGGGGCCTGATCGGCTCGGGAGCCCTCGTCCGCCCTGGTGGGGCGGGCGGGGGCTCCTTGCTGTCCGTGGAGCGGGGTGGTCGGGGTGGACCCGGCGGCGGGCCGCTAGCGCCGTCCCCAGCGGGAGCGCGGGGCCGTGGGCGGGCGGGTCGGCAGGCCGGCGGTGCGCAGGGCGGCGAGGGTGGTGCGGTGGCGGGCCTCGTCGGCGAGCAGTGCGGCCAGCAGCTGCGCGTACAGCTCGGAGGTGCCGGCGCCGTTCAGGGCGGTGGCCAGCCGGACCACCTCGACGGGCGGGCGCAGCACGGCCAGTTCGTTCAGCAGCAGGGTGGCGAGCGCGGGTGGCAGCCCGGCCGCGAGGTCCGCGAGGTCGGCGGTGGAGCGGCCGGCGGCCTGGCGCAGCAGGGTCCGGACGTCGGCGGCCCGGCCGTGCTGCTGGAGACAGGCGGCCAGGGAGGTCAGCTCGGCCATCGGCGCCGACCCCCACTCCCAGAGCAGCGTCGCGCTGTCGGCGGCCAGTCCGGCCCGGTCCAGCGCGGAGAGCAGGCCGGGGACGGAGGCGGCCGGGTAGCTCCAGAAGGCGTGGAACACCTCCGCCGCCTCCTCGGCCAGGCCCAGTTCGCGCAGCTCGGCGAGCACGGCGACGGAGTGGTCCGGAGCGGACCGGGAGATGCTGCGGGCGAGGTGGAGCGAGCTGCCGTTCGGGCCGTACCGGGTCAGCATGCCGACCAGCAGCGAGGCGTCGGCGGGGGCGAGGCGGGCGGCGGCCGTCTCGATCACCTCGGCGACCTCGGTGAGGGAGCCGGCCCGGTGGAGGGCGATGATCCGCTCGGTGAGGGCGCCGAGGTCGGGGCGGGCGGGTGGCGGCGGGGCCTGCTGTTGTGAGGGTTGTTGTGAGGGCTGCTGTCGTTGCTGTTGCTGTTGCTGTTGCTGTTGCGGGAAGTGGGGGTGCTGGGGTTGCGGTGGTGGCGGAGGCTGCTGCCGGTGTCTGATCCGGCTCTCCAATGCCTCCAGCTGGTCGCTGAGTTGGAGGCAGCGGGCGCCCAGCCCCTCACGGAGGGTGCGGGCCTGGGCGAGTTGGCGCAGCAGCTCCCCGTCCGGCCGCTGTCGACCGGGGGTTGCGCGGATCGCCTCGTTGAGGCGCCGTTCCCGCTGACTCGCGTAGCGGCTCGCACGGAGTAACTCGTCCAGTTCTGCGCGGAGTTCGGCGGCTTGCTGCTCGCCTTCCGGCTGCTGGCCTGCGGGTTGTGCCGTCGGCCGCATGCGCATGATCGCCCCAACCTGTCCATTCGGACCCTGACTGTGTGACATCCTCGCGTCAGTATGTGGCGTAGGAGTTAAGAGCGCACGACCAGTCGTGTCCGAGTGGTGTCAAGGAGCGCGCAGACGGCGGTCGTTGTGAGAAGTGCGCCGGTCGCGCTCCGTAGCAGGGTCGCCTCGTAGTACGAGCCGGGGGCGAGCGCCGCGACGGCGCATCCGACCGCGCCGCCGGCGAGGGCGGGCAGCAGGAGGAGCAGCGCGTCCCGGCGGGCCGCCGCCCCGATCACCAGGAGCCCGGCCAGGGCGGCGAGTTCGGGCGTTCCGAAGGACTCCGCGTAGCGGATCGCCAGGGCGGGGACGAGGAACAGCGCGAGCGCCCGGCCGATCGTCTCGGCGAGTGCGGTGGTGTGCGGGCCCGGCTGCCGGTGCGGGAGTCGGGGCCGGGGCGGGGTGGTGCGGGTGGCGACGAGCACCGTCAACGCGGCCGCGGCGGACGGGAGATGGTCGCCGAGCCGGGCGAGGTTGTAGAGCAGTGCGGTGTCGTAGAGCACCAGCATCAACTGGCCGTACGCCCACAGGTCGAGGGCGAAGCGGAACAGGCTCCGGGCGGGCTCGGGCTCGGGCTCGGGCTTGGCGTCGGGTTCGGGCTTGGCGTCGGGTTCGGGCTCGCGGCGGGCCAACCAGGCGATCAGCGGGGGCGTGAGGCAGGCGGCGAGCGTGCGCAGCACGAGGTCGTCCACCGTGTACGGGTTGCGCAGGTCCCACTCCACCGCGCAGAACGCCACCGTGTACGAGGCGGCGGCGAGCGGGATCAGGGGCGAGCGGGCCAGCCGGACGTACAGCGCGCGGTCCAGCCGCCGGACGACGGCGACGAACGCCAGCAGCACCAGCGGCAGTTCGAGGAGCGCCGGCACCCGGAGCACGGACGGAGCCAGCAGCTCCGGGGCCGGGAAGCGGGCGGCGAGGGGGTCCAGTCGGGGCACGTCGAACCACCCGGGCGGCAGGTGGCGGGCGATGAAGGAGGCGTCCCCGTGGTGCACCCGGTTCACGTAGACGGCGACGAGCACCTGGTTGAGGTAGATCAGCGCGACGACCACCGCCAGCACCGGCTCCGGCCCGGGCCGGCGCGTGCCGACGCGCCGCCCCTCCGGGGCCCTGCGTCGCAGAACTCCCGGCACCAGGAACAGGGCGGCCGCGACCGAGGCCACCACCGTTCCGTCCAGCAGTGGAGCGATCGTGCTCACGCGCCCAGCCGCGTCCGTGCCTCCATCAGCGCGAAGCCGAGCAGGTTCGACCCGCGCCACTCGGCGGGCTGCTGGGCCCGGATGTCGTCGGCGGCCAGCCCGATGCCCCAGATCCGGTCCAGCGGGCTGGCCTCGACCAGCACCCGGTCGCCCGTGCCCAGCAGGTAGTCGCGCAGCGCCTCGTCCTGCCCGAACTTCGCGACGTTGCCCGCCACCACCAGCTCGAAGCGGCCGGCCGTCCAGGTCTCGTTGTCGAAGTCCCTGACCAGTCGACCCAGCTTCTTCGCCTCGCCGGGCGTCCGGGCCTCCAGCACCCGCTGAGCGATCTCCTCGTCGCCGAACATCCGGGCCTTGCCGGCCATCATCCAGTGCTCGGCGGAGGCGTAGTCGACCCCGTCGACGGTGAACTCGCCGGGCCACCACTGGCTCAGGCACTCCTGGCGCGTCCCGCCGCCCTTGCGCTCGGTGTGCCCCCAGAACATCACCCACTTCGGCCGCACCCCGTCGGCCATCAGCGCGACCAACTCCTCGCGGCTGCGGACGGCGGCCAGGTCCCCCACGTGCATCTCGCTCATATCGTCAGTCTGACATGAAGGGTGATTCACCGCGAACCGTTTCGCGGTGAATCACTCCTCGGAGTGGAGGTCCGGATTCCGGGAACTCCGCAGGGGCGCCGGCCGGCGAGGCCGGAAGGTCCGGGTGCCGGCTGACGAGCAGCCAGTCCGGGCCTGGTGCCTCGGGAGGTCCCTTCCGTCAGGACTTGGCGGCCAGCTCCAGGAAGCGCAGTCCGACCTCCCGCACCTGCGCCGCCGTCCATGCCAGCGCCGGCTCGCCGAGGCTGACTTCGGCCATGGCGAGGCCGGGGGCGGCGTCCTGCCAGGACGAGACGAACCAGATGTCCTCCTTCTCCGCGAGCGCCAGGTGGGCGGCGTTCAGGGCCTCGGCCGGGTGCGGAAGCCAGAGCTGGAACTCGTGGGTGGGCGGGACCTCCGGGTGGAGCCGGGCGCCCGGCAGCGCGGCCAGGGCCGGTGCGAGGGTGGCCGCGTGGCGGGTGCAGTCGGCCAGGCGGGGCAGCGCCGTGTCCAGGCCGTGGAGGGCGGCGAGAGCGGCGGGCCACTGCTGGAAGAGCTGGCCGCCGTAGCGGTGGCGCCAGGTGCGGGCGTGGGCGGTGAGGGCGGCGTCGCCGGCGAGGGCGGCTCCGCTGAGTCCGCCGAGGTCCTTGTAGTACGACACGTAGACGCTGTCGGCGAGGGCGGCGATCTCGTCGAGCCGCTTGTCGAAGTGGACCGTGGTGTTCCAGAGGCGTGCGCCGTCGAAGTGCACCCGGGCGCCGGCCTCGCGGGCGGCGGCGACCAGGGCGGTCAGCTCGTCCCAGTCGGGGAGGAGGTAGCCGGGGTCGCGCAGCGGGAGTTCGACCGCCAGGGTGCCGAACGGCTCGCCCAGCGCGGCGAGTTCCTCGGGCGTCGGCTGGCGTTGCGCGGTGGTGGGCCAGAGGCCGCGCAGGCCGGTGAGCTGAGTGTAGGCGTGGCGCTCGTGCCGCTCGATGTGGCTGAGCGGGTGCAGGGCGACGGCCGTGTTGCCGGTGTGCTCGGCGTGGTGGCGGAGGGCGACCTGCTGGGCCATCGTCCCGGTGGGGAAGAAGACCGCGTCTTCCTTGCCGAGCAGTGCGGCGGTCCTTTCCTCCAACTGCCGCACCGGGCCGTCGTTGCCGTAGAAGTCGGGACAGGTGTCCAGGCCGTCCATGGCGGAGAGCTGGGCGAGGCGCTCGCGGATGCTGAGGACGCGGTCGGTGGAGAGGAAGCGCTTGCAGGTCATGCGGGCTGCGCGGCGCCGCTGGAACTCGCTCTGGTCATCGGTCATCCGGCGATTGTCGGACTCCTCCTTTGTTCGGACCAACTGCTTTTCTCGGCAAGGATGGAGAGGCGTTCCGGAGCGGGCGACGGCACCGCCCGCCCGGGTGGTGCCGTCGGTGGGGAACGGAGGGAACGCGGTCGCCTGCCGACGCGGTGCCGCAGCCGGAACACGGCCGACGGGCCCGGAACGCGGCCGACGGGCCCGGAGGGCTCAGCCCGGGGCTCAGGGCGTTCGGGGCGCAGGGTGTTCGACCGGCCGCGGAGCCGGAGCGTCCGGGTGCTCCTCGGCGGGCCAGCGGCCCTCGACGTACAGCCGGATGAGCGCGGCGTGGGAGAGGGGGCTGGAGGGGTCGGCGACATCGCCGTTGGTGGTGTAGTCGAGGAGCACGACCTCGTCCATCCCCCGGAGCCGCTCGACCAGGTCGGCGGTGCGGTGTTCCAGGACCCACCGGTAGGCGGGCAGGTAGATGCGGCGGCGGGCCGTCTCGTACGACAGGAGCCGGTCGCCGTGCGGGCCGGTTCGGTGGCCCTCGACGGGGCCGAACCGGCGCACCGTCCGCTTGAGGCCCTTCATCGAGGTGATGCGCAGCTTCGCGGGGTCGACGTCGGCGTCCCGGAAGACCTTGAGGGCCTGCCAGATCCCCTCCACCGACTCGCTGGTCAGGCCGTCGCCGTACGGGACGGGGATGCCGCCGTGCGGGAAGAACGGGCTCAGCCGGACCCACGGGTCCGGTGCCTTGGAGGTGACGTCGACGATCTCCGCACCGGGGAACGCGGCGTTCAGTGCGGCTGTCGTGCGGCGGCGGCCGGCGATGTGGATCGGCATCCGTGGGTTGCCCTTCTCGGTGGCGCGGACCACCGAGTGTGCCCGGTGCCACTGACATCGGTGCCGAAACCGGAACCGAGAGCGACACCGACACCGGCGCCGACGGCAGGGCCGGGAACCGGGGCCGGGCCGGTCGATGTCCACACCGGTGGATCGTGACACGGGTTCCCGGGGCGGGAGGGGAGAAGCATGGCGTCGGTTCCGGCGAGTGCCCGGGGGTTCGTCGGGGTGGCGATCGCGGTGGTCGCCTTTCCGATGCTGCTCGTCACGGCGAGGTTCGGCCTCCGCCTCTCGATCGCGGCCGTGGCCGTGACGGTCTGCGTCCTCCTGTGCGCCGTGCCGCTCGGCTGCGCCCGTCCGGACGGCTTCCGGACCGCCACCGTCGTCGCCGGGTGCGCGGTCGGGTTCGCGACGGTGGTCGCGGGAGTCTTCCTGCTTCTGGGTGGAGTCGGGTTCGGTCGCCCGGACTGCCTGTTGCTCGGGATCGTGCTGCCGATCGCGGGGATCGCCCCGCTGGTCGCCGCCTTCCAACGGGTCCGGGGCGCCGAGTACGGCCGCCGACCGGCCGTGCTCGGCGGGTCTGCGGCCGTCCTCTCGGCCGTCGGCTGGCTCCTGATGGTCTTCGTCTAGGGAACGGCCTCTGCGGTCCGACCGGGCCGGTAGTAGGCCGAGATCGGGGCCCCGGCTTCGGCGGGCAGGGCCGGGCCGTCCGTCGTCACCGGCGGCCAGGCGCCCGAGTCGGGGTTGAGGGCGACGAGTTGCTCCGTGGAGAGCGCGTGGACGACCCGGCCGATGCCGGAGCGGAGGATGGCCCCTTCGCACATGCCGCAGGGCTGGCAGCTGGTGTACATCGTGGTGCGCGCGGCGGTGTCCGGGTCGAGTTCGCGGGCGGCCCAGCGGGCGAGCTTCAGTTCCGGGTGGGCCGTGATGTCGTCGTCGCGCCGCACGGTGTTGTGGGCCTCGGCGAGGATCTCGCCGTTCGGGCCGGCCAGCAGGGAGCCGTACGGGGCGTCGCCCCGGGCGACCGCCCGTACGGCGATGGCGATGGCGCGGCGCAGGAGGGTTTCGTCGGCTTCGGTGATCACGCGGTCCTCCAGTGGGTGGCGACGGTGGCGAGGGCCTGCCAGGCCCGTTCCGGTCGACGGGTCTCCTCCGGGTCCCCGTGGTAGGGGTCCAAGACCACGGTCTCGGCGCCGAGTTCGCGCAGTCGGCGGAGGTCGTCGAGGATCTGTTCGACGGTGCCGACGCCGGCGGGCCGCTCGGGGTCGTCGACCGGCGTGGTGGTCGGCCGCAGGGCGATGCGGGGTGCGAAGCCCGGCATCGGGTGCTCGGCCAGGACGGACCGCATCCGGTCGACGGGGAGCCGTAGCGGGTGCCAGGCGTCGCCGAACCGGACCGCCCGGCGTAGCGCCGCCTCGCTGTGGCCGCCGACCCAGACCGGCACCTTCCGGTGTCCGGACGTGTTTGCCCAGGTGTCCCGCAGGGTCTCCAGGTGCTCGTCGGTCAGTCTGCCGCGCGCGTCGAACGGGACGCCGAGGGCGTCGAACTCCCGGCGCGCCCAGCCGACTCCGACGCCCAGGACGAACCGGCCGCCGCTGAGCCGGTCGAGGGTGGTCGCCATCCGTGCCACCAGCAGCGGGTTCCGGTACGGCAGGACGAGCACGGTCGTGCCCAGCCGCAGGCAGGGGGCGACCGCGGCGAGCCAGGACAGCGTGGTGAACGGCTCGTGGAACGGCTCCGGGTACCGCTCGGCCACGTCCGCGGTCACCGCCACGTGGTCCGACACCATGAGGAGGTCGAAGCCGAGACCCTCCGCGGTCCGGGCCCACTCGCGCAGCACGCCGGGGTCCGTCCCGGGGCCGAAGTTCGGTACGTTGACGCCAAGTTGCATGCCCCGAGGCTATCCCCGCGATCATGGCGGACGGAACGGACTCTTCCCGGTTCCGACCGTCGTCGGCCGCGGTTCTCCCGGTAGATTTCCGGAATGGCCGTGAATCTTGACGACACCGACTGGGCGATCATCGAGCAGCTGCAGCGGGAGGCCCGCATCTCCCTCAGCGAGCTGGGGCGTCGGGTGTCCCTCAGCCCGTCGGCGACCACGGAACGGGTGCGGAACCTGGAGTCGCTGGGCGTCATCACCGGCTACCACGCGACGGTGGACCTGTCGAAGGTCGGCTATCCGGTGCTCGCCGTCGTCCGGCTGAAGTACCCCGGCAACCGGCACGAGCCGCTGCGGCGACTGCTCGCCGAACGGCGGGAGATCCTGGAGTGCCTGCGCACCACCGGAGACGACTGCTACACGCTGAAGGTGGCCGCGACCTCCATGGAACACCTGGAGACCCTGGTGGACGAGCTGGCCGGCTTCGGCAGCACCACCACGAACGTCGTCTACAGCCGGACGCTGCCGCTGCGCGGGCCCGGTAGGCCCTGACATCGGGGCGGGCGGTGCTCCCTCGATCGGGGGAGGCCGGCCGCACGCCGCGCGAGCAGACTGGCGATCGTGCCCCGGTGGTCTTCGACTCCCCACGGGGGAGGAGTTCGGCTATAGCAGCACCAACTACGTGCTGGCGGGCCTGATCGTCCGGCGCATCGGGTTGCGGCACACCTACTTCCCGGCCGTGGGCGACCGCACCATCCGGGAGCCCCGCCCCGAGGGCTACCGCAGGGAATCCGCCGACGGGCCGCTGACCGACTTCACGGTGCCGACGAGTGCGAGCAGGAACACCGTGACGAGACCCATGACGTCACTCTTCCCCCGGTTCGAGTGCGTCCGACTTCTGTCTCACGGGAATCGGGCGGACGCACCCGAAGCATCGGAACGAGTCGAACCGTCCTTCAGTGGGCCGACGACGTCGCGGACGAGCGGTCCCGGGCAGGGGAGCCGCCCGCGCTCCGCGTCGTGGGGATGGGTTGGCGCACCGGGCATGACTTTCGACAGATCCGCCGCGACGGCGGCGCTCATAGGGTCGTGGGCATGCGGATGAGTGGGGTGGCGCTGCCCGTGGTGGCGTCGGTGTGTATCGGGCTCGGTGTCACCAGCCTCTGGTGGGCGCTGCCCGCGATCGGGTTCTCCTTCCTGGCCGGGCTGCGGATGGAGCGGGTACGGCCGGCGGCGGTGGTGTTCGCCGTCCTGGTGGCGGCCGGGGTGCTGATGGTCGGGTCGATGCCCTCCTGGATCGTTCTGGGCCTGCGGTTCGTCGCGCTCGCCGTGAGCGCCGGGATGGGGCCGTGGTTGCTGGGCAGGTTCTGGCGGCAGTCGCAGGAGCTGGTGCGCGCCGGCTGGGAGCGGGCCGAGCGGCTGGAGCGCGAGCAGCAACTCGTCGCCGAGCAGGCCCGCCTGCGTGAACGTGCCCGCATCGCCCAGGACATGCACGACGCCCTCGGGCACGACCTCAGTCTGATCGCTCTGCGCGCCGGGGCCCTCAAGCTCGCTCCCGGCCTGGCCCGGCCCCACCGGGAGGCCGTCCAGGAGATCCGGGCGGGCGCGGCCGCCGCCGTCGACCGGCTCGGCGAGGTGATCGGCATCCTGCGCGCCGGGGACGAGAACGGCGAGGGCACCTCCGTGGCCCACGGGCCCGCGGACTCGGACATCCCGCAGCTCGTTGCCGAGGCGGCCGCCGCCGGCCTGGACGTCCGCTCGGAGATCATCGGGGAGCCGGACGGGCTCCCGCGCGCCACCGAGCACGCCGCTTTCCGGGTGGTGCAGGAGGCGCTGACCAACGCCGCCAAGCACGCACCGCGGGCGGCCGTCACCGTGGAGGTGGCCTACGCGGCGGACGGCGCCCGCCTCCGGGTGGTCAACGGGCCCGTGCCCGTGTCCGCCGGCGCCCGTGCCGGCGCGGCGTCGTCGGCCCCCGGGTCAACCCCTCGCAGCGCAACGCCCACCGCGACGTTCGTCGAGACGTTCGCCGGTACCTCCACCTCCGCCGCAGCGCAGACCGCGGTGCCCGCCGTGCCGTCCACCGGCGGCCGCGGCCTGGTCGGCCTGACCGAGCGCATCCGGCTCGCGGGCGGCACCTTCGCCCACCGGGCCCGCCCGGACGGCGGGTTCGAGGTCGTGGCCGACCTGCCGCGCCGTGCCGCGGGGCCCGTCCCGCCGGTGCCCGCGGCCCCGCCGTCGCCGGTGCGCGAGCTGCGGCAGGCTCGGCGCAGGGTGGGGCGAACACTGGCCGCCGTGGTGCTCGTCCCGCTGGTGACGGCCGTGCTGCTGACCGTGGCCCTGCGAGTATGGACGCTCTACGTGGTCAGCCTGTCGGTGCTGGACCCGGAGGTCTACGCCTCCCTCCAGGTGGGGCAGGAGCAGGCCTCGGTCGAGCGCCTGCTGCCGGGCCACCGGCTGCCGTACCGCCCGCCGGCCGGGTCGTCGACACCGGCGCCGCCGTCGGGGGAGGGGGTCTCGTGCACCTACTACGCCATCACCGCCCAACTGTTCGTGGACCGGGCCGGCGACGCCTACCGGCTCTGCTTCCGGGACTCCCGGCTCGTCTCCCGCGACGTGCTCGTCTCCTGACCTCCCGTCGCACCTCCCTTTCCGCACCACCTCCGTCCCGAGCGACCGACAGGAGCTGCCGATGACCACCGCACCGATCCGGGTGCTGCTCGCCGACGACGAGCCCATGATCCGTGCCGGACTGCGCGCCGTGCTCGCCACCGACCCGGGCATCGAGATCGTCGCCGAGACCGGGGACGGCCGGGAGGCCGTCGAACTCGTCCGGCGCCACCGGCCGGACGTCGCCGTGCTGGACATCCGGATGCCCGGGACGGACGGCATCACGGCCGCCGCCGAGATCCGCCGCAACGGTCTGGCGACCGGAGTGCTCATGCTGACCACCTTCGGTGAGGACGACTACATCCTGCGCGCGCTCAGCGGCGGCGCGAACGGCTTCCTGATCAAGTCCGGAGAGCCCGAGGAACTGCTCGCCGGGGTGCACGCGGTGGCGGGCGGTGCGGCCTACCTCTCACCCAAGGTGGCCGCCCGGGTGGTCGCCCACCTGGCCGCCACCGGAGCCGGCGGCCCCGCCGACCGGCGCGCCGGTGCCCGGGAACGGGTGGCCGCCCTGACCGCCCGGGAACGGGACGTACTGACGCTGATCGCCGCCGGGCTGTCCAACGGTCAGATCGCCCGCCGACTGGGGGTGGTGGAGGGCACCGTGAAGGCCCATGTGAGCTCCATCCTGGCGCGGCTGGGCGTGGCCAACCGGGCGGCCGCCGCCGTCCTCGCGCACGAGGCCGGGCTGACCCTCGGCGCCACCTGCGCGGGTGGCCCGCGGGACTGAGACCGTCACGCCCGAGCCAGAGTTCACGCCCGAGCCCGAGTTCGCGCCCGAGCCCGAGTTCGCGCCCGGGGCCGACGGTATCGCCGGCGCCGACAGCAGCCGCCCGAGGACGGGCACCCCGGTCAGCGCCGTCACCACGGTGGTGGCCGCAGGCCGCAGGGTGAGGACGACCGCCGCCGTGACCGTGCCGCCGAGCGCGGCACCGGCGAGCACGTCGTGCGGATAGTGCACTCCGGCCGCCACCCGCAGCGCGGCCGTGGCACCGCCGACGGGTATGGCCGACAGCGCCCAGCGCGGGCGCAGCAGCACCAGCCCCGTCGCCAGCGCGACCGCCAGGGTGGCGTGGTTGCTGGGGAACGACCAGTCACCCGGCGGCGGGCACTCGGCCGCCGCCGGGCCCGGGCCGTCCACCAGCAGAACGCCAGCAGCAGCCCCAGCACCAGCAACCCCACCTCGGTGGCCGGCTCCAGCAGCGAGGCCACCGCACGCGGGGCATCGGCGACGGCCTCCGCCACCCGCCGGTAGCCGGCCGCCGACCACCCGGCCGACACCCGCACCGGCCCCGCCCCACCACCCCGCTCCGGCGCCAGCCACGCCACCACCCCGGCCCCCGCGCAGAGCAGGGCCGCGGCCGGGACGGGCCTGCCCGCCCCCGCGGTCCGGATCCTTCGGCCGGCCGTGGACTTCCTGGATTTTCTGTCCGTGTACGTCATGGTCCGGACGGTAGAAGCCGAGGAGCCCTTTCCACCCGACCCGAAAGTCAGGCAACGACCATGACGATGGTCAGGGTTGACACCACTGGTCGAGCCGCGCGGAGGGGCCGGGCGGGCGAACGGCCGGTGTCGAGACGAGCAGCGCGACCCGGCCGGGGCCCTCGTGTCCGCCTACCGGGAGCCGGCCGGCTGCCCGGGCATCACCACCGGCAGGTCCCGCTCCTCCGCCGCGTCGGCCAGGCGCTTGTCGTACGTGACGAAGGCGGTGAGCGCGTGCTCCAGGTGCTCGGCGCTGGCGAGGTGAATCGCGTCGAGTGTGCGCAGGTGCCGGGTGGGGAACCGGCAGGCAGCCCTGAGTACGGGATCGGAAAGCCGGACGCGGAGCAGCCGGTCGAGCAGGTCGGCCGACGTGTCCAACAACTCCTGCGGTGCACCGATCCGGATCAGTGCGCGTGGCACCTCGACCTGGGCCAGCGCGCTGGTCGCATGGCCCTCGGAACCGTGGGAGGAGAGGAACGTGCGCAGAGCGGTGGATTCGTTCTCGGGAACCAGGAGCTTGAGGATCGCGCAGGAGTCGAGGTAGATCAACGGTCCTCCTCCTCCCGCATGGCGAGCAGGGCCTCGGAGGCCGATCCGAGCCCGATGCCGGCCTCGGGCAGCGTCCAATCGGCCAGGCCGCGTGCGGTGGCGGCGTTCTCCGGGTCGATGGTGCCGTCGCGAACGAGGTCCTCCAATACCCGTTGCTCGGGGTCGGGAGGTGCGAGGACGGCGATCAGCCGTCCGTTGCGGGTGATCTCGACGCGCTCGCCGGCCGCGACCCGGTCGATCAACTCGCTGGCGTGCTGCTGGAGCTGGCGGATGGGGACTCTGGCTGTCATGCGACTCACGGTACGGCGGACCGTGCGGCGGCCACGAGGAACGTGCGTCGATTTCACACGGAAGAGTGCTCACCCCGCGTCGGGAAGGCGTGGCGCCGTCCGCCGAGGGTGACGGTCAGTGCGGCGGCCAGCAGGACGAGGGCGGACCAGGGCAGGGCCGTCGGCCCGGCGTGGTCGAGGAGGAGGCCGCCGGCCAGGCCGCCGACTGCGATGCCGAGGTTCCAGCAGGTGACGAGCAGCGACTGGGCGATGTCCCCGGCCGGCCCGGCCGCGTCGGCGACGGCGGTCTGGAGGAGGGTGGCGGCGCCGCCGAAGCCGAGGCCCCAGAGCGCGGCGGCCGCGTAGACGGGTCGGCCGTCCGCGCCGAGCAGGGCGGCGGCGAGGAGTAGTGCGGCGACGGCGAGGAGGACGGAGGCGGCGATGGTCAGCGGCCGCAGGTGCCGGTCGATCAGGGCGCCGGTGCCGAGGATGCTCGCCAGCGAGGACAGCCCGATGACGAGCAGGACGGTGTCCGTCCGGCCGTCGAGCCCCAGTGGTGCGAGCAGCGCGGCGACGTACGTGTAGAGGACGTTGTGGGCGAGCACGAAGGTCGCCGTGACGGCCAGCACGGCGGCGACGCCCGGCGTCCGCAGCACCCGCCGGACCGGAGTCCGGGCCCGGTCGGCCCGGTCGGCCCGGCCGGGCGGTTCCGGCAGCACGAACAGCATCCAGCCGGTCAGCGCCAGGGCGATCGCGCTCATCAGCCCGAAGGTGGCCCGCCAGCCCACCAGGCTCGCCAGCAGGGTGCCGGCGGGCACGCCCACCGACAGGGCGACCGTCGAGCCGGTCATGGCGACGGCCATCGCCCGCCCGCGCTGCTCCGGGGCGACGATGCCCCGGGCGTACCCGGCCAGCAGCGCCCAGAGCAGCCCGGCGACCAGGCCGGCCGCGAACCGGGCGGCCATGGTGAGCGGATAGCTCGGCGAGACGGCGGTGACGGCGTTGGCCGCGGCGAAGCCTCCGACGGCGACCAGCAGCAGGGGCTTGCGTGGCAGGCGGCCGGTGACGGCGGTCAGCGGGACGGCGGCCGCGATGGAGCCGACCGCGTAGAGCGTGACGGACTGCCCGGCGGCGGACTGGCCGACGCCGAGGTCGGCACTCATCGCGGGCAGCACCCCGGCGGGCAGGGCCTCGGTCATGATCGTGACGAATCCGCCGGCGCTCATGGCCAGCAGCGCGGGCCAGGGCAGCCTCGGTGCCGCGGCCACCGGCCGCGCGGGGGCGTGGAGTTCAGGAGTGGGCATGGGCCCGATCGTTTATCGTTGACATCCGTGTCAAGGTCCAGCCGGGAGGGCGCCGGCCCGGGGTGAGGATGGTCACACATGCGCATCGGCGAACTCGCCCGGCGGGCGGAGACCACTCCGCGCCTGCTGCGCTACTACGAGCAGCAGGGGCTGATCACGCCCCGCCGCGAGGCGAACGGCTACCGCGCGTACGACGAGTACCTCGTGGACCGGGTGCTGCAGATTCGCGGGCTGTTGGACGCGGGGCTGCCGACCCGGATCATCAAGCAGATCCTGCCCTGCCTGGACACCCCGCGGACGATCCACTTCGCCGACGCCACACCGGAGATGCTCACCGCCCTGGAGACCGAGACGGACCGGATGACCCGCCGGATCCTGTGCCTGACGCGCAACCGGGACGCCATCCGGGAGTACCTGGACGTGGTCAAGAGCCTCTCCTGAACTCTCCTGGACCGGCTGTCGGAACCGCCGCTTGACCTTGCCACCGGTGTCAGCGTTGGACGCTGTCGCCATGACCGACACCAACGACACCAACGACACGAACCACGCGACTGACGCGGCCGGCGCGACCGGCGCGCCCGGCTCCGCGATCCGCCACACCGCCTTCGGCGACGGCACCCCGATCGTCCTGATCCACGGCTACACCGTCGACCACCGCGTCCTGCTCCCGCTCGAACCCGCCTTCACCGACCGCCCCGGCTGGCGCCGCCTCTACCTCGACCTCCCCGGCCACGGCAGCAGCCCCCGGCTGCCGGGCCCGGCCTCGGCGAGCGCCCTGGCCGAGGCCGTCTCCGGGTGGATCGAGGAGCAGGTCGGCCGTCGCCCCTTCGCCGTGGTCGGCCAGTCCTTCGGCGGCCAGCTGGCCCGGGCGGTGACCGCGCGGTTCGGCGAGCAGGTGCTGGGCTCGGCGCTGTTGGTGCCGGTGGTGCGCTGGGGCGCCGACCGGGCGCTGCCCGAGGAGTCCGTGGTCGAACGCGACGAGGGCCTCCTCGCCCGCCTCCCGGCCGAGGACCGCGAGCTGTTCCGGTACGTCATGGCCCGCCACACCGAGGCGAGTCGGGAGCTCTTCGAGCGCTACGTCCGGCCCGGCTGGGAGGCGCACGACCGGGCGGCCGCCGCCGAACTCGAAGCCGACTTCCTGCTGCCGCACTGGCCCGAACACCGGGCCCCGCAGCACCGCGGCCACCACCTGCTGGTCACCACCCGGCAGGACGCCCTGGTCGGCTGGCGCGACCAGCTCGCCCTGCTCGACCACTACCCCCGGATGGCCGCCGCCGTCCTCGACGGCGTCGGCCACAACCCCCAGGTCGAGGCCGCCGGAGCCGTCCGCACCCTGTTCGGCCACTGGCTCGACCGGCTCGGCCCCCACCGAAGCCCGCGCCACTGAGACCCGCGCCGCCGGGAAAGCCGCCGGGAAAGCCACCGGGGAGCCGAGGGAACGCCGACGGCCCCGCGACCGGTCGTCCCGGTCACGAGGCCGTTCGCCGAGCCGTCGCCGTCGCCGACGCCGCCCCGCCGCAGCCCGCAGCCCGCAGTCCACAGCCCGGACCCCGGATGCCCGGGTCACCCGATGGAGCGGGGGAGCCGGGTGGTCAGGTACAGGATGGTGAAGGAGCCGAGGAGCTGGATGCCCAGGCACAGCGCGAGGGCCCGGTCCATGCCCAGGACGGGGGAGAGCGAGAGGTAGAGGGTGCCGAGGGTGGCGACGCCCAGGGCGAGGCTGGACTGCTGGCCGGTGGCGAGGACACCGCTGCCGACGCCGGCCCGGGCGGCCGGCACCTTGGCGAGGACGACCCGGAACAGCGGGGTGCCGATCAGGCCCTGCCCGATGCCGGCGAGGGCGACGCCCGGGGCCATCCGGAGCGGGGAGAAGTGCGCCCAGTCGGCCAGGACGGTCAGGGCGAGGGTGCCGAGGCCGGTGGCCTGGACGACGGCGCCCGCGCTGAGCACCCGGCTGCCCCAGCGGCCGATCAGTCGCGGCCCGGCGAGCGAGGCGGAGAAGTAGCCGACCGCCATCGGGACGAGCGCCCAGCCCGCCGCGACCGGGCCGAGCCGGAGGCCCTGCTGGAGGGCGACCGCGATGACGAACATGAAGCCGCCGAAGCCGGCGAAGTAGGGCAGCGCGATGCCGAGGCCGCGCCGCATCTCCGGGATGCGCAGCAGGGACGGCGGCACCAGCGGGGTGTCCCCGCGCCGCTCGGCGCGGCGCTCGACGACGCCGAAGGCGACGGCGAGGACGGGGAACAGCGCCAGCAGTACCCAGGACCAGAGCGGCCAGCCGGCGGCCCGGCCCTCCATCAGCGGGATGAGCAGGGAGAGCAGGGTGGCGGTGAGCAGGACGGTGCCGGGGACGTCGACCCGGGCGGCCGTGGCGGCCCTGTTCTCCGGGACGTAGCGGACCGCGAGCACCACGGCGAGCAGCGCGAACGGCACGTTCAGCAGGAACACCGAGCGCCAGCCGGTGCCGAACAGGTCGGCGGCGACCAGCATCCCGCCGAGCACCTGCCCGATCACCACCGAGATCCCGCCGACGGCGCCGTAGACGCTGAGCGCGCGGCCGCGCCGGGCGCCCTCGGTGGCGGCGGTGATGGTGCCGAGGACCTGGGGGATCAGCAGCGCGGCCGAGGCGCCCTGGGCGGCCCGGGCGGCGACCAGGGACCACGCGCCGGGGGCGAGGCCGCAGGCCAGCGAGGTGAGGGCGAAGGCGACGGCGCCGACGACGAAGAGCCGGCGGCGGCCGTAGTTGTCGCCGAGGCGCCCGCCGAGGACGAGCAGCACGGCGAAGGCGATGCCGTAGCCGGCGGCGACCAGTTCGAGGACGGCGGGCCCGGCGGCCAGGTCGTGGTCGATGGTGGGCAGGGCGACGTTGACGATGAAGAAGTCGAGCATCGGCAGGAAGGCGCCGAGCAGCACGGTGACCAGCCCGGCGGTGCCGAGGGTGGCGGCGGGTCCGGCGGAGCCGGGCGAGGTGGTACGGGCGGCCGCGGTGCCCGGAGTGGTGGCGGTGCGGGCCGATGCGGGGGCGACGGCGAGTTGTTGGGTCACGGGTCATACGATCCGTCGCTCCGTACCCTGGTACCAGAGTGTGGTTATCCAGGTATAAGAAGTACCTGGCAACAGGCTGACGGCTGCCGCATGCTGGGGAGCATGAGTCTCGCCACGCCTCCCGCGCAAGCCCGCACCGGTCCGGCCGGCCCCGCGCGAGCCCGCACCGGTTCGACCGGTCCGACCGGTCCGACCGGTCCGGGCCCGGCCACCCCCGACGACGCCCGCCGCCACGAGCTGGCCGGGTTCCTGCGCAGCCGCCGCGAGCGCCTGGCGCCCGAGCAGGTGGGCCTGCCGATGACCGGACGCCGCCGGACGCCGGGGCTGCGCCGGGAGGAGGTCGCGCAGCTCGCCGCGGTCGGGGTGACCTGGTACACGTGGCTGGAACAGGGACGGGACATCCAGGTGTCCACCCAGGTGCTGGACTCGGTGGCCCGGGCGCTGCTGCTGGATCCGAGCGAGCGCGCCCACCTGTTCACCCTGGCCGGCGCGGAGGACCCGGCGCCGGTGCGGGACTGCCCCTCGGTGACCCCGGGCGTACGGCTGCTGCTGGAGCAGCTGGCGCCGTTCCCCGCCATGGTGGTCAACTCCCGCTACGACGTGCTGGCGTACAACGCCCAGTACACCGCGATCGTCGGCGATCTCGACGAACTGGCCCCCGCGGACCGGAACCTGATGTGGATGGCGTTCACGCCCTCGCAGTTCCGCGAGGTGCTGGTGGACTACCGCACCGAGCGCCTCGGCATCGTGGCCCGGTTCCGCTCGGCGATGGCCGACCACGGCTCGGAGCCGGCCTGGAAGGCGCTGCTGGCCCGGATGCTCAAGGCCTCGCCCGAGTTCGCGGAGCTCTGGCAGCGGCACGACGTGATGCGGCCGGGCAACGGGATCAAGCGCTTCCAGGTACCGGGCGTCGGCCTGTTGCGCTGTGAGTACACCAACTTCTGGCTCAGCCCGCAGCTGGGGACGCGGATGATCACGTACACCCCGCTGGACGACGAGACCCGCGCGCTGATGGACCTGCTGCCCACCCGCGTCTGACCGGCGCACCCGCGCCTGACCGGCGCACCCGCGCCTAGGCCCGCAGCGCCGCGTCCCGCCCGAGCCACAGGCACACCGCGGCCAGCGGCAGTTCGATGCAGGTGGCCATGGCCAGCGCGGCGAGCACCGCGTGGCCCGGCCCGGCGCAGGCGATGTCGGCCAGCGCGTCCCCGGTGAGCAGCAGGGCCACCGCCGCGCCCGCCCAGAGCGCGGCGGGGCTGCGCCGGCGCAGCAGCGCGTCCAGCGAGAGCAGGGCGGCGAACTCGGTGAGGTCGAGCACGACCCACGGGGTCTCGTGGCAGACGGCGAGGACCGCCAGCCAGGGCAGCAGCGCGACGGCCGCCAGGACCGGAAGCCGGGCGAAGCGCGCGGGCAGGACGTACGAGGGGGCGGGGCGGGCGGCGAGGACGGCGGTGGTCACGCGGCACCCCGGCCCAGGCCCCGCACCCGCTCCAGCGGCAGCCGCTCGGCCGCCCCGCCCGCCGGGTGTGCGACCCGTACCGCGTCGAACGGCCCCTCGGCCCAGGCTATCCAGAACCGCCCGGCCACCGTGACCACCTCGGCCGTCGACCGCACCCGGCGGAACGGCCGCCGCCCGGTGAACTCCACCGCGGGCGCCGCACCGTCGGCGGCCAGCCGGCCCCAGGCCAGCACGTGCCGGCTCCGCCCGGTGGACGGGCAGTGCCGGGCACCGCGCAGCAGCTGCGGGGTGAGCCGGGCGGCGACCAGGACGTCGGTCAACTCCCCGTGCTGGTACAGCTCCAGCGCGGCCCGGCCGCGTCCTGACCGCACGCTGCGGACCGACCAGGGCCCGGCCCCGGCCGGCAGCGTGCCATCCGCCGCCGAAACCGACTCCCCCTCCGGCAGCGCCACGTCCGCCGCCGGCGTTCCGGAAGCACCCCCGGGGCCGGGCCGCCCGTGCGGCGGAGTGGCGGAGTGCGATGCAGTGCTCGTCATGCCCTCAAGCCTTCCGCCGGGACCCCCGTCCTGTCGGTAGTGCCCCACACCGAATCGGGGGTGTACCTAGCTACACCCCCACCCGGAACCCCCCTTCATGGCGGCCCGTGATCACGGAGCCCTACGCTGTCCGGCATGCCCTCCACCACGTTGCGCCGAGCGCTCGTCAGGAGCCTCCGGCGCCCACCGTGGTCGCCCGAGGCCTGGCGTGACGTCCGCTTCACCGCCGCCGGAATACCCATGGCGCTGCCGGTCTGGCTGTCCGTCACCGAGTCGAGCCTGCTCTTCCCGCTGCTCGCCGCCGTCCTGCTCTGCGCCCGCCCGTTGACCGCCCTCCAGCGCGGCCGGCTGCGCGCCCTGCGGGGAGTGGAGGTGCCGCCGCTGCGCCCGCCGACGGGGCGTCAGGTCTGGCTGCTGGGGATGACCTGGCGCCAGGCCCTGCACCACCTGGTGGCCGGGCCGCTGCTCGCGGCGGGCGCGCTGGCGGTGCTGTACGCCTGGGCGGCCGCCGTGGTGCTGGCCACCGTGTACGGCTGGATCTGGCTGCTGCCCGCCGGCACCGCGCTGCGCGCCGGCCTGGCCGGGGAGGACGTCCTGCTCACCCTCGGCGGGGTGGTGCTGCTGGTGGTGCTGCCCCCGGTGGGGACGCGACTGGCCTGGCTGGAGGTGTGGGTGGCCCGGCGGCTGCTCGGCCCGGACCGGGCGGAGGCGCTGGAGCGGCGGGTCGAGGAGATCGCCGAGAGCCGGGCCGGGCTGGTCGACGCGGTGGACGCCGAGCGCCGCCGGATCGAGCGCGACCTGCACGACGGCGCCCAGCAGCGGCTCACCTCCCTCGCGATGAACCTGGGCCTGGCCCGGCGCACCCTCAAGGACGTGCCGCCCGAGGTGATGCAGGTGATCGTCGACGCGCACGAGGAGGCCCAGGCGGCCATCGACGAGCTGCGCGACCTGGTCCGCGGCCTGCACCCCGCCGTCCTGGAGGACCGCGGCCTGGACGCGGCGCTGTCCGGCGTCGCCGCCCGTGCCCCGCTGCCGGTGCGCCTGGACGTCGACCTCTCCGAGCAGGTCGCCCCCACCGTCGAGGCGGTCGCCTACTTCACCGTCTCCGAGGCGCTCACCAACGTGGCCAAGCACGCCAGGGCGAACCGCGTCGACCTCTCGGTGCGGACGGCCGACGGCC
The DNA here is from genome assembly GCF_055580145.1 of Kitasatospora sp. NPDC032121. Lineage (NCBI taxonomy): Bacteria > Bacillati > Actinomycetota > Actinomycetes > Kitasatosporales > Streptomycetaceae > Kitasatospora > Kitasatospora sp. NPDC032121. The sequence continues at coordinate 1,012,910 of NZ_JBVILX010000001.1, read as the reverse complement.
GGCTGCGCCTGGTCATCAGCGACGACGGCGTGGGCGGCGCGGACCCCTCGCGCGGCACCGGGCTCACCGGTCTGCGCAAGCGCGCCGCCTCGGTCGACGGCACGCTGTCCGTTCTCAGCCCCCTCGGGGGCCCCACCACCATCACCGTGGAGTTGCCGTGCGCGCTGTGATCGCCGAGGACTCGGTCCTGCTGAGGGTCGGCCTGGTCAAGGTCCTGGAGGCGGTGGGCTTCGAGGTCGTGGCCGCCGTCGGGGACGCCGTGGAACTGCTGGCCGCCGTCGAGGAGCACCGCCCGAAGGTGGTGGTGGCCGACGTCCGGATGCCCCCGGGGTTCCACGACGAGGGGGTGAAGGCGGCGATGGTGATCCGCCGGCAGTGGCCGGACACCGCCGTCCTGCTGCTCTCCCAGTTCGTGGAGGAGCGCTACGCCGCGGACCTGCTGGCAACCAACACCAGCGGTGTCGGCTACCTGCTCAAGCAGCGGGTGGCCAATGTGGACGACTTCGTGGACGCGCTCCAGCGCGTCGCCGAGGGCGGCACCGCGCTGGACCCGGAGGTGGTCGCCCAGCTGCTGGTGCGCCGCCACCGGGACCCGCTGGAGAAGCTGACCCCGCGCGAGCGCGACGTGCTCGCCCTGATGGCGGAGGGCCGTTCCAACGCCGCGATCGCGGGCTCGCTGGTGGTCAGCGACAGCGCGGTGGCCAAGCACATCAACTCGATCTTCACCAAGCTCGACCTGCCGCCGGCCGAGGACAGTCACCGCCGGGTGATGGCGGTGCTGCGCTTCCTGGAGGTCGGGTAGCCGTGAAGGGGGCGAGGGCCTGGCGGGCCGCCGGGACGGTCGTGGTCGTCCTGGTCATGATCGGTGCCGGACTGCAGACCTGGTCGATGGCGGTGCAGCAGCGCACCAGCACCAGCCGGCCGTACGACCGGGCGATCCACCGGCTCCAGCTGGAGACCGGCAACGCCTCGGTCCGGGTACGGGCGGGGCGGGAGGGCCACGTGGTGGTCCGGCAGAGCCTGGACTGGCTGGTGCGCAAGCCGGTGGTGTCCACCGTCTTCGATGGCGACGTGCTCACGGTCGGGCTGCACTGCCGGCTGGTGCTGCCGCTCTCGGACCTCGGCTGCGGTGCCGAGATCGAGCTGGAGGTGCCGGCCGCGACGGAGGTGTCCGGCTCGGTGGGCTCCGGGTCGGTCCGGGTGGAGGGACTGAGCGGGGACGTGCGGATGGAGCTCACCTCCGGCCAGCTGTTGCTGTCCGACACCTCCGGGAACGTGTCCGTGCACGGCACCTCCGGGATGGTGCAGGGCACCAACCTGAGCATGTCGCGGGTGGCGGCGCAGTTCACCTCGGGCACCGTGCAGCTGGGCTTCGCGAGGACCCCGCGCGAGGTGGACGCCACGGCCACCTCCGGCTCGGTGGAACTGACCCTGCCGAAGGACAGCCGGTACGCCGTCTCCAGCGAGATCGGCAGCGGCAACGGCCGGATCGACCCGGTGCTGGCGGACTCGGCCAGCCCGAACCGGCTGCACGCCACGGTCACTTCGGGGACGATCACCATCGTTCCGTCGACGTCCTCGCAGCCGGAGCCGTCGTTCGCGCCGGAGCCCGCGGCGCCGCCGTCGGCCCCGTAGCGGGGGCGCCCCGGAGCGGGCGGGGGGCCGCTCACCCGGGTGGGGGACAATGGAGAGTCCCGTCCCCATCACCCGAGGTCAGCCGCGCATGACAGCCACGCCCGCACCCACCGCGCCCGACACCGAGTTCGCGCCGCTCGACATCGGCCCGATCCGGGTGTGGCCGCCCGTCGTGCTGGCGCCGATGGCCGGCATCACCAACGCGCCGTTCCGCACCCTGTGCCGGGAGCAGAGCGGCGGCCGGGGCCTGTACGTCTCGGAGATGATCACCACCCGGGCGCTGGTCGAGCGCAACGCCAAGACCATGCAGCTGATCAAGTTCGACCCGAGCGAGAAGCCCCGCTCGATCCAGCTGTACGGGGTGGACCCGGTGACCGTCGGCAAGGCCGCCCGGATGATCTCCGAGGAGGGCCTGGCCGACCACATCGACCTCAACTTCGGCTGCCCCGTCCCCAAGGTCACCCGCAAGGGCGGCGGCTCGGCGCTGCCGTACAAGCGCAACCTGCTGCGCGAGATCCTGCGCGAGGCCGTCGCCAACGCGGGCGACCTGCCGGTGACGATGAAGATGCGCAAGGGCATCGACGACGACCACCTCACCTACCTGGACGCCGGCCGGATCGGCGCCGAGGAGGGCGTGGCCGCGATCGCCCTGCACGGGCGCACCGCCGCCCAGCACTACGGCGGGACGGCCGACTGGTCGGCGATCGCCCGGCTGCGCGAGTCCGTCCCGGCGCACATCCCGGTGCTGGGCAACGGGGACATCTGGTCGGCCGACGACGCGGTGCGGATGATGCGCGAGACGGGCTGCGACGGCGTGGTGGTGGGCCGTGGCTGCCTGGGGCGGCCGTGGCTGTTCAAGGACCTGGTCGCGATCTTCGAGGGCGACGTGGACTACGCCCGCCCCGACTTCGGCTACGTGGCCGCGGCGATGGTGCGGCACGCGCAGCTGCTCGGCGAGTGGCTGGGCGACGAGGCGCGCGGCGTGATCGACTTCCGCAAGCACGTCGCCTGGTACACCAAGGGCTTCTCGGTCGGCTCCGAGCTGCGGGTGCGGCTCGCCGGCTCCTCCTCGTTGGCCGAACTGGCCGAAACCCTCTCCCAGGTGGAGCAGTCCCAGGGCTGGCCGGAGGGCGCGGACGGCCCGCGCGGGCGGACCAGCGGCAACAACCGGGTGGTCCTGCCCGAGGGCTGGTTGGACGATCCGTACGACTGCGCCCGACCGGGTGTCGACGCCGAATCGGACACATCCGGCGGTTGATCTGTACGGACCGGCGAAATCGACCCCTCGGGGTCGATGGCCATCAGGTCCCAGCCCTCTTGTCCATCCTGGACAAGAGGGCTCCTTTTCGGCGCTAGGAGATCACGGAGAGAGCACGTTTCTGGACGGAGTGCGACGATCGGCGCAGGAGTTCTACGTTCGACCCGTGAGATGCGCTGGTGACGCTTGCCACATACGGTGGGGACTGACGGCCGGTCAGTGGACGAAGTGGACAGGTCGGCTGTGAATCGCTTCCCGAAGTCGGTCGGCCGGTGATCCGCCCATCCGGGTGCAGGAAATCAAGCCGGGGCAACGCGATGGCTCCGCGGTCGCTACGGTGCGTCCGGATCGTGCGATCTGAGAGCCTGCTTGTCTTCAAGAATTGAACACTTGCTCGCGTCAGGCGGACGATTTCACCAACAGAGGTGAACGCCTTTATGTGCATTCGATCTAGCGGGTTACCGCTCGGTACCGGCCTCGTGTGGCCTATTCAGGGCAGAGAAGCGCCTTCGAAATGGGTATGTTCTCCGGCGTCAGGGCAACCGCGTACGAGGAGACCGACCCGTGCCGTCCCAGCAGAAGTTTGTTTACTCCTTCACCGAAGGAAACAAGGACCTCAAGGATCTTCTTGGCGGCAAGGGCGCGAACCTGGCCGAGATGACCAACCTGGGCCTCCCCGTCCCTCCGGGGTTCACCATCACCACCGAGGCCTGCAAGGTCTTCCTGGAGACCGGCAGTGAGCCGTCCTCGCTGCACGAGGAGATCAGCGCCCACCTGGACGCCCTCGAGCAGGAGATGGGCAAGAAGCTCGGCCAGGCCGACAACCCCCTCCTGGTCTCGGTGCGCTCCGGCGCGAAGTTCTCCATGCCCGGCATGATGGACACCGTCCTCAACATCGGTCTCTCCGACGTCTCGGTGGCCGGCCTCGTCGCCCAGTCCGGCAACGAGCGCTTCGCCTGGGACTCCTACCGCCGCCTGGTCCAGATGTTCGGCAAGACCGTGCTGGGCGTCGACGGCGAGCTCTTCGAGGAGGCCCTGGACGAGGCCAAGCACGCCAAGGGCACCGTCAACGACCTCGACCTGGACGCCGCCGACCTCAAGGCGCTCGTCGAGGTGTTCAAGGGCATCGTCGAGCGCGAGACCGGCCGGGCCTTCCCGCAGGACCCGCGCGAGCAGATGGACCTCGCGATCCACGCCGTCTTCCACTCCTGGAACGGCGACCGCGCCCGGCTGTACCGCCGCCAGGAGCGCATCCCGAACGACCTGGGCACCGCGGTCAACGTCTGCACCATGGTCTTCGGCAACCTCGGCGAGGACTCCGGCACCGGCGTCGCCTTCACCCGCGACCCCTCCACCGGCACCCAGGGCGTCTACGGCGACTACCTGTCCAACGCCCAGGGCGAGGACGTCGTCGCCGGCATCCGCAACACCCTGCCGCTGGCCGAGCTGGAGAAGCTCGACAAGAAGTCGTACGACGAGCTGATGGCGATCATGCAGAAGCTCGAGAACCACTACCGCGACCTCTGCGACATCGAGTTCACCATCGAGCGCGGCAAGCTCTGGATGCTCCAGACCCGCGTCGGCAAGCGCACCGCCGCGGCCGCCTTCCGGATCGCCGTCCAGCTGGTCGACCAGGGCCTGATCGACCTGGACGAGGCCCTGATGCGGGTCACCGGCGGCCAGCTCTCGCAGCTGATGTTCCCCCGCTTCGCCCCCAACACCGAGTCGCAGCAGATCGCCTGGGGCCTGGCCGCCTCGCCGGGCGCCGCGATCGGCAAGGTCGTCTTCGACTCGTACACCGCCGTCAAGTGGTCCCGCTCCGGCGAGAAGGTCATCCTGGTCCGCCGCGAGACCAACCCGGACGACCTGGACGGCATGATCGCCGCCGAGGGCATCCTGACCTCGCGCGGCGGCAAGACCTCGCACGCGGCCGTGGTCGCCCGCGGCATGGGCAAGACCTGTGTCTGCGGCGCGGAGGAGCTGGAGGTCGACACCAAGGCCCGCCGCTTCACCACCGCCGACGGCCAGGTGGTCCACGAGGGCGACGTCGTCTCGATCGACGGCGCCACCGGCAAGGTCTACCTCGGCGAGGTGCCCGTCCTGCCGTCCCCCGTGGTCGAGTACTTCGAGGGCACCCTGCACGCCGGCGCCGACGTCCAGGGCGGACTGGTCCAGGCCGTGCACCGGCTGATGTCGCACGCCGACGGCCGCCGCCGGCTGGCCGTGCGCGCCAACGCCGACAACGCCGAGGACGGCTCGCGCGCCCGCCGCTACGGCGCCCAGGGCATCGGCCTGTGCCGCACCGAGCACATGTTCCTCGGCGAGGAGCGCCGCAAGGAGGTCGAGCACCTGATCCTGGCGGACAACGACAAGGACCGCGAGCTCGCCCTCTCCACCCTGCTGCCGCTGCAGAAGGGCGACTTCCTGGAGCTCTTCCAGGCGATGGACGGCCTGCCGGTCACCGTCCGTCTGCTCGACCCGCCGCTGCACGAGTTCCTGCCGGACATCACCGAGCTGTCGGTGCGCGTCGCCCTGGCCGAGGCCCGCAAGGACCCGAACGAGAACGACCTGCGCCTGCTCCAGGCGGTGCACAAGCTGCACGAGCAGAACCCGATGCTCGGCCTGCGCGGCGTCCGCCTCGGCCTGGTCATCCCCGGCCTGTTCGGCATGCAGGTCCGGGCCATCGCCGAGGCCGCCGCCGAGCGCAAGCTGGCCGGCGGGGACCCGCGTCCCGAGGTGATGATCCCGCTGGTCGGCACCGTCCAGGAGCTGGAGCTGGTCCGCGACGAGTGCGAGCGGGTGCTCGCCGAGGTCGCCCGAACCACCGGCGTCCAGCTGGACATCAAGCTCGGCACCATGATCGAGCTGCCGCGCGCCGCGGTGACCGCCGGGCAGATCGCCGAGGCCGCCGAGTTCTTCTCCTTCGGCACCAACGACCTGACCCAGACGGTCTGGGGCTTCTCCCGGGACGACGTGGAGGCTTCGTTCTTCACCGCCTACCTGGAGAAGGGCATCTTCGGGGTCTCCCCGTTCGAGACCATCGACCGTGACGGCGTCGGCTCGCTGGTCAGGCACGCCGTCGAGGCCGGCCGGGCCACCCGCCCCGACCTCAAGCTCGGCGTCTGCGGCGAGCACGGCGGCGACCCGGACTCGGTCCACTTCTTCCACGAGGTGGGGCTGGACTACGTCTCCTGCTCCCCCTTCCGGATCCCGGTGGCGCGCCTGGAGGCCGGCCGCGCCGCCATCGAGTCGGCGGGCAGCGACTCGCGCTGAGGAGGGTAGGCATCCCCTCCGCACGCGCGGGTACGACTGACCGCTCCCCCTCCCGTCGGGAGGGCGTACACCGGAGCTCGGCGCAGGAGAACCGGCGTACGTGACACGGCCGGGCGGGAACGGACAACGGCGTCCGTTCCCGCCCGGCCGTACGTCTGCCCCGCCCGGCCGTGCTTCCGCGCACGGGCCGGGGCGCGGACCGGCCCCGGGCACGGCACGGCCGACGCACCGTCCGGTGTGGTGGCGGCCACGTGTGTAGCTGTGCAGGCGCGGCCCGGTCGCCTGCCAAGCTGGAACGCATGACCAACCGCAGAAACCCGCTCGTCGTCGTGGCCGTGCTGATCCTGGCGGTCCTGGCCGGGGTCGGGTACCTCCTCACCGACAAGGGGAGCGGCCACCCCAAGGCCGCCGCGAGCTCCACCGCGGCCGCCACCGCCGGTCCTTCGACGTCCGGGTCCTCGGCGCCCAAGCCCTCGGCCCCCAAGCCGACCCCGCCCGCCGGGGGCGCCTCGGCCCCCGCCCCGGCCGGCACCTGGGTGCCCACCGACGCGGCCCTGGCCGACGTCTGCCGCAGCAAGCTCCCCAGCCAGGCCGTGGACACCCTCACCCTGATCGCCAAGGGCGGGCCCTACCCGTACAACCGGGACGGCATCGTCTTCGAGAACCGGGAGAGCCGCCTCCCCAAGAAGGCCGGCGGCTACTACCACGAGTACACCGTGGTCACCCCGGGTTCCGACGACCGCGGCACCCGCCGGGTGGTGACCGGCGACGCCGGCGAGCAGTACTGGTCCGCCGACCACTACGCCACCTTCCTGGAGATCGACTCCCGCTGCTGAGCGCGGCCGCACAGGCCCCCGCGCCCGCCGCTCACAGCGCCCGCCGCCCGCCGCGCCCGCCGCTCACCGCGCCCGCCGCCAGGTGATCCGGGGGTGCGGCGGGTGCGGGCCGGTGGTGACCAGGGCGGTCAGCTCGTGGAGCACCGGGGACGGGTCGCGGCGGAGCTGGGCCGGGGTGGTGCGGACCACCGGGAGACCGGCCGCGGCGAGGCGGTTGGCGCGGGCCAGGCCCCGTTCGTGCTCGGCCGGGCGCAGGTGCCAGGCACGGGAGTCGATCTCCAGGGCCACGCAGGCGTGCGGCCAGTAGGCGTCCGGGACGGCGAGGAAGCGGCCGTCCAGGAACAGCACCGGGCTCCACAGCGGCTCCGGGAGGCCCGCGTGCGCCAGCACCTCGCGGGCCTCGCCCTCCACCACCGACCGCACCCCGACCGTCAGGTCCTCCACCACCTGGGCCACCTGGGGCAGCCCGAGCGCACCCGGGCGGGACAGCAACTGGTCGAGCAGTTCGCCGAGTTCGCAGTGTCGGCGCTGGACCGCCTCCGCGCACAGCGCCCGGAACCGGCGCTGCCCGGTCTCCTTCGGCGCGAGGTCCGCCAGCGCCCGGGCGACCGTGGTGCTCCACAGCCCGTCGCTCCGCTCGAAGCCGCCCGGCATGGCCCCGGAGGCGCGGTGGATCCGGACGAACTCCCTGTCTCCTACGCGTCGTTGAGCCGGGATCAGGATGTCGACGGAGTTCAGGTCGGCCGGGTGCCCGGCGCTCGGCAGTCCGGCCTCGGCCAGCACTGTGAAGCCGGTCAGCAGCACCTCGCCGGTCCGCGGCTCGCGCCCCTTCGGCGTCGCGTACGCCAGTGCCGCCCGCATCTTCTGATGGAACGTCAGTCGCCCGCTCTGGAGGCAGATCACCCGGGGCAGCACCTGTTGCCAGGGCCCGCCCGGCCGCAGCCGGTGGGCGATGGTGCCGGAGGGCACCCCGAGCCGGCGCAGCTGTGCCCGGGTGGCGATGTGCTGCTGGTCGGCGCCCAGCAGGGCGACCGGGTCGAGGGGGTGTGCGCGGGTCATGCCCCGGTGCCTGCCCGCCCGGATCGGAGGTATGCGAAACATCCCCCGTCGGTGGGGGTGGCGGTCACGGGTGTTGACGGACCGGCAGCTCAGCCGCTGAGCTGGAGTCCATATGACCATTCCATCCACGCACGCCGGCCCCGCGCTGGACGCGCTCCTCGGCCTCGCCGTCGGCGACGCCCTCGGCGCCCAGTTCTTCGTCCCGGAGACCGCCCGGGCCCACCTCGCCGACCGCACCGAACCCCCCGGCCCCTGGCCCTGGACCGACGACACCGAGATGGCCTGCTCGGTCCACGCCGCCCACACCGAGCGCGGCGCGATCGACACCTTCGACCTCACCCACGCCTTCGCCCTGCGCCACGACTTCGACCGCGGCTACGGCCCGGCCGCCAACCGCCTGCTGCGGCTGATCCGCGAGGGCGGCGACGCCGAACTGCTGGCCGCCGCACTCTTCGACGGCCAGGGCTCCTACGGCAACGGCGCCGCGATGCGGGTCGCCCCGCTCGGAGCCGCGTACGCCGAGGACCCGAAGGCCGTGGTGGGCCCCGCCGCCCGCACCGCCCTGACCACCCACACCCACCCGCAGGCCGTGGACGGCGCGATCGCGGTCGCGGTGGCGGCCGCGTACGCCGCGCGGACCCGCACCCGGCCGATGACGCCGGACCGCTTCCTGGAGGCGGTGGCCGCCCTCACCCCGAACGGCGCCGTCAAGGACGGCCTCCGGGAGGCCCGCGGACTGCTCGCCGGGGCGGACTTCCGGCTCGCCGCACGGATGCTCGGCAACGGCAGCCGCACGTCCGCGGCCGACACCGTCCCGTACGCGCTGTGGTGCGCGGCCCGGAACCCGGCCGACTACCGCGCCGCCGTCCGGGACGCGATCGCGGCCGGCGGCGACATGGACACCGTCGCCGCGATCACCGGCGGGGTGGTCGCCGCGCGCACCGGCACCGCGGGCATCCCGCGCGAGTGGCTGGACGCCTGCGAACCACTGCCGGACTGGGCGTTCCCCGAGCCTGGCAGCGTCCGGGCGGCCGGTGAACCGCACCTGACGCCGATCAGCCTTCCCCGCCCGCACCCGGTGCCCGACCTGCTCTGGTCGGACGCCGACTGGGAGCGGATCAGGCGCGGCCTGCGGGCCCGGGACGCGGACGAGCGCTGGGTCGCGTTCACCTCCGAGGGCGTCCTGCACCTGCACCGCAGCGCGGGCGGCGCGGAGATCTACCGGGTCCGGGTGGCCCGGGTGCGGGGCGGCTGGCGGCCGACCGAGGTGCTGGTGGAGGCCGACCCCGGCCGCCACCGCGGCTGGGACGACCACACCGTCCTGCCGGTCGTCCTGGACCTGGTGCGGTCCGGCTACGGGCTGCCCGGCCTCAGGCCGTGATCATCAGCTGCCCGGTGCCGCTGCCGCCCTGTCTAAGGCACTCCTGGTTGATCGCCGGATCCGGGGCGCTCGGCGAGGTGGCGGCGGCGATCCGCAGCTCGATGATGTCCCGCACGGCCGGCCACTCGTCGTCGAGGATCGAGTAGAACGCGGTGGAGCGCACCACGCCGTCCAGCCCGCGCGAGTGCGCCCGGCGGACGCCCTCGGAGGTCGCGCCGAGCCGCTCGATGGCGGTGCGCGAGCGCAGGTTGCGGGCGTCCGCGCGCAGCGAGATCCGCTGCACGCCCCAGGTCTCGAAGGCGTGGCGCAGCATCAGCAGCTTGGCCTCGGTGTTGATGCCGGTGCCCTGGGCGCGCGGCGAGAGCCAGGTGTTGCCGATCTCGGCCGCGTCCGGGACGGCCGTGTCCGGGTCGCCGAACGGGACCCCGGGCGTGGGCGGCCACACCAGCGGCCCCCGCCAGTAGTCGAGTTCCAGGAACCGGGTGGAGCCGACGACCCGGCCGTCGGCGACGCTCACCGTCGCGAACGGCAGCGACCGGCCCGCGGCCTGGTCGGCGAGCGCCCGCGCGACGTAGTCGCGGGCGGCTTCCAGACCGTGCGGGACGGGGGTGAAGGCGTAGGTCGTACGGTCCTCGGCGCCGGCCTCGGCGATGGCCTCGGCATGGTGCGCGGCAAGGGGCTCCAGCCGCACGGTGCGGCCGGTGAGGATGACAGGTACGGGCACGGAACCTTGGTCCTTCATCGGTCGGAGGGTTGCCTCCCGTGCCGGGGTGCGGCGCGGGGTGCTCTGGGCTGGGTACGCCTGGGCCCGGGCCCGCCGGCCGGGTGCCCGCGCACGCCGGAGGTCCGGTCGAACGGGGTGGGGGCGGCGGCCCGGAACGGGCGGCGCGGGTGCCGGAACGGGCACGGGTCCTCGGACCGGTCCGGCGGGAAGAGCGAGGGGACAGTGTGCGTCCGCGAAATGGCCGAGAAGGGTACGAGAGCGCGAAGGGAAGCAGGCGGCCAGGTGAAGGCAAGATGCGTCGTGGGTGGCTGGCCGAGCACCGGACCGGGACGTGGCCGACGGCGTTACGGACGACGTGACGACGACGCGACGATGCGAGGCAGCGAGAGGACGATACCCGCCAGAAGGCGGTGCGTCACTTCGCGGCACGCGAATGGCCGCGCGGGCCGTTTCCGGACCCCGCGGACGGGCCCGTTCCGGGGGCGTGACCAGGGGCTCTTCCTTCGGGTGCGATCATGGTCCGGAACGGTCGCCGGAGGCGGTCGGACGAGCCCTCCGAAGGGCCGTCGGACGGGCTCGGGAGCGGTCCTGCGGCCGGATCGTCCACCGGACCGGGCCAGGGCCGGGCCGGGTCCAGGACCGGGCGGAAACAGGACGGACCGGGGGCGGAACCGGTCCGGTGGCCGGGGACGGGAATTCCGGCGGCGCCCGGCACGCTGAAAAGACGAGAAGCCGGTCGACCGGGACGAGCAGAGAACGGGGTTGGGTGCGCGGTGCGGGACTTCCAGGCGCTGTACGAGCTGGACCAGCAGGGCGTGGCCGCCGTCGCCGCGGCCAACGAGCGGTTGCGCGACACCGGTGCCGGCCTCGTGCTGCTCCAGCACTACGAGGGCTTCATGGACGCCGGGGAGGCCGGCGGCCAGGTGGTGGCCCACCTGCTGGAGACGGGCTCGCCGCTGGTGGTGGCCCGCTTCGACCACGACCGTCTGGTGGACTACCGGGCCCGCCGCCCCGCGATGGTCTTCGACCAGGACAGCTGGACGTCCTACGACCCGCCGGAGATCCTGCTCCAGCTCGTCCACGACGCCGCCGGCGCGCCGTTCCTGCTGCTCACCGGCCCCGAGCCGGACGTCGAGTGGGAGCGCTTCGCGCGCGCCGTCCGCGAGCTGGTGGAGCGGTTCGAGGTCCGGCTCTCGATCGACTTCCACGGCATCCCGATGGGCGTGCCGCACACCCGCCCGGTCGGCATGACGCCGCACGGCAACCGGCTGGACCTCGCCCCGGGCTACCCGCAGTGGTTCGAGCAGGCGCAGGTCCCGGGCAGCGCCCAGGCGCTGGTGGAGTACCGGCTGGCCGAGGCCGGGCACGACGTCCTCGGCTTCGCCGTGCACGTCCCGCACTACGTGGCCCGCTCCGCCTACCCGGCGGCGGCCGTGCAGATCCTGGAGGCGGCGCAGTCCGCCACCGGCCTGGTGCTGCCCGGCACCCAGCTGCGCGAGCGGGTCGCCGAGGTCTACGCCGACATCGAGGAGCAGCTGTCCCAGGGCGACGGCGAGCTGCGCTCGGCGATCCGCGGCATGGAGGGCCAGTACGACGCGGTGGCGGGCGCGGAGGGCCGGGAGAGCCTGCTGGCCGAGCCGGTGGACCTGCCCTCGGCGGACGAACTGGGGCGGCGCTTCGAGCAGTTCCTGGCCGAGCACGAGCGCGGCGCGGAGTAGCGCGGCAGCCGTACCGGCGGCCGCGCGGCCGCCGCCGCTTGACCGCGCGCGGGGGGCCGGAGTCGGACGGGCCCGGGGGTCGGATTCCGGCCGGTTCGGGCCCGTCGGGAGACGAATCGCCCGGGGCGGGAGTCATCGGCCTGGATCGTTCGTTGGCCCCTGGTGTGCCCGGGGGACGGGCCGCCGTGAGGAGCCGACCGTGACCCGCATCCCCGGGGGGAGACCATGCCGAGGACCGCACGCCCGACCATCGCCCTGACCGTCGGACTGGCCGCAGCGCTGCTGGCCGGCTGCACCGACGACGCCGGCTCGGACAGCCGGAACAACGGCGCCGCGGGCGCGACGCCCGCCCGCGCGCAGGCCGGCGCGGCCTCCTCGCCGGCCGCCGCCCCGCCGCCCACCGGCCCGTACGTCGCGCTCGGTGACTCGTACACCGCCGGGATGAGGATCCCGCCGCAGGTCGGCGAGCCGGGCGGCTGCTCCCGCTCCGGGGTCAACTACCCGTCCCTGGTGGCGAAGGCGCTCTCGCTCGGCGCCGGGCAGTTCAAGGACGTCAGCTGCAGCGGCGCCCGCACCGGGGACCTGACCGGCCCGCAGAAGGTCGCCGACGGCACCAACCCGGCCCAGCTGGACGCGCTGACCGCGGACACCCGGCTGGTCACCCTGGGGATCGGCGGCAACGACGCGGGCTTCATGGAGGTCGTGACGGAGTGCGCCAAGGCCAACCTGGTGGACATCCTCAAGGGTGTGATCACCGACAGCGCGGAGCGGATCAGCGACTCGCCCTGCCGGGACCACTACGCGGCCGGCAACGGCACCGACGAGGTCCAGCGCAAGGTGGACGCGGCCGGCGACCGGCTCGGCCAGGCGCTCCAGGACGTCAGGAAGCGCTCACCGAAGGCCAAGGTCTACGTGATCGGGTACCCGGGGCTGCTCCCGGCGGACCCGGCGAGCTGCGTGCCGGTGCTCGGCAACGCCGTGTCCGCCGCCGACCTCGGCTTCCTGGTGGAGAAGCAGCAGCAGCTCAACGGCATGCTCAGGAAGCGCGCCGAGGCGGCCGGCGCGGTCTTCGTGGACCTCGCCGGGCCCTCGTCCGGGCACGACATGTGCGCGGGGGAGGACCAGCGCTGGGTGGAGCCGCCGCTCCCGGCCAGGGGGCTGGCGCCGATCCACCCCAACGCCAAGGGCCAGGAGGCGGTGTCCGGGGTCGTCCTGAAGGCGATCAGGGGCTGAGGACGCCGACGGCCTGCCGCGGCCCCGGCACGACCGGGGCCGCGGCGAGGGCCCGCACGCCCGTAAGGGGTTTGTGGGCGAGGATTCACGCTCCCGTCCGCGCTCCTTCGTGCGCGGCACACCCGGCGTGTCGGGGGCCGGGCGTACCGTGAGAGCCATATGGACGACACCACGCACCGCCTCGCCGCCCCGATCCCGTACGACCGCTCCGCCGAGGCCCGCTGGGTCCCCGAACCCGACAAGCGCCCGGGCCGCACGGCCTTCCAGCGCGACCGCGCCCGGGTGCTGCACTCGGCCGCGCTGCGCCGGCTGGCCGGCACCACCCAGGTGGTCGCCCCGATGCAGAGCGACTTCCCGCGCACCAGGCTCACCCACTCCCTCGAATGCGCCCAGGTCGGGCGGGAGTTGGGTGCCGCCCTGGGCTGCGACCCGGACCTCGTGGAGACGGCCTGCCTGGCCCACGACATCGGCCACCCGCCGTTCGGCCACACCGGCGAGGAGGCCCTCGACCAGGCCGCCGAGGCCTGCGGCGGCTTCGAGGGCAACGCCCAGTCGCTGCGCATCCTGACCAGGCTCGAACCCAAGCGCTTCGCGCCCCGGGAGGAGCAGCCCACCGCCCGGCTCGCCCCCTGGCCGGGCCGCAGCGTCGGCCTCAACCTGAGCCGGGCCGCCCTCGACGCCGCCACCAAGTACCCGTGGACCAAGGGCGCCCACCCCACCGACCCGGCCTCGCCCAAGTACGGCGTCTACGCCGACGACCTGCCGGTCTTCCGCTGGCTGCGGGCCGGCGCGCCGGCCGGCCGCAAGTGCTTCGAGGCCACCGTGATGGACTGGTCCGACGACGTGGCCTACTCCACCCACGACGTCGAGGACGGCCTCCAGGCCGGCCACATCGACCCGGCCGCCCTGCGCGCCCCGAGCGAGCGCGCCGAGCTCTTCAAGGTCGCCGAGCGCTACGCCGGGGACGCCGAGCCGGAGGAGCTGACGGCCGCCCTGGACCGGCTGCTCGCCCAGGAGTGGTGGCCCAGCTCCTACGACGGCACCGCCCGTGCCCGGGCCGGGCTCAAGGACCTCACCAGCCAGCTGATCGGCCGCTTCTGCCTGGCCGCCGAGCAGGCCACCCGCGCCCGCTACGGCCCCGGCCGGCTCACCCGGCACGGTGCCGAGCTGGTGGTGCCGAGGGACGTCCGGCTGGAGTGCGCGGTGCTCAAGGCGGTGGCCGTCCGCTACGTGATGCAGCGCGACGAGCAGGCCCAGCTGCGGGCCCGCCAGCGGATCGTGATCGCCGAGCTGGCGTACGTCCTCACCCAGCGCGCCCCCGAGGGGCTGGACCCGGTGTTCGCCGCCATGTACCGCGAGGCCGAGGACGACCGCGCCGCCCTGCGCACGGTCATCGACCAGATCGCCACCCTGACCGACGCCTCGGCCCTGGCCCTGCACGCCAGGCTCGTCGGCGCCGCCTGGGCGTAGCCGCCCGGCCCCGGCCGGCGCGGCCGGGAGGCCCCGCTCGCCCTCTCCCCTCCCTCCCCCGCCGGGAGGTGCCCCCGGCCCCACCGGGCCGCGCCCCCGGCGCAGCCGGAAAGCCCGGCCACCCCAGTAGACTTCCGGGGTGGCCGGGCGGATCAGGGACGAAGACGTACAGGCGGTGCGCAGCGCACTGCCGATCGACGCGGTGGTCGGCGACTACGTACAGCTGACCAACGGTGGCGGCGGCGAGTACAAGGGCGTCTGCCCCTTCCACGACGAGAAGTCCGCCTCCTTCTACGTGAACCCCGCCAAGGGCGTCTTCCACTGCTTCGGCTGCCAGGAGAACGGCGACACCATCGCCTTCCTGATGAAGATCGAGCACTTCACCTTCGCCGAGGCCGTCGAGCGGATGGCCGCCCAGGCCGGCATCACCCTGCGCTACGAGGAGGGCGGCTACAGCCCGCGCCACCAGCAGGGCGAGCGGACCCGGCTGGTCGAGGCGCACAAGGTGGCCGCCGCCTACTACCGGGAGCAGCTGGCCTCGCCGGAGGCGGAGATCGGCCGCCGCTTCCTGGCCGAGCGGGGCTTCGACGAGGAGGCCGCGACGGCCTTCGGCGTCGGCTACGCCCCCGCGGGGTGGGAGCACCTGGTCCGCTACCTGCGCGGCAAGGGCTTCACCGACAAGGAGATCCTGCTGGGCGGCCTCGCCTCACAGGGCCAGCGCGGCGGCCTGATCGACCGCTTCCGGGGCCGGCTGGTCTGGCCGATCCGGGACATCGCGGGCGAGGTGGTCGGCTTCGGCGCCCGCCGCCTGCGCGAGGACGACAACGGTCCCAAGTACCTCAACACCCCCGAGACGCCGATCTACAAGAAGTCCCACGTGCTGTACGGCATCGACCTGGCGAAGAAGGAGATCGCCAAGTCGGGCCGCGCGGTGGTGGTCGAGGGCTACACCGACGTGATGGCGTGCCACCTGGCCGGGGTCACCTCGGCGGTGGCCACCTGCGGTACCGCCTTCGCCGAGGACCACATCAAGATCATCCGCCGGCTGCTGATGGACACCTCGCAGTACCGGGGCGAGACCGTCTTCACCTTCGACGGCGACGCGGCCGGCCAGAAGGCCGCCCTGCGCGCCTTCGAGGACGACCAGAAGTTCGCCGCCAAGACCTCCATCGCGGTCAGCCCGGGCGGCATGGACCCGTGCGAGCTGCGCCTGGCCCAGGGCGACGAGGCGGTCAAGCACCTGATCGACAACCCGGTCCCGCTGTTCGAGTTCGCGCTGACCTCGGTGGTGGCCCGGCACCGGGTGGACACCCCGGAGGGGCGTTCGGCGGCGCTGGAGGAGGCGGCCCCGATCGTCGCCAAGATCAAGGACCGCTCGATCCAGCACGAGTACGCCGTCCGGCTGGCCGGCATGCTCGGCATCCTGGACGAGCAGTTCGTCGTCCGCCGGATCTCCCAGCTGGCCCGCTGGGACCGCGAGCGCCAGCAGAACCCGCGCGGCGCGGCCGCCCAGCGCCGCCCCGAGCCGGTCCAGCCGCAGCGCCCCGCGCAGCCCGTCTTCCGGCTCAACCCGCGCGACCCGGCCCAGTTCGTCGAGCGGGAGCTGCTCAAGCTGGCGCTCCAGCACCCGGACCTGGTCAGCCCGGCCTTCGACCACTACGGCGACGACGAGTTCCCGACCCCGCCGTACGCCGCCGTCCGGCAGGCCATCGCCAAGGCCGGCGGCGCCGCGTACGGGGCGACCCTGCCCGACTTCACCAGCGCGGTGCGCGAGGCGTCCCCGGACGACCGGGTGCGCTCGCTGGTCACCGAGCTGACCGTCGAGCCGGTGCGCTCGCGCCGCAAGGCGGACGCGATCTACGCGGGGGAGTTCCTGGTCAAGCTGCGCCTGCTGGCGGTGGACCGGCGGATCACCGAGGTCCGCGGCTACCTCCAGCGGCTCGGCCCCCGGGCCGAGGCCGAGCAGCTGCACGCGGTGCAGACCGAGCTGTGGCAGCTCCAGCAGTACGGGCAGCAGCTGCGCAGCCGGGGTGCGGCGGCGCTGTAGCGCCTCCCACGGACCACCACGGGAACCGCACGCAGAAAGTCGGCGCACGAGTCTCGGCCACGGAGTGTGGCGTACCGCACACTGGAGGGCGTCCCACCTCCGTACAGCGCGGGTCCGCCAGGGTCGCGCCCGCCCCGAGGGGATGCCCGTGGAGCAAGGCGTCGTCGCAGCGACCACCACCAGTACGAGAGCGAACCCGGCCGGGCGGCAGGGGGCCGGGGAGCAGGAGACCCACCACGGCCGGGCCGGGGCGCCACCCCCGGACGGTGCCCGGGTCCCCGCCCAGGGCCTGCCGGAAGGCCACCCGGACGGCCTGGACGGTCCGGACGGCCTGGACGGTCCGGACAGCCTGGACGGCCCGGACGGCCTGGACCCCGGGCCGGGGTCCGAACCCGGGGCCGAGCCGGGCTTCGACGCGGGGGCCGGGGCCGAGGACCAGGACGAGCGCCGCGGGCCCGTCGACGACACAGGGCCGGCCGCCGACCTGCTGCGCCAGTACCTGCGCGAGATCGGCCGGATCCGGCTGCTCACCGCCGAGGAGGAGGTCGAGCTGGCCCGCCGGGTGGAGGCCGGCGTCTTCGCCGAGGAGCGGCTGGACGGCGACCCGCCGCCGCCCGACCCGCTGGCCGGCGAGCTGGACGCCCTGGTGGTGCGGGGCCGGATCGCCAAGCGCCGGCTGATCGAGGCGAACCTGCGGCTGGTGGTCTCCGTCGCCAAGCGCTACGTAGGCCGCGGACTGACCCTGCTGGACCTCGTCCAGGAGGGCAACCTGGGCCTGATCCGGGCGGTGGAGAAGTTCGACTACACCCGCGGTTTCAAGTTCTCCACGTACGCGACCTGGTGGATCCGGCAGGCGATGAGCCGGGCGCTGGCCGACCAGGCCCGGACGATCCGGGTGCCGGTGCACGTGGTCGAGCTGATCAACCGGGTGGTCCGGGCGAAGCGCGCCCTGCTCCAGGAGCGCGGCCGGGAACCGACGGCGGCCGAGATCGCCGCCACCCTGGAGCTGACCGAGGAGCGGGTGCGCGAGCTGCTCCGGCTGGCCCAGGAGCCGATCTCGCTGCACACCCCGGTCGGCGAGGAGGACGACGTCGCGTTCGGGGACCTGATCGAGGACGCCGACGCCGCCTCGCCCGCCGAGTCCGCGACCTTCCTGCTGCTGCGCCAGCACCTGGAGGCCGTCCTGGCCACCCTGGGGGAGCGGGAGCGCCAGGTCGTCCAGCTCCGCTACGGGCTGGACGACGGCCGCCCGCGCACGCTGGAGGAGATCGGCGCGGTGTTCGGCGTGACGCGGGAGCGGATCCGCCAGATCGAGTCGAAGACCCTGGTCAAGCTCCGCGACCACGCCTACGCCGAGCAGCTGCGCGGCTACCTCGACTAGGAGGCGGGCTGGGACGGGCCCGCCGACTGGGACGGGCCCGCCGGCTCGGTGGGAGTCACCGGCTCGGTGGGCGCCGCCGGTTCGGTGGGCGCCGGGGCGGCCGGCGTGGCCGGGGCCGGGGTCGTGGGGGCTCCCGCACCGGCGCCCGGCGGGGGAGAGGCCGCTCCGATCGGGATCGGGGTGGAGGCCACCACCGCGGCCAGGTCGGCGACCACCGCGGTGCAGTCGTGTCCGGCCGGCTGGTACCCGCAGACCTGGAAGGTGACGGCCGGGTCCGCCGCGTTCAGCATCGGCGAGTAGTTGTCGTAGCCCCAGTGGATGAGCGCCGTCTCGCTGTCGCCGTTTCCGTCGGTGATCGTCGCGTAGTCCTTCGGCTGGCCCTCGGTGATGGCCGCCCAGGCGGCCCGGCAGGTCTGGCTGTACCGGAGGTAGACGACCACCTTGCCGATCACCTGGGTCTGCAGGGTCCGGGCGTCCTTGCCGCAGCCGGTGGTCTTCGGGTCCTTGTGGGCGCAGCCGACGCCCTGGCAGGCCGGATCGCTCTTGGCGGTGGCAGCGGTGGCAGCGGTGGCGGCGGGCGACACGGCCGGTTCGGCGGCCGCCGAGGCCTGCCCGTCGTGCCGGTCGAACCGCAGGCCCACCAGCACCAGCAGCAGCGCCAGCCCGGCCGCGCCGGCGAGCAGCGCCGCCGGGCGCCGCCACCAGGGGAGGGGGGCGGGTCCCGGCTCCTGCCCGGACACCGCTGCCTCGTCGGCGGGTTCCTCCGCGGGGGCTTCCCCGGCGCCCGGGGGCTCCTCGGCGACGGCCGGCCGCTCCAGGCCGCCGCCCTCGCTCTCGCCTTCGGCCCTGCCTGCGTCCGCGTCCGCGTCCGTGGCCGTGGCCGTGGCCGTGCCCGCGTCTGCGTCCGTGGCCACTGCCGGGGCCGCCGTCGCCGGCTCCGCCACCGCCCTGCGCCACAGCGCCCGCAGCGCGGCCCCGTCGCAGTCGACCGTCCCGACCAGTGCCTCCAGCGCCTGCTCGGTGACGATCCGTTTGCCGTTGAGCCAGCGCTCCCAGGAGGCCCGGCTGTAGTGCGTCCGGGTGGCCAGCTCGGACAGCGAAAGCCCGGCGGCGTCCTTGATCGTCCGGAGCTCCTCCGCCAGGCGTCGGGCGGGCTCGGTCAGCTCCTCGGGCAGCTGCTTCCAGGCGGAACCCACTGCGGCGCTCCAAACTCGAGAAACGGGGGGCGGGGAACGGGTGAGCGACGGGGTCCGGGCCCGGGCCGTCCGGCGTCTGCGCTTCTCAAACCTGACCGGCCTGCCGTCCCAAACCCCAGGTCATGGCGCTGAGACGGACGGAAGTGTCTCACAACCCCCGGAGGTGCTCGAACATTCACGTGATCGTCGTGCAGAGTTCTCTGGCCGATGCGGTTCGCCCGTCGGCGAACGGTTCGGACACCGATCGACGACACGTCGTCGATCCGCATCCGGTCCCGGTCCCCCACCGGGCCGGGGGGGGGGGGGGGGGGGGGGGGGGAGGGGGGGGGGGGGGGGGGGGGGGGGGGGGGTGTGGGGGGAGGGGGGGGGGGGGAAAAAGAAAGAGAGAGGTGGTGGGGAGGGGCGGTCGACGCGGAGATTCC
>NZ_JBVILX010000001.1:538868-993267 GCF_055580145.1 Kitasatospora sp. NPDC032121 | reverse complement strand
GCCGGCGGTGTTTAGTTGGGGGGAAAGAGTTCCAACCACCAACAAAAAAACTTCCTCCCCCCCCCCCCCGCCCCCCCCCCCCCATGGGATCGGGACATGGGGGGGGGCCCCCCCCCCCCCCCCCCGACCGGGACGCTCCGGCGGGGAGGGCGCTTCACTGCCCCTCCCCGCCGTGACCTCTCCCCAGGCGTGCGGACCGGGCGTGTGGACCGGGCGTGCGGACGGGGTGGGTGAGCGGTCAGTGGTGGAAGCCCGGCCGGGGCGGTACCCCGATTTCCTGGAGCGGGGCGGGCTGGCGCCGCAGCTCCGGCAGCAGCCGGTCGAGGTCGGTCAGCAGCAGGTCGGCGAGGTCCCGGGAGAAGCCGTTGCGGCAGACCACCCGGAGCACCGACAGGTCCTCCCGGTTCGCCGGGAAGGTGTACGCGGGCACCTGCCAGCCGCGCTCGCGCAGCCGCCGGGAGACGTCGAACACGTCGAACGGGAGGCCCTCCTCGGTGGTGAAGGCGAACACCGGCAGCTGGTCGCCCCGGGTCAGCAGCCGGAAGCCGCCCAGCTTCTCGATCTGCCCGGCCAGGTAGGTGGCGACCTCGCGGCAGGCGCCCTGGACGGCCTGGAAGCCCTCCCGGCCGAGCCGCAGGAAGACGTAGTACTGGGCGACCACCTCGGCGCCGGGGCGGGAGAAGTTGAGGGCGAAGGTCGGCATCTCGCCGCCCAGGTAGTTGACCCGGAAGACCAGTTCCTCCGGCAGCGCCGCCTTGTCGCGCCAGAGCGCCCAGCCCACGCCCGGGTAGACCAGGCCGTACTTGTGGCCGGAGGTGTTGATCGAGGCCACCCGGGGCAGCCGGAAGTCCCAGACCAGCTCCGGGTCGAGGAAGGGCGCCACCATGCCGCCGGAGGCGCCGTCCACGTGCACCGGGACGTCGATGCCGGTGCGTTCCTGGTAGGCGTCCAGGGCCGCGCAGATCTCCGCGACCGGCTCGTACGAGCCGTCGAAGGTGGATCCGAGCACGCCGACCACACCGATGGTGTTCTCGTCGCACAGTGCGACCGCCTGCTCGGCGTCCAGGTGGAAGCGGGTGCCCTCCATCGGCGCCTGGCGTGCCTCGATCTCCCAGAAGTTGCAGAACTTCTCCCAGCAGACCTGCACGTTGGCGCCCATCACCAGGTTGGGCCGGGCCCCGGCGGCGTAGCGGTCGGCGTTGCGGCGCATCCACCGGCGCTTGAGCGCCATGCCGGCCAGCATGCAGGCCTCGCTGGAGCCGGTGGTGGAGCAGCCGACCACGGCGTCCGGGTCGGGGGCGTGCCAGAGGTCGGCGAGGATCGCCACGCAGCGCCGCTCCAGCTCGGCGGTCTGCGGGTACTCGTCCTTGTCGATCATGTTCTTGTCGAGGCACTCGGCCATCAGACGGGCGGCCTGGGCCTCCATCGAGGTGGTGACGAAGGTCGCCAGGTTGAGCTTGGCGTTGCCGTCCAGCATCAGCTCGTCGTGGACCAGCTGGTACGCGGTGTCGGCCGTGACCGGGCCCTCGCCGAGTCGGTGCAGCGGCGGGGCCAGCTTCATCGAGCCCAGCGGGTCGGCGATCGTCGGGTACGGGCCCATGCTCAGCCGGCGGTCGCCGCCGGCTCCCTTGTGCAGCGCCATGGCGTCCTGCCGTCCTTCGCGTTCGGTGGCCGTGTCCCGTCCCACGCTGCCACCGGCCACCGGGTGACGCATCTTCACCGGCTGCTTCGAGCCAGGGGCGGGCCGGCCCCGTCCGGGGGTCAGCCCGCGACCTCCGGGTGGATCTGGTCGCGGGCGGCCCGGTACTGCTGACGCACCGCCGAGCCGATCGCCAGGTCCTGCTCCCCGTCGGGCTCGACGGTCTCCGCATCCGGCAGCTCCCAGGCCGGCGGCTCCGGGGTGCCCGCCAGCGCCCAGGCGGCCTGCCGGGCGGCCCCGCGGGCGGCGTGGGCGCCCGGCGGCGGCACCACGACCGGGACGCCGAACAGCATCGGGGCGATGTGCCGGACGGCGGGCAGCCGCCCCGCGGTGCCGAGCAGGAACACCCGCTTCACCGCGACGCCCCGGGCGCGCAGCACGTCGAGGGCGTCGGCGATGTTGCACAGCATGCCCTCGACGGCGGCCCGGGCCAGGTGCTGAGGGGTCATCGCCTCCGCCCGAAGGCCGGTCAGGGTGCCGGCCGCGTGCGGCAGCGCGGGGGTGCGTTCGCCGTCCAGGTACGGCAGCAGCACCAGGCCGTAGGCGCCGGGGGTGGAGTGCAGGGCGAGGTCGCTGAGGCCCTCCAGGTCCCGGCCGAGCAGGGCGGCGGTGGAGCGCAGCACCTGGGCGGCGTTGAGGGTGGCGACCATCGGCAGGTGCCGGCCGCTGGCGTCGGCGAAGGAGGAGACCAGGCCGGAGGCGTCCACCACGGCCTCCTCGTGCACCGCGAAGATCGTCCCGGCGCTGCCGAGCGAGACCACCGCGTCGCCCGGGCCGAGGCCCAGGCCCAGCGCGGCGGCCATGTTGTCCCCGGTGCCGGCCGAGATCAGCAGGCCCTCGGGGGTGTGCCCGGCGGGCTCCGCCGGGGGCAGGACGTCGGGCAGCCGGAGTTCGTGGCCGAGCGCCAGTTCCACCAGGTCCTGCCGGTACTCGCCGGTGATCGGCGACCAGTAGCCGGTGCCGGAGGCGTCGCCGCGGTCGGTGGTGCGGCGCTTGGGGTGGCCGAGCAGCTGCCAGACCAGCCAGTCGTGCGGCAGCAGCACCTCGGCGACCCGGCGGGCGTTGGCCGGCTCGAACTCGGCCAGCCAGCGCAGCTTGGCGATGGTGTACGTGGGGGCGGGCACGGCGCCGATCGCGGCGGTCCAGGCAGCCGCGCCGCCGAAGGCGTCCAGCAGCTTGGCGGCGGCGCCGCTGGAGCGCGGGTCGTTCCACAGGATCGCGGGCCGGACCTGCACCCCGCCGGCGTCCAGGCCGATCATCCCGTGCTGCTGGGCGCTGACCCCGATCGCCCGGACGCCCTCCAGCAGGCCGCCGGTCGCGGCGTCGCCGAGCGAGTGCAGCCAGACCTGGGGGTCGGCCTCGCCCGGGCGCAGGTCCTGGTCCTCGGGGACGGGATGGGGCGCCTTGCCGGAACGCAGGACGGCACCGGTGTCGGCGTCGCACGCCACGATCCGGGTGCGGTTGGTCGAGCTGTCTATCCCCGCGACGATGGCCATGCCGAGATCATGCCTCAGCCGGACCCTGGACGCGTCCGGGCCGGGCGGGCCGTTGCCGCTTCGCGACCCCGGGTGGGGCTTCGCTTCGCCCTGTGGTCACCGTCCCGTCACGGACGGGAGGTAGGCCGCCGGGGACGTGTGTCACATGACACACGTCCCCGCCGCGCCGTCACGGGCGGAAGGTGCCCCAGCCGTCGTCCTCCGTCCGGGAGCGGTTGAAGTACGACACCCGGTCGGTGACGGCGTTCGGCAGCCGGTCGCCGACCCGGTCCGCGACCGCGCCGGCCGCCTTCCCGGCCACCGCTCCGGCCTGCTGCCGGGCCCGGTCGGTCGCGCCCTGGACCGCGGGGTTCCGGGCGATCTGCCGGGTGACCTTGGCGATCTGTTCGTAGCGCTGGCGCCCGGCCCGCGAGCCCAGGACGTAGCCGGCCGCGAAACCCGCGGCCAACGACAGCTTCCACATGATCGGATCCACCCTCTCCTGGCGGCTTCTGCCGCATTGCCCTACCCGTCAGTCGGGACGGCGAACCGTCCGCGCCCCAGCATCCCCGCCCCCGTCGGCGGGCGCGCGCGGGGCGCGCCGGGCGGCAGCCGGGCGGCAAGCCGGGAAAGCGATTGGCGGACCACCCCCCCGAGTGCGCTAATGTATGTCCCGCAGCGAGCGCCGAGGAGCCCGGGAGACCGGGGGCCGGAGCGGAAGCCGATCCCCCATAGCTCAATTGGCAGAGCAGCCGACTGTTAATCGGCAGGTTATTGGTTCGAGTCCAATTGGGGGAGCTCGGGAGAAGGTCCCTTCGGGGCCCGGTTCCCGTCCGTGGTACGGAAGTCGAGTGCCGCGATCCCGCATAGCTCAATTGGCAGAGCAGCCGGCTGTTAACCGGCAGGTTATTGGTTCGAGTCCAATTGCGGGAGCTGCACCGGGTCCGCCCGGTGACTGCTCAGAGCGAAGGCCCCTCGGTCGACCGGGGGGCCTTCGTGTTTCCGTCCTCCGGTTTCTCGGAGTGACGTACGCGACACCGCCCCCGCCGGGTCGCCGGGTCAGGTGGTCGCCTTCCGGTAGAGGTCGGCGACCCGCTGGTCGAAGGCGACGCTGTACGAGGTGCCGGGGGTGACCCCGCCCTCCTGGTAGCCGCCGATCACGCCGACCACCGCGCCGTTCGCGGCCACCCACGGGCTGCCGCTGGTGCCGTCGGTGTAGCCGCCGCAGTCGAAGCGCGCCTGGGTGGGGCTCTGTGAGCTGGTCCGGGCCGCGCAGGTGATCGGCTCGTCGCTCTCGTTCGGGTAGCCGGTGACCGAGACGGACAGCCCGAAGCCCTGGCCGGTGCCGAGCGGGTTGCCGCCGACCGTGTCCTCGATCTGCCGGCCGTCGAGCATGCCCACCGTGACGAAGGCCACGTCGTACTCGGGGTCGTCCTCGGCCGCCCAGCGCGGGTCCACCGTGATCGCCTTCACCGGCCAAGTCCCGTACGGGGTGTACCCGTTGCGGTAGCCGGGGGTGAACACCAGGCCGTCCAGCAGGCCGATCCGCCGGCTCTGCACGCAGTGCGCCGCGGTGACCAGCAGGTTGCCCCGGGGGCTGTGCACCACGCTCGCGGTGCAGGCCCGCGGGCCCTGCGCGGTGCGGATGGAGAGGGTGCCCACCCGGTCCCCGGCCGGGCTCTGCTGCGCCACCTCGGCGGTGGGCGCCCCGTCCTGCCCGCCGCACGCGGTGCCGACGGCCAGCAGCAGGGCGGCCAGCGCGGCCGTTCGAGCCGTGCGCGCGGGCCGGGCCGGGCGGGGGGCCATCGGGGCTCCGTCTCGTTCCTCGGGGCGGGCACCGGGGCCGTGCGTTCCGCCGTTCGTGAGGAAGATCTACCAGGCCGTGCCCGGCGGCGCCACTGCCGCGTGCCGGGCCCGCCGCCGGTCACCCGGTGGCGCGGTCGTACAGGGCCTGGACGCGGTCGCCGAAGTAGCTGCTGTACGAGGTGTCCGGGCTGCTGCCGCCCTCCTGGTAGCCGCCGATCACGCCGACCACGGTGCCGGTCCTGGTGGCCGGGTCGAAGTCGGTGACCCAGGGGCTGCCGCTGGTGCCGCCGGTGTAGTCGGGGCAGTCGATCCGCAGCTGGGTGGGGCTCTGCTGGGCGGTGGTGTTGGAGCAGGTGATCGGGACGCCGCTGCTGCTCGGGTAGCCGGTGACCTTCACCGGGAGCCGGTAGCCCCGGTTGACGCCGAGCCGGTTGGCGCCGAGCACCTGTTGGACCTGCAGCCCGTTCTGCGCCTGGACGATCGCGAAGGCGACGTCCACGTCCGGGTCGGCGTGGTCGTTCCAGCCGTCGTCCACGGTGACGGCCAGCAGTGGCCAGATGCCGCTGGGGGTGTCGCCGTCGCGGTAGCCGGGGACGAAGACCAGGTCGCTGCGCCGGCCGAGCCGGGGGTCCCAGACGCAGTGGGCGGCCGTGACGACGAGGTTGAGCCCGGCGCTGTCGACCACGCTGGCGGTGCAGAAGTGGTCGCCGTCGGCGTTGCGCGTGAACACCGCGCCGACCAGGCCGTTGAGCACGGTGGGCTTGGCGGTGCGGGTGACGCCGGTGTGCCGGTCGGCCGCGCTCCTGAGCCGCTGCCGGTTCCAGCCGTGGCGGTCGGCGGAGGCGGCGGTGGGCGGCGCCGAGGTGACGGTCGGGGCGCTCCCGCCCGGCCCCGCCGCGGTGGTGCAGCCCGCCGCGGCCAGCACCAGTGCGAGTGCCGCGGCCGCCGCTCCCCTCCCACGTGTCGTCATCCGTCCAGGCTGCCCCGGACGGACGCCCCGCCGCCACCCGGGCTGCGCCGACCGGGAGTCGAGCACCGTCGCGTACCCAGCTGCGCCCCCGGCGCGCACCACGGGTGATCGACCGGCTATGCTGCCCGGGACGGCCTCGCTGGGGCCGTCTGCTGCTGCCGTGCCGACGACCGGCGCGTGCGGCGAACCGGGGCGGTAGCTCAGCCGGTTAGAGCAGGGGACTCATAATCCCTTGGTCGTGGGTTCGAGTCCCACCCGCCCCACCTTCTCGGTGTGCGACGAGCGTCGTACGCGTCTTTCGCGGGCGGGCCGCCGGGCCGGAGCCCCGCCGCCCTTTCACCGCCTGCGACGTCGCAGAGTCTAGGCCGCGGCCATCCCCTTTCCCGGGTGGCGCGCCGGAATTCACCCGCCCGTGGGCATCGGCCCCGACTCTCCCTGACGTCTGTCCGTCGCCTCCCCGCGGCGCTCGTCCCCCTTTCCCCGTTGCCGGACGCTGGCGCCGTGCGCGCAAAAAGTGATATCACTTTGACAGCTGAAGCGGGCACCCGCGCAGCGGACATCACCATTGGGGGAGTCGGTCCCATGACCACACTGCGTTCCACCGTCGAGGACGGCCCTGTCCTGGACCTCCCGGTCCCCAAGTTCACCGAACGGGCCATCACCGGGGCGGCCGGCCTGCCGGTGCTCGGCGGCACCCTGCTCGGCCTGCTCGCCGGCGTCGGCTCGTTCGTCGTCGGCGCGGCCCAACTGTCCGTGAAGGCCAACGGTTTGGGCATCGCCCTGGTGGTCGTCGGACCGCTGCTGGTGCTCGGCTCGGTGCTGCTGATGTGCGGGCTGACGGTGGTCTCGCCCGGCCAGGCCCGGGTGGTCCAGCTGCTCGGGCGCTACCGCGGCACCGTCCGCGCCGAGGGCCTGACCTGGCTGAACCCGTTCACCAGCCGGCGGCGGATCTCCACCCGGATCCGCAACCACGAGACCGAGACCACCAAGGTCAACGACGCGGACGGCAACCCGATCGAGATGGCCGCCGTGGTGGTCTGGCAGGTCGAGGACACCGCGATGGCGATGTTCGAGGTGGACGACTACGCCGACTTCGTCGCCATCCAGACCGAGACGGCCGTACGGCACATCGCCACCAGCTACCCCTACGACGCCCACCACGAGGGCCAGTTGTCGCTGCGCGACGGCGCGGACGAGATCGCCCGCAAGCTCTCCGCCGAGATCTCCGCCCGGGTCGCCTCGGCCGGGGTGCGGGTCATCGAGTCCCGGATCACCAGGCTCGCGTACGCTCCGGAGGTCGCCCAGGTGATGCTCCAGCGCCAGCAGGCCGGGGCCGTGGTCGCGGCGCGCAGGCTGATCGTCGAGGGCGCCGTCGGTATGGTCGAGGAGGCGCTGGACCGGCTCGCCGAACGCGATGTCGTGGAGCTGGACGAGGAGCGCAAGGCCGCCATGGTGAGCAACCTCCTGGTGGTGCTCTGCGGCGACCGCGGCACCCAGCCCGTCGTGAACACGGGCTCCCTCTACCAGTAAGGCGAGGCCTTGGCGACGGAACGGAAGAAGATCCTGTTGCGACTGGACCCTTCAGTTCACGACGCGCTGGCCAGATGGGCCGGGGACGAACTGCGCAGCACCAACGCCCAGATCGAGTTCCTGCTCCGCCGCGCCCTCACCGACGCGGGACGGATGCCCAGCGGTGCGGCCCGGCTTCCCCGGCGCGGCCGCCCACCCAAGGAGAGCCCGGAGAGCGGCGAGTCCGGCGAGGACTGACCGCGGACCGGGGCTCGGAGAACCTTCGGAGACCGAGATGGACCTGCCCGGCAACCTGCCCGAGAAGCTGTACCTGCTCGCCCACGACCCGCGGCGCGAGCGCACCACCCGGAACTCCTCGCCCAACCTGCTGCTCCAGGCGGCGGCGCTGACCGAGCTGCTGCGCAGGGGCCTGCTGTACGAGGAGGGCCGCAAGGCCGTCGCCCGGGCCCGCGGCGGCGCGGCCGAGGAGGGCCTCGATCCCTACAGCGCCCGTCTGTTGGGCCAGATCAGGGAGAGCCGGCCGCACAGCTGGAACTCCTGGGTCAGCCGTGCCAGGAGCACCGGCCACGACCAGCCGGTCCGCCGGGTCAGGGACGGTCTGGCGGACTCCGGCCGGCTCACCCTCCGGTCGCACCGGGCGGCCGGGCTGTTCCCGGTGACCCTGGTCACCCTGACGGACCCGGGGGTCCGCGAGGCGCTGGCGGCCTCCGTCACCGGGGCGCTGACCGGGCCGCTCAGCCGGGTCGACCCGGCCGACGCGGCGCTGACCGCCCTGGTCGCTGCGGGCCGGCTCGGCTCGGTCCTGAACGGCAGGCAGCGCCGGGAGCACCGCGGCCGGATCGCGAAGCTGGCCCCGGCGGCCGGCCCGGTCCCGCGCGCGCTCGGCACGGCGCTGGCCTGGCGGATGGCGGGCCACGCGGCGGAGAGCGCGGCCCTGGGCTGACGGTCCGTCCGCGGGGGAGACGGCCCGCAAGGGGGCGCGGAGCCCGGTCACCGGTCCGGTGGCCGGGCTCCCGGCCGTCCGGGCGTACGGACGTACCGGCCCGTAAGCTGGCCGGATGCTCGAACCCGCCCTGCTGCCGACCCCGCTGGTGGACTGCACCGACGAGGCCTACGCCCGGGCCGGGGTGGAGTTGCGGCTGAAGCGGGACGACCTGCTGCACCCGACCGTCCCCGGCAACAAGTGGCGCAAACTGGCGCCCAACCTGGCCGCCGCCGTGGAGCAGGGCCACACCCGGCTGCTGACCTTCGGCGGCGCCTACTCGACCCACCTGCGGGCCGTCGCGGCCGCCGCCGGGGCGCTCGGACTGGAGAGCGTCGGGCTGGTCCGCGGCGAGGAGCTGGCCGACCGGCCGCGCAACTGGTCGCTGCGGGCCGCCGAGGAGGCCGGGATGCGGCTGGAGTTCCTGACCCGGGCCGAGTACCGGGAGGCCACCGGCCGGGCCGAGGGGGAGCACGGCACGGACGCCCTGCTCCGCCGCTGGGGCCCCTGCCTGGTGCTCCCGGAGGGCGGCTCCAACGCCCTGGCCGCCGTCGGCGCGGCCGCGATCCCGGCCGAACTGCCCGGTCTCGGCGAGCGGGACGTGGTCTGCTGCCCGGTCGGCACCGGCGGCACCCTGGCCGGCATCGCGGCCGGCCTGCCGGCGGGCGCCCGGGCGCTCGGGGTCGCCGTGCTGCGCGGCGGCGAGGGCTACCTGGAGGCGGAGGTCACCCGGCTGCACCGGGCCGCCTACGGGCGGGGGTTCGACAACTGGCGGATCGACCACGCGCACCACGGCGGCGGCTACGGCAGGGTCCCGGCCGGACTGGCCGCCTTCGCCGAGCGGTTCGAGCGCCGCCACGGCATCGCGCTGGAGCGCCGCTACGTCGCCAAACTGCTCGCCGCGCTGGCCGACCTGACGGCGGAGGGCGCCTTTCCCCGCGGCACCCGCCTCACCGCCGTCGTCACCGGGCTGCCGGATCCGCGGTAGGGCCGCCCCGGCTCCGACGCGGACGGCCCGCGCTCCCGCCGTTCGGCGGGGAGGGCGGGCCGTCCGTCCGGCGGGAGGGCGCTATCAGCCGAAGGTCAGGTTCGCGCACGGGTCGGTGTCGGCGTTGCGGGTGTTCTCCGCTATGCCGGTGGGGATGCCGCTCGGCAGGCCCGGGGCGGTGCCGGGGGTGCTGCCGGCGGTGGCGCCCGGGATGGTGCCGGGGACGCTGCCCGGGGCGGCGCCCGGGGTGGCAGCGGCCGGGACGCCGGGCTCCGGGCTCGGGGCGGCCACCGAGTCGGTCCGGGTGCCCGCCGCGCGGTAGTCGGCGCCGAGGGTGACGGTGATCGCCTCCGTGCCGGGCTCCTCGACCGTGGTGGCGCCGGGGAAGAGCGCCGCGACCTGGTCGGCGGTGGCCTTCAGCGCGGGGTCGTAGGCGACCCGCGTGGTCTGCCGCCCGGCGGAGGTGTGGCCCAGCGTGACGTTGCGGAACCCGCGCGCCTTGAGGGTGTCGGCGCCGGAGCCGGCCAGGCCGGGCGTGCCGACCCCGTTGACCACCGTGATCGGCGCCGCGGCCTGCTCCGCGGTGAGCGGGGTGCCGGGGGCCGTCGCGGCGGCGCCCGGGTCGGCGGTGGGGGAGGAGGCCGGCTGGCCCGTCCCTGAGGTGCTCTGCCCGTCCAGGGTGCGGTCCTCGCGCAGCAGCTTCCAGAGGGTGTCGGCGTCCGGCTGGACCAGCCGCACCCGGTCGCCGGCGAAGCGCCAGGGGGCGGTGACGAAGGAGACGTCGGAGAGTTTGATGTCCTGGATCGAGTGGGCGAAGTCCACCAGCTTCATCGCGGTGCCCAGCCCCTCGTCCACGGTGAGCGACTTGGTGGCCGCGTCGGCCAGCGGCAGCAGGGTGGGCAGCGAGAAGCCCTGGCTCTGCACCTTCTTGATCATCGAGGAGAGGAAGGCCTGCTGACGCTTCATCCGGCCTATGTCGGAGTTGTCGCCGATGCCGTGGCGGGCCCGCAGGTAGTCCACCGCGGACTGCCCGGAGAGCTTCTGGAGGCCCTTCTTGAGGTGTATGCCGTACTCGTTGACGTCGTTGGGGACGCAGGCGTCCACGCCGCCCACGGCGTCGGACATCGCGGCCGCGCCCTTGAAGTCGACCACGACGGTGTGGTCGACCCGCAGTCCGGTGAGCTTCTCCACGGTGTTCTGGGTGCAGGCCGGGTTGCCCTTCTCGGCCAGGCCCACGGTGAAGGCGGAGTTGAACATCTGGTCGGTCTTCGGCGCCGTCCAGGTGCCGTTCGGCAGCTTGCAGGACGGGATGGTGACCAGGGTGTCGCGGGGGATCGAGACGCCGACGGCGTGCTTGTGGTCGGCGTAGACGTGCACCAGGATCGCGGTGTCCGAGTGGCCGACGCCCTCGTCGCCGCCGCCCAGCGAGTCGTTGCCCTCGTCGCGGGTGTCCGAGCCGAGCAGCAGCACGTTGACCGGTACGGAGGCGCCCGGGCTGGCCGGGACGGGGGCCGGCGGGCGTTCGGTGGCGACGCCGCCCGGGTCGAAGGTGGTGATGTTGTTGTCCAGCCGGTGGTAGAACCAGGCTCCGGCGCCCACCACCGACAGCACCAGTACGGCGGCCAGGCCGATGGCGGTCCGCAGATAGCGGCGCCGGCGCGTGCTGCTGCTCATCCTCCGTGCCCCCCGTCTTCAGGTCTCTCGCGTTCGATGTTCGAACGTTAGACGTTCCGGGAGGCGGTTCGGTTACCCCCCTGGGGCCTACGAGCAGCCCCCGGGTCCTGTGATGCTGGTCACGCGCCGGGGCCGGAGGCGCCCGCGAGCATCCTGCGGAGCAGGTCGCGCAGCGCCGTCCGCTCGTCCGGACCGAGCGCGGCCAGCGGCTCGCGGGCGAAGTTCAGCGACTCGCGGAGCTCCTCGGAGGCGGCCGAGCCGGTGTCGGTGGCGGCGACGAGCTTGACCCGGCGGTCGTGCCGGTCGGCCTCGCGGGTGACGAAGCCGCGGGATTCGAGCCGGTCGACGATGCCGGTGATGTTGGACGGCTCGCAGCTGAGCGTCTGGGCGATCTGGCGCATCGGCATCGGCCCGCGTCGCAGCAGGGCGAGCACCTTGGCCTGGGCGCCGGTGAGCGAGCGGGCGGCGGCGGCGTCCTCGTACTCGCGGTGGAACAGCGCGACCAGGTTGGCCATCAGGTCGACGACCTCGCGGGTGATCTCGTCGGGCTGCGGCGCGGCGTCCTCGACCGGCTGGGTGTCCATGGTCGAGAGTCTACCTGAAAAGTTGACAATGTGAACCTTTCATGCCCATCGTTACTTCAGTTGCTCAACCTTTTAGGTGTTCGAACCTCTCCGAACCCGCGTCCCGACCCGCCCCCGAACCGCAAGGAGCACACCCATGGCAGAGCAGGCCGCCACCCCCGCGACCGCCCGTGAATGGCACCTCGCCGCCCGCCCAAAGGGCTGGCCGGTGCCGGCCGACTTCGCCCTGGTCGAGGCCCCGGTCCGCACCCCGGGCCCGGGCGAGATCCTGGTCCGCAACGCCTACCTCTCGGTGGACCCGTACATGCGCGGCCGGATGAACGACGTGAAGTCGTACGTCCCGCCGTTCCAGCTGGGCCAGGCCATGGACGGCGGCGCGGTCGGTCACGTCGTCGCCTCCGGGGCCGAGGGCTTCGCCCCGGGGGACACGGTGCTGCACGGGCTCGGCTGGCGCGAGTACGCGACGCTGGACGCCCGGCACGCGGTCAAGGTCGACCCGGCCGCCGCCCCGCTCTCCGCCTACCTCGGCGTGCTCGGCATGCCCGGCCTGACCGCCTACTCCGGGCTGCTGGCCGTCGGCGGCCTCAAGGAGGGCGACAGGGTCTTCGTCTCCGGCGCGGCCGGCGCGGTCGGTTCGCTGGTCGGCCAGATCGCCAGGCTCAAGGGCGCCTCGCTGGTGGTCGGTTCGGCCGGCTCGGCGGAGAAGGTGGCCAAGCTGGTGGACGAGTACGGCTTCGACGCGGCCTTCAACTACAAGGACGCCCCGGTCGCCGAGCAGCTCGCCCAGGCCGCCCCGGACGGCATCGACCTCTACTTCGACAACGTCGGCGGCGACCACCTGGAGGCCGCGATCGGCGCGTTGAACGTGCACGGCCGCGCGGTGCTCTGCGGCGCGATCGCCCAGTACAACGACACCGCCGCACCCGCCGCCCCGCGCAACCTCGCGCTCGCCATCGGCAAGCGGCTGCGCCTGGAGGGCATGCTGGTGAGCGACCACGCGGGGCTCCAGCAGCAGTTCGTCGCGGAGGTGGCCGGCTGGTTGAAGTCCGGTGAACTGCGCACCGAGGAGACCGTGGTCGACGGCGTCGAGAACGCCGTCGAGGCCTTCATCGACCTGCTGCGCGGCGTCAACACCGGCAAGATGGTCGTCCGCCTGGGTGACTGACGAAGCGTCAGGCATCCTGATCGCCCCGCCGCCCCGACCGGGCGGCGGGGCGTTCGTCATGGGCGGACCGCCGCCGGGCGCGGGTGCCGGAGGCGCACTACCGCATTCCGGCCGGATCCGAAAGTGCGTCATCCATCCCGTGGCGCCGCGCGGTACGGTGGTTCGGCCGGTGATGGGGCCGTTCGGGGGAGAGATCCGGCCGAGGGGTAGACCTCGTTGAGGATTCGACTAGCATTGAGCGAAAGCCTGTCCGTTTTGCTCAATTTAGTAGCTTAATGTCAGCTAACGTGAGTAACTGCGGATCAACTGCAGGCACGAGGCAGCTGGGGAAGGCGACCCTCGTCCACAGCCTGGAGGTCCCGGTGACGACACGTGGAGTCCTGTACGTCCACTCCGCGCCCCGCGCGCTGTGCCCGCACGTCGAGTGGGCCGTCGCGGGGGTGCTCGGTGTGCGGGTGAGCCTGGACTGGATCCGCCAGCCGGCCGCACCCGGACACTGGCGCGCCGAGCTCTCCTGGCAGGGGGAGCCCGGTACGGCCTCGAAGCTCGCCTCCGCGCTGCGCGGCTGGCAGTTGATGCGCTACGAGGTGACCAGCGAGCCCTGCGCCACGGCGGAGGGGGAGCGGTACAGCAGCACGCCCTCGCTGGGCATCTTCCATGCCGTCACCGGCATCCACGGCGACATCCTGATCCCCGAGGACCGGTTGCGCGCCGTCCTGGTGCGCGCCCGCAGCGAGGGGGCCGACCTGGAGGCCGAGGTCGCCCGGCTGCTCGGCAAGCCCTGGGACGACGAGCTGGAGCCGTTCCGGTACGCGGGCGAGGGCGCGCCGGTGCGCTGGCTGCACCAGGTGGTCTGAGGCCCGCCCCGGGGCCGTACCGGGGACATGCGAAGGGGCCGGCGCTCGCGGAGAGCGCCGGCCCCTTCGTCGTGGGCGTCAGCGGGTGCGGAAGGCCAGCACCACGTTGTGGCCGCCGAAGCCGAACGAGTTGTTCAGCGCGGCGATCCGGCCCTCGGGCAGCTTGCGGGCCCCGCCGCGGACGATGTCGGCGTCCACGTCGTCGTCCAGCTCGTCCACGTTGATGGTCGGCGGGGCGACCCGGTGGTGCAGGGCCAGCACGGTGGCGACGGTCTCGATGCCGCCGGCGCCGCCCAGCAGGTGACCGGTCATCGACTTGGTGGCCGAGACGGCGATGTGGTCGAGGTCGTCGCCCAGTTCCTTGCGCAGCGCCTTCAGCTCGGCGGTGTCGCCCTGCGGGGTCGAGGTGGCGTGCGCGTTGACGTGCACGATCTCGGCCTTGTCCAGCTCGTTGCGCTCGAACAGGTCGGCCAGCGCGCGGGCCACGCCGGCGCCGGTCGGCTCGGGCTGGGCGATGTGGTGGGCGTCCGAGGACAGGCCCTGGCCCACGGCCTCGCAGTAGATCCGGGCGCCGCGCGCCTCGGCGTGCTCGACCGACTCCAGCACGACCACGCCGGCGCCCTCGCCCAGCACGAAGCCGTCGCGGGCCTTGTCGTACGGGCGGGAGGCGCGCTGGGGGTCGTCGTTCTTCTTGGACATCGCCATCATGTTGGCGAACGCGGCGATCGGCAGCGGGTGGATCGCCGCCTCGGTGCCGCCGGCCACCACGACGTCGGCGCGGCCGGTGCGGATCATCTCGATCGCGTAGCCGATCGCCTCGGCGCCGGAGGCGCAGGCGGAGACGGGGGTGTGCACGCCCGCGCGGGCGCCGACCTCCAGGCCGACGTTGGCCGCCGGGGAGTTGGGCATCAGCATCGGGACGGTGTGCGGGGAGACCTTGCGGGCGCCCTTCTCCTTCAGCACGTCGTACTGGTCGAGGAGGGTGGTCACGCCGCCGATGCCGGAGGCGATGACGGTGCCCAGGCGCTCGGGGGCGAGCTTGGAGGACTCGTCGGTGGCGGGGGTCTCGAAGCCGGCGTCGGCCCAGGCCTCGCGGGCGGCGATCAGCGCGAACTGGGCCGAGCGGTCCAGCTTGCGGGCCAGCGGGCGGGGAAGGATGTCGCCGGGCTCGACGGCGGTCCGTGCCGCGATCTTCACCGGCAGGTCCTCGGCCCACTCCTCGGTCAGGGCCGCCACGCCGGACGTGCCCGCGACCAGGTTCTCCCAGGTGCTGGCGGCGTCGGCGCCCAGCGGCGTGAAGGCGCCGATACCCGTGACGACCACGGTGCGATTTTCAGCGGTCACTGGTTTCTTCTTCTCTCACGTGTGCGGGGGTCGGCGGCGTGCCGAGGATGGGCCCGGCCGGGCGCCCGATGAGGGCGTCCCGGCCGGAGAGGCCGGCCAGGCTCGACGAGCCCGGCCGACCGGTCAGCCCGGGCCGGCGTACGGGACGCCGGACGGGCTGACCGAGTCGAACGAGTCGGTCGCTCAGGCGTTGAGGATGTAGTCCACCGCGTCGCCGACGGTCTTCAGGTTCTTGACCTCGTCGTCCGGGATCTTGACGTCGAAGCGCTCCTCGGCGGCCACGACGACCTCGACCATGGACAGCGAGTCGACGTCCAGGTCATCGGTGAAGGACTTGTCGAGCTGGACGTCCTCGGTCGGGATACCGGCGATCTCGTTGACGATCTCGGCGAGACCTTCCAGGACCTCGTCCTTGGTAGCCATACTGGCTGCTCCTCTTCGGTGTTGAACGTGTCCGGCCGGCGGCCGGGCACAGGCTTGTGGACGGCGCGAACGCGCCTAGGGGAGAGTAACGACTGCGGCGGCGTAGACGAGACCCGCCCCGAACCCGATGATCAGGGCCAGGTCCCCGCTGTGGGCCTCACCGCTCTCCAGCATGCGCTCCATCGCCAGCGGGATGGAGGCGGCGGAGGTGTTGCCGGTCTCGGCGATGTCGCGGGCGACGGGCACCGAATCCGGCAGCTTGAGCGCCTTGATCATGGCATCCGTGATCCGCATGTTGGCCTGGTGGGGGATGAACGCGCCGAGCTGGTCGGCGGTGATCCCGGCGGCGTCCAGCGCCTGCTGGGCCACCTTGGCCATCTCCCACACGGCCCAGCGGAAGACCGGCTGGCCGTCCATCTTCAGGGCCGGCCACTTCGTCTCCTCGCCCGCGCCGTTGACGGCGTCGGACTTGGCGAAGGCGGTGTCCCAGGCCTGGGTCTGGGTGATCAGCTCGGCCTGCGAGCCGTCCGAGCCCCAGATCAGCTTGCCGATGCCGGGCGTGTCGGACGGGCCGACGATCGCGGCGCCGGCGCCGTCGCCGAAGATGAAGGCGGTGGAGCGGTCCGACTTGTCGGTCAGGTCGCTGAGCCGCTCGACGCCGATGACCAGCACGTACTCGGCGTTGCCGCCGCGGATCATGCCGTCGGCCAGGCCCAGGCCGTAGCCGAAGCCGGCGCAGGCGGCCGAGATGTCGAAGGCCGGGGCGGTGCCGCAGCCGAGCCGCTCGGCGATCTCGGTGGCGATCGCGGGGGTCTGCTTGAAGTGCGAGACGGTCGAGACGATCACGCCGCCGATCCGGTCGGCGGTGATCCCGGCCTGGGCGATGGCCTTGCCGGCCGCCTGGACCGACATCTCGGCGACGGACTCGTCCGGGCCGGCCCAGCGGCGCTCGGCGATACCGCTGCGGGTGCGGATCCACTCGTCCGAGGAGTCGATCCACTCCAGGACCTCGGAGTTGGGGACGACCCGGACCGGACGGTAGCCGCCGACGCCGTGGATGCGCGCGTACTGCGCGCCGTTCACCGGGCGGATCTGGGGCTTGGTCATGCCTGGGTCTCCTGCTCCTGACCGCCGTGCTCCGCGACGAGCGCGCGGGCCTTGTCGAGATCGGCGGGGGTCTTGAGGGCGAGCGTGGCCACACCCTTGAGGTTGCGCTTGAGCAGCCCGGTGAGGGTGCCCGCGGGGGACAGCTCGATCACGGCCGTCGCGCCCAGCTGCCCGAGGGTCTCCATGCAGAGGTCCCAGCGGACGGGGTTGGAGACCTGCGACACCAGGCGCGAGAGCACCTCGGCGCCGGACTCCACGACCGCGCCGTCCTTGTTGGAGACGTAGCGGACCAGCGGGTCGGCCGCGGTCAGGGTCGGGGCCAGCTTGGCCAGCCGCTCGACGCCCGGGGCCATGTGCTCGGTGTGGAAGGCGCCGGCCACCTTGAGGGTGATCAGCTTGGCGCGCTCCGGCGGGTCCGCCTTCAGCGCCTCCAGCTGGGCCAGCGTGCCGGCGGCGACGATCTGGCCGCCGCCGTTGTTGTTGGCCGCGGTCAGGCCGTGCTCGGCGAGCTTCGCCGCGACCTCCTCCGACTCGCCGCCGAGCACGGCGAGCATGCCGGTCTCGGTGACGGCGGCGGCCTCGGCCATGGCCTGGCCGCGCTCGCGCACGAAGGCCAGCGCGTCGTGGGCGGTGAGCACCCCGGCGCCGGCGGCGGCGGTGATCTCACCGACGCTGTGGCCGGCCACGGCGCCGACCAGCTTGCGGGCGACGTCCTCGTCCGGGAACAGCTCCCGGGCGGTCACCAGACCGGCGGCGACCAGCAGCGGCTGGGCTACGGCGGTGTCCTTGATCTCCTCGGCGGACGCCTCGGTGCCGGCGTGCACCAGGTCGAGCCCGGCGACCTCCGACCAGCCGCGCAGGCGGTCGGCGACGCCGTCGAGCTCCAGCCAGGGGCTGAGGAAACCGGGGGACTGGGCACCCTGTCCAGGGGCGACGATTACGAGCACGGTTCAACCCTCTCTCGCCAGGCGCCCAGGGGCGGGTAGGCGACGGTAACGAAGAAAACCATCCGGGATTGTATGGTCCCTACACTCCGACTCAGCCGGGCTCTCCGACGGCGCCCAGCCGGCCGAGGGCCAGCGCGATCCGCAGCGTGAACGCCGAACGTACGTCGGAGGGGGCGTACCCCGTGACGTCAGTCACACGTCGCAGCCGGTAGCGCACCGTGTTGGGGTGCACAAAGAGCATCCGGGCCGCGCCCTCCAGCGAGGAGGCCTGCTCCAGGTAGACGCTCAGCGTCTCCAGCAGGGCGGAGCCGGCCTCGTCAAGCGGTGTGTAGATCTCCTCCACCAGCTGACGGCGCGCGGCCTGGTCGCCGGCCAGTGCCCGCTCGGGCAGCAGGTCGTCGGCCAGCACCGGGCGGGGGGCGTCCGGCCAGGCGGCGCAGGCGCGCAGGCCGGCCGCGGCGGCGTGGGCCGAGCGGGTCGCGGAGAGCAGGTCGGGCACGGTCGGGCCGACCACCACCGGGCCCGGCGCGAACTGGCCGATCAGCGCCCGGGCCGCGTGCACCGGCTCCTTGTCGCCGCCGACCACGACCACCAGGCGCTTGCCCAGCACCCCGGTCAGCACGTTCAGCTTGGCGTACCGGGCGGCCCGGCGGATCGCCTCGACCACCAGTTCGCTGTCGCCGTCCGGCGCGCTGCCCATCACCACCCGGACCTGGCTGGGCTGGCCCCAGCCGAGCGCCGCGGCCCGCGAGAGCACGCCCTCGTCGGCGTCGCCGGACAGCAGCGAGTTGACCACCAGCGCCTCCAGGCGGGCGTCCCAGGCGCCGCGCGCCTCGGCGGCCTGGGCGTACACCTGGGCGGTCGCGAAGGCGATCTCCCGGGCGTAGACCAGCACCGACTCGCGCATGTCCGCCTCGTCGCCGGGCGCGGCCACCTCCTCGATGGCCTCCTCCATCACCTCGATCGTGGTGCGGATCAGCTCGACGGTCTGGCGCAGGGTGATCGCCCTGGTCAGCTCGCGCGGGGCGGTGCCGAAGACGTCGGTGGAGATCGCCTGGGCGGCGTCGGGGTGGCGGTACCACTCGGTGAACGCGGCGATGCCGGCCTGGGCGACCAGGCCGATCCAGGACCGGTGCTCCGGCGGCATCCGCCGGTACCAGCCGAGCTGGTCGTCCATCCGCGAGATCGCGGCGGTGGCCAGCTTGCCGGAGGACTTCTCCAGCCGCTTGAGCGTCGCCGCCCGGCGCTCGGCGCGCTCGGCGGCGTTTCTGCGCTCCTGCGCGGTCAGGCGGGGCGCCGCGCGGCCCGGGCGGTCGCGGCCCGACCGGGCGGTCGGGCTCTTCCCGGTGGGGTCGGGTGCGGGGCTGGAGCTGGGGTCGTTCGTGGAGTTCGTGGAGGCGGCTGGCACAAGGACAAGACTGCCTCACGTGAGTGACTGCTCGTGCACAATCCCCGGCGGAGCGGCACGGTGGCAAGAGTCACACTCCGACGCCCACCCACTACGGTGGGGGCGTGACCGAAGCCGCCGCCCGCCCCCGTGCCGACCTGCGCCGCACCGCCGAGCGCTACCGTTCCGCCCCGGCCGAGGGCGTCGAGACCAGGCACGCGTTCTCCTTCTCCGGCCACTACGACCCGAAGAACACCCACTTCGGCGCGCTGCTCGCGTGCAACGAGGAACTCCTCGCCCCCGGGGCCGGGTTCGAGGAGCACAAGCACCGGGACACCGAGATCCTCACCTGGGTGCTGGAGGGCGCGCTGGCCCACCGGGACTCGCAGGGCCACAGCGGGGTGGTCCGGCCCGGGATGGTCCAGCACCTCAGCGCCGGCTCCGGCGTCACCCACACCGAGCGCAACGTCGGCGGCGCCACCGGTCCGGTCCGCTTCGTCCAGATGTGGCTCCAACCCGACGAGTTCGACGCGCCACCCGCGTACGGTCTGCGCAAGGTGGAACCGGCGGACGGCGGGTTGACGCTGCTGGCCTCCGGGCTGGAGCGCGACGCCGGGACGGACGCCCTGCGGCTGCGCCGCGGCGACGCCGCGCTCTGGCTGGCCACCGCCGGGCCGTGGCAGCCGCTGCCGCCGCTGCCCGAGGCGCCCTGGCGGTACGCGCACCTGACGGCCGGCTCGCTGGGCTACCGGACCGTCCCCGGGCCCAAGGGCGCCGGCCGCTCGATGGTGCCGGGCGACAGCGTACGGATCACCGGTGAGGCCTTCGCCGACCCGGCGGCGGGCGAGACCGGCGCCGAACTCCTGCTCTGGGAGATGCACTCGCCGGTCTCGTACGGCTAGCGCCGGCCGTACGGCTCGGCTCAGCCCTTCGCGAGCTCTCCGAGGACCGCGTCCGAGAAGGCCGGCCAGGCCTCGACCGCCCACGGGCCGAAGTCCCGGTCGGTGAGCGCGACGCAGGCCACGCCGGCCCGCGGGTCCACCCACAGGAAGGTGCCGGACTGGCCGAAGTGCCCGAAGGTCCCGGGGGAGTTGGCGGAGCCGGTCCAGTGCGGGCTCTTGCCGTCGCGGATCTCGAAGCCGAGGCCCCAGTCGTTCGGGCGCTGGTGGCCGTAGCCGGGCAGCACGCCGCTGGTGCCGGGGAAGGCGACCTCGCGGGTGGCCCGCAGGACGGTGGACGGGTCCAGCAGCTTGGGCGCCTGCAGCTCGGCGGCGAACCGGGCGAGGTCGGCGACGGTGGACAGGCCGCCGGCGCCGGCCGGGGACTTGTGCGCGGTGTGGAGCAGGGTGTCCGTCATGCCCAGCGGCTCGAACACCGCCTCGGCGGCGTAGCGGGAGAACTCGATCCCGGCGGCCTCGGACAGTGCCCGGGCCAGCGCGTCGAAGCCCGCGTTGGAGTAGAGCCGGCGCTTGCCGGGCTCACCGAACACCCGGTCCTCGTCGAAGCCCAGGCCGGAAGTGTGCGCGAGCAGGTGGCGGACGGTCGCCCCGGGCGGCCCGGCCGGGTCGTCCAGCTCGAACACGCCCTCCTCGACGGCGACCAGCGCCGCGTACGAGGTGAGCAGCTTGGTGACCGAGGCGAGCGGGAACAGGTGCTGCTGCGGCCCGTGCGCGCCCAGCACCGCGCCGTCCGCCCCCCGGACCACGGCCGCCGCGGCATGGGGCACCGGCCAGTTCTCGATCATCCGCAAGCTCTCCATGGGCCCGACTCTAGTCGCCGGGAAAACCTCCGGAGAAGGTGGTGGCGGAGCCACCCGGGTAGCGGCTTGCTTGGAGTGCACTCGAAGTCGGTAGCGTCGTTCACGTCGCACAGGACAGGGGGAACGAGCGATGGCCACACCCGAACGCGTCGAGATCGACCTGCGCAGCTGCTCCGAGGTGTTCAGCAGCCCGGCCGGCGATCCGGACCGCTCGCCGCGGCACACCATCAGCGAGGTCGCCGCGGCCAGCGGACTGACCGCCCACACCCTGCGCTGGTACGAGCGGATCGGCCTGCTGGACCCGGTCGGCCGGGCCGCGGGGGGCCGGCGCCGCTACTGCGACGCCGACCTGCACCGGCTGGCCTTCCTGGGCCGGCTGCGGCTGACCGGCATGTCCGTGGCGGACATGCTCAAGTACGTGGACATGGCCCGCCAGGGCGAGCGGACCTACGAGGACCGGCGGCTGCTCCTGGAGGCCCAGCGCGAGGAGGTCCGGCAGCGGATCGTGGACCTCCAGGCCACCCTCGCCGTCCTCGACTACAAGATCGATCTCTATGCCGGGAAGGTCGCCGACGGCACCGGTGCCCCGGTCCAATGCCAGAACATCCGTGTAGAGGAAGAGCAGAGCGCATGACTCAGACCGTCCTTCCCACCGTCGAACTCGGCACCGGAGGCCCGCTGGTGGGCGTCCAGGGCCTCGGCTGCATGGGCATGAGCGAGTTCTACGGCCACACCGACACCGGTGAGGCGCTCGCCACCCTGGACGCCGCGCTGGAGGCCGGCGTCACCCTCTTCGACACCGCCGACATGTACGGCTCCGGCCGCAACGAGGAGCTGATCGGCCCCTTCGTCCGGGCCAACCGGGACAAGGTGGTGCTCGCCACCAAGTTCTCCATCGTGCGCTCCGCGCAGGACGCCTCCGTCCGCGGCATCCGCAACGACCCGGAGTACATCCGGACCGCGGTCGACGCCTCGCTGCGCCGCCTCGGCGTCGACGTGATCGACCTGTACTACATGCACCGCCGCGACCCGGCCGTGCCGCTGGCCGACTCGGTCGGCGCCATGGCCGAGCTGGTGGAGGCCGGCAAGGTGCGCCACCTCGGCCTGTCCGAGGTGACCGGGGCGGAGCTGCGCGAGGCGCACGCGGTCCACCCGATCGCCGCGCTGCAGTCCGAGTGGTCGGTGTTCGCCCGCGACGTCGAGCGCACGGCGGTGCCGGCCGCCGCGGAGCTGGGCGTCGCCTTCGTGCCGTACTCGCCGCTCGGGCGCGGGTTCCTGACCGGCGCCTTCCAGAACGCCGAGGAGCTCCCGGCGGACGACTTCCGGCGGAACTTCCCGCGCTTCACCGGCGACAACGCCGCCGCCAACGGCGAACTGCTCGCCCCGCTGCGGGAGATCGCGGCGGCCCACGGCGTGACGCTCGCCCAGGTCGCGCTGGCCTGGGTGCACCAGCGGGCCGAGGTGCACGGGCTGGCCGTGGTGCCGATCCCGGGCACCCGCAAGCGCAGCCGGCTCGCCGAGAACACCGCGGCGGCGACGCTGCGGCTGACCGCCGAGGAGCTGGCGCTGCTGGAGCCGGTGGCCGGCCGGGTGGCGGGCAACCGCTACGCGGACATGAGCTCGACCTCGGCCGCGCGCGAGTAGCCGGACGCCGACGGCCCGGCGGGGCCGGGGAGTCCGTTCGGCGCTCCCCGGCCCCGCCGCGTCGGGTCAGACCGTACGGCCGGTCCAGGCGGCCAGCCGGGTGTGCACGTCGGCGTCCTCTGCGACCGGCCGGACGGCGGCGAACGGGACGCCCGGCACCCGCCGTTCGGCCGGCAGCGCGGACTCGGCGATGCCCAGCGCGGTCCGCGCCAGGTCGTCGTCCAGGGCGAAGCCGTTGTCCAGGGCGACGGCGATGTCCCAGGAGTGGGTCACCAGTTCCATCAGGTAGCCGCCCACCGCCGCCGCGCCGGGCACCTCGCCCCAGGGGGCGACGGTCGGGCGGCCGAGCTTGGCGTCGTCCGCCCAGGCGGCGGTCACCCGGGCCCGGGCGCGGCCCAGTGCGGCCGGCCAGCCCTCGTCCGAGGGGTCCTCGATGGCGGCCACGACGTCCCGGGCGTTGCCGCCCTCGCCCAGGTAGGCGAACCGGTGGACGCCGCCGACCACGTGGTTCAGCAGCTGGCGCAGGGTGAACTCGGGGCAGGGCGTGGGCCGTTCGAGGTCGGCCGGGGTGATCGTGGCGAACAGCTTCTCCAGCTGGTCGAGGGCACTGCGGTACTGCGGTCGGGCATCCTGGACGGCGGTCATCCGCGCTCAACTCCCTGGTGTCGGGTGGTTCTTCGGGCTCGGAACGCAATCTCCCAGTAAAACCTGACAACTGCCGTCAGGATTACTGGGATTCTTGGTGCATGAAGGCCGACCGCCTGCTCTCGATCCTCCTGCTGCTCCAGACCCGCGGCCAGGTGTCCGCCACCGAACTCGCCGAGCGGCTGGAGGTGTCCGTGCGCACCATCTACCGCGACGTCGAGTCGCTCTCCGCCGCCGGGGTGCCGGTGTTCACCGAACGCGGGCGGCACGGCGGCATCGGCCTGCTGCCCGGCTACCGCACCGACGTCACCGGCCTGACCGCGGACGAGGCCAGGGCGCTGTTCGTGCTCTCCGCCCAGGGCGCGCACAGCGACCTCGGGCTGGACGGCGCGCTCGGCTCGGCGCTGCGCAAGGTGATGGCCGCGCTGCCGGCCCCGCACCGGCCCGGCGCCGAGCGGATCAGCGAGCGGATCCTGGTCGACCCGGCCCGCTGGATGCAGACCCCCGGCGCGGCCGGCCCCGCCGCCGGGCCGGACCTCGGCGAACTGCAGTACGCCGTCTTCGCGGACCGGCGGCTGCGGCTGCGCTACCGGCACGGCGGCACGCCCGCGCCGGTGGAGTACACCGTCGACCCGTACGGGCTGGTGAGCAAGGCCGCGGTCTGGTACCTGGTGGCCGACCTGCACGGCGAGCCGCGGCTGTTCCGGGCCGACCGGGTGCTGGCCGCCGAGACCACCGAGGAGGCGGTGCGGCGCCGGGCCGGGGTCGGACTAGGCGACGTCTGGGCGGTGCTGCGCGAGCAGGTGGAGCGGCTGCCGAAGGACGTGCCGGTGCGGGTACGGGTCCGGCGCGGACGGCTGGACATGTTCCTGCGCATCCACGGCGGCCGGGTCACCGCCCCGCCGCCGGAGCCGGGCGCGGGGCCGGCCGAGGAGTGGGTCGAGGTGGCGATGGCCTTCCCGGCCCCGGCGGCCGTCCGGTCGCTGCTGGCCTTCGGGGCGGAGGTCGAGGTGTTGGCCCCGCCGGCCGCCCGGCGGGAGCTGGCCCGGGCGGCGGCGGACGCCCTGCGGCTGTACCAGGAGCAGGGTGCCTAGGCGCCGGGCGTCCAGGCGCCGGGCCCCTACTGGTTGGGGTTCGGCCGGAGCACGTCCTGGTAGTGGCCGAGCGAGATCGCCGCGAAGTTGTGCAGGCTGTCGGTGCCCCCGCTGAAGTAGCCGTTGTGGCCGACCGCGCGGGCCGAGGAGATCTGCTCGGATCCGAAGCCGCTCGCCGTCGGGTCGGCGCCGTGGCCGAGCCCGCCGACCTCCAGGAACGGCACGTTGCCGATCCAGTCGCTGGGGTTGCGGGTGGCCCAGACGTGCACGCCGGCGCCCAGCTCGGTGGTGCTCTGCACGCCCATGCCCGGGCTGCCGAAGACCATCAGGTCGGTGACGCCGGAGGTGTCGGACGGCGAGGCGGCCGCACGCGGGATGTCCGGAGCGGCGGTGCCGCAGACCACCGAGCCGTACGAGTGGCAGAGCAGCGACGGCGGCGCGTCCGGCCGGGTGGTCTCCTTGAGCCCGGCGAGC
This sequence comes from Kitasatospora sp. NPDC032121, assembly GCF_055580145.1. Taxonomy (NCBI): domain Bacteria; kingdom Bacillati; phylum Actinomycetota; class Actinomycetes; order Kitasatosporales; family Streptomycetaceae; genus Kitasatospora; species Kitasatospora sp. NPDC032121. Next base: position 968,713 of record NZ_JBVILX010000001.1, on the reverse strand, counting down.
AGCCGCTCCAACCGGGGGGCGGCGACGTCGGCGAGCCGGGAGGTGGCCGCGTCCGGGCCGAGGCCGGAGGGGGTGACGTAGCCCGTCCAGGAGATCACGGCGGTCCGGGTGCCCGGCGCCTGGTGCCGCTCCTCGGTGTACAGGGCGCGGGCCATCCCGGCCGGGGAGCGCAGCGGATCGGCGGCCTGGTCGTGGTGGCCGAGGTCGGCGTCCGAGCCGGGGACGAGCACGGAGATCCGCTCGGCGTCGGCGAGGTCGCCCCACACCTCGGTGACCAGGCCGCGGCCGCGCGGGTCGAAGGCCAGGACCTGCCGGTCCGGGGCGAGCAGGTGCTCGACGTCGTTGGCGCGGGAGACGGCCAGCGCGCGGGCGTCGGAGTCCAGCTTTCGGTCCGCGGCGCGGGCCCGGGCCTGGTCGCGCTCGGCGGCCAGGGCGATCCGGTTGGCGCGGTAGCGCAGGTCCAGCGGGGCGCCGTCGTAGTTGCCGACGACCAGCGGGTAGTCCTGGATCAGCCGGTCCAGTTCGGTGGGCGCGAGCGAGGCGAAGAACGCCGCGGCGGCGGCCGGCGTGGTGGTGGCCGGGTCGGGCAGGGAGCGGCCGAAGGAGTGGTCCTGGATCCAGGCGGCGCTGCCGGCCGGAGGCGTGGAGATCGCCAGCTGTTCGGAGGAGACCGCGGCCGCGGCGGCGGAGGCTCCGGCGTCGGCGAGCACCGCGCAGCCGGCGAACGCCCCGATCAGTACCCGCTTCCAGCGTCGACGGTTGCGCACCGCACCAACTCCCTTGGGGCCCGTCACCGTTTCGCGGGCGGTGCCCGGAGGGTGCGATGGTTCTGCTGACTTCCCTGCGCAAGCCTAGGGGGCCCGAAGGGGCGGCGGGAACGCCTAAACTGTGGGATGGATCACATGAACCGGGGGTGTCCTCACGGCGTCTCCCAGTGGTTCGGGCGGTGCGTGCGGCCGGGTGCCACAGGGGCCGGCGGGTGGCGCTCAGGCGTCGAACTCGCGCACCAGGCGCTTCGGCGCCGTCCGCCGCCAGGCCTCGGTGACCAGGTCGTGCAGCTCGTCCCGGTCCACCAGGTCCAGCCGGACGCTCACCCAGCCGTGGCGCCCGACGTACGGGGCGGGGAAGAACACCTCGGGCTCGGCGGCGAGCAGTTCGGCCTGGTCCTCGGGGGAGGCCTTCACGCTGACGCGCTCCCCGTCGGGCGCGCCCATCGCGAAGATCCGGCCGCGGACCCGCAGCGTCTCGATGTCCCAGGTCGGCTCCTGGGCGGCCTCGGGCAGGGCCAGAGCCATCGCGCGGAACTCGTCGAACGTCACCATGGCGGCAGGGTAGGGCAGGGCACCGACAGCGCGCCCCCGGCGCGCGGCACGGCGCACCGGGGGCGGCTCACGCCTGGCGCGCCGTCACACCACGCCCAGCGCGTACGCGGCGAACAGCGCCGCCGCTGCCCCGGCCACCGCCTTGCCGCCCCGGGAGAAGGCCGTCCACGGGCCGTCGAACCGGCGGGTGAAGCAGCCGACCGCCACCAGTACGGCGCCGAACAGCGGCAGCAGCGCCAGCCGGGCGGCCACCCAGCCGAGCGAGTCCGGCGCGGTGGTCAGGCCCGGGACGGCGCCCAGGACGGCCGCGCCCGGCACCGCGACCGCGAGCATCGCGCTCTGGTGCCAGCAGAAGACCGTCATCGCCGACAGGTTGACCACCACGACCGGCAGCCACAGCAGCGGGCGGCGGGTCAGCAGCCGGCCCAGCCGCTCCCGCAGCAGCACCGCGGCGCCGCACTGGAACGCGGCCAGGGCGAGCACCAGCAGGGACGGCGGGTGCGAGTTGGTCCGCGCGGCCCCCGGCACGCCGACCATGCTGGCCGGGTAGTGGAAGACCAGCAGCAGCGCGGCGAACAGCGCCCCGCCGCCGAGCAGCAGCACCCGGGCCGCCGGGCGGCCGAGCCGGCCCTGTGCCCAGAGCACGCCCAGCTGGTAGCCGAACAACCAGCCCGGCAGGATGTTCAGCAGCGCCACCCAGGACGGCACCGCCCCGGCCCACGGCCCGTACCGCAGCAGGTCGACGGCGGCGACCACGAGCACCGGCAGGCCCGCCGACCAGCCGCCGAGCCGGCGCCCGGCGGCCACGCAGAGCGGGGTGAGCGCGGTCAGCCCCAGGTAGACGGCGATGTACCAGAGCGGCTGCACCACCAGGGTGGCGCCGGTGCGCAGGGTGTCCGCGGGGACGCCGAGCGCGGGCAGCAGCGGGACCAGTGCCGCCCAGACGGCCGCCACCCCGAGCACCGGGCGCAGCAGCCGGACGGTACGGGCCCACAGCCAGTCGCGGGTCCGCAGGCCCTTGGCCCGGGCGCGCTCCAGCGAGCGGACCGAGGAGTGGCCGCCGACCAGGAAGAACACCCCGAGCATCTGGAGCACCCAGCTGAGCGGGGCGAAGAAGCCGAGGGTGGAGAGCGGGCTGGCGTTGTGCAGGGCGCCGTCGGGGGTGCGGGTGAAGCCGCCGAGCATCCAGTGCCCGACGGGTACGGCGAGCAGGGCCAGGGCGCGCAGCCCGTCCAGGGCGCGGTCGCGGTCGGCCGGGGTCTTCGCGTCGACGCGGGCGGCGGCGCGGCGCAGGGCGGTGAGCGGGCTGGGGGTGGTGGTGCCGGCCATGGCGTGGTGTTCCTTCCGGTGCGGGCGGTCAGGCGTGGCCGAGCGCGACGTCGGCGTAGGCGGCGAGGGAGGCGGTGCCGGGGGCGAAGTAGCCGGTGTGGCCGTGGGATCCGGTCGCGGGCAGCGGGCGGGCCCCGAAGCCGGGGGTGGTCGGGTCGGCGTCGTGGCCGAGGCCGAACAGCCGGACGTTGGGCACCTCGCCGATCCAGTCGGAGCCGTTGCGGGCGGTGGCCCAGAGCGGGACGCCGGGGTCGAGGTCGGCGGCCGAGTCGACGCCCATGCCGGGCGAGCCGAGCACCACCACGCCGGAGGCCTGCGCGGGCGTGGGGCGGGCCAGGCCGCAGACCACGGAGCCGTAGCTGTGGCAGAACACGGTGGGCGGGGCCTGCGGGCGGGTGGTGACGGCGAGTCCGTCGAGCAGCCGGGTGAGGCGCGGGGCGCCGGCCCGGGCCAGGTCCTCGGTGGCGGCGTCCGGGCCGAGGCCGAGCGGGGTGGTGTAGCCGGCCCAGGCGATCACGGCGGTCTGCCCGCCGGTGGCGTCCAGGAGGGCGCGGGCCATGCCGGCGGGGGTGCCGTACGGGTCGGAGGCGCGGTCGAAGCGGAGCAGGTCGATGTCCGAGCCGGGGACGATCACGGCGGTGCGGTGGGCGGTGGCGAGGTCGCCGTACACCTCGGCGACCTGGCCGCGGCCGCGCGGGTCGAAGGCGAGGACCTGGCGGCCGCCGTCCAGCAGGGCGCGGTAGCGCTCGGCCCGGGTGCGGGCGGCCGCGTGGTCCTGCGGGGTGAGTGCGGGGTCGGTGGCCCGGGCGAGTTCGCGGGTGCGTTCGGCGGCCAGGGCGAGGGCGTTGGCCCGGTACCGGAGGGCGACCGGGGCGCCGTCCAGGTTGCCGACCACCAGCGGGTGCCGGGCGGCCAGGGCCTCCTGCGTGGCCGGGGCCAACCCGGCGAAGAACGCGGCGACCAGGGCCGGGGCGGCGGTGGCCGGGTCGGGCGGCCGCACGCCGAGCGAGGTGTCGGCGGTCCAGGCGGCGCTGCCGGGCGGCGGGCCGGTGACGGGGGTCTGGGTGTCGGCGGCCCAGCCGCCCGTGCCGAGCGCCACCGCCAGTGCCAGCGCGGTGGCGGCGATCGCCCGCCTGGTCCGGAACCTGCGCATGTCCGTGCTCCCCCTCGTCGGCGCGGCCGCCGAGTCGGTTCGGCGTCCGGTGGAGAGGAAGGTAGGAACGCGACGGCCCCGCGGACGTCACACCGCGGGGCCAACTCCCGGGTGCTACCCGGGTATCAGGGGGGTCGCCCGAGCGGGCGGGCACGAGCTACTGACCCGGTGTCACCAGGCCCGACTCGTAGGCCAGGACGACCGCCTGGGCGCGGTCGCGCAGGCCGAGCTTGGCGAGGATCCGCCCGATGTGCGTCTTGACGGTCTGCTCGGCGAGCACCAGTCCGGCGGCTATCTCCTGGTTGGACAGGCCGCGGGCGATCAGCTCCAGCACCTCGGTCTCGCGCGGGGTCAGGCCGTTGAGCCGCACCTTGGGGTCGCGGCGCTTCGCCGGGCGGGTGCGGGCGAAGTCCTCGATCAGCCGGCGGGTCACCGAGGGGGCGAGCAGCGCCTCGCCGGCGGCGACCACCCGGACCGCGGCGATCAGGTCGGCCGGCGGGGCGTCCTTGAGCAGGAAGCCGCTGGCCCCGGCGCGCAGCGCCTCGTACACGTAGTCGTCCACGTCGAAGGTGGTCAGCATCAGCACCTTGGGCCGGTGGGCGCCGGGCACCTCGGGGTCGAGCAGCCGCCGGGCCGCCTCCAGGCCGTCCATGACGGGCATCCGGACGTCCATCAGCACCACGTCCGGGTGGGTGCGGCCGTTGACCTCCAGGGCCTGGGCGCCGTCCGCCGCGTCCCCCACCACGTCGATGTCGCTCTGGGCGTTGAGCAGGGCCGCGAAGCCGGCGCGCACCATGGCCTGGTCGTCGACGATGATCACGCGGATGGTCATGCGGTGGTCTCCCGGGGGTTGTCGGGGCTGTCGGGGCGGTCGAGGGGCAGGGCGGCGGCCACCTTGAAGCCGCCGTCCGGCAGCGGACCGGTGTCCAGCCTGCCACCGACCAGCCGGACGCGTTCGCGCATTCCGACCAGCCCCTGCCCGGTGCCCTCCACCGAGGCCTCCAGCGACTCGGTGTGTTGCGGCGGGGGCGCGTTGACCACCGTCACCAGCAGCGCCGGGCCGTCCGTGGCCAACGAGACCCAGGTCCGCGCGCCGGGGGCGTGCCGCACCACGTTGGCCAGCGCCTCCTGCACGATCCGGTACGCGGACAGCCCGACGGCCTGCGGCACCAGGTCCGCCAGGTCCGCCGCGTCCGGCTCCAGGGTCAGTTCGGCCGGCACCCCGGCCCGGCCCACCGTCTCGACCAGCTGGGCGAGTTGGCCGACCCCGGGCTGGGGCGCCCTGTCCCCGCCGGACTCCTCGCTGCGCAGCACGCCGAGCAGCCGGCGCATCTCGGCCAGCGACTCGCGGGCGGTGCCGGCTATCGCGGTGAACTCCTCGGCGGCCTCGTCCGGTACGCCGCCGATCCGGTACGGCGCGCTGGCCGCCTGCACCGCGATGACCGACATGTGGTGGGCCACCACGTCGTGCAACTCCCGTGCGATCCGGGCGCGTTCCTCCAGCAGCGTGCGGCGTTCGCGTTCGACCTCGCTGATCTGCTCCTGCTCGGTGAGCAGTCGGCGGGCCACGGCGCGGTCCCGGACGGCCCAGCCGAGCAGCAGCGCGGCGCCGCTGAGTGCGATCAGCAGCACGGTGGTGCCGTCGCCGGGTCGGGGCAGGCCGAGGGTGGTGGTGACCACGGTGAGCAGGACGGTGGCGACCCAGACCGAGACCAGGGTGGCCCGGCTCTCCCGCAGCGCGAGGGCGAGCAGCAGGAAGACGTACGCGATGATCATCGGAGCCGTCCACGGCCAGCTGCCCATCGCCTGGTGGTGGCGGGCGGTGATGGCGGCGGTGGCGACCAGGCTGGCGGCGCTGATCCACCAGGCGGCCAGCGGCCGGGTGACGGCGAGGAACAGCGGCGTGGTCTGGGCGACGGTCAGCGCGCCGGCCACCGGCACCGCCAGGTCGTAGAAGTCGACCAGGTTGACGATCCCGGTGGGGATCAGCGAGGCCTGCAGGATGATCACGACGATGTACGGGAGCCGGCGCACCCAGCGCCGGCGGGAGTCCCCGAGCAGCGGGGTGTGGTCCTCGCTCGGGGTGGTCAGGTGGTGCCGCAGGGTGCGCAGTTGGCGCAGCGCGAACCCGCGGCCGTCGGCTCTGGTGGGCGTCTTCATCGGGGGCCACCCTAGGCGGCCGGGCCCGTGTCGGGCGTCGGACTGGAGCGCGAACTTCCGGGTGGTACCGGGGTATCGGGTGATACCCCGGTATGACGGGCGGGGCCCGGGCGGTGCTACGGGTGGGTGGTTGCCACGGGTGGGTGGTGCTACGGGCGCCAGTGGCCGGCCAGGGCGGGGCCGAGCTGGTCGAAGTAGCGCTCGATCACCGCGACCATGCCCTCGGGGCCGGCCGGCTCGCGTTCGACGCTCCAGGCCAGGTGGGCCGAGCGCAGCAGGCTGGCGAAGACGGCGGCGAGCACGGCCGGGCGCAGGTCCTCGGCCGGGTCCAGGCCCTCGCGTTCGGCGAGCACCTGGATCACCACCTGCTCCTGCTCGGTGACCCGGCGCAGGTGGGCGGCGAGCAGCGGGGGCGTCTCCTCGATCATCCGCATGAGTTCGAGGGCGCTGTGGATCGAGTCGGGGCCGGAGGCCTCCGCGCTGCCGAGGTCGAGCCAGGCCTTGACGATCGCGGCGCGCAGGGCCTGGAGCGGGGTCTCCTCGGCCGGGCGGCGGCGCAGGCACTCGATGAAGTAGTCCTCGGCCACGGCCATCACGGCGAGCGCGACCTCGTCCTTGTTGGCGAAGTAGCGGAAGAAGGTGCGCTGGGAGACGTCGACGGCGGAGGCGATCTCGTCGACGGTCGTGTGGGCGAAGCCCTGCCGGAGGAAGAGCACGTGGGCGGCCTGGATCAGGGCGTCCCGGGTCTGCTGCTTCTTGCGCTCGCGCAGCCCCGGTGTGCGGGCGGGGCCCTCCGGGGCGTCGGTGGTGCGGGGGGCGTGAGCGGCCATGGCGGGGGCCTTCCGGAGCGCGGGGTGTGGCGGGTGGGAGCACAACCTTAGCGCTCTGACAAATGTCAGTGCTGGTCAGAAGTCACTGTTTGCCGTATGTCAGAGGCTGACATAATCTGCCGAGGTGGCGCCCGTCGGGCCGGGGCACCTGTGGGGACGGGTGGGCCGGGGCGCCACGACCACGTCCTGAACCGAGCCACGCCCCCGGAGGGCCCAGATGAGCCAGTCCGTCGTGAAGAACTCCGAGGCGGACACACCGCCGCCGAACCCACCGTCGGGGGGCGGCCTCAAGGGGCACCCCTGGCTGACCCTGCTGACCGTCGCGGTCGGCGTCATGATGGTCGCGCTGGACGGCACGATCGTCGCCATCGCCAACCCGGTGATCCAGGAGAAGCTGCACGCGGCGCCCTCCGAGATCCAGTGGGTCACCAGCGGCTACCTGCTGGCCCTGGCGGTCTTCCTGATCACCGCCGGCAAGATCGGTGACCGCTTCGGCCACAAGACCACCTTCCTGGTCGGCGCGGTGGGCTTCGCCGCCACCTCGGCCGCGATCGGCTTCGCCGGCAACATCCAGACCGTGATCGCCTTCCGGGTGCTCCAGGGCCTGTTCGGCGCGCTGCTCCAGCCGGCCGCGCTCGGCCTGCTGCGCGGGGCCTTCCCGGCCGAGAAGCTCAACATGGCGATCGGCATCTGGGGCGGCGTGATCGGCGCCTCCACCGCGGCCGGCCCGATCGTCGGCGGCCTGCTGGTCGAGCACGTCAACTGGGAGTCGGTGTTCTTCATCAACATCCCGGTCGGCCTGATCGCGCTGGCGCTGGGCCTGTGGATCCTCAGGGACGTCCGGGCCGAGAACGCCGCCAAGTCCTTCGACCTGCCCGGCATCGCGCTGCTCTCGGTGGGGATGTTCGCGCTGGTCTTCGGCATCATCAAGGCCCCCGAGTGGGGCTGGGGCGACACCAGGACGCTGCTGTTCCTGGGCGGCGCGGTGGTCCTGATGGTGCTGTTCGCGCTCTGGCAGGGCCGGGCGAAGGAGCCGCTGATCCCGCTCGGCCTGTTCCGCTCGGTGCCGCTGTCGGCGGGCGTGCTGCTGATGGTGCTGATGGCCTTCGCGTTCTTCGGCGCGATCTTCTTCGTGACCTTCTACCTCCAGAACGTGCACGGGATGAAGCCGGTCGAGGCCGGCGTCCACCTGCTGCCGATGACCGGCATGATGATCGTCGGCTCGCCGCTGGCCGGCATCGCGATCGGCAAGCTGGGCCCGCGCATCCCGATCGTGGCCGGCATGCTGATCACCACCACCGCGATGTACGGCATGTCCACCCTGGACACCGGCTCCGGCAACGGCGTGATGTCGCTCTGGTTCGTCCTGATGGGCCTCGGCATCAGCCCGGTCATGGTCGGCGCCACCGAGGTGATCGTCGGCAACGCCCCGCTGGAGCTCTCCGGCGTGGCCGGCGGCCTCCAGCAGGCCGCGATGCAGGTCGGCGGCAGCCTCGGCACCGCGGTGCTGGGCGCGCTGATGGCCGCGAAGGTCGGCGACGTGCTTCCGGGCAACTGGGCCAAGGCCGGCCTGCCGCCGGTCGAGGGCGCGGCGGGCGAGGGCCTCAAGCAGGCCGCCCAGCTCGGCATCGCCCCGCCGGCCCCGGCCGGCACCCCGCAGCAGGCGGTGGACGCGATGGCCGGCGCCGTCCACGAGTCCTTCGTGAGCGGCATGTCGCTCGCCTTCGCGGTGGCCGCCGTGGTGGCCTTCGGCGCCGCCGTGCTCGGCCTGCTCACCCGCCGCGGCACCACCGACGCGGGCCCGGCCGTGCACATCTGACGGGCTCCCCCGACGCCGCAACGCCACGGCCCCGGACTCCTCGGAGTCCGGGGCCGTCGTGGTGCTCGCGCGGGCCCGGGGCCACACCGGGGGTGCGGGGCGGGCCCGCCGTTTACGCCGAAGGGCCGGACCCCCGTGCGGGAGTCCGGCCCCTCAGTGCCTACGGGCTGATCAGGCGTCGCCGCCGGCGGCACCCGGGTCGGCCGCGGCCACGTCCAGCAGCTGGTAGCGGTCGATCGCGTCCTTCAGCGCCGAGCGGTCGATCCTGCCCTGCTTGGCGAGCTCGGTGAGCACCGCCAGGACGACCGACTGCGCGTCGATGTGGAAGAAGCGACGGGCCGCGCCACGGGTGTCGGCGAAGCCGAAGCCGTCGGCGCCCAGCGACTGGTACTGGCCCGGCACCCAGCGGGCGATCTGGTCCGGCACCGCGCGCATCCAGTCGGACACCGCGACGACCGGGCCCTCGGAGCCCTGGAGCTTCTGGGTGACGTACGGCACCCGCTGCTGCTCCTCGGGGTGCAGCAGGTTGAACTCCTCGGCCTCCACCGCGTCGCGGCGCAGCTCGTTCCAGGAGGTCGCGGACCAGACGTCGGCCTTGACGTTCCACTCCTCGGCGAGGATGCGCTGGGCCTCCAGGGCCCACGGCACGGCCACGCCGGAGGCGAGGATCTGGGCCGGGATCTGGCCGGCGGTGCCCGGCGCGTACTTGTGCAGACCCTTGAGGATGCCCTCGACGTCCACGTTCTCGGGCTCGGCCGGCATCTTGATCGGCTCGTTGTAGACGGTGAGGTAGTAGAACACGTCCTCGCCGTGCGGGTGTTCGGCGCTGGAGCCGTACATCCGGCGCAGACCGTCCTGGACGATGTGCGCGATCTCGAAGCCGTACGCCGGGTCGTAGGCCACGACGCCCGGGTTGGTCGAGGCCAGCAGGTGCGAGTGGCCGTCGGCGTGCTGCAGGCCCTCACCGGTCAGCGTGGTGCGGCCGGCGGTGGCGCCCAGCACGAAGCCGCGGGCCAGCTGGTCGGCCATCTGCCAGAACTGGTCGCCGGTGCGCTGGAACCCGAACATCGAGTAGAAGACGTACACCGGGATCAGCGGCTCGCCGTGGGTGGCGTAGGACGAGCCGGCGGCGATCAGCGAGGCGGTGCAGCCCGCCTCGGAGATGCCGTCGTGCAGCATCTGGCCGGTCGGCGACTCCTTGTAGGCGAGGAGGAGGTCCCGGTCGACCGACTCGTAGGTCTGGCCGAGCGGGTTGTAGATCTTCGCCGACGGGAAGAGCGAGTCCATGCCGAAGGTGCGGTACTCGTCCGGCGCGATCGGCACGAAGCGGTTGCCGATGCCCTTGTCCCGCATGAGGTCCTTGAGCAGCCGGACGAACGCCATGGTGGTGGCGATGGTCTGGTTGCCGGAACCCTTCTTGACCGCCTTGTACGCGTCGTCGCCGGGCAGCTCCAGCTTCCGCGGGCGGACCTTGCGGGTCGGCACGTAGCCGCCGAGCTCCTCCCGGCGGTCGTGCATGTACTGGATCTCCTCCGAGTCGCGGCCCGGGTGGTAGTACGGCGGGAGGCCGTCCTCGAGCTGCTTGTCGGTGATCGGCAGGTGCAGCCGGTCGCGGAAGCGCTTCAGGTCCTCGACCGTCAGCTTCTTCATCTGGTGGGTGGCGTTGCGGCCCTCGAAGTTGGGGCCCAGCGTCCAGCCCTTGACCGTCTGGGCGAGGATGACCGTCGGCTGGCCCTTGTGCTCGCGGGCCGCCTTGAACGCCGCGTAGATCTTCTTGTGGTCGTGGCCGCCGCGACCCAGGTGCTGGATCTGCTGGTCGGACATGTTCTCGACCATGGCGCGCAGGCGCAGGTCGCCGCCGAAGAAGTGCTCGCGGATGTACTGGCCGGACTCGGTGGCGTAGGTCTGGAACTGGCCGTCCACCGTGGTGTTCAGCTTGTTCACCAGGACGCCGTCGCGGTCCTGCGCGAGCAGCGGGTCCCAGCTGCGGTCCCAGATGAGCTTGATCACGTTCCAGCCGGCGCCCCGGAACTGGGACTCCAGCTCCTGGATGATCTTGCCGTTGCCGCGGACCGGGCCGTCCAGGCGCTGCAGGTTGCAGTTGACCACGAAGGTCAGGTTGTCCAGGCCCTCGCGGGCGGCCAGGGACAGCTGGCCGAGCGACTCGGGCTCGTCCATCTCGCCGTCGCCGAGGAAGGCGTAGACCTGCGAGTCGGAGGTGTCCTTGATGCCGCGGTGCTCCAGGTAGCGGTTCATCCGGGCCTGGTAGATCGCGCCGAGCGGGCCGAGGCCCATCGAGACGGTCGGGAACTCCCAGAAGTCCGGCATCAGCCGCGGGTGCGGGTAGCTGGAGAGGCCGTAAGGCGCCTTCGACTTCTCCTGGCGGAACGCGTCGAGCTGCTGCTCGGACAGTCGGTCCAGCAGGAAGGCGCGGGCGTAGATGCCGGGGGAGGCGTGGCCCTGGAAGAAGACCTGGTCGCCGGACTCGCCCTCGGCGTCCTTGCCGCGGAAGAAGTAGTTGAAGCCGACGTCGTACAGCGACGCGGAGGAGGCGAAGGTGGCGATGTGGCCACCGACGCCGATGCCCGGGCGCTGGGCCCGGGAGACCATGACGGCCGCGTTCCACCGGGTCGCGTTGAGGATCTTGCGCTCGATCTCCTCGTTGCCGGGGAAGAACGGTTCGTCCTTGGTCGCGATGGTGTTGACGTAGTCCGTGCTGCGCATCTCGGGCACGGCGACACGCTTCTCGCGGGCGCGCTCGATCAGCCGCAGCATCAGGTAACGGGCACGCTCACGCCCCCGCTCGTCGATGGCCGCATCGAGCGACTCCAGCCATTCCGCGGTCTCCTCGGGATCGAAGTCCGGGACCTGACTCGGAAGGCCGCCAATGATGATCGGGTTGCGATCGGATCCGGAAGCCACGCTGTTCCTTCACTGTCGGTCGAAACTGAGGTGTGTCGCGCCGCCTCCATCGTGCTACCGCGCTCGGAGATCCGTCATCTCTACCGATCGGTAACCGTTCCGCCTGGTGGGCGGTCCGGTCTGGTGGCGCGCGGTGCGGGCGTCTTCGTCCGCTCCGCACACCCCCGGGTGTTACGAAAAGAGGTGGTCCGACCTGGTGTCCCGTCCGCCCGATGGCGGGCGGCCGGGGTGAGGGCCAACAGGAGACTCTACGCCCGCGCACGCGCGGACCCGAATGCCGTTCGCATCTCGGTCGTGCGTACGGCCTGTGGGCCAGGACCACCCGAAGCATCCTCGGCCCATGCAGAAAAGGGCAAATCGGTGTGATTCCCGCCACGCCGCGCGGCGTGTCCCGCTGCGACACGTCAACCTTTGGAGGGGATCGGGGGTCGGGTACTTGCGCGAACCGCCGCGCCCGTGTGGACTACGGCCACAGCCTCGGCATGGATGCCGAGCCGAATACTGGAGGTTATTCCCGTGAGCGCGACCGCGGACCCCGCGGACAAGTCCAACCCGGCGACCCGTCTCGGCTTCGAAGAAGGCCAGATCATCCAGGAGCTGGGGTACGACGAAGACACTGACCAGGACCTCCGCGAGGGCATCGAGGAGCTCACCGGTACGGATCTCGTCGACGAGGACTACGACGACGTCGCCGACGCCGTCCTGCTGTGGCACCGCGACGACGACGGGGACCTCACCGACGCCCTCGTCGACGCGCTGGAGTACCTCGCTGAGGGCGGCCTGATCTGGCTGATGACGCCCAAGACCGGGCGGGACGGCCACATCGAGGCCTCCGAGATCAACGACGCGGCCAAGACCGCGGGCCTCTCCCAGACCAGCTCGATCAACATCGTCAAGGACTGGGCGGCCACCCGGCTCGCCACCAAGTCCACGGCGAAGGGCGGCAAGCGCTGAGCGGGCTCTGAAGCCCCGCACCGGGCCCCGCCGGAGGAACCCCTCCGGCGGGGCCCGGTGCATTTCCCGGCGCCGCCCCCCTGGCGCGGCGTTCCCCGGCGCCCCCTCCCCGACACACCCGGACGGCCCCGCCGCCCCGTTCGCGCACGGCGAACGGACCGGGGCCGCGACCGGCCGCCTCATCCGTTCGGTCGAACCGCCGTAAACGAATGCGAGGATGTGGCCTGCCGCGCCCGCCGCGCGGCGCGGTCGCGTCAGAAAGGTCCCGTCCATGGCCATCGAGGTCGACACCCCGGCTCCGGACTTCGAGCTCAACAACCAGCACGGGGAGACCGTCCGGCTCTCCGACTTCCGCGGCCGCAAGAACGTCGTCCTGGTCTTCTACCCGTTCGCCTTCACCGGCGTCTGCACCGGCGAGCTGGGCGCGATCCAGCGGGAGCTGGCGGGCCTGCAGAACGACACCGTGCAGGTGCTCGGCGTCTCCTGCGACTCGCAGTTCTCCCAGCGGGTCTTCGCCGACCGGGAGGGGCTGGAGTTCCCGCTGCTGGCCGACTTCTGGCCGCACGGCGAGGTCACCCGCGCGTACGGCGTCCTCGACGAGGAACGGGGCTGCCCGCTGCGCGGCACCTTCGTGATCGACACCGAGGGCACGGTGCGCTGGAGCGTCGTCAACGGCCTCCCGGACGCCCGGGACGAGCAGGAGTACCTGAAGGTCCTCGCGGCGCTCTGAGGCCCCCGCCCAGCGCCCCGACGGCGCCGCGCTCGCTGCCGCGGCACCCGCCGGCCGGGTGTCGTCGGGTCGTGTCCGGCCTGATCAGGGGTGCGGACGGGAACCCCGTACTACGCTCGGGCCGTTGGCGGGGTGGGGTGCGGGAGCCGATGGGCCTCCCGACGCCCCGGACCGCACCACCGGGGGCACCACTGGACGTGCCTCCCGATTCTTGGAGGACTAGTGGGAGTCAGCCTCAGCAAGGGCGGCAACGTCTCGCTCACCAAGGAGGCACCGGGCCTCACGGCCGTGGTCGTCGGCCTGGGCTGGGACGTCAGGACCACCACCGGTGCGGACTTCGACCTGGACGCCAGCGCCCTGCTGTGCAACGCCCAGGGCAAGGTCGCGTCGGACGGCAACTTCGTGTTCTTCAACAACCTGAAGAGCCCGGACGGCTCGGTCGAGCACACCGGTGACAACCTGACCGGCGAGGGCGAGGGCGACGACGAGGCGATCAAGGTCAACCTGGCCGGCGTGCCGGTGGACGTGGAGAAGATCGTCTTCCCGGTCTCGATCTACGACGCCGAGACCCGCGGCCAGAACTTCGGCCAGGTGCGCAACGCGTTCATCCGCGTGGTGAACCAGGCCGACAACTCGGAGCTGGCCCGCTACGACCTCTCCGAGGACGCCTCCACCGAGACCGCGATGGTCTTCGGCGAGCTGTACCGCAACGGCAGCGAGTGGAAGTTCCGTGCCATCGGCCAGGGCTACGCCTCCGGCCTGCGCGGCATCGCGCAGGACTTCGGGGTCAACGTCTGAGCCTTCGGGCACACCCTTCGGCGCGGGTCCCGCGCCGTTCCGCCGGGGCGGCCCCGGACCTCCGTGGTCCGGGGCCGCCCCGGTTCCGTCCGCCCCGGTGCCGCGGTGGTCCGTCGCGCTGCGAGGATGTGAGTTCAGGAAGTTCAGCCGACCGGAGCCGGTCGGCCGGGGCCGCGGGGGATTACACCTGGAAGGCGCCCCGGGAGAAGCAAGGGAGGAAGAACGTCATGGTGGTCACGCTCGCCAAGGGTGGCAACGTCTCGCTCACCAAGGCCGCGCCGAACCTGACGCAGGTTCAGATCGGCCTCGGCTGGTCCGCCCGTTCGACGACGGGCGCCCCGTTCGACCTCGACGCGAGCGCCCTGATCTGCGGTGGCGGGCGGGTGCTCGGCGACGAGTACTTCGTCTTCTACAACAACCTCAAGAGCCCCGAGGGCTCGGTGGAGCACCAGGGCGACAACCTCACCGGCGGCGACGACACGGGTGACGACGAGGTGGTCCTGGTCAACCTGGACCTCGTCCCGGCCCAGGCCGACAAGGTGATCTTCGCGGTCTCGATCTACGAGGCCGAGGCGCGGCTCCAGAACTTCGGTCAGGTCCGCAACGCCTACATCCGGGTCGTCAACTCGGTCGACGGCCAGGAGATCGCCCGCTACGACCTGTCCGAGGACGCGTCCAGCGAGACTGCGATGATCTTCGGCGAGCTGTACCGCTACGCGGGCGAGTGGAAGTTCCGCGCGGTGGGCCAGGGGTACGCCTCCGGCCTGCGCGGCATCGCGCTCGACTTCGGCGTGAACGTACAGTAAGGGCGAAAATCGGACTTATCTCACCCGATCCGATCATGAGAACAAAAAGGGCAGTGCGGGGGTGACCTGACCGGGCCCGGCCCGGTCAGGGCGTCTCGGGACGAGGCCGCCCCCGGCACGGCCAGAACCCGAAAGGTAGCCAACTCCCGTGTTCCTCCGCACATTCGGCTGGTCGTTCGCGATCACCGCCATCGGTCTGGTCGCGGCCGGACTGCTCTGGGGAGCCCAAGGCTTCGGCATCGTGCTGATCCTCTCCATCCTGGAGATCTCCCTGTCGTTCGACAACGCGGTGGTCAACGCCACGGTGTTGAAGCGGATGAACCCGTACTGGCAGAAGATCTTCCTGACCGTCGGTGTCCTCATCGCGGTCTTCGGCATGCGCCTGGTCTTCCCGCTGCTGGTCGTCGGCCTCACCGCGAAGCTCAACCCCGCGACGGTCATCGACCTCGCGCTGCACTCCGACAAGACCCACGAGGGCCTCACCTACGCCCAGTACCTGGAGGCGGCCAACCCGGCCATCGCGGCCTTCGGCGGCGTCTTCCTGCTGATGATCTTCCTCGACTTCATCTTCGAGGAGAAGGACTACAACTGGCTGGCCTGGATCGAGCGGCCGCTGGAGAAGGTCGGCAAGCTGGAGGCCTTCTCCAGCGTCGTCGCCCTGGTCGCCCTGCTGCTGGCCTCCAACTTCTTCGCCGAGGAGCACGCGGAGACCGTCCTGCTCGCCGGCGTCCTCGGCCTGGTCACCTACCTCGCCGTCAACGGCCTCTCCTCGATCTTCGAGTCGGGCCTGGAGGCCGAGGAGGAGCGCGAGGAGGCGGCGGAGAAGGCTGGCAAGTCGATCGTCCAGGTCGGCGGCAAGGCGGCGTTCTTCCTCTTCCTCTACCTGGAGGTCCTGGACGCCTCGTTCTCCTTCGACGGCGTGGTCGGCGCGTTCGCCATCTCCAGCGACATCTTCCAGATCACCCTGGGCCTCGGCATCGGCGCCATGTACATCCGCTCGCTGACCGTCTTCCTGGTCCGCAAGGGCACCCTGGACGACTACGTCTACCTGGAGCACGGCGCGCACTACGCGATCGGCGCGCTGGCGGCGATCCTGCTGGTCGGGATCAAGTACCACATCCCGGAGATCGTCACCGGCCTGATCGGCGTCGCCTTCATCGGGCTGGCGCTCGGCTCGTCGATCCTGCGCAACCGGCGCGAGGGCGCGGACGAGGAACCGGAGCTGGTCGGCAGCGGCAACAAGTAACCGCCGTCCGACGACCGGCACGCGAAACGGCCGCCTCCGGGGTTTCCCGGGGGCGGCCGTTCGTCGTGTGTCCCTGGTCGTTCCTGTGGGTGCGGGGCCCGTTCCTGTGGGGTGCGGGGCCCGTCAGCCGAGCTGCTGCTCGATCGCGCGCAGCTTGCGCTCCAGCGAGTCCAGCTTCGGCATCGACAGGGTGTCGTCGTCGGCCGTCAGGTCGACGGTCGAGCCGCTGCGGGACGACCCGGTGCCGGAGGCCGAGGAGGACGTGTAGGAGGAGGACGCGTACGAGGAGCCGACGGCGGCGCGCGGCCGGCGGCCGGAGTCCAGGGTGGCCGGCTCGAGCGGGTCGGCGGACTGCTTCGAGGCCGAGTACGAGGAGGCCGAGGTCGAGGTGGTGGCGTCGGTTCCCGCGGCTAGGGCAGGCTCCGTAGCGCTCGGGCCGTCTCCGGCAGCCGTGAGGGCGGGAACCTGGCGGCCGCCGCGGGCCCGGGCGAGCATGCCGGTCTGGCGGGAGATGGCCTTCAGCTCGGCCCGCTCACGGCGGTCGGCGGTACGGGCGCGGGCCTTGGCGTCCAGCTTCGCCTGGCGCTCCTCGCGCACCTCGTCGACCGCCTCGTCCAGGCTGCGGACGTTCTCCAGCAGCATCAGCGACCAGGCCGCGTAGGTCTCGCGCGGGGCGCGCAGCCAGCGGACGATGCGGATCTGCGGCAGCGGGCGCGGCACCAGGCCCTGCTCGCGCAGCGCGGCCTTGCGGGTCTGCTTCAGCGCCCGGTCGAACAGGATCGCCGCCGAGATCGACATGCCGGAGAAGAACTGCGGGGCACCGTCGTGCGACACGCCGCGCGGGGCGTGCACCCAGTTGAACCAGGCCGAGGCGATCGCGAACACCCAGACCAGCAGGCGGGAGCCGAGCGCGGCGTCACCGTGGCTGGCCTCGCGGACGGCGAGCACCGAGCAGAACATCGCGGCGCCGTCCAGGCCGAACGGGACGAGGTACTCCCAGCCGCCGGACAGACCCAGGTTCTCCTTGCCGAAGCCGACCAGGCCGTGGAAGGACAGCGCGGCGGCGACACCGGCACAGCAGAAGAGCAGTGTGTACGAGGAGATGCCGTAGATCATCTCCTTGCGGCGGCGGCGCTCCTCGCTGCGCTCCCAGGAGTCGCCGGACTCGTCCTTCTTCGAGCTCTTGAAGCGCAGCGTCGCCACCAGGACGGCGACGAACAGCAGGGCTGCGCCGCCGACGACGGTCCAGACCAGCTGTATGGAGGTCAGGTTCATTGCGGGTCGGGCCTCGGGTTTCCGCAGGGGACAGGATCACAGTGCGACACAGACGGTCAGGACCCGCCGTGCGGGCACTGCCTGACGGTTCGTTCGTCGCCGCACGGCATGCCCGCCACGCCCGCGCAGGGGCGGACGGGACACCTGTGCGGCTAGACGATATCGCGTCCGAAGGGGCGGCATGTTACGGGAGGGCGGCTTCTCCGGGCCAATCGACCCGCCGGTCGGGCCCGGTTGGGTAGGGGAGGGGGTGAACGGGGTATCCGACGGCCGGGCCGATGCCCGATCATTGGTCGGCGGGCCGTCAGAACGCCTGACGGGAGCAGGGGGAGAGGACTGCATGGTCTCGATCTGGGAGTACCTGCGCGGGGACAAGAGCTACACCTTCGACAACCCCGGTGGTCAGCACAAGGTCATACTCACCAAGTCGGCCCCGCAGCACGCGATCACCGGGTCGGCCGCCACCACCGGCTACCTCTACGTCAACCTGCACTGGACGATGAGCTCCGGGGGGGCCGCCCGGACGAGCCCGCGGGAGTCCGTCAGGCGGTTCTTCAGCCCGCGGATCCTGCGGCCGCAGGATCCGGACTCGCCGCAGAACGCCGAGCCGACCAACGTCGACCTCGACCTGGCCTGCATGTACGAGCTCTCCGACGGGAGCACGGGCGTGGTGCAGCCGCTCGGCGGGCTGTTCGGCGACCTCCAGAACGCGCCGTACATCAAGCTCAGCGGCGACGACCAGTACGGGGCGCCGTCCGGCGAGACGATGTACGTCAACCTGGAGAAGAAGGACAAGTTCAAGCGGCTGCTGATCTTCGTCTACATCTACGACGGCACGCCGGCCTTCGAGCAGTCGAACGCGGTGGTCACGATCGTGCCGCAGACCGGGCCGCGGATCGAGATCAAGCTGGACGAGCGGGCCCGGGCGGCGCGTTCCTGCGCGGTGGTGCTGATCGAGAACGCGGGGGACAACCAGCTGAGGGTGCGCCGCGAGGTGCGGTACGTCAACGGGTTCCAGGCGGACATTGACCGGCTGTACGGGTTCGGGATGCAGTGGCAGCGCGGGTACAAGAGCGACTGAGCGGTTGAGCGGTTGAGTGACTGAGCGGTTGAGTGCGGCTGAGCGGCCGATGGCGATCGGTGGTCCTGTGGCGGGCGGGGCCGGGTTCGGCGGCGGGGCCGGCTCCTGGCGGGCGGGGCCGGGTTCGGCGGGCGGCCCCGCCGGGGGCGTCAGCGGGGCTGGAACTGCGGGCCCTGCGGGGGCAGCGCGAACTCCTCGCCGGTGGGTGCCGGGGGCTGGGCCGTCGGCGGCTGCGGCGGGACGGGCGGCTGCTGGCCGGTGCCGGGCTGCGGGTAGCCGTAGCCGGCGGGGCCCTGCTGCTGCGGGACGGGCTGGTGCTGGGGGGCGGGCTGGTTCGGCTGGACGGGCTGGTTCGGCTGGGGGTAGCCGTAACCGCCGGGCTGCGGGTAGCCGTAGCCGCCGGCGGGCTGCTGCTGGTGGGGGTAGCCGTAGCCCGTGCCGGGCTGGGGGTAGCCGTAACCGTTGCCGGGCTGACCGGGCTGACCGGGCTGGTGGGCCGGGGGCGCGGTGGGCGGCGGAGGCATGGTCGGCGGGGCCGCGGGCGGCGGCGGGGTCGCCGGTGCGGGCGCGGGGCCCGCGGCGCCGGCGGCGGCCGGTGCGGCGGCCGGAGCTTGGGCGGGCGGCTGGACGGGCGGTGTCTGCGGGACGGCCGGGGCCAGGGTGAAGGTGCCCGGCTCGGGGGTGGTCGAGCGCGGGTCCGGCATCGGGGTGCTGCGCGGGTCGAGCGTGCCGGCCGCGGTGGTGGTGGACCCGGGCGCCTGGGCCTGGGCCTGGTCGGCCTCCGCCTCGTCGTCCACGGTGATGCCGAAGTCGGTGGCGAGGCCGATCAGCCCGGAGGTGTAGCCCTGGCCGATCGCCCGGAACTTCCAGGCGCCGGAGCGGCGGTACAGCTCGCCCGCGACCAGGGCGGTGACGTTCTCGGCGTCGTCGATCCCGAACTCGGCGAGTGCGGGCGCGCCCTCGCCGGCCGTGGCGTCGAAGAGCAGCAGGCGCAGCCCCGGCACCGCGCGGAACGGCCCGCCCTCGGAGGAGCCGGCCAGCACCACGCGCTCCACCCCGGCGGGCAGCTTGCCCAGTTCGACCTCGACCGTGTCGATGATCTCGGCGCCGCCGGAGGTCTGCTGCTTGGGCAGGTGGCGGACCAGGCCGGAGGGGTGGCGGGGCTGGTTGTAGAAGACGAAGTCGGCGTCCGAGCGGACCTTGCCGGTGGCGCCGAGCAGCAGCGCGGACGCGTCCACGTCCGGCGCACCGGGCGTGGCGCTCCAGCGCAGCACGGCGCGGACCGCCGCCGCCGGCAGTGCGATGTTGGCGCCCTTGGCCATCACGTGCGTCATAGCCGACCATCCTGCCTGTTCGCCACCCCTTCGGACAACGTGACCGGAGCGGTCCGTGCCGCGTCGGACTTTGCCAAGACTTGCGCTTTCCGAGGTTTGCCGCCGTCGATTCCGAGGTCCATGGCCGTCACAACCGTGATCATCCATGATCGTCCAAGTGGACCGGGATGTTCCGGGAGTTCAGTGCCGGGGAACCGGGACCGGCCGGATCCCGTCCGTACGATGGGCGGTCGAAAGGTCCCCGGGGGGTCGGCACAGGGGCGTCCGGCGGAGGCGTGCCCGGGAACCATGGCACCCGGTCGGCCGGTTGACCAGGGTGTCGTCGGCAACGGGCCGCAGTCCGGTCCACTTCCTGGAGGAGAGCACCTTGCGCCATTTCGGCCACCTCGCCGAGGACGTACGCGGCCGGCTCTTCCTGGAACAGCCGCGCCCGTTCAGCGCGCGGAGCGGGCCGACGGTGCTCGCCACCGCCCTGGGCGGCACCCTCTACAGCCCGGCCACCAGGCCCGCGCTGGCCGCGGACATCCGCAAACTCGCTGGTCGGGGCGTGGTGTCGATGGTGCTCTGCCTGGAGGACGCGATCGCCGACCACGAGGTGGACGCGGGCGAGCGGAACCTGGTCGAGCAACTGAATGACCTGGTCAAGGATTTCACCGACTGTACACAGAGCCACCCCTTGCTCTTCATCAGGGTCCGTGCCGCCACCCAGATCCTTGACCTGGCCGAACGCCTCGGACCGGCCGTCGAACTGCTCAGCGGCTTCGTGCTGCCGAAGTTCACCCCGGCGAACGGCGGTGAGTACCTGGCCGCGCTGGCCGCCGCCGAGGCCGCGACCGGGCGGCGGCTGTTCGCCATGCCCGTCCTGGAGTCGCCCGAACTCGCCCACCTGGAGACCAGGCGGGAGCAGCTCTTCGGCATCGCCGAACTGCTCGCCGGCCACCGCGACCGGGTGCTCGCCGTCCGGCTCGGCGTCACCGACCTCTGCTCCGCGTACGGCCTGCGGCGCTCGCCCGACCTCACCGCGTACGACGTGGCGCTGGTCGCGGCGGTGATCGGGGACGTGGTCAACGTGCTCGGCCGGGCGGACGGCACCGGGTACACCGTCACCGGGCCGGTCTGGGAGTACTTCCCGGTGCAGGAGCGGATGTTCAAGCCGCAGCTGCGCCGGACCCCGTTCGCCGGGGCCTCGCTCTCCGCCGCCTCCGGGGCGCTCCGGGCCTCCGGCGAGGAGGTCCGCCGGCGGATCATCGAACACGACCTGGACGGGCTGATCCGGGAGGTCGAACTCGACCGGGCCAACGGCCTGCTCGGCAAGACCTGCATCCACCCCAGCCACGTTCCGGCCGTGCACGCCCTCTCCGTGGTCACGCACGAGGAGTACTGCGACGCCCGCGACATCCTCCGGCAGGAGCAGGACGGCGGCGGGGTGCTGCGCTCGGCGTACACCAACAAGATGAACGAGGCCCGGCCGCACCGGGCCTGGGCGGAGCGGGTGCTGCTGCGGGCGGAGGTGTTCGGGGTGGCCCGGGAGGACGTGAGCTTCGCGGAACTGCTGTCGGCCTGCCTGTGCGGCTGACCGTGCGGCCGGTTCCGGAGTGGCCGACTCCCGTACGGCTGGCTCCTGTACGGCTGATGCCTGTACGGCTGGCTCCCGTACGGCTCTCGCTCCCGGGTGGCCGGTACCCCGGGGCCGACTGTTTCCGTGGCCGAACCCGAGCCGTTCCCTCCGGTTCCCCCGGGGTGGATAGGACGGATCCGTGAGCGCGGATATGACCAACGCACCATCGCACCACCGAAGGCAGGACCAGTAGTGACAGCAACACCGCAGACGTGGACCGGCCGTTGGGTCGCCGACCGGGCCGGGATCGCGCTGACCGGCTCCGAGCGCCTCCCCGAACTCGTCGGCCTGGCCCTCCGCTCGGGGAACCCCAAGCGCTCCCACCTGCTGGTCTCCACCGTGCTCGGCAAGCACGTGCCGCAGCGGCCCTCAGTGGTCCACGGCACCGGACTCGAACTCGGCCGCCGGGTCCGCGAACTGCTCGGCGCGCGGGCGGCCGGGCAGGCCGTCGTGCTCGGCTACGCGGAGACCGCCACCGGCCTCGGCCACAGCGTCGCTGACGGCCTGGACGCCCCCTACCTGCACTCCACCCGCCGCCCGGTGCCCGGTGTGGCCCCGGTCGGCGGCTTCGAGGAGGAGCACTCGCACGCCACCTCGCACCTGCTGCTCCCGGCCGACCCCGGGCTCCTCGCCGGGGACGGGCCGCTGGTGCTGGTGGACGACGAGTTCTCGACCGGGCAGACGGTGCTCAACACCATCCGTGCCCTCCACGCCCGCCACCCGCGCGGGCACTACGTGGTGGTCGCCCTGGTGGACCTGCGCTCCGCGGCGGACCGGCGGCGGCTCGACCTGACCGCCGCCGAACTCGGCGTCCGGCTGGACCTGGTGGCCACCGCGAGCGGCGGCGTCGAGCTGCCCGAGGACCTGCCGAGCCGGGCCGAGCGGCTGATCGCCGAGGCGGCGGGGGAGGCGGCGGGGGATCCGGGGGTTGCGGGTCAGGGGGTTGCGGGTCAGGGGGTTGCGGGTCCGGGGGCTGGGCGCGCGGCGGCCGGGCACCCGGAGGCGGCAGGCGTCGCGCCGCTGGCCCGGGTCGAGCTGGACTGGCCCGCCGGCCTCCCGGACGGCGGCCGGCACGGCTTCACCGCCCGCGACCGTGCCCGACTGGACGCCGAACTGCCCCGGCTGGCCGGTCAGTTGGCCGAGGCCGTGCCCGCCGGGGTGCAGCGGGTACTGGTGCTCGGCTTCGAGGAGCTGATGTACGCGCCGCTGCGCCTGGCCGACGCCCTCGCCGAGCGGCTCGGCGGCGACCGCGTCCGGTTCTCCACCACCACCCGCTCGCCCGTCCTGGCGGTGGACGACCCCGGCTACGCCATCCGCACCCGGCTCGCCTTCCCCGCCCACGACGACCCGCAGGACGGCGGCTCGCCCGAGCGCTACGCGTACAACGTCGCCCCCGGCAGCGACCCGGCGCGGCGCTTCGACGCCGTGGTGCTGGTGGTCGACGACGTGGCCGACACCCCGGCGCTGCACAAGGGCGAGCGGGCGCTGCTCGGGCAGCTGCGGCGGGTGACCGACCAGGTGGTGCTCGCCGTGCTGCCCTCGCACCGGCCGGTGGCCGTGGCCGCCTCGGCGTCCGCGGGCGCTTCGCCATCTGCGGGCGCCTCGCCGTCCGTGGGTGCCTCGCCGTCCGCGGCGCGGTCCGTGGCCGAGGCACCGTCCGTGGTCGAGGCGCTGCCCGTGGTCGAGGTGCCGTCCGTGGCCGCGTCGCTGCCCGCACCCCTGTACGGGCCGGCGTTCTCCTCGTACCAGGCCGAGGAGGTGGCCTGGCTGCTCAAGGACCTCTCCGGGGTCGCGCTCGAGGCGCCCACCGAGGAGCGCGAGGAGGCCGTCCAGAACGGCGGCGCGCACTACGCCGAGTCGCTGCCGGTCGAGTACCAGCCCAGCCCCGAGTACCAGGAGCTGTTCCACCAGGCGCTGCGCGACTCCGCCGGCCGGATCGCGCTCGCCGTCGGCACCGTCGCCGAGACGCTGCTGCGCGAGCGCGGCCCGGGGCTGGTGCTCGCCTCGCTGGCCCGGGCCGGCACGCCCGTCGGCATCCTGGTCCGCCGCTGGCTGGCCTTCGCGCACGGCCTGTCCGTGCCGCACTACACGGTCTCGATCGTGCGCGGCCGTGGCATGGACCCGGTCGCGCTGCGCTACCTGGCCGCCCACCACCGCGCGGAGGACGTGGTGTTCGTGGACGGCTGGACCGGCAAGGGCGCGATCACCCGTGAACTCGCCGGCACACTGGCCGGCACCGGCTTCGACCCGGACCTCGCGGTGCTCGCCGACCCGGGCCGCTGCGTGCGGACGTACGGTACCCGGGACGACTTCCTGATTCCGTCCGCCTGCCTCAACTCCACTGTCTCCGGGCTGGTTTCGCGCACGGTGTTGCGGGCCGGGCTGATCGGGCCGGACGACTTCCACGGCGCCAAGCACTACGCCGAACTGGCCGGGAGCGACGTCTCGGCGGCCTTCCTGGACGCGGTGGCAGCCCGCTTCGGCGAGGTCCGCGCCGCGGCCGTCGCGGGCGCCGACCGGCTCGCCGACGACCCGCACCGGGCACCCGACTGGGCGGGCTGGGCCGCGGTCGAGCGGATCAGCGCCGAGTACGGCATCGACAACGTCAACCTGGTCAAGCCCGGCGTCGGCGAGACCACCCGGGTCCTGCTGCGCCGCGTCCCCTGGCGGATCCTCGCCCGGCGCGGCGCCGGTGCGGACCTCGACCACGTCCGGCTGCTCGCCGCCCAGCGCGGTGTGGAGGTCGAGGAGGTGGACGGCCTGCCGTACACCTGCGTCGGCCTGATCCACCCCCGCTACAGCCGCGGGGCGACCGGGGGCGACGGGCACGCCGTGGCGTCGGTTCCGGGGGCGGTTCCCGGTGCGGGTTCGGGCGCGGTTCCGGGCTCGGGCTCGGGCTCGCTTTCGGATCCGGTTTCGATTTCGGTCCCGGGGAGGGATTCCTGATGGGTGTTCTGGTGGCCAGTGACCTCGACCGGACGCTGATCTACTCCGAGCGGGCCATGGCCCTGGCGGCCCCCGACCGGTCGGCGCCGCGGCTGCTCTGCGTCGAGGTGTACCAGGGGAGGCCGCTGTCCTTCATGACCGAGCGCGCCGCCGGACTGCTCGCCGAACTCGCCCGCGAGGTCTGCTTCGTCCCGGCCACCACCCGGACGCCGGAGCAGTACGGGCGGGTCAACCTGCCGGGGCCGACGGCGGACTGGGTCCCCGCGTACGCGATCTGCGCCAACGGTGGGCAACTGCTGGTGGACGGCGTCCCGGACGGGGACTGGCGGGCCGAGATCACCGCGCGGATCGCCGCCGGTTCGGCCCCGCTGGAGGAGGTCGTGCGGCGGCTCGCCCTGTGCGCCGACCCGGAGTGGACGCACAAGCGGCAGGTCGCCGACGAGCTGTTCGCCTACCTGGTGGTCGAGCGCGCGGCGCTGCCGGAGGGCTGGCTGGCGGAGCTGACCGGCTGGTGCGCCGAACGCGGCTGGACGGTCTCCCTGCAGGGCCGCAAGGTGTACGCGGTGCCCGCGCCGCTCACCAAGAGCGCCGCGCTGGCCGAGGTCGTCCGGCGCACCGGCGCGGACACCGTGCTGGCGGCCGGGGACTCGCTGCTCGACGCGGACCTGCTGCTCGCGGCGGACGCCGGCTGGCGCCCCGGGCACGGCGAGCTCGCGGACAGCGGCTGGACGGCCCCCGGCGTCACCGCCCTGACGGAGGTGGGGGTGACGGCGGGGGAGGAGATCGTCCGGCGGTTCCTGGCGGGGGCGTCGGCGCTGCCGGTCGGGGTCTGACCGGCTCGGAACGACTTCCGGGTCAGCCGCAGCAGCCGCCGCCGCAGCAACCCCCGCCGCCCCCGCCCCCGGCGGCGGGGGCCGGCTGGGCACCGGCCGCGCCGGTGACGGCCACGGTGGACAGCAGCTTCACGGTGTCCTCGTGGCCCTGGGGGCAGACGGCGGGGTCGTTGGCCTGGGCCATCGGACGGCGGAGCTCGAAGGTGGCGCCGCAGGAGCGGCAGCGGAAGTCGTAGCGAGGCATACCGGCAGCGTACCCAGCGGGGCGCCCGCCGGTCGCCCGGTCGAGGTGTTGGTGACAGTCGCCCGGCCGCGCGTCACCGGTGGCCGCCGAGGTCCCCGCGGATCAGTTCGATCACCCGGGCCGCCGTGTCCCGCACCGCCGCGAGCTCGGTCAGGAAGTGCCAGTAGTCGGGGTGCCGGCCGGCCGCCTCCAGCGCGGCCACCGCGCGGTCCAGCCGGGCCACCGCCTCGTCCAGCGGGGCGGCGTGCCGCGGGTCCGGCGCGCTGCGCCCGGCCATCGCCAGCCGCTGGGCGTCCCGGATCGCGAAGCGGGCGCGCTCGATCTCCCGGTTGGGGTCGTGCTGCACCTCGTTCAGCTGCCGCAGCCGGTCGTTCACCGCGGACACCGAGCCGTCGGCGGTCTCCAGCAGCGCGCGGACCGTCCCGATCGCGGCAGTGGCGTCCGCCCAGCGCTGCTCGTCCCGGGCCCGGGCGGCCTCGGCGAGCTTGCGCTCGGCGGCGCGCCCGGTCTCCGCGACCTGCTCCGAGACCCGCTGGAGGTCCTGCCAGCAGGCGGTGCTGAACCGACGGCGCAGCTCGCTCAGGGCGGGCTCGACCGTCTCGGCCTTGGTCTCCAGCGCCTGGATGCGGGTGCGCAGGCTCGCCACCCGCCGGTCGATCTCCCGCGCCCGCTCCGGCAGCTGCCCGGCGTCGGCGGCGATCGCCTCGGCGCGCTGCTTCACGTCGTCCGCGCGCCGCAGGGTGTCCGCGACCCCGTGCCGGGCCGGGCCCTCGTTCAGCCGGCCGAGCTCGGGCGCCAGCTCGGCCAGCCGGGCCGCCAGGTCGTCCGCCCGCAGGCCGGCGCCGCGTGCCTCGTCCAGCGCGGTGGTGGCCGCGAGCAGCGCGCGCTTGGCCTGCTCGACCGCCGGGGTGACCCGCATCAGCTGCTGCTCGGCGTGCTGGATGGTCGGCTGCAGGCGGCGCAGGAAGTCGTTCAGCTCCGCCCGGGCCGAGCCGAGCTGGCCCTTCACGTCCTCCAGGAGGCGCTTGGCCTGCGCGGCCGTGCCCGCGTCCAGGGTCTCGCTGTCCAGGTTGTGGGCATCGAGCGCGGCGAGGTAGTTCACGGTGACCTGCTCGACCCGGCCGGAGATCGCCGCCAGATCGGCCAGCGCGTGCTGCGCCGCCCGGCCCTCCTCGGCCGCGCGGACCGTCTCCACCGCGAGCTGCACCTCGCGCTGGGTCTCCTCCAGCTCGTAGAACGCCTCCTGGGCAGCCGCCCGGGCCTCCCGGGCCTGCGCCCGTCCGCCCTCACCGCCGCCGCGCCGGCCCCACCAGCCGGTGCTCCCGGCCGAGGCCAGCCCGACCGCCCCCAGCGCACCCGCCAGCACCACCGGCAACACCAGTGCGTCGGCCAGCGCACTCCCCGCCCGACGCCGCCCCCGCCCGCTCCCGCCGGCCACCGTCACTGCGCGCTCCCTGCTCCGAACCGCTGATCCGGCCCCATTCTCCCCGATCCCCCCACCGGCCCGTCACCCCCTCCCACCCCGTCCACCCCACCGCGCCCCGCCCCCTCACCCGCCGCCCCACCAGACACCCGTCCCCCACCACCCCCCGGGACCAGGTACCCTAGGCACTCGTCGTGCGCCCGCCGGGCCACGACGGGGGGCGCGTAGCTCAGTGGTAGAGCGCTGCTCTTACAAAGCAGATGTCGGCGGTTCGAAACCGTCCGCGCCCACCGACCCGAGGGCCGGTCCGGGAGGTGTACGCCTCCCGGACCGGCCCTTGATCGTTCCCGGTGTCCCGCCGATCCGCCGCACGCACCTGCTGGTCCCCGTCGGTCGTACTGGGCCCGGCCGCGGGCCGGGAACGGGCCGGTGGTAGGGAGGGGGGATGGTGACCAGGGCGTTCGATGCGGTGCTGTGCGATGTGGACGGGGTGATCCGGTTCTTCGACGGGGACCGGGTGGCGGCGTTGGAGCGGGCGGCGGGGCTGGAGGAGGGGAGTACGGCGGCGGTCGGGTTCGCGCCGGAGAACGATCTGCCGTTGCTGCTCGGGCGGATCGGGAAGGCGGAGTGGGTGGACTCGATCGCGCGGGGGCTGTCCGGCCGGGTGACGCGGGCGCGGGCGCGTGGGCTGGCGGAGGCGTTCGCGGACTCGCCGTTCCGGGCGGACGAGGTGGTGGTGGGCCTGCTGCGGCGGGTGCGGGAGCACTGCCGGGTGGTGCTGGTGACCAATGCGACGGTGTGGCTGGACGAGGACCTGGCGCTGCTGGGGCTGACGGACCTGGCGGACGGGGTGGTGAACAGCTCCCGGGTGGGCAGCGCCAAGCCGGACCGGCGGATCTACGAGATCGCCGTCGAGCGGGCGGGCGTGGCGCCGGGGCGGTGCCTGTTCGTGGACGACCGGCAGGAGAACGTGGACGCGGCGGTGGCGATGGGCATGACCGGGGTGCGCTACCGAGGGCCGGAGGACCTGCGGCGGGCCCTGGCGCCGGTGCTGGACAACGCGTGGTAGGGGAGCCGCCGTTGAGGCGGAGGGTCTGTCCGGGGATGTGACGGGTGCCGGGGGAGTCGGGGAAGTGGGTGGTGCGGGCGCCGCGCGATCCTGGCGGGCCTGTCGGACGAACCGCTGGACGGCGTGCGGGTGCGGGGGACGGGGTGGGGGGTGAGGATCGGGGGGACCGGGCGGACCCATGGGAGTGGTGGGCGGATGGCTGAGCAGGTCGGGGAGTCGCGGGCGGAGCTGTCCTCGCGCCTGAACTGGCTGCGGGCGGCCGTGCTGGGGGCCAATGACGGCGTGGTGTCGACGGCCGGTCTGGTGACCGGTGTGGCGGGGGCGGCGGGTTCGCGGACGGCGCTGCTCGCGGCCGGGGTGGCCGGGCTGTTGGCGGGGGCGATGTCGATGGCGGCCGGCGAGTACGTGTCGGTCAGCACCCAACGGGACACCGAGCGGGCCGCGTTGGCGCAGGAGCGGCGGGAGCTCGCGGAGGATCCGGCGGGGGAGCTCGACGAGCTGACCGACTACTACCGGGGGAGTGGGCTGGAGGACGGGCTGGCCCGGGAGGTGGCGACGGCGCTGACCGAGCGGGATGCGCTGGCCGCCCACGCGCAGACCGAACTCGGCATCGACCCGGACGTGTTGACCAACCCGTGGGAGGCGGCGCTGGCCAGTGCGGCGGCGTTCACGCTGGGCGCGCTGGTGCCGCTGCTGGCGGTGCTGCTGCCGCCGGAGTCGTGGCGGCTGCAGGTGACGGTGGCGGCGGTGGTGGTGGCGCTGACCCTGTCGGGCTGGGCGAGCGCCCGGCTGGGGGGTGCCGGCCCGGGTCGGGCGGTCCTGCGCAACGTCATGGGCGGGTTGTTGGCGATGGCGGTGACGTACAGCGGCGGTGTGCTGCTGGAGCAGGTCGCCGGGTGACCGTGTGTCCCCGGCCTGCCGACCGGGCGCGGGCGTGACCCGGGCACGCCGGGTGACGGCGCCGGGCGGCTCGACAGGCGAGCGGGTGCGGCCTGTGTTTGTGTGGCTGCAAACCGCTTGGGAGAGGTGAATCGCCGTGACCATGCCCCCGTTCGGATCGAACGATCCGTTCTCCGACCTGCTCAGCCGGTTCTTCGGGATGAGCCCGCTGGCCTCTCCGCCCGCCGTGCAGCGGGTGCCGATCGGGCGGCTGCTCAGCGAGTCCTCGCAGGAACTGCTGACGCTGGCCGCGCGGCGGGCCGCCGAGGACGGCTCCAGCGACCTCGACACCGCGCACCTGGCCTGGGCGGCCACCCGGGTGGAGCCCTCGCGCCGGATGCTGGAGCGGGCCGGCATCGACCCGGACCGGCTCTCCGGCGACCTGGAGCGCGCCCTGCCGTCCGGAAGCCCCGACGTGGTGGGCGGCCGGCCGGCGCTCACCCCCTCGGCCAAGCGCGCGCTGCTCGCCGCGCACGCCCGCTCGCAGGAGGTCGGCGCCTCGTACATCGGTCCCGAGCACATCCTCGGCGCGCTGCTCGACCAGGAGCGCTCGGGCGCCGGCGTGGCGCTGCGCAACGCCGCGCCCTCGCAGGAGGCGCTGAAGTCGGTGCTGGAGGGGCACGGCACCGGCGGTGAGCGCAGCAGCACGGGAGCCCACCCGAGCGAGACGCCGACGCTGGACGAGTACGGGCGCGACCTCACCGAGGAGGCGCGCTCGGGCCGACTGGACCCGGTGGTGGGGCGGGCCGAGGAGATCGAGCAGACCGTCGAGATCCTCTCCCGGCGGACCAAGAACAACCCGGTGCTGATCGGCGAGCCGGGTGTCGGCAAGACCGCGATCGTCGAGGGCCTGGCCCAGCGGATCGTCTCCGGGGACGTGCCCCGGAGCCTGCGGGAGAAGCGGGTGGTCACCCTCGACCTGACCGCGTTGGTGGCCGGCTCCAAGTACCGGGGCGAGTTCGAGGAACGGCTGAAGAACGTGATCGACGAGGTCACCGCGGCCGAGAAGAGCGTCATCCTGTTCCTGGACGAGCTGCACACCGTGGTCGGCGCGGGCAGCGGCGGCGAGGGCTCGATGGACGCCGGCAACATCCTCAAACCGGCGCTCGCGCGCGGCGAGTTGAGCGTGGTCGGCGCGACCACGCTGGACGAGTACCGCAAGCACGTGGAGAAGGACGCCGCACTGGAGCGCCGCTTCCAGCCGGTGCTGGTGCCCGAGCCGAGCGTCGAGGAGACGATCGAGATCCTCCAGGGGCTGCGCGACGCGTACGAGGCGCACCACCAGGTGCGGTTCACCGACGAGGCGTTGGACGCCGCCGCGACGCTCTCCGACCGGTACGTCAGTGACCGCTTCCTGCCCGACAAGGCGATCGACCTGCTGGACCAGGCCGGTGCGCGGGTCCGGCTGCGCAGTCTGAGCGGGTCCACCGAGGCGACCGGGGTGCAGGACCGGATCACCAAGCTGAAGCGGGAGTTGGAGGAGGCCGTCGCGGACGAGGAGTTCGTCCGGGCCGCCAACCTGAAGACGGAGCTGCGGCAGACCGAGGACGAGCTGGCGGCGATCACCGAGTCCCACGAGGGGGTCGTCGACGTGACGGCCGACGACATCGCGCAGGTGCTGTCCTCCCGGACCGGCATCCCGGTCGCGGAGCTGAACGCGACGGAGAAGGAGCGGCTGCTCAAGCTGGAGGAGCACCTGCACGAGAAGGTGATCGGCCAGGAGGAGGCGGTCACCGCCGTCGCCCAGGCGGTGCGCCGCGGCCGGGCCGGGATGGGCGACCCGGAGCGGCCGACCGGCTCCTTCCTCTTCCTCGGCCCGACCGGCGTCGGAAAGACCGAGCTGGCGAAGGCGCTGGCGGCGCTGCTGTTCGGCGACCCGGACCGGATGATCCGCTTCGACATGAGCGAGTTCCAGGAGAAGCACACCGTCTCCCGGCTGGTCGGCTCCCCGCCCGGGTACGTCGGCTACGAGGAGGCCGGGCAGCTGACCGAGGCGGTGCGCCGCAAGCCGTACAGCGTGCTGCTCTTCGACGAGGTGGAGAAGGCGCACCCGGACGTCTTCAACCTGCTGCTCCAGGTGTTGGACGACGGGCGGCTGACCGACTCCCAGGGGCGTACGGTCGACTTCCGCAACACCGTGGTGATCATGACCAGCAACATCGGTTCGCAGCGGATCCTCGACCGTGTCGGAAACGTGGATGCCCGGAGCGGAGCTCCTGATCAGACACTCAAGGACGACCTGATGCGCGACCTGCGGCAGCAGTTCCGTCCCGAGTTCCTCAACCGGATCGACGAGGTGATCGTCTTCCACGCGCTCACCCGGAAGGACCTGCTGTCGGTGGTGGACCTGCTGCTGGAGCGCAGCCGGCGGCGGCTGCGGGCCCAGGACGTCCGCTTGGAGGTCACCGAGGCGGCCAAGGAGTACCTGGTCAACCGGGGTTACCAACCGGAGTTCGGGGCCCGGCCGCTGCGCCGGACGATCCAGTCGGAGCTGGACAACCGGATCTCCAACCTGCTGCTGGACGGTTCGGTGCGGGAGGGGGACACCCTGATCGCGGACGTGAGCGACGGGGAGCTGGTGGTCACCCTGGCGCGGCCGGAGGCGTCGGCGACCTTCGCGGAGGCGGAGGCGGAGGCGGAGGCGGGGGCCGGCGCGGCCGCCGCGGAGGGCTGAGGACGACCGGCCGAGGGCGTACTTCCCATGGGCGTACTCCAGCGGGAGTACGCCTGAACGCCACTGGTGGAGGACGCGCGGGGACGGGGCGCGGGTCTAGCTTGTGGGCATGATGCCGCCCACGCCCCCGCCGACCGAGCCGCCCCAGGCACAGCGGCCGGCGGAACAGCCACCGGGGCAGCCGCCCCGGAAGCCACCGGAGCGGCCGCCCGAAGAGCCGCCCGAGGAGCCGCCCGAGCCGTGGCGCCCGCCGTGGGCGCGTGCGGCCGGGGCGGGGTACCCGCTCGGGGTCGCGGCGGCGGTCGCGGTGCTCCAGGTGGTCGGCTCGACCTTCGCCGCGCACGAACAGCGCGGGCGGGCCCCGCTGGACGCCTTCGGCTACCTGCTGCTGCTGATCGGGCCGGCCCTGCTGGTGCTGCGCCACCGCAGGCCGGTCGCGGTGGTGGTCGGCACTTCGGTGGTCACCGCCGGGTACCTGGCCGCCGGGTACCCGTACGGGCCGGTCTTCGTGAGCTGGCTGATCGCCTGCTGCGTGGCGATCGGCTCCGGGCACCGCCGGGCGGCCTGGGCCGGCGCCGGCGGCGTCTACCTGGTGCACCTGCTCGGCTCCTTCGCCCTGCCGGAGAGCTGGCAGCGTGCCGCCCCGCCGTCCGGCAGCGTCTGGCCGCAGGAACTCGGGCTGCTGGCCTGGCTGCTGCTGGTGATGGCGGGCGGCGAGCTGGTCCGGTTCCGACGCGAGCGGATCGCCGCCCACCGGGCCTACCGACAGCAGCTGGAGGAGCGCCGGGCCGACGACGAACGGCTCAAGATGGCCCGGGAGTTGCACGACATCCTGGCGCACAGCCTGTCGCTGATCAACATCCAGGCCGGGGTGGCGCTCGCGTTGCTCGACCGGCGGCCGGAGGAGGCCCGCAGCGCTCTGGTGACCATCAAGTCGACCAGCAAGGAGGCGCTCGGCGAGGTCCGCCAGGTGCTCGCCACGCTGCGTGGGCCCGGGGCGGCGCCACGCGGGCCGGCCCCGGGGCTGGACCGGCTGGACGAACTCACCGAGCAGGCGGACCGGGTGGGCCTGGAGGCGGAGGTGCAGGAGCGTGGGGAGCGGCGCGCGCTCTCCGCCACCGTCGACCTCACCGCCTTCCGGATCGCCCAGGAGGCGCTCACCAACGTGGTCCGGCACTCGGCGGCCCGGCAGGCGGTCGTGGTGCTGGACTGGACGGACCAGGCCGTGCTGGTGGTCCGGGTGGAGGACCCGGGGCCGGCGGTGCTCGGCGACGCGGGCGGATCCGGCAGCGGGCTGGTCGGGATGCGGGAACGCGCGGCGGCGTTCGGTGGCACCATCAGCGCGGGGCCGCTGCCCGACGGCGGCTTCCGGGTCCGGGCCGAGCTGCCGACACCGAAGGCGGAGAGCGATTGATTCGGGTACTGCTGGCGGATGACCAACTGCTGGTCAGGGCGGGCTTCCGGGCCCTGCTGGACCTCCAGGACGACGTCACGGTGGTCGGCGAGGCGGACGACGGGGAGGCCGCGCTGCGGCTCGCCCGCGAACTCGTGCCGGACGTCGTGCTGATGGACGTCCGGATGCCGCGGATGGACGGGCTGGAGGCGACCAGGAGGATCGCCGACGACCCTGCGCTGTCCTCCGTGCGGGTGGTCGTGCTGACCACCTTCGAACTGGACGAGTACGTCTTCGAGGCGCTGCGCTCCGGGGCGGCGGGCTTCCTGGTCAAGGACACCGAGCCGGCCGACCTGCTGCGGGCGATCCGGGTCGCCGTCGCGGGGGACGCGCTGCTCTCGCCGGGGGTCACCAGGCGGCTGATCGGCGAGTTCGCCGCCCGGTCGAAGGCGCCCGAGGCCGGGCCGCAGGGGCTGCCGGACATCTCGATGCTGACCGAGCGGGAGCGCGAGGTGCTGGCGCTGGTCGGCATGGGGCTGTCCAACGAGGAGATCGCCCGGCGGCTGGTGGTCAGCCCGCTGACGGCGAAGACGCACGTCAGCCGGGCGATGGTGAAGGTCGGCGCGCGGGACCGGGCGCAACTGGTGGTCCTGGCCTACGAATCGGGGCTGGTGAGGCCGGGGTGGCTGGGCTGAGCGGGGCATGGTCCGTGAGCGGGTCGCGGTCCGTGAGCGGGCCTGCTTCCGGCCCGGCGTGTCGCGGACGGTGCCTACTCTCCGGGGAGTATCCCAACTGCCGCCGCTGGTGGGACGCGTGATGAGACCTCTCGGAGGGACGCTCTAGGCACCTCGGGAACCACCCGAGGTCCTGGAGGCCCACCACCGAGGAGTTGAACCACCATGTACACCCAGCTGGCCGACTGGTACGGCCCCGGCCCGTGGATCCTGCTGATCCCTCTGGTCTGGATCGCCGTGGTGGTCCTGGTGATCGCGCTGTTGCGCCGCACGGTCTGGCGGCGGCGCGCCTGCGCGTTCGGAGCCGGGTTCGGAGCCAGAGCCGGGGCCGGGGTCGGAGCCGCGGCGGAGCATCCGCTGGCCGTCCTCGGCCGCCGCTACGCCGAGGGCGAGATCGATGCCGAGGAGTACCGCGCCAAGCGGGCTGTGCTCAGCGAGCCGTCCCAGGACGACGCTGGGGGAGGTGGCGCCAGGTGACCACCCCGGAGGTCGTGCGGGGCGCCGCGGGCGGTGCCGCCGACACCGTGAAGGGCCACGTCGTCGGCGGCGCCGACCTCGGCCGAGCCGGAGGCGAGGCGGCAGGAGGCGGCGGAACGAAGGCGGTGGCGGGGCGGCTCAGCCCGCGGCCTGCGGGAAGACCTCCCGCAGCAGCGGGTCCGGCAGGCCGCGCTTGCGCCACTCGCGCGGGTAGCCGAGCGAGACCTCCGTGAACGGGACGCCGTCGTAGGTGGTCCGGCGCGGGATGTGGAGGTGGCCGTAGATCATCGCCGCGGTGTTGAACCGGGTGTGCCAGTCTGCGGTCAGCTCGGTCCCGCACCACTGGGCGAACTCGGGGTACCAGAGGATCTCGGTGGGCTGCCGGACCAGCGGGTAGTGGTTGACGAAGACGAGCGGGACGTCCGGGTCACAGGCCGCCAGCCGCTTCTCGGTCAGCCGGATGCGCTCGCGGCACCAGGAGTCGCGGTCCGGGAACGGGTCCGGGTAGAGCATCCGCTCGTCCGCGCACACGATGCCGCTCTCGTAGGCGGCCGCCAGGGAGGCCTCCTTGGTGGTCGTGCCGGGAGCACGGAAGGTGTAGTCGTAGAGGAGGAAGAGCGGGACGATGCGGACCGGTCCGCCGGGGCCCTCCCAGAGCGGGTACGGGTCCTCGGGAGTCACCACGCCGAGCCGGCGGCACAGCTCCACCAGGTGTTCGTAGCGGGCCACCCCGCGCAGCTGGACCGGGTCCTCCGGGTGGGTCCACAGCTCGTGGTTGCCCGGGACCCACACCACGCGGGCGAAGCGTTCGGCGAGCAGGCCGAGGGCCCACTCGATGCTGGTGGTGAGCTCGGCGACGTCACCGGCGACGAGCAGCCAGTCGTCGGGGTGGGAGGGTTGGAGCTTCTCCACCAGGTCGCGGTTCTCCTGGTAGGAGATGTGCAGATCGCTCACGGCGAGCAGCCGTCCCCCCGTCGGGGTGGGCCGCGTCGCCTGTGCGTCGCTGCGGTTCTCCGTGGTCACTCCTGCCCCCTGAGGTCGTCCGGCCGGTGCGGCCGATGGGCCCACTCTATGTGGCGGGCCGGGGGATCGGGGCAGGTTGACGGGATCAGTCGTTCGAACCGTCGGCCCGGGGGGCGAGGTTCGCCCGGTGCCTCAGGGGCGGACGGTGGCGCGGAGACGGATCGGGAGGTGCGGGACGGAGGTGCGGGACGGAGGTGCGGAACAGAGGGGGAGACGGAGTCAGGAGCCGGGAGTGGAAGGGGAGTTGTATCTGGTTCAGGAGCCGATGTCGATGATCACCCCGTGGGAGGTGACGGCGGTGACGGCGAGGATCACCAGCGAGGTGATGCCGAGGGTCAGGCCGAGGAGGGCGCGGCCGCGTCGGCGGGTGCCGCGGAGCAGGGCCAGGGTGGCCAGGGTGATGGCGATCGGTCCGAGGACGATGTTGAACAGCAGTAGGCCGGGCAGGCCGAGGAGGAAGGAGGCGATGGCGAGGCCGTCGGCCTCGGCCGTGCCCTGACGGGTGGTCGCCTGGCTGTGGGGCTCCGGGCGGCTGGTGCTCCGAGGGCCGATCGCCTGGCGGTCGGTGATGATGCTCATGGTGGTGCGGGTCCTCTCTGGGCAGTGGCCACGGGGCGGTCCGCAGTGCGGCTGGGTCGGCGGTGCAGCTGGGTCGGTGGTGCGGCCGGGGCGGCGGTGCAACTGGGTCGGTGGTGCGGCCGGGTCAGCGGTGCCGGAGGCGGGCGATGCCCTCGCGTGCGCCGAAGGCGAGCAGCCAGGCGGTGATGGCGGCGGAGGCGGCGAGGAAGACCGGGAGCGAGGTGTGGGCGGCGGTGCCGATCAGGATGCCCATGGCGACGAGGGCGGAGAGCAGGATCACGGCTGGCTCCTTCGGCTGCGGCTGGGACTGCGCCGATTTCGGTTGACAACTGTTCACTGACTTCGTCCTCACTGTACGCCCGGCTGGCCAAGTTCAGCAAACGAATGTTTACTGAATGGCGTGAGTCACACCGTTGGGGCCAGGCAGGCCCAGAAGCAGCAGAGTCGGCGGGCATTGCTGGACGCCGGGCTGCACCTGTTGGCCGATCAGAACCTGGCGAGCCTGGGCGTCCGCGAGGTCACCCGGGAGGCCGGGCTCTCGCCGGCCGCCTTCTACCGGCACTTCCCGGATCTCGCCGCCCTCGGGGTGGCGCTGGTCGAGGAGTCGCTGGCCAGCCTGCACGTCATGATCCGCTCGGTGCTCGCCGAGTCCGGCGGTGCCGAGGAGCTGATCGACCGTGCGGTGGACGTGATCGAGCGGCACGTCCGCGAACACCGGGGGCACGTGCGCTTCCTGGTGCGCGAGCGGCACGGCGGAGTGCGGCAGGTGCGCGAGGCGATCGACGCCGAACTCGGCCGCTTCGCCGCCGAGGTGGGGGCCGCCCTGGCGCTGCAGCCGGAGTCGCGCGGGTGGAGCGAGCAGGACCTGCGGATGCTCGCCGAGCTGTACGTCGACCACATGGTCTCCACGGCCGCCGCCTTCCTGGAGGCACTGGAGACGGACCCGGCGCGGGAGCAGCGGATCGCCGCCACCGCACGTCTCCAGCTGCGCCTGATCAGCATCGGCCGGGAGCACTGGCCGGCGGGCTGAGCGCCTCCTTCGGGGAGTTGACGGACACTTCGTGTGATGGACGGGCTGGGTCTCGGGCCGTGGGTCGCGGGTCTCGGGCCGCGGGTCGAGGCGGGCTGGGCCTCGTGCCGGGTGGCGGCGGTAACCGGCCATTGAGGCTTGGGCGGTTCTTGGTGTTGCTTTGACTCTTGACAGTGAGTCATGTCCGCGACAGCTTTGGTGCACCCCCACCCGTGGACCCCCACAGCGAGAGGTCTCTCATGAAGAAGCCGCTCATAGGCACGGTCGCCACGTTCCTGGTCGCCGGGGCCACCGCCTTCGTCGGTGGCGTTCCGGCTCAGGCCGCCGCCCCTGCCGCCACGTCTGTCACGTCTGTCACGTCCGCTGACAAGTCCGTCGCCAAGCCCGTCGCCGCCGTCAACTTCGCCGGGACGGTCGCACTCAGCAACTGCTCCGGGTCGTTGGTGCGGATGCCCGGCTCGACCGCGAGCGACCCGGCCCTCGTGCTCTCCAACGGGCACTGTCTGGAGACCGGCATGCCCGGCCCGGGTCAGGTGGTCCTCAACCAGTCCTCCAGCCGCAGCTTCACCCTGCTCAACGCGAGCGGCAGCGGTGTCGCCACGCTGCGCGCGACCAAGATCGTGTACGGCGCGATGACCGACACCGACGTGTCGATCTACCAGCTGAACACCACCTACGCCTCGATCCAGTCCCGGTACGGGATAGCCCCGTTGACGATCGCGGCCACCCACCCCGTCCAGGGCACCTCGATCAAGGTCGTCTCCGGCTACTGGAAGAAGATCTACTCCTGCTCGGTCGACGGCTTCGCCTACCGGCTGAAGGAAGCCGACTGGACCTTCAAGGACTCGCTCCGCTACACCTCCACCTGCAACGTGATCGGAGGGACCTCCGGCTCGCCGGTGGTCGACGCCTCGACCAACCAGGTGGTCGCGGTGAACAACACGATCAACGAGAACGGCGAGACCTGCACCCTGGACAACCCCTGCGAGGTGGACCAGAACGGCGCGGTGACGGTCCGTCCGGGCATCGGCTACGCCCAGGAGACCTACGGGATACCGGCCTGCTTCGCTGCCGGCAACCGCTTCGACCTCACCCTCCCGGGCTGCACCCTGCCCCGCCCGTAGAGCACCAGGGCAACCCCGCTGACCAGCACTTTCCTCCCGATGGGCCATCCGCGAACGGCGGGTGGCCCATTCGGCCGTCCATCGGCCGACCGCCGTACCGCCTGCCGTACCGACCGCACCGAGCGCACCGACCGCTGTACCGCCTGCCACACCGACCGCCGTACCGATCGCACCACCTGCACCGCAGATATGGAGAGTTGATGACCACCACCGTGAGAAGACTGCTGGCCTCCGCCCTGCTGATACCGCTGCTCGCGGTCGGCGGCCTGGCGAGCCCGGCGTCCGCCGCCGACGGCCGGAGCGCCACCCAGGGCGACCAGGGCGACCAGGGCGCGCAGGGCGGCCAGGGTGACCAGAACGACCAGGGCAACGGCTCCCGCCACGGCCGGAGCCCCGCCGACGACCCGACCGCCGACATCAAGGACCGCCTGGCGGCGATCCCCGGGGTGACCGTCACCGAGGAGAAGCCGACCACCACCGGTCACCGCTACTTCATCGCCACCTACACCCAGCCGATCGACCACAACCGCCCCTGGCTGGGCACCTTCCAGCAGCGCTTCAGCCTGCTGCACCGCGGCTACGACCGCCCGACCGTCTTCTACACCAACGGCTACACCCTGGGCACCAACCCGTCCCGCACCGAGCCGACCCGGCTGGTGGACGGCAACCAGGTGTCCATCGAGTACCGGTTCTTCACCCCCTCCCGCCCGGACCCTGCGGACTGGTCCAAGGCCGGCATCCGTCAGGGCGCCGCGGACTCGCACCGGCTGGTGACCGCGCTCAAGCGGATCTACCAGGAGGAGTGGCTCTCCACCGGCGCCAGCAAGGGCGGCATGTCCTCGACCTACTACCGCCGCTTCTACCCGGACGACGTGGCCGGCACGATCGCCTACGTCGCGCCGAACAACACCAACGTCAACGACTACGAGGCGTACAGCGAGTTCTTCCGCACCGTCGGCACGCCCGAGTGCCGGGCCCGGCTGAACGCCGCCCAGCGCGAGCTGCTGGTGCGCCGCGACCGTCTGGAGGCCCGCTACGTCGCCGACAACAAGGCGGCCGGCTCCACCTTCAACACCCTCGGCACCCCGGACCGCGCGTACGAGGCCGGCGTGCTGGACGTGGTCTGGGCGTTCTGGCAGTACAGCCTGGAGTCCGACTGCGCCAAGGTCCCGGTGGCGGCCACCGCGACCGACGACGAGCTGTACGCCTGGTTCGACTCGCAGTCAGGCATCACCGGCAACAGCGACCAGTCGCTGGCGAAGTACACCGCGTACTACTACCAGGCCGCGACCGAGCTGGGCGCGCCGTTCTTCGACGTCTCGCACCTCAAGGGCGTGCTGCACTACGACTACAAGGAGCTCTACTCGGTCCGCAGCTACGTGCCGAAGGAGATCCCGACCGTCTTCAACCCGAACGCGATGCCCGACATCGACCGCTGGGTGAAGCGCGAGGGTGAGCGGATCATGTACGTCTACGGCGGCAACGACCCGTGGGGCGCCAAGCCGTTCCACCTCGGCCGGGGCAGCGAGGACAGCTACGTCTACACCGTGCCCGGTGGCAACCACGGTTCCAAGATCGGGCAGCTGCCCGCCGCGCAGTCGGCGGAGGCCACCGCCAAGGTGCTGGAGTGGGCGGGCCTGAGCGACCCGAACGCCGCCCGCTCGCTCGCCAAGTCGCCGGGGGCGGGTGCGGACTTCGGTCCGCTGGACGTCGAGGGCCAGCGGCTGGAGCAGGAGCGCCGCCCGCTGTAACGCCGACGCGCGCAGCAGGCGGTACCACCAGGCACGCAGTCGAGGAGGCCGCCCCGGGTTCCGGGGTGGCCTCCTCGCGTCGTTCGGGGAACGGCGGGCGCAGCCGAAGAAGCCGCGGACCAACCCCTCCCCGAAGCAGTGAATCAGTGCTTCAATGCTTCCATGGCCTACCGACGCACGCCCGCCGTACAAGCCCGCCTGGACGCCCAGCGCGAAGCGGTGCTCCAGGCAGCGGTCGGCCTGCTCGCCGAGCGTGGTTACGGCGGCTGCACGATGGCCGCCGTGGCGGACCGCGCCGGGATCGCCACCGGCAGCCTCTACCAGCACTTCAGCGGCAAGGCCGAGCTGTCGGTGCAGTTGTTCCGCCGGGTGGTCACGC
This sequence comes from Kitasatospora sp. NPDC032121, assembly GCF_055580145.1. Taxonomy (NCBI): domain Bacteria; kingdom Bacillati; phylum Actinomycetota; class Actinomycetes; order Kitasatosporales; family Streptomycetaceae; genus Kitasatospora; species Kitasatospora sp. NPDC032121. The sequence continues at coordinate 928,718 of NZ_JBVILX010000001.1, read as the reverse complement.
GCGAGATCGACGCGGTCAACGCCGCCGTCGCGCTCCGCGACACCCCGCGGCAGCGGATCGCCGCCGTGGTCGAGACCTTCGCCGCCCGCGCCCTGCGCGCACCCCGGCTGGCGTACGCGCTGCTGGTCGAGCCGGCCGACGCCGTCGTGGACGAGGAGCGCCTGGTGTTCCGGCGGGCGTTCCGGGACGTGATCGCCACCGAGATCGCCGCCGCGGTGGCGAGCGGCGAACTGCCCGAGCAGGACCCGGTGCTGACCGCGGCCGCCCTGGTCGGCGCGGTCGGCGAGGCGCTGGCCGGCCCGCTCGCCGCCGCACCGGTCGGAACCGCCCGGCCCGGACCCGGCGAGTCCGGCAACGGCAGGCCCGAACCCGGCGAGCCCGGACGCAGCGCGCCTGGAAGCGGCGAGCCCGGACGCGGTGAGCCCGGACACGGCGACTCCGAACACAGCAAGAACACCACGGTGGTCCCCGCCCTGGTCTCCTTCACCCTGCGTGCCCTGGGAGGACGCGATGACAGCGACGCATGAGGTCACCAACCAGGTGCCCCTGCCGTACGGACACGACACCGCCGCCGACCCCACCCTGCTCGCCGCCCTCCAGCGGGCCGACGCCGGCTGGGCCGAGCCCGAGCTGCGCGAGCTGGGCCGGCTGGCCGGCTCCGAGCAGGCCGCCGAGTGGGGCCGGCTGGCGAACGAGAACCCGCCGGTGCTGCGCACCCACGACCGCTTCGGAAACCGCGTCGACGAGGTCGAGTTCCACCCGGCCTGGCACGAGCTGATGCGCACCGCCGTCTCGTACGGCCTGCACGCCGCGCCCTGGCGCGACGAGCGTCCCGGCGCGCACTCCGCCCGTGCCGCCAGGTTCTTCGTCTGGGGCCAGGTCGAGGCCGGCCACACCTGCCCGATCTCGATGACCTACGCCGCCGTCCCGGCGCTGCGCGCCAACCCCGCGTTGGCCGCCGAGCTGGAGCCGCTGCTGGCCGCGCGGGAGTACGACTTCGGGCTGCGCGAGCCGCGCACCAAGCGCGGGCTGATCGCCGGCATGTCGATGACCGAGAAGCAGGGCGGCTCGGACGTCCGCACCAACACCACCACCGCCGCTCCGCAGCCGGACGGCACCTACCGGCTCACCGGCCACAAGTGGTTCACATCGGCGCCGATGTCCGACCTCTTCCTGACGCTGGCCCAGGCGCCGGGCGGCCTCAGCTGCTTCGCGCTGCCGCGCGTCCTGCCGGACGGCAGCCGCAACCGCCTGCAGCTGATGCGCCTCAAGGACAAGCTCGGCAACAAGTCCAACGCTTCCGCCGAGTTGGAGTACGACGGCGCGGTCGGCTGGCTGGTCGGCGAGGAGGGGCGGGGCGTCCCGACCATCATCGAGATGGTCAACATGACCCGCCTGGACTGCACCATCGGCGCGGCCTCCGGCATGCGCTACGGCGCCACCCGGGCGGTCCACCACGCCCTGCACCGGCGGGCGTTCGGCAAGGCGCTGGTCGACCAGCCGCTGATGCGCAACGTGCTCGCCGACCTGGTGGTGGAGTCCGAGGCGGCCACGATCGTCGCCATGCGGCTCGCCCAGGCCACCGACCGCACCCTCGCCGGGGACGGGAACGAGGCGCTGGTCCGGCGGCTGGGCCTGGCCGTGGCCAAGTACTGGGTGTGCAAGCGCGGTCCGGCGCACTCCGCCGAGGCGCTGGAGTGCCTGGGCGGCAACGGCTATGTGGAGGAGTCCGGGATGCCCCGGCTCTACCGGGAGGCGCCGCTGGTGTCGATCTGGGAGGGCTCCGGCAACGTCGCCGCCCTGGACGCGCTGCGCGCCATGGCCAAGCGCCCCGAGAGCGTGGAGGCCTTCCTCGGCGAACTCGACGCCGCCGCGGGTGCGGACCGCCGGCTGGACGCGGCCGTCGCCGCGCTGCGCAAGGAGCTGACCGACCTGGGCGACCTGGAGTACCGCACCCGCCGACTGGTCGAGTCGATGGCACTGGCCTTCCAGGGCTCGCTGCTGGTCCGCTACGGCAGCCCGGCGGTGGCCGACGCGTTCTGCGCGAGCCGGCTGGGCGGCGACCACGGCGCGGCCTTCGGCACCCTGCCGGCCGGGGTCGACACCGGAGCGATCATCGACCGCGCCCTGCCGGTGCCCGCGTGAACGACCGAGCGGCGAACGGCCGAACAGTGAGCGACCGAGCGGCGCACGGCCGGGCGGTGAACGGCCGAGCAGTGAACGGCCACGAGGCGGACGGTCCGGAAACGGACGGCCAGGAGGCCGAGAAGGTCAGGGAGTTCTGGCAGACGCTCGGCCTGCCCGGGCTGATCGACGTGCACACCCACTTCATGCCGAAGAACGTTCTCGACAAGGTGTGGGCGTACTTCGACGCGGCCGGTCCGCTGGTGAACCGTCCCTGGCCGATCACCTACCGCGAGGCCGAGGAGCAACGGGTCCGGCGGCTGCGGGACTTCGGCGTCCGGGCGTTCACGTCCATGCTGTACCCGCACAAGCCCGGCATGGCCGGCTGGCTGAACGCCTGGGCCGCCGACTTCGCCGCCCGCACCCCGGACTGCCTGCACACCGCGACCTTCTTCCCCGAGCCCGAGGCGACCGGCTACGTGGCCCGGGCGATCGAGGACGGCGCCCGGGTGTTCAAGGCGCACCTCCAGGTCGGCGGCTACGACCCGGCGGACCCGCTGCTGGACGAGGTCTGGGGGCTGCTCGCCGAGACCGGCACCCCGGTGGTCACCCACTGCGGATCCGGGCCGGTGCCGGGCAGGTTCACCGGCCCGGGCCCGATCGGCGCGGTGCTGGAGCGGCACCCCGGCCTGGTCGTGGTGGTCGCCCACCTCGGGATGCCCGAGTACCGCGGCTTCCTCGACCTGGCCGAGCGCCACCCGGCCGTCCGGCTGGACACCACCATCGCGTTCACCGACTTCGCCGAGGCGGACGACCCGTTCCCGCGTGAGGAACTGCCGCGCCTGCGCGGGCTGGCGGACCGCGTCCTGCTCGGCAGCGACTTCCCCAACATCCCCTACCGGTACGTCCACCAGCTGGAGGCGCTGGCCGGGCTGGGGCTGGGGGAGGAATGGCTGCGGGCGGTCTGCCACGACAACGCGGCCGCCCTCTTCGGCATCAAGCCCGAAGGCTGATCACCGCACCACTGATCCGGCACGACCGATCCGGCACCACTGATCCGGCAGCACAGGCCGGCGCCACAGGTCCCGAACCACCGAACACCGCACCGCCGAACACCGCACCACCCATCACCGCACCACCCATCACCGCACCACCCATCACCGCACCGTCCGCAGCACCTCCAGCGCCCGAGCGTGCAGCCCGGGCGCGGCGGCGAGGAAGCCGTCGGAGCCGGCCGTCCAGGCCGACCCGGCGGCGTCCGTCACCGCCGCGCCCGCCTCGCGCGCGATCAGCGCGCCGGGCAACAGGTTGCCCGCGTCGAGGCCGTACTGCCAGAACAGCGCGAGGTGCCCCGAGCCGACCTGGGCCACCTGGAGCGCGGTCGGGCCGAGGTTGCGCACCGCCAGGACCGCTCCCGCCATCGCGGACAGCGACTCGCCCGCCCGGCGCAGCGCCACCGGGTCGGCGGCCACCCGCGGCGGCTGGCTGGTGGCGGCGACGGTGACGGCCAACTCCCGTTCCAGCGGCGCGATCGGCCGCCCGTCCAGCCGGGCCCCGCCGCCGAGCACCGCCCGGTAGGTGCGGCCGTCCTGCTCCGGGGCGTGCACCACGGCCAGTACCGCCGTGCCGTCCCGCACCAGGGTGGCGGTCACCGCCCAGTGCGGCTGCCCGAGCAGGTACTGCACCGCGCCGTCGGTCGCGTCGCACAGCCACCACTCGCCCTCCGCGGGCACCGTGCCGTCCAGTTCCTCGGGCACCCAGCCGGCCTGCGGACGCAGTGCCGTCAGCCGCTCCCGCAACGCTGCTGCGGCCGGGCCGTCCAGTTCGGCGAAGGCGGCCGCCGCCTCCTCGATGGTCCGCGCCGTGACCGGGTCGGCGGACCGGCGTGCCGCCAGCCCCGCCCCGACCTCGCGCACCGCGGCCTCCACACCGTCCGCCAGCGTCCACAGTTCCTTCGTCACGGCGACTCCTCCTCGATTCCTCACGTTCGATTCCTCACGCCGGGGCGGGGCTCCGGCCCGGCGTCCGCTCCGTCCGCTCCGGCCGGTCGGTCGGGACAAGGAGTACCGTCAGGCTGCCGATCAGGACGCGACTACTGCCGAGAGTGACGGGAATCCGACACCATGGACCTCTCCACCACCGATCCGGACAGCGTGCTGGACACCCTGGACCGCCGCCTCGTGTGCGCCCTCCAGGTGGACGGACGGGCCGAGCCCGGCCGGATCGCCGGGGTGCTGGGCGTCTCCGCCCGGACGGTCACCCGCCGGCTGGGCCGGATGCGGCAGGCCGGGGTGCTGCGGGTGGTCCGGTTGCCGGACGTCGAGGACGCCGCCGTGGGCGCGCTGCTGCTGCGGGTCCGGGTGCTGAGCGGCCGGGTGGACGCCATCGCCCAGGCCCTCGCCGACCGCTCCGACGTCCCGTTCGTCGACGTGATGCTCGGCGGCCACGAGGTGGGCGCCGTGATGCTCACCGACGCCGGCTCCCGCGACCGGCTGCTGTACGGGCAGTTGCCCGCGACCGGTGCCGTCACCGAGACCACCACCCACGCCGTGCTGCACGCCTTCGCCGATGCCGGGCAGTGGCGGGCCGGGTACCTCACCGACGAGGAGGCCGCCGCACTCGCCAGGCCCACCACTTCCCGCCCAGCCACTTCCCGCCTGGCCACTTCCCGCCCCGCCGCGCCCCCGCCGCTGGACGGCCTCGACCGCGCGCTGCTGGAGCGGCTGGGCGAGGACGCCCGGCAGTCCCACGCCGCGCTGGCCGGGGCCGTCGGCGCGCCCGAGTCCACGGTGCGCCGCCGACTGCATCGGCTGGACGAGGCCGGGCTGCTGCGCACCCACGCCACCGTGGACCCGCGGCTGCTCGGCATGGCCGTGGACGCCAACCTCTGGCTGGACGTGCCGCCCGGCCGGATCGCCGAGGTCGGTACGGCGCTGGCCCGGCACCCGCAGGTGCACGGGGTGTTCGCCACCAGCGGCCCGGCCAACCTGCTGGCCACGGTGTTCTGTCCGGACCACGGCGAGCTGTACCGCTTCCTCACCGACACCCTCGGCCCGCTCGGTGCCGCCCGGGCCGAGACCACCATCACCGCCCGCGCGGTGAAGCGGGCCGGCGTCCTGCTCCGGCAGCCGGCCCGGCGGCCGTAGCGGGCCGGTCGTCACCCGTGGGGGAGACGGGCCCTCAGCCCCCGGCCCGGTTCCCGGGCCCTGCCCCCGGCCCGCCGTTACCTGAGGGGTAATCGACGCCCGCCGCCCCACGGGGCAGGGTGGTGGCATCCGGTGCGGCCGCCACGGCCCCGGGATCCCACCCCCTGACAGGAGGCGATCCGCCATGTCCGCCCACGCGAACACCCTCACGCCCGCCCGACCCGGTTCCGCCTTCTCGCCGTGGACGGTGCGCGGTGCCCTCACCCTGGACGCCCTGGTCACCGGCGGCAACGGTCTCGCCTACCTGGCCTTCTCCGGCCCGCTCGGCGAACTGCTCGGGGCCGGCCGCACCACCCTGGTCGACCTCGGGCTCCTCCTCCTCGGCTACGCGCTCGCGGTCGGCGCGCTGGCCGCCCGTCGGCGGCCGCCGGTGCTCGGGGTGCGGGCCGTGATCGACCTCAACCTCGTCTGGGTGGTGCTCAGCCTGATCGCGATGGAGCTGTGGCTGGAGCCGACCACCGCCGGGTTCGTCTGGATCCCGGCACAGGCCGCGGCGGTGGGCCTGTTCGCCGTCCTCCAGTTCACCGCCCTGCGGCGCCAGGCCCAAGGCCAGGCCCAAGGCCAGACCCGGGGTCAGGCCGCGGGCCAGGGCTAACGGTCCGGCCCGATCGCGGCTTGCAGGAACCGCACCGTCTCCGCGTCGGCCGGCAGGAAGGTCTCCATGGCCAGCTCGGAGACGGTGACGTCCAGCGGGGTGTTGAAAGTGGCGATGGTGGAGAGGAAGGAGAGCACCTGCCCGTCGTGCCGGACCCGCATCGGCAGCGCGAACGGGAACCCGTCGGCTCCCCCCGGAGCGCCCGCAGCCGCGCCGCCGCCCGCCGCGCCGCCGCCCGCCGCGCCGCCGCCCGCCGCGCCGCCGCCCGCCCCGCCGCCGCCCGCGCCCGGGTCGTCCGCGGGGTCGCCGACCGGCTCGGGGTAGCCGCGGACCTCCTCGTACAGCCGGCGCAGCGGCTCGGCCCGCACCAGTTCCAGCTGCCGTTCCATCCGCTCCAGCAGGTGCTGCCGCCACTGCCGAAGGTTGAGGATGCGCGGTGCCAGCCCGTCCGGGTGGAGGGTGATCCGGATCGCGTTGAGCGGCGGCTCCAGCAGGTGCGGGGCGATGCCGTCCAGCAGCAGTCCGAGCGCGCGGTTGGCCGCCAGCACCCGGAAGGAGCCGTCGACCACCACCGCCGGGTACGGGTCGTGGGCGGCCAGCAGCCGTTCCAGCCCGCCGCGCAGCGCGGACATCGACGGGTCGTCCAGCGGCGTCTCGGGGTAGTGCGGGGCGTAGCCGGCCGCGAGCAGCAGGGTGTTGCGCTCGCGCACCGGCACGTCCAGGTGCTCGGCCAGCCGCAGCACCAGCTCCCGGCTCGGCCGGGAGCGGCCGTTCTCGACGAAGCTGAGGTGGCGGGCCGAGGAGTCGGCCCGCAGCGCCAGTTGCAGTTGGCTGAGCTGTCGTCGCTCCCGCCAGCCGCGCAGCAGCGGCCCGACTCCGGTTCCCGTCGGGCTGCCCATGCCCGCCATGATCGTCATGGCCCAGGACGGTACTCGAACGACCCCGGTCGGCGGGAGGGGGCGGTGGCGATCAGGGGCCGGGGAGCAGCGGCCCGAAAGCCGGGGAGTCAGGGAGCAGGGAGCAGGGGAGCGGCGGCTCAGACGCCGGTGCTCGACCCCGGGCGGATGACCATGATCACCACGACCACGGCCCACAGCAGGTTGAACACCCCGGCGGTCATCGGCAGCAGCTTCAGGCCGCTGACGGCCTTGCCGTGCTGCTCGTCCGACGGGTCCAGTTCGAGCGCGTCCACGGCGGCCTGCTGGCCGGGCAGCACGAAGAGCAGCAGTGCGAGCGCGGCGAGGCCGGTCAGCACCATCGAGACGATCACCCAGGACTGCCCGAGCACGTCCATCATCTGGGCCAGGCCGATGCCGAGCACCGGCACCGCGACCCCGAGCAACGCGTAGATCTGGGTGATCCGGTGCAGTACGCGCAGCACACCGGCGTCGGAGGCCCGGTCCGGTCCGCCGGCCAGCGCGGCCTTCGCCCGGCGGGGGAACATGCTGACGGCCACCGCGACCGGGCCTATGAACAGGACCGACACGAGGACGTGCAGGCTCAGCAGGAACTTGGCCATGGCGGGGCACCCTTTTGAATCCGGTGGGCAGCTGGTCGGCGGGCGCGCGTCCGGCGTGCCCACGACCAGGCACGCTAACACCGCTTATCCACGGGCCCACCGCGCGGGCCCGCCCCGGCCCCGCTCGAAGGCCCGCCCCTGCCCCGCTCCAAGGCCCACCCCCCGCCCCGCTCAGCTCGAAGCCGTGAGCTCCACGATCCGGGGCGGGGCGGTGCTGACGGCCGCGACGGCGGCGACGTGCTCCGGGTCGGCCCGGTCGGTCCAGTCGAGCAGGTGCAGGTCCTCGTACCGGCTGCGCAGCGGCGCGCCCGGCGGGACGGCCAGCGGCAAGGCGGAGAGGTCGACCCGGCCGAGGGTGTCCAGGGTGGCCCTGCCGATCTTGATCAGCGACTCCTTGCGCACCCAGAGCCGCAGGAACGCCTGCTCCGGCTGCGGGTCCGCCTCGACGAGGGCGAGCTCGGCCGGGGCGAGCACCCGGCGGGCGACCGAACTCAGCGAGCCGCCCCGGGTGGACAGCTCGACGTCCACCCCGACCGGCTGGAACCCGGCACCGGCCGCGACCACGCCCCGGGTGTGGGAGAGGCTCACGTGCACCCCGGGGTGGTCCGGCAGGTAGGGCTTGCCGTGGTCGGCGAGCCCGCAGTCCGGGCACTGCTGGGCGAGGACGAGGCCGGCCGTCGGCACGCCGAGCAGCCGGGCGGCGCAGAGCCGGACCAGCAGGTGCCCGGCGGTGAAGTCGATCCGCCCGGACTCGTGCCGGAAGCGCGCGGCGCGCTCCCGCTCCATGGCGGTCAGCAGGTGCTCGCCCGCCTCGGGGTGCCGCAGTACGGCGCCGGCGGACGCGACGGCGACGAGCGGTGTGCTCTCTTCCTGGGCCTCGGTGCTCATGCCTCCAACCTAAGGCTTCCCTCGAACTCGCGTCCGCCCGGGCGGGCGCTGCTCCGTACGGATGAATTTCGGACCCGATCTGAGGATCCGTAGGGTGAGAATGTCTGATTTGATGTTTGATGTCCCGAATCTCTGGAATCGCCGGCAGACGTCGCAGGCGTCGCAGCAGCGCAGACATCACGTCACGGCAGGTCGTCCCGGCCTGCCCTTTCTCATGCACGGAGGAATTGTCGATGGGTCAGGCCACCGGTTCGCCGGAGCACAGAACGACCACCGTGAGAACTCCGGCCCCGCGCGGGCGCCGGGCCGTCCTGGTCGCCGTGGCGACCACCGTCACCGCGCTGCCGCTGGCCGCGGTCCTGACGGTCGGTTCGGCCGCTCCGCTGGCCCCGCCGCTGGGCGCCTGCTCCGGGCCCGACTGCCCCAGCACCTGGCCGCCGGCGGACAACGGCGACTTCCCCGGCCGGGACGCCACCGTCAACGTCTTCACCGGCGGCGACTACACCGTGAACGGCCGGGCCGCGGAGGCCGAGGGCAAGATCGTCGCGCTGGGGAACCTGACCGTCGACAAGAACGGCGGCGGCGCCTACAACATGGGTGTCGTCGGCGTCGGCTCGCGCGTGGTGCCGCCGAACGGCAGCGACTTCGTCACCACCGGCGGCGACGTCGACGTCAGGACCGGCAACACCGTCCTGATCGGCGGCATCGACTCGCGCGGCCCGGCCTTCGGCCATCTGCGCCACGCGGGCTCGGTCACCGGCGCCGTGAACATCGACCCCACGGGTGAGTCGATCCAGGACCCGAACGCCGCCGCGCCCTACCGATCGGTGCTGACCCGGATCGAGGAGGTCTCCGGCTGCGTCGGCCGGGCCACCGCGACCGGCACCGTCGCCGTCACCTCCAGCGAGGCGACCTTCACCGGCGACGGGACCAGCGCGAAGCAGGTCTTCAACGTCACCCAGGACCTCGCCTCGCCGTCCGGTGGGCAGATCGGCCTGGTCTTCGCCGGCATACCGGCCGGCGCCACCGTCGTGGTGAACATGCTCGGGGACAGCCCGGTCGTCAACACCTACACCGGCACCGGCCTGGCCGGGGACCAGACCACCGAGATGCGCTCGAAGCTCATGTACAACTTCCCGACCGCGACCTCGGCGCAGATCCTCGGCAGCGCCCAGTTCCAGGGCTCGGTCCTGGCCGGCAACCCCCGCGGCACCACGACCATCGCCCAGCCGGGCATGAACGGCCGGGTGTACCTCGCGGGCAGCCTGGTCCACACCGGCACCGGCGGCTACGAGATCCACAGCTACCCGTTCGACGGCGACCTGCCGGACTGCGCCGTGACGCCCAGCCCGTCGCCGACCTCGTCGACGCCGTCGCCCTCGCCGACGTCCCCGGCGCCCACTTCGCCGAGCCCCACCTCCCCGGCCCCGACCTCCCCGACCTCCCCGGCGCCCACCTCGCCGACCTCGTCCACCTCGCCGACCTCGCCGTCGGCCGGTGCGACGACGTCGAGCGCCGGCCCGGCCCCGACCGGCCTCCACCCGACCGAGGAGCCGACCGGCCACCCCGGTGGCGGCGGTCAGCTGCCCTCCACCGGCGCGGGCAACGCCCCGGTGGTCTTCGGCGTGGCGGGCGTCGGCCTGCTCGGCCTCGGCGGTCTGGCCGTGCTGGCCGCCCGCCGCCGTCGCGGCCGCCACGGCTGACGGCCGTACGGCCCGTACGGCCGAGAAGCCGGACAGCCGGACAGCCGGACCCCGGACAGTCGGACAGCCGAACTGCCGCGCAGGCCGCCCGAGTCGACCCGACCGGGCGGCCTGCGCCGTTCCCGCTCCGCCCTCGCCCTGCTCCGCCCTCGCCCTGCTCCGCCCTCGCCCCGAACGCCGCCCGGGTCGCCTACCGCCCGGCCGGGTAGTGGGCGAGGCCCGAGGCGAGCAGCCCGAAGGCCCGCTCGACCGCGGCCTCGACCCGGGTCCGTACCGTCCCGGCCGGTTCCCCGGCCACCATCGCCCGCCGGATCTCGCCGAGCACCGCCCGGTGGGCCCCCGCGACGGCTCCGGCCACGATCCGGGGGAGCGGGTCGTCCCGGTCGGCTCCCGACTCCTCGGCCAGGACGGCCGCCAGTGCCGCCTCGGCCCGGTCGCCGAGCTCCAGCAGTCGGGCCCGCAGGGCGGCGCTGTCCTCGACGATCCGCCAGAACGCCGCCACCCCGGGGTTCAGTCCGACCGTCGGTTCCCCCTCCGCGAAGGCCGCCAGCAGGTCGGCCCGGACGGCGTCCACGGCCGAACTGCCCGCGGGGCGGCGGCGGACCACCTCGGCGAGGCGGGCGACCACCTCCTCCTGCCGGTCGAAGAACAGGTCCTCCTTGGTCGGGAAGTAGTTGAAGACCGTGTTCGGCGAGACCCCGGCGGCCCGGGCCACCTCGACCACCGTGACCCGGTCGAAGCCGCGCTCGGCGAACAGGCCCATGGCGGTGTCGGAGAGCAGTTCCCGGGTCTGCTGCTTCTTGAGTTCGCGAAGTCCCATGGCCGGATCCTATCCGAGAATCATGGAGTCACTTGAAATTTGCAGTGACACCAAAAATATCCGCTACGGTGACGGCATGACCTTCACCTTCGGCATCTATCCCGGCGGACTCCTCGGTGACGACAGCGGCGTCATCGCGCCCGCCCGCCCCGACGAGCCGGCCCGGATAGCCGCGGCGCTGCGCGAACTCCAGGGCGACGCAAGGGAGTTCCTGGTCCGCGCCTACCGCTCGTACCCGGGCGGCGAGCACACCCCGGAACGGCCCGAGCAGTACGCCGGCGAGGGCCGCCGGCTCGACCTGGTGGTGCAGTACCGGGAGCGCGGCGGCGAGTTGGCGGGCTGGCTGGACTTCGTCCGGCGCACGGTCCGGGCCGAGGGCCACCGGCTCGCCCTGCTCCAGATCTGCGAGGAGCCCAACCTCGACCTCCCGCCCGTGGACGGGAGCATCCCGAACGTCCGCCGCGCGCTGGTCGAGGGCGTGGTCGCGGCCAAGGAGGAGGCGCTGGCCCGTGGATTCGACCGGCTGGCCGTCGGCTTCAACGCGGTGCCCTCCTTCGACCCCGCGGACACCTTCTGGTCCGAGCTCGGCCGGCTCGCCGACGAGCGCTTCCACCGTGCCCTGGACTACGTCGGCCTGGACTTCTTCCCGGACGTCTTCCGCCCCGTCCGACCGGAGCAACTCGCCGACGCGGTACGGGCGGTGCTCACAGGCTTCCGCCAGGGCGCGCTGCCCCGGGCCGGGATCGGGCCCGGCGTCCCGGTGCGGATCTGCGAGAACGGCTGGCCCACCGGCCCCGGGCGGAGCGAGGCGCGGCAGGCCGAGGTGGTGGCGGAGGTGGTCCGGGCCGTCGCCGGGCTCGCCGCCGAACTCAACGTCACCGGCTACGCGTTCTTCGCGCTGCGGGACGCGGACAGCGCGGGCGCCGGGCTGTTCCCGCACTTCGGCCTGCTGCGCGACGACTACACGCCCAAGCCGGCCTTCGCCGTCTACCGTGAACTGATCGCCGAGCTGACGCAAGCCGGCGGAGCGGACGGCGAACTCCCGCCCCGTGCAGGCTAGTTCGCCTCGAAGAAGCGCTCCACCGTGCGCCGCCGGGCGGCGACGGCGTGCACCGGCTCGCCGATCACCCGGCCGGCCAGGGTGACGGCCAGCTCGCCGACGTCCCGGCGCAGCACCCGGGCCGCCTCGGCCCGGTCGGCGGCGATCCGGGCGCGGCCGGCGGTGAGCAGTTCGTCCCGGTCGCGGATGCCCTCCGCGCGGGCCGCGACCATAGCCGCCGCGCCGCGCTCGGCGTACTCCTCGCGGATCCGGGCCGCCTCGTGCCGGGCCTCGGCCAGCTCCCGCAGGCGGGCCTCCCGGGTGGCCTCGGCCTCGGCGAGCAGGGCCTCGGCGTGTTCGGCGCGCCCCTCGGTGGCCTCCCAGCGTTCGGACTGCACCCGCTCGATCCGGGGGAGCAGGTGGCGGCCGAGCGTCCACAGCAGCAGGAAGAACAGCGCCAGCCCCAGGAGCAGCGGGGCCGGTTCGGGCTTGAGCGGGCCGAGTTCGAGGTTCACGCACTACCTCCCCAGGGTGTGACGTTCCGTCAGTCCGGAGCCTCCCCAAGGACGAAGGGGGTCGAACTCGGCCCGGACATGAGCTGCGTCACGACCGGCCCCGGCCCCGGCCCCCGGCCCCCGGCCCCGGCCCCTGGTCCCTGGGCTCGGCCCCGGCCCCCGGTCCCCGGTCCCCGGGCTACGTCACCTCGCCCCGGCGGGAGAAGCGCTCCGCCCGCCACTCGCCGCTCTCCAGCACCTCGGCCAGCTGCCGGGCCGCGTCCCAGACCTCGGTGTACGAGAGGTAGAGCGGGGTGAAGCCGAAGCGCATCAGGTCCGGCGCGCGGAAGTCACCGATCACCCCGCGCTCGATCAGCGCCTGCACCACCGGGTAGCCGTCGGCGTGCCGCAGCGCGACCTGGCTGCCGCGCCGGGCGTGCTCGCGCGGGGTCACCACCTCGACGCCGTCCAGCCCCTCGGTCAGCGACACGAACAGGTCGGTCAGGGCCAGGCTCTTCGCCCGCACCGCGGCCAGGTCGGCCCGCTCCCAGACGTCCAGCGAGGCGCCGAGGGCGGCCTGGCCGAGCAGCGAGGGCGAGCTGGTCAGGAAGCGGCCGATGCCCGCCTTCGGGTCGTACCCGGGCTCGAAGGCGAACGGTCGGGCGTGGCCGAACCAGCCGCTCAGCGGCTGGAGCGGGCCGGCCGCCAGGTGCCGCTCGGCGACGTACAGGAAGGCCGGTGAGCCGGGGCCGCCGTTCAGGTACTTGTAGGTGCAGCCGATCGCGAAGTCCGCTCCGGCGGCGTCGAGTTCGACCGGCAGCGCGCCCACCGAGTGGCAGACGTCCCAGATCATCAGGGCGCCCGAGGCCCGCACCCGGGCGGTGATCCCGGGCATGTCCAGCAGCTCACCGGTGCGGTAGTCCACGTGCGAGAGGACGACCGCGGCGACGTCCCCGTCCAGGTGCCGGTCCAGCTCCTCGGGGCGGATCAGCGCGCTGCGCGCGCCCTCGACCAGGCCGGTCACGCCCTCGGCGATGTACAGGTCGGTCGGGAAGGCCTCGGCGTCGCCGAGCACGGTGCGCCGGCCGGGGCGCAGCCGCAGCGCGGCCGACAGCACCTTGAACAGGTTGACCGAGGTGGTGTCGCAGACGACCACTTCCGCCGGGTCGGCGCCGACCAGCGGCGCGATCCGCCGCCCCAGCCGGTACGGCTGCTCGAACCAGCCGGCGTCGTTCCAGCTGCGGATCAGCTCCCGGCCCCACTCCTCCTCGACCACCCGGCGCACCCGCTCGGGCGTGCGCGCCGGCAGCGCGCCCAGCGAGTTGCCGTCCAGGTAGATCACCCCGTCCGGCAGGGTGAACTCCTTGCGGAATTCCGCCAGCGGGTCGACGGCGTCCAGCGCCGCGCAGTCCTCGCGCGTGGTCATGCCCGTCCCTCCCTCGTCATCCGTGTGCACGGTTCGTCCCGTCCAGTCCAGTCCCGTCCGGGCACGTCCGGGCACGTCCGTTCCCGTCCCGGTCGTGCCCCGCCCCGCGGCCCGCGCCGGCGAGCCACGGCCCGCGGCCCGCGCCGGCGAGCCACGGCCCGTCGCAGCCCGTCACAGCCCGTCCCGGATCGTCCAGAGCTCCGGGAAGACGTCCTGCTCGGCCGACTTGCGCAGCCAGGTCAGCCCGCTGGAGCCGCCCGAGCCGGGCTTGCCGCCCATGGTCCGCTTGACCGCCGAGAGGTGGCGCTGGCGCCACCGGGTGACCCGCTCGGCCACGTCCAGCAGGGCCTCGCCGAGCGGCTGCAGCGCGGCGAGCTCCGGCTCGGTGTAGACCCGCCGCCAGGCCGCCTCGACCTCCGCGGACGGCTGGTAGCGCTGCTCGGAGGGCGCCCGGTGCGGGGCCAGGCCGCGGCGGGCCAGCAGCGCCAGCGCCTCGTCGTACAGCCCGGGGGTGCGCAGCGCCTCGGTCAGCTCGGCCTGGGTGTCGGGCATCCCGTCGTACATCGCCAGCAGTGCGGCGTTCTTGTTGCCGAGCAGGAACTCCAGCCGCAGGAAGGCCGCGGACTGGAAGCCGGAGGCCTCGCCGAACAGCGCGCGGAAGGAGTTGAACTCGTGCGGGGTCATGGTGGCCAGCAGGCCCCAGGACTCCACCAGCACGTCCTGCACGTGGGTGCCCCGGCGCAGCGCGGCCAGGGCGGCGGCCAGGTCGTCCTCGCGCAGCGCCCGCCGGGCGAGCGTCCACTCGTGCCGCAGCAGGTCGAACAGCAGCTCCATCACCTGGGTGGTGACGATGAACGACAGCTCGGCCGGCTCCTCGCTGCGCGGGTGCTGCAGGCCGTGCAGCTCGTCCAGGCGCACGTACTGGGCGTACGGGGTGCCCCGACCCGGCGCTCCGCCCCGACCGAACGACAGGTTGGGTGTCTCCACCGTGTCGTGCCCCATCCCGATCCTCCTGCTCCTCCGGGCCCCGTCGCCCGGTCCGGTGAACCAGCCGGACTGCCGGGTTCCACCGGGTGCCCATTGTGCGGCGGCGGTGGCCCCCGCTTGAATGGGTGACGGGCATCGCAACCGCCCTTTGAGCTGTCGTTCGCGAGGCGTTCCGCCGATCCGCCTTACGAACGGAAACCCCTTGATCCCGACCGCCCGGGAGGCCGCCTTGGACGCCGTCGACCGCCGCCTGCTCGCCGAGCTCCAGGCCGACGCCCGGCTCTCGTACAACGAACTCTCCCGCCGGGTGAGCCTGTCCGCACCCGCGGTGGCCGAACGGGTCCGCCGGCTGGAGTCGGAGGGGGTGATCAGCGGCTACCACGCCCACGTGGACCTCACCCGGGCCGGGCTGCCGATCACCGCGCTGGTCCAGATCCAGTGCTACGGCCCGCGCTGCGTGCTGCGCGACCCGGACGTGCCGACCTGGCCGGAGGTGGTCCAGCTGCACCGGGTCACCGGCGGGGCGTGCTGCGTGCTGCTGGTCGCGGTGTCGACGATGGCCGAGTTCGAGGCGGTGTGCGACCGGCTCGGCGGCTACGGCCAGCCGTCCAGTTCGATGATCCTCTCCAGCCCGGTGCCCTGGCGGCCGGTGGTGCCGCGCTGAGCGCGGCCCGGGTGGTCCCCGGTGGTTCCCGGGCGGTTCCCGGCGGTCTCCCGGCGGTCCCGGCGTCCGCTGGCGTTGACGCGGGCGTCAAGGAGTAGGTTGCCCGGCATGCCGAACGAGCGCCACATCCTGCTGCTGCCCGGGAGCCTGCGGGCCGGTTCCACCAACGAGACGGTGCTGCGCACCGCGGCCGAGGTGGCCGCCGCCACCCCGGGCCTGCGGGCCACGTACTACGCCGGGCTGGCCGGGTTGCCGCACTTCAACCCGGACCACGACACCGACCCGCTGCCGGAGCCGGTGGCCGCGCTGCGGGCCGCTATCGAGGCGGCCGACGCGCTGCTGGTCTGCACGCCCGAGTACGCCGGGACGCTGCCGGGCGCGTTCAAGAACCTGCTGGACTGGACGGTCGGCGGGGTCGAGATCTCGGACAAGCCCACCGGCTGGATCAACGCCGCGGGCCCGGGCCGCGGTCTGGGCGCCGAGGCCACCCTGCGCACCGTCCTCGGCTACACCGGCGCCGCGGTGCTGGACGAGGCCTGCGTCCGGCTTCCGCTGGAGCGCGGCGCGGTCGGCCCGGACGGGCTGGTCGCCGACCCGCTGGTGCGCGAGCGGATCGGCGAGGTGCTGGCCCGCCTCGCGGCGGGCCGACCGGCGGGCTGACCGGCGGGACGGCCGACCGACCGACGGGCTGACCGGCTGACCGGCTGGCCGGCGGGACGGCCGACCGACCGGGCCGAGGGTGGCCCGGCTCAGTGCCCGTCCGGCAGGTGCACCCCGAGCCCGGACAGCCCCTCCAGGAACAGCTCGACGCCGACCGCCGCCAGCAGCAGTCCGAGCAGCCGGGACAGCACCTCCAGCGAGGTGCGGTGGGTGCGCCGCATCAGCGGGGCGAGCACCGCCACGCAGAGGTAGTTGATCACCGCGACGGCCACGTACGCCCCGGAGACGGCGGCCTTCCAGCCCCAGTTGTCCTGGTTGAGCGAGGCGACCAGGACGGCCGTGATGGCGAGCGGGCTGGCGATGTACGGCAGCAGCAGTTCGCGGATGCCGTCCACCAGCGGGTTCGCCAGGTGCTCGTCCTCGTCGCCGTCCGCGCCGAGGTGGACGCCGAAGACCAGCGCGACGGCGTAGACGAAGAAGATCGCCCCGCCGGCGAGCCGCAGGGACTGGTCGCTGATGTGGAACAGGGTGGTCAGTTCGTCGGCCCCGAAGCCGAGCACCAGGCCGATCACCGACGAGATGGCCGTGCTCAGGGCCGCCAGCCGGCGCAGCTCCAGGTTGCTCCTGGTCCCGGCCAGCCGGGCGAAGGCCAGCAGGGTCTTCGGTGGGCCGACCACGGCGAAGAAGGTGATGAAGGCGCTGCTCAGGTTGAAGACGAACATGGGCAAAGCATGACCGCGGGGCTGCGGGCGGCCGGTCCGCCACGCTCCGCGTCCGGGCGTGGCGTGCGTCTCGTCGGCCGCGGTTCATTCCCGGTCGCGGAGGAATTCGCCCGGATGGCGGCCCCGGCTCGAAGGGACGCGCGCTCTCGGGTCCCATGGAGGTAGGACTGCCGCCGAGCAGGACCACTCCGCCGCGGAAGCGAGGATGCGACATGGGCACGTGCCTGAACCGTAAGGACCTGGGCCTGCTGGCCCTGCGCGGCGCGGTCGGCGGGGTGCTGATCGCGCACGGCACCCAGAAGCTGTTCGGCTGGTTCGGGGGCGGCGGCCTGGAGGGCGCCACCCAGGCCATGGAACAGATGGGCTTCCACCCGGCGCGGCAGAGCGCGCTCGCGGCCGGCCTCGGCGAGGCGGGCGGCGGCGCGCTGCTGGTGGCCGGGCTGGCCACGCCGGCGGCCGGCGCGGTGGTGGCCGGGACGATGGCGGGTGCCGTGTCGGTGCACGCCCCGGCCGGCTTCTTCGCGATGTCCGGCGGCTACGAGTACCCGGCCTTCCTCGGCGCGACCGGGCTGGCGATCGGCCTGGCCGGGGCCGGCCGCTACTCGCTGGACCACCTGACCGGCCACGTCTTCGACCGGCCGTGGGTCGGCCTGGTGTCCTTCGTGACGAGCGCCGCCGGGGCGTACGCCACGGTCGCGCGGCGCCGGCACGTGATGCGGCTGCGAGAGGAGCGGGCCGCGGTCGAGGCGGACGCGCAGGAGGGCTCGGGGCTCTCCTAGGGACCGGACTGTCCCTTGGGTTCGGCGGACCGGGCAGGGATCCAAGCGAGGCCCTGGCCGGGAGCCGCCCCGGGCACCGGCCCGCGGCCGACTCACGGCGGCGCGGCCGGGTCACCCGGAGGCAGCAGCCCTGCTGGCGGCGGTCCGCCGGCCCTCGGAGGGTGGGCGGGGAGGTGTGCCGGGCAGCCCGGCGCCGACCGGAAGCGAGGGACCGCATGGACCGCCAGCCGCTCACCCGAGCCAGCCACCCGACCCCGCCGAGGGCCACCGTGCAGGATCTGGACGCGCCGCCGCTGAGCCGCCGACGGCGTGCGGTGGCAGGGGTGTTGGCCGTGGCGGTGGTCGGTGCGGCGGCGCTCGCGGGCTGCTCCTCCGAGAAGAGCGCGGAGAGCGTGGCCTCCTCGGCGGCGGCCGCGGTGAAGAAGGGCGCGAGCGCCGCCGCCTCCGCCGCCTCGGCGCTGGCCTCGGCGGCCGGCGGGGCGGGCTCGGCGATCGCCTCGGCCCAGGCGCAGGCCTCGGCGGCGGTGTCGGCGGCCTCCTCGGCCATCGCCGGGATCAAGGGCGGGCTGGACGCCAAGGGGGACATCACCGTCGGGGCGGTGACCACCGGTTCGGACGGCAAGCCGCAGGCGCCGTTGAGCGTCACCAACCACGGGCAGCAGTCGTACCGGTACGCGATCCAGGTGAACTTCACCGACGAGTCCGGCAAGGTGCTGGACGCGGCCGCGGTGACCGTCCAGGACGTGGCCCCCGGGCAGAGCGCCCAGGCCACCGCGCACGCCCACCGGGACCTCTCCGGCACGGTCAAGGCCGAGGTGGCCAACGCCGTCGGCTACTGATCTCCGGTGCCGGGGCCGGGTGCGGCCGCCCAGGTCGGTGCGGGGGTGGAACCTTAAGCGGGTCTCAAGGCCCGACGGGCCCCCTTGACGGGTGAGTTGGTCTAGTCCATTTTTATTGCCCAGGTGCAGGGAGCCCCTGAACCGGCGTCGGCGACCGCGTGTCGCCGGCGCCGGTTCGGCACATCCCGGTAGTCCGTCATGGCCCGATCCGCTCGATTCCCCACCCATGCCTGTCATGTCCCGGTCGTCCGGCCCCACCCCGGACGCGCGCCCCCGGGACGGCGGGAACCCCCACAACCAGGAGTCACGCACCCATGCTGCGCTCACGCATTGAAAGGGCCGGGACCCCGGCTCCGCAGGGCGGCCGCCGACGTCGCCCCAAGAGCATGGCCGCCATCGCGGCCGGCACCACCGCCTCCCTGCTGCTCGGCGCCGGCCTCGCGCTGTCCGGCGGCGGCGCGGCCAACGCCGCGACCACCAACTCCACCGGTGCGCCCGCCACCAGCGGCGGCATCAAGGTCGCGTACTACGACCAGTGGTCGGTCTACGCGAACGCGTACTACCCCAAGACGATCCAGGACACCGGCGTCGCCGGGAAGCTGGACTACCTGATCTACGACTTCGCCAACATCCACCCGACCGACCTCGGGTGTTTCGAGGCCACCAAGGCCGCGGACACGAACGACAACAACCCCAACGCGGGTGACGGCGCCGCCGACGCGTTCGCCGACTACCAGAAGAGCTTCGGCGCGGACATCTCGGTCGACGGCGTCGGCGACGTCTGGAACCAGCCGATCGCGGGCAACTTCAACCAGCTGAAGAAGCTGAAGGCGAAGAACCCGAACCTCAAGGTCCTGCTCTCGCTGGGTGGTTGGACCTACTCCAAGTACTTCTCGCCGGCCTCGGCCACGGACGCCTCGCGCAAGCACCTGGTGTCGTCCTGCATCGACATGTTCATCAAGGGCAACCTGCCCGTCGACGCGGGCTTCGGCGGTCCGGGCTCGGCGGCCGGCGTCTTCGACGGCATCGACATCGACTGGGAGTACCCGGGCGGCGGCGGCCACACCGGCAACATCTCCAGCCCGGCCGACAAGCAGAACTTCACGGCGCTGCTGAAGGAGTTCCGCACCCAGCTGGACGCGCAGGGCGCGGCCGACAAGAAGACCTACGCCCTGTCGGCGGCGGTCGGTGCCGGCCAGGACAAGATCATGAACGTCGAGACCGACAAGATCGGTCAGTACCTGACCTTCCTCGACGTCATGACCTACGACATGCACGGCGGCTGGGACGCGCAGGGCCCGACCAACCACCAGGCCGCGCTCTACGCGGGCCCGAACGACCCGTCGACCCCGGTCAAGCCGGGCAACGGCAAGTACTCGATCGACAACGCCATCAAGGCGTGGACGGTCGGCGACAAGGACTACGGCATCCCCGGCGGCTTCCCCGCCAACAAGATCAACATGGGTGTGCCGTTCTACTACCGCGGCTGGACCGGCGTGAAGGACAACGGCCAGCACGGCCTGTTCCAGCCCGCCACCCAGCCGGCGGCCGGTGCGGCGATGTCCGGCAACGTCCCCGGCATCCAGATGTACAAGGAGCTCGCGGGCTTCGTCGACAACCCGTCCAAGACCTTCTGGGACGACGCCGCGCAGGCCACGTACTTCTACGACGGCAACACCTTCTGGAGCGGTGAGGACGCCAAGTCGATCCAGGCCAAGCTCGACTACGCGCACTGCAACGGCCTCGGCGGCTCCTTCGCCTTCTCGCTGTACGACCTGGGTACCAAGACCGCCCTGTTCGACAAGATGGTGAGCGCCACCAACGGCTCCGCCACCGGCTGCCCGGCCCCGCCGTCCCCGACCCCGACCCCGACCGGTTCGGCGACCCCGACCCCGACCCCGACCGGCTCGGGCACCCCGACCCCGAGCCCGACCCCGACCAGCACCCAGACCACGCCGGCGCCGGCCTGCTCGGCGGCCCCGAGCTGGGATGCGAACACCACCTACGCGGCCGGTGGCACCAAGGTCTCGTGGAAGGGCCACTACTACACCAACAAGTGGTGGACCATGGGCGACGACCCGAGCCTGAGCGGCCAGTGGGGCGTCTGGACCGACAACGGCCCCTGCTGACGGCCGACCGGCCGCCGAGGGCCTTGACGGACCCTCGCAGCACCTGAAGTGACGAAGTCCGGCCCGCCGGGAGGATCATCCTCCCGGCGGGCCGGACCCGTTCGCGTTCCCGGAGCGGCTACACCAGGTCGTCGGTGCGCCCGAGCGCGTCCGGCTGGCTCTCCTCGATCCGCCGCAGCATCCGGCCCAGTGTCGCGGAGAGCTCGGCGCGCTCCTCGCCCGCGACGTCCTGGAGGAACTCCTCCTCGAACACCGCCGCCATCCGCATCGACTCCAGCCACTTGTCGCGGCCGGTCTCGGTCAGCTCGATGATCACCCGAACCCGGTTGGTCTCGTCCCGCTCCCGGGTGACCAGGCCGTCGGCCACCATCCGGTCGATCCGGTGCGTCATCGCGGCCGGGGTGAGCCCGAGCCGCTTGGCCAGCTCGCCCGGCCCCAGCCGGTACGGGCGGCCGGAGACCACCAGGGCCTTGAGCACCTCCCACTCGGCGGAGGTGATCCCGAGCACGGTCAGCTGCCGGTCGTACGCCACGCCCATCCGCCGGGAGACCCGTAGGAGGGTCTGCACGATGGTCTCCACCTGCGGGTCGACAGTGGGGAACTCCCGCTGGTAGAGCGCCACTTGCTCGGCGATGCCGAGCTCCAGGCGGGTGGCCGGGGCGGGCTTGTCGGCATCCGGCCGCGGCTTGTCCGTAGTCATGCCGACCAGTCTCCCACGTGCGTGCACCCCTTAAGCCTTTGACTCCGCACTCTTCCGGTGCTAAGACTTTATCTCGTCAAACTTTAGCTCTGAAATCTTCTGGACTTAAGAGTATCCAGTCGAAACCAGGAAGGGATGTGCACGGTGACCGGCACGGTGAAGCAGCAGAGGCGGCGGCGTGGAGCGGGCGGCCCGCTGCGCCGCGTCCAGATCGGCAACGCGCTCAGCGCGTTCGGCAGCGGATTCACGCTTCCGTACATGTACGTGTACGTGGAGCAGGTGCGCGGGCTGGGATCGATGGTCGCCTGGATGGTGTTTACGCTCTTCGCGCTGGCCGCCCTCGCCGTCCTCCCGTTCATCGGCCGCGGCATCGACAGGTACGGCCCCCGCCCGGTGCTGCTGGCCGGTACGGCGCTCGCCGCCACCGGCGCGTTCGCCTTCGGGCACGCCACCGGCACCCCGGGTCTGCTGGTCTCCTCCTTCCTGTTCGGCGCGGGCGTCACGGCCTGCCAGCCGGCGCTCGCCACGATGATCGTCCGCTGCTCCACGGCGGCCACCCGCTCGCACGCCTTCGCGCTCCAGTTCACCCTGGTCAACCTGGGCATGGGCATCGGTGCGCTGGTCGGCGGCCAGATCGTGAACGTGGCCGACCCTTCCAGCCTCACCCGGCTGTTCACCATCGAGGCGGCCACCTTCCTCGGCCTCGCCCTGGTCACCGGCACCGCCCGGATACCGAGGGCCCAGCTGACGGCGGTCCACGAGAAGGCGGACGGCCCGACGGGCCTGCGCGCGCTGGTCGCGGACAAGGCGATGCTGCGGCTCTGCCTGCTCGCCGGGCTGATCTTCTTCACCTGCTACGGCCAGTTCGAGTCCGGTGTCGCGGCCTTCGCCACCTCCACCGTCCACACCGCGCCGTCCACCCTGGGCTTCGCGATCGGCGCCAACGCGCTGACCATCGTGGTGCTGCAGATGTTCGTGGTGCGGATCACGGCGCGCCGCCGCCGCACCACCGCGATGGCCGCGGCCGGCCTGGTCTGGCTCGGCGCCTGGGCGATGGCCCTGCTGGCCGGCCTGATCCGGACCGAGACCATGGCCGCCACGATCGCCATCGTCTCCGTCTACGCCCTGTTCGGCGTCGGCGAGTCGCTGCTGGCGCCCACCATGGGCCCGATCGTCGCGGACCTCGCCCCGGCCCGGCTGCTCGGCACCTACAACGCCGGGTACGCCCTGGTGAAGCAGATCGCGGTCGCGGTCGGTCCGGCCGTCGGCGTGCTGCTGGTCGGCTCCGGCGCCTGGCCGCTCTACCTGGCGGCCATGGCGGGCTGCACGCTGCTGATCGTCACCCTGGCGCTGCGGCTGCGCCCGTACCTCACGCCGGAGCAGGACAACGCGGCCCCGGCCGTGGTCCACACCGTCCAGGTCCGGGAACTGCAGACCGCCGCGTAGCGGAACGGCCCGCGAGGGCGTTCGCGACGGGCGCCGGCCAGGTCACCTGGTCGGCGCCCGTCGCGCTTGGCTTCGCGCGCACCGCCACATAGTGTCAGTGGCTGTTGGCCGCCCGGCCCAGGCCGGAGCGGCACGACCCCGGGCGGAGCCAGGACCCGGGCAGAACAGACAGGCGAATCGGCGAGGCTATGACGCAAGCGGCGCTCACGCACCCACCGGCGGCCCCGGCCCCCGCGGCCCCGGCAAAGGCCTCGCGCGGCGGTCTGGTCCGCTGGGCGGCCGACCGCTCCGGCTGGCTCGGACCGATCGCCGTCGCGCTCTTCGCCGGCCTGCTGCGGTTCTGGAACCTCGGCCACCCCAACGCCTTCGTCTTCGACGAGACGTACTACCCCAAGGACGCGTGGTCCCTGCTCCAGCAGGGCTACGAGGGCACCTGGCCCGACCACGCCAACGCCGACATCCTGTCCGTCCCGCAGTCGATCCCGCTGAGCTCCGCGCCCGAGTTCATCGCGCACCCGCCGCTCGGCAAGTGGGTGATGTCGATCGGCGAGCAGCTGTTCGGGCTGAACCCCTTCGGCTGGCGGTTCATGACCGCCCTGCTCGGCACCGTCACCGTGCTGATGCTGGCCCGGATCGGCCGCCGTCTCTTCGGCTCCACCCTGATCGGTTGCACCGCCGCGCTGCTGATGGCGGTGGACGGCCTCCAGCTGGTGATGAGCCGGGTCGGCCTGCTCGACGGCATCCAGATGTTCTTCGTGCTGGCCTCCTTCGGCAGCCTGCTGATCGACCGCGACCACGCCCGCGCCCGGCTCGCCGCGGTCGCCGAGGGCGGCGGCGACGCCGACGCGGTGCGGCTCGGGTGGCGCCCCTGGCGGATCGCCGCCGGGGTGCTCGTCGGCGCCGCCTGCGCGGTCAAGTGGAACGGCGCCCCGATCCTCGCCGCCTTCGGCATCCTGACCGTCCTGTGGGACCAGGCCGGCCGCCGCGGCGCCGGCGCCCACCGCCCCTGGCGCTCCATGCTGCGCCGGGACGCCCTGCCCGCCTTCCTCGCCATGGTCGGCTCAGCCGTCGTGGTGTACGTCGGCGCCTGGAGCGGCTGGCTGGCCAGTGGCGGCAACGGCCAGGGCGGCTACGACCGGCACTGGGCCGACGGCCGCGCCGGGCTCTCCCCGGACAGCGTCCTCGGCATCCCGCTGCCGCAGGTCCCGATGAGCTGGGTGCCCGCCCCGCTGCGCAGCCTGTGGCACTTCCACTCGCAGATGTTCGACTTCAACACCGGCCTGAACCAGCCGCACACCTACCAGTCCAACCCCTTCGCCTGGCTGGTCGACGGCCGCCCGGTGTCGATGTACTGGGAGCAGATCCCGTATGGGCAGCACGGCTGCACCTCCCCGGGCGGCTGCGCGGCGCAGATCCTCGGCCTCGGCACGCCGTTCCTGTGGTGGACGGCCTGCTTCGCGCTGGTCTACCTGCTGTGGCGCTGGTTCTTCCGGCGGGACTGGCGCTCGGGCGCGGTGCTCTGCGCGGTGGCCGCGATCTACCTGCCCTGGTTCAAGTACCAGGAACGGACGATCTTCTCCTTCTACATGGTCGTGCTGGTGCCGTTCCTGTGCCTGGCCGTCGCCCAGATGCTCGGGGCGATGCTCGGCCCGGCCGGGTGCAGCCCCGAGCGCCGTCGGATCGGTGCGATCGGGGCCGGGGTGATCGTGCTCGCGATCGTCGGCTGCTTCGCCTTCTTCTACCCGCTGTACACGGCGGAGGTGATCCCCATGTCGTCCTGGCAGGACCGGATGTGGTTCACCAGCTGGATCTGACGGGCCGGACGTGACGCCGCCCTCGGCCCTGGTGCCCTCGGCCGGTCCGATGGCGTCCGGTGGCCAGCTGCTGCCCGTCACCCCGGTGCTCGGGGTGGTCACGGCCGTGCTGCTGCTGGCCGCCGTCGCGGTGGCCGGGTGGGGCCTGCTCGGGCACGGCCACGCGGTGCTGCGGGCCGGACTGCGCGCGGTGGTGCAGCTGGCCGCCGTCGCCGCGGTGATCACCTGGGTGGTCGGTTCGCTCTGGTGGTCGGCGCTGTTCGTGCTGCTGATGTTCTCGGTCGCGGTGCGCACCGCCGGGCGGCGGATGACCCGCGGCCCGGGCTGGGTCTGGGCGGCCGCCCCGATCGGGGCGGGGGTGCTGCCGGTGCTCGCCCTGCTGCTGGGCGTCGGACTGCTGCCGCCCGAGGGCCTGTCCGTCATCCCGGTCGCCGGCATCCTGATCGGCGGCGCGCTCAGCGCGACCTCGCTGGCCGGGCGGCGGGCCCTGGACGAGCTGCGGCTGCGGCGCGGCGAGGTGGAGGCCGCGCTCGCGCTCGGCTTCGAGGAGCGCGACGCCCGGCTGGAGATCTGCCGGACGGCGGCCGCGACCTCGCTCGTCCCAGCGCTGGACCAGACCCGGACGGTCGGCCTGGTCACCCTGCCCGGGGCCTTCGTCGGGATGCTGCTGGGCGGGGCCTCGCCGGTCCAGGCGGGGGCGGTGCAGCTGTTCGTGCTGATCGGGTTGCTGGCGGTGGAGTCGGTGGCGATCGTGGCGGTACTGGAACTGGTCGGGCGCGGGCTGGTCGCCGCCGAGCCGGAGGAGGGCTTCCGGTAGCGGCGGGCCGGTCGGCGCGGTCGGGTACGCTTGGGGCCGTTGAAGGGGAGTAGCCCTCCACCGGACCGTCGACATACTGGCCCCCAGGGGCCCGGCGCCCGGGGCACCGCCCGAAGGGGCGTTGCCGGCGAGACCTTCGGCCGCAGTGCTGTGACCATGACCAGTGCTGTCGGGCCGAAGCGTCCCCTGACGGGCCTGCGGAGGCCTGGCAGCCCGACCGAGGAACTCCTGATGAGTATCACCGTTGCCGCGTTGACCTTCGGCATCATCTTCCTGGCCGAACTGCCGGACAAGACCGCGCTGGCCAGCCTGGTGCTCGGCACGAAGTACCGCGCGAGCTACGTCTTCGCGGGCATCGCCGCCGCCTTCGCCCTCCAGGTGGGCATCGCGCTCGTGGCCGGGCACCTGCTCTCGCTGCTGCCGCACCGCTGGGTGGAGGGCGTCACCGGCGTGCTGTTCCTGGTCGGTGCGGCGATGCTGCTGTTCCACGGCGGGGGCGACGACGAGGACGGGCACGCGGCCAAGGAGCCGTCCTCGAACAGCTTCTGGAAGGTGGCCGGGGCCAGTTTCGTGGTCGTCGCGATCGCCGAGTTCGGCGACCTGACCCAGATCATGACCGCCAACCTGGCCGCCAAGTACGCCGATCCGCTGGCCGTCGGCATCGGCTCCTGGCTGGCGCTGTGCGCGGTCGGCGGGATCGCCATCGTGGGCGGGCAGAAGCTGCTCAAGTACGTGCCGATGAAGCTGATCATCCGGGTGGCGGCAGCGATCATGGTGGCGCTGGCGGGCTACAGCCTCTTCGGGGCGATCACCGGCTGACGACGGCCGGCGAGGCGCGGGTCGACGTGCGAGGCGACGGCTGCCGGTGGGCGGTCGCCGCCTTTCGCGTGTCGCGGGTCAGCCGCCGCCTTTCGCGTGTCGCGGGTCAGCAGCCCGGGTCGGCGGTGAGGGTGGCCTGGGTCTTGGGGCCGTAGACGCCGTTCTCGCCCTTGATCCGGTTCTCGCGCTGGTAGCCGCTGAGCACCGTCCTGGTCCAGTCGTCGAAGGTGCCGCTGACGATCGACTTGTCGACGAATCCGCATTCGGCCACGTACAGGCGCTGCTGCATGTCCCTGACGTCCGGCCCGGTCATCCCGACCTGGAGCAGCCGGGGGCTGGGCGTCGAGGTGGGCGTCGGCGTGGGTGCGGGCGTCGGGGTGGGGGCCGGCACGGGTGCCTGGACCGGGGGAGGCGGCGTCGTCGGCGCGACGGTCGGCGGCGGGGTGGCCGTCTTCGTCGGGCTCGGCTTGCGGGTGGGGGTGGGCGTCGGGCTCGGCGCCTCGCTGGTCGGCGGCGGCGCGCTCGGGGCGGGTGCGGCCAGGGTCGGCGGGTCCACCGGGGCGGGCGCCAGGGTGGTCGTCGGCAGCGGCTGCGCCTGCTTGGCCGACGGCTCGGCGGAGGGCGTCACCGCGTACGCGACGCCGATGGTGAGCGCCACCAGGGCGGCGCCGACCCCGGCGAGCAGCCCCTTGCGCTGGGCGAGCGGGCGGCGCCCGGCCTGCTCGGCCGCCCGTCGGGCGGCCCGGCCGCCCGCCTCCGGGCCGGACGGGCCCGGCCGGACGTCCTGGGCCTGCCCGAAGGGGAAGAGGCCGATCTCGTTCCCGTCCGGCGCCGAAGCCGGTGTCCGCGGCTGCGCGGCCGCCGCCGGGTACCCGCCCGGCCCGGCCGGCGGGACCGGGGGCAGCACGGTGGTGGCGTACGCGTCCGGGTGGCCGTCGCCGACCGGGTGGGCGCCGGTGCCCGGGTAGGCCCCGTCCGGGCCGAACGGCGCCTGCCCCGCACCGAACGGCGCCTGCTCCGGGCCGAACGGCGCCTGCCCCGGGCCGAACGGTGCCTGCTCCGAGCCGACCGGCGGCAGCACCGTGGTGGCGTACGCGTCCGCGTCCGGTCCCAGCGGGGGAACGACCGGCGACCCGGGCGCGGCAGGCTGCCCCGGAGGCACCGGCGGCAGCACCGTGGTCGCGAACGGGTCGACCACCGGGGTGTTCGGATGTGCCTCGTCGGCCACCTGGTCGGCCGTCCGCGGGACGTACGGGCGGACCAGCGGCGGGCCCTCCAGGTGGGGCAGGACGGCGGTCTCGGTGAGGCTCGGGTCCGGGACGCAGCCGCACCCGGTGGAGCGTGCGGCGCCGCACGTCGGGCAGTGCTGGTCCGGCATCGGCCGGTCCTCCTCGGTTTCGCGTCGAATTTCGTGGGCGGTCGTTCGGGTCGTTCGGGTCGTCCGTCCGTCGGTCGGCCGGCTGTCGTCCGGTCCTCCCGAGCGCGCTCAGGGCGGACCCGGGCGGCGCGCGGACGCGCCTGATTATGCAGGACCGTCCGAGGGGTGGACAGGGGCGTCCGTCCCTCGGCGGGGTGTCGTGCCGGTTGGTGCCGGTCGGCCCTTCGGGGAACGCCCGGAGCGCGGCGGTTGTCCCCGGCGCTTACGCTCGGCTCAAACCGACGGAACGAATCGGGACGAAACGACCAGCGTGGTCAGCTGGGAGTGATCATCCGCACGGCCCGGCCGACGGGCCCGCGACCCCATGGAGACGCCATGCCCACGGAGACGCCGTGACGCCCGCGGAGAAGCCGTGACGGAGCCGAGCACCGCGTCCGACCGGAGCCCGGCGGGCGAGCCGGTCCCGCCGGCGGTCACCGTGCACAACGTCTGGGTGCCGATCGGCGCCCTGCTGCTGGCGATGCTGCTCGCCGCCCTCGACCAGACCATCGTCTCCACCGCGCTGCCGACCATCGTCAGCGACCTCGGCGGCCTCGAGCACCTCTCGTGGGTGGTCACCGCCTACCTGCTGGCCTCCACCGCCGCGACCCCGCTGTGGGGCAAGCTCGGCGACATGTACGGCCGGAAGCGCTTCTTCCAGGCCTCCATCGTGATCTTCCTGCTCGGCTCGGTGCTGTGCGGGATCGCCCAGAACATGGGCGAGCTGATCGCCTTCCGCGCCCTCCAGGGCCTGGGCGGCGGCGGGCTGATCGTGCTCTCCCAGGCGATCGTCGGCGACCTCGTCGCCCCGCGGGACCGCGGCCGCTACCAGGGCCTGTTCGGCGCCGTGTTCGGCGTCACCAGCGTGCTCGGGCCGCTGCTCGGCGGACTGTTCGTCGACCACCTCAGCTGGCGCTGGGTCTTCTACATCAACCTGCCGATCGGCATCGTCGCCCTGGTGGTGATCGCGGCGGTGCTGCACGGGCTGGAGGTCCGGCGCGAGCACCGGATCGACTACCTCGGCACCGTCCTGATCGCCGCCGTCGCCACCTGCCTGGTGCTGATGACCTCGCTCGGCGGGACCACCTGGGCCTGGACGTCCTGGCAGATCGTCGGCCTCGGCGTGCTCGGGCTGGTGCTGCTGCTCGCCTTCGTCCTGGTCGAGCGGACGGCGGTGGAGCCGGTGCTGCCGCTGCGGCTGTTCCGCTCGCGGACGTTCAGCCTGGTCGCGGTGATCTCCTTCGTGGTCGGCTTCGCGATGTTCGGCGCGCTGACGTACCTGCCGACCTTCCTCCAGGTGGTCCAGCAGGTCTCGCCCACCCTGTCCGGCATCCACATGCTGCCGATGGTGCTCGGCATGCTGCTCACCTCGATCGGCTCCGGCCAGATCGTCGCCCGCACCGGCCACTACCGGATCTTCCCGATCGTCGGGACGGCCGTGACCACCGTCGGACTGCTGCTGCTCTCCCGGCTGGACGAGCACAGCAGCACCGCCGAGATGAGCCTCTACTTCCTGGTCTTCGGGCTCGGACTGGGCCTGGTGATGCAGGTGCTGGTGCTGATCGTGCAGAACTCGGTCGGCTACGAGGACCTGGGCGTGGCCACCGCGGGCGCCACCTTCTTCCGCTCCATCGGGGCCTCCTTCGGCGTCTCCATCTTCGGGACGGTCTTCGCGAGCGGACTGCGCAGCCGGCTCGCCGACGCCCTGGCCGGGGTGCCGCTGCCGCCCGGGTTCCAGCCGGAGGTCATCACCGCCGACCCGCGGGTCATCCCCCGGCTGCCGGCCGCCGTCCAGCCGGGGGTCTACCACGCGTACGCCGAGTCGATCACCCGGGTGTTCCTGTACGCGGTGCCGGTCGCGGTGGTCGCCTTCGTGCTGTCGCTGTTCCTGCGCGAACAGAAGCTGCGCTCCACCGTCACCGCCCCCGACCTCGGCGAGTCCATCGGGATCAACCCCGTGGAACGCAGCTCGCTGGACGAGATCGCCCGCGCCCTGTCGGTGCTGAACAGCCGGGAGGCCCGGCGCGACCTCTTCCGGCGGATCACCGAGACCGCTGGGCTGGACCTGCTGCCCGCCTCCAGCTGGCTGCTCCTCCAGATCCACCAGCACGGCTCGGTCGAGCCGGCCGAACTGGCCGAGGCACGGGTCGTCCCGATGGCCACCGTCGAGGAGGCCGTCCGGGAGGTGGAGGGCCGGGGGCTGGCGGCGCGGTCCGGCGGGCTGCCGCTGCGGCTCACCGAGCAGGGGGAGGAGACGGCCCTGCGGCTGGTGGCCGCCCGGCGCACCCAGCTCGCCGAACTGCTGGGGGACTGGGACGAGCAGCGGCACGCCGAGATCGCGGGGCTGCTGAACCGGCTCAGCTCCTCGCTGTGCGCGGACCCGCGGGACCGGCCGGACCCGTCGGGGCCGCAGGGGCCGTACCGTGGGGAGGGGCGGTCGTTCTGATGATCCGACGGTCCGACGGTCCGACAGCCCGATGGCTCGACGGCTTGACGGCCCGTTCGGCGTGATGGGGAAGGGTGGTGCGGCATGCCGCTGGAGATCGAGCGCAAGTTCCTGCTGAGCGCCTTCGAGCCGCCGCAGACGGCGGTGCGGCAGCACATCGAGCAGGGGTACATCGCGATCAAGGACGACGGGACGGAGGTGCGGCTGCGGCGGATCGGCGGCAGCCGCGTCCTCGGCGTCAAGCGGAGCGCCTCCTCCGCGGAGGGTTCCCCCGTCCGGATCGAGGTGGAACGCGAGCTGGAGGAGCAGGAGTTCACCGAGCTCTGGCCGGCCACCGAGGGCGCCCGGCTGATCAAGGACCGGTACACCTTCGAGGACTCCGGCGTCACCGTCTACGCGGACGTCTACCAGGGGGAGTTGGCCGGACTGCGCACCGTCGAGGTCGAGTTCGGCTCCGAGGCGCAGGCGGCGGCGTTCTCGGTGCCGGAGTGGTTCGGCGCCGAGATCACCGGCGTGAAGGCGTACAAGAACCAGACCCTCGCGACCCGGGGAATGCCCGAGTCCTGAATCCGCCGGGGGTGTTCGGCCCTACGGTGTGCCGAACCAGGGCGGGGTGTCGAGGCGGAACGGGTCGCCGGGGGCGAGTCGGCGCAGGCCGTCCTCCAGCAGTCTCAGCTGCTCCTCGCCGAGGACTTCCGACCACTCCGCGCGCAGCTCGTCGAAGATCCGGGCCGAGCGGAGCAGGCAGTCCGTCCCGCGCTCGGTGAGCCGGACCACCTTGCGCCGGGTGTCGGCCGGGTCGGCGGCGCGCTCGACGTAGCCGAGCTGCTCCAGATTGTCGACGGTCTTGCCCGCCGCCTGTTTGGTGACGCCGAGGCGGCGGCCGAGTTCGGAGGCGGTGGTGCCCTGCGGGCCGATCGCCTGGAAGACGAAGCCGTGCATCGGGCGCAGGTCGGGATGGCCCTCGCGGGTGATGCGCTCGTGCAGTTCGTCGATGATCGCCCGGAAGGCGAGCAGCAGGCGTAGCGGCAGCTCAAAACCCGGCGGGGGTGATTCACTTGGCACGATAGACAACCTCATTGACCATATGGACAACGGCATTGTCCAGCCTAGGGGGTTCCTTCGCCGCGCCCGCCCCGCCCACGCCTTTGGCGGCCCACGACCCGCCCACGCCTTGGCGGCCCACGACCCGCCCGGCCGTGAGGTGTAGCAGACTGCTCCCGTAGGCAGTCCCCGTCACCGCACCGGCGGCCGCACCAGCGCGCCGGCGGAGCAGTAAGGAGCCCCCATGTCCGTCGTCAAGATCAACGTCCTGACGGTGCCGGCCGAGCAGCGCGAGGTGCTGGAGCAGCGCTTCGCCTCCCGGGCCGGCGCGGTGGAGAACTCGGACGGCTTCGAGTGGTTCGAACTCCTCCGCCCCGTCGAGGGCACCGACCAGTACCTCGTCTACACCCGCTGGCGCAGCGAGGAGGACTTCAAGGCCTGGATGGAGGGCCCGATGAAGGCGGCCCACCAGCACGGCGGCGAGGGCGAGGCCCCCAAGCGCCCGGCCGCCTCCGGCTCCACCCTCTGGTCCTTCGAGGTCGTCCAGTCCGCGGGCCCCAAGAACGCCTGAGCCACCCCGTTCCGCCGGGCCCCTCCCCTCGACGGGGAGGGGCCCGGAGTGCTTCGCGGCCCCGGCTAGCGGCCGGCGGTGGCGCGGAGGCCGGGGAGGGGGGTGTGGTCGGCGGGCCAGAGGAGGCGCAGGTGGAGGGGCGGGGGGTCGAGGGGGAGGCGGACGAGGGCGCCGGTGGCGAGATGGTCGTGGACGGCGTGGACGGGGAGCAGGGCGATGCCGAGACCCTGGGCGGCGCAGGCGCGGGTGGCGGGGACGGCACCGGTGTGGAGGCGGCGGACGCGCCGGCCGAGGAGGCGCTCACCGGCGAGGCGGTAGGAGCAGCCGGGGGAGCCGACCAGGAGGCGGTGGCCGTGGAGGTCCTCGCCGGTGAGGGCGGTGGCGCGGGCGAGCGGATGGGTGGGGGCGGCGACCAGGGCGAGGGGGACGTCCTGGAGGTCGACGTGGTCGAGCGGGGCGGGCGGCAGGTGGAAGCCGAGGGCGCCGAGCGGGCCGGGGGCGTCGAGGACGAGGGCCGCGTCCAGGGCTCCGGCCGCGACGCCGTCGAGCAGGACGTCCCGGGTGGTGTCGGTGCGCAGGGACACGTCCAGGTCGGGCCGGTGGCCGGTGAGGCGGGCCAGGACGGCCGGGAGCTGGGCGGCGGTGACGGCCGAGAGGACGCCGAGGCGCAGGCGGGTCCGGGTGACGGCGACCTCGCGGCGGGCCTGTTCGGCCTGGGCGAGGAGTCGGCGGGACCAGGGCAGCAGCCGCTCCCCGGCGGAGGTGAGGGCCAGGTCGCACCTGGCCCGGTCGAACAGTTCGGTGCCGAGGCTGCGTTCGAGGGTGTGGACCTGCTCGGCTACGGAGGACGGGGCGAGTCCGAGGGCCACGGCCGCGCCGCTGACGGTGCGGTGGGTGACGACGGCCTCGAAGACGCGCAACTGACGTAGTTCCACTGGCTCCCCCGAACGCCCTCGCTCCCGGTGCTGCGGGACAGCGTACGGGGGACGGCGGTGTGGAGGGGCCTCAAGGGGCACCGGTGTCTCCCGGTCCATGTGGGTCGGCTTCTCCGGGTTGCGCACCGAGTGGATGCCGGTGATCAGCCCCTGGGGAGCTGCCACTTCGTGGGAAGTCGGACGGGCCGACTTCCCGCGCGGGTCCGTCTGCCGCCCCGCGGCCTACCCGGCGAGCGTGCCGTCCAGGTACTCCTGCACCGGCGGGAACATCGGGAACGGCACGTACTCGGCCAGCTCGGCGTGGGACGCCCACACCACCCGGTCCAGCTCGTCGGAGTCCATCACCATGGCGGTGCCGCCGACCACCTCGCAGGCCGTGTACGCCATCCGCCGCCCGCTCTGCGGATGCACCCGCTCGCCGAGCAGCCTGGCCGCGGCGACGTGGAGGCCGGTCTCCTCGGCGGTCTCGCGAACGGCCGCCTCCTCGGGGGACTCGTCTGGCTTGACCTCCCCGGCCGGGAACTGCCAGGACAGCTCACCCTCGGCGACCCGCCGCCGCACCATCAGCACCCGGCCGTCCCTGACCACGATCGCGACGGCGACGGCGGGGAGTTGCTCGGGGTTCTGCTCGGTCATCGCTCTGCTCCTCGGGCCTGCGCCGGTGTCGACGCCATCTTGGCCCGCGCCCACGGCCCCGGTCGGCAGGCCTCCGCCGGCCGCGTGTCGTGGGCCGCTGCGGGCTACAGGTGGGCTGATCCGTAGAGCGCGGACGGCGCGTCGGTGGCCAGCGCCCAGTAGCAGCCCCCGTACGACCGGTGCCACCAGTCGGTGGGGTAGTTGACGAGCCCGGCGCCGGTCAGGGCGTCACTGAGCAGCCGTCGGTTGGCGCGGGCCATGAGGGCGGCACGGACGCGGCGGGCGAGACGCGGGATGAGGAGCGCTTCCACCTGGGAGTGGCTGTGGAAGGCGTACTCGCCGATCTCACCCGGGACGGCTCGCCGTTGGGCGTGTCCCCCGGGCCCGAGCCGAACCCGCCCCACCGGAGCCGGCTGCGGGTGCACCTGTCCCTGGCTGGACGTCAGGCGAGACGGGCGGAAGGGCCCGGCGGCACTGGTATGTTCCAGGCGTGAACCGGGACATCAGCGATCTCGTCTCTCGTCTTGGTCGGCCTCTGCGGCTGATCGTCACCGGCGGCGGAACGGGCGGCCACACCTACCCGGCGCTCACTGCGATTCGCGCCCTGCGCTCGCGGCTCGCCGAGGCCAATGGTGTGCTGGAGGTGCTGTGGATCGGCACCGCCGCCGGCCTTGAGGCCAAGGTCGCCGTCGCCGAGAACATCCCGTTCAGGACCGTCGCCACGGGGAAGATCCGGCGCAGTGCCAACCCGTTGAAGCTGGTGTCGCCCGCGAACGTCAAGGACATGGGCCGCGTTCCCCTGGGAGTAGCACAGGCCCGCTCCGCGGTCGCCGAGTTCGGCCCGGACGTGGTGCTAGGTACGGGTGGCTACGTCGCGGTGCCGGTCGGGATGGCCGCCCGGATGTGCCATCGGCCGTTGGTGGTCCACGAGCAGACCGTTCGGCTCGGTCTGGGCAACCGGGCTCTGGCGCGGATGGCGACCCGGGTCGCGGTCTCCTCCGAGTCGACGCTCCGGTTCCTGCCCGAGTCGGCCCGTGCCACCGCCGTGGTGACCGGCAACCCGGTGCGCCCGGAGGTGCTGACCGGGCAGGGTGACAAGGCGGTCCAGGCGCTGGGGCTGTGGGGCTTCGACCGTTCGCTGCCGACCGTGTACGTCACCGGCGGTGCGCAGGGCTCCCAGCAGATCAACGAGTTGGTGAGCGAGATCCTGCCGTGGCTGCTCGGCCACGCCAATGTGGTCCACCAGTGCGGGCCCAGCCACGAGGAGCGGCTTCGGGCGCGGGCGGCGGTGCTGCCGGAGCAGTTGCGCTCCCGGTACCTGGTGACCGGCTTCGTCGGCCCGGAGCTTCCGGATGTGCTGGCCCTCGCGGATGTGGTCGTCTCCCGTAGTGGTGCGGGGACGCTGGCCGAGCTGACGGCGCTGGGGCGGGCCGCGGTGTTCATCCCGCTGGCGACGTCGGCCGGAAACGAGCAGGAGTACAACGCCCGTCACCTGGCGGATGCCGGGGCGGCGGTGGCCCTGCTCGGCCGTGCGGCGCCGGACACCCTCCAGGATGCGATCGGTCCGCTGCTGACGGACCCGGCCCGCCGCGCGGACATCGCGCGGCGGGCCGCCGAACACGGTCGGCCGGATGCCGCCGACCGTCTCGTGGACGTGCTGCTGTCGGTCGTGGACCGTTAGTTCGGCAAGTCCAGCAGGTGCCGGACGGCACCGGCCTGGATGGTGTCCACGCACGCCTGGTAGGCGGTGTAGTCGCCCTCCCAGGGGTCGGGCACGTCCTCGTCGCTGATGTAGAGGTCGAGCTTGCCTGCGGTCGGGGTGTCGTCCGTCATGGCCTTGAGTTCGGCGAGGACGGCGTGGTCCATGGCCAGCACGGTGTCGGCCCAGTCGAGCATGCGGTGGTTGACCTTGACCGCGCGGTGGTCGCGGATGTCGTAGCCGGCGGCCTCGGCGGCTCACCCTGTCCTTTGCTTCCGGGCCGCAACCATCACGCCGAGCCCGTAGCGTCGAGTGACGCTACGGGCTCGGTGCGTGAGGGAGTGTGCGAATGGCGCAGGACACAGCTGCTGCGATGAGGCGGTGTGACGCGCGCCCCGGGCTCACGAGCCCGGGGCGCGCCGGGTTGTGCGCGCACGCGCCGCCCGAATGGGTGGTGTGAGTGGGAGTTTGATGGAGCGTTACCGCATTACGGTGAACATTGCCGTGCCGGGTGCTCCACGGGGCGCTCGGTGCGTGAGCAAAAAGTGATCCCCGGCGGTGCGCCAACACCCCGGGGTTTGGCACCAGGAGAAAGCGCTCCAGATGCAGATTCATCGTATCCCGCAGCATGCGCCCGGATACACGATCCTCGACAACGGCCACGTCATCCGTAAGCACTCGCTGAGTTGGGCCGCGCGCGGGCTGCTGAGCTACCTGCTCAGCCTGCCGGACGGCGCCCGCGAGGACATTCGCACCCTCGCCGCCAAGAGTGTGGAGGGGCGGACGACCGTCGCCCGAGCGTTGCGGGAGCTGGAGGCGGCGGGGCACTACGTCCGACGCACGCAGCGGGACCCGCAGACCGGGCAGGTGCGGACGGTCGTCTCGGTGCACGAGGTGCCGGTGACGGGCAAAGCGGTGCACACCGTGCCGCCGCTTCCCGCGCCCCCGGCCGCCGGTGTCCCAGCTCCAGGCGTGCCAGCTGTCGGGAGGGCGGGAGGCCCGTCCAAGGAACCGGAAACCAAGGACGTGGAAGAGCCTTCCGTCCGTCCATCCGAGAAGTTGACGGCGGGCATGGCGCTGTTGCTCGAACTCGGCCGCCGGGAGCCGAGGATGGCCCTGGCGGGGAAGCCGCTGTGCGACCAGGCCGCGCGGGTGGAGGGGCTGCTGGCGGGCGGGTGGAGTCGTGAGGTGCTCGCCGGGATTCTGTCGGCGCCCCTCCCGGACAGGGTCACGCACAGCGTTGGGGCGATCGTGGCGGCGCGGATCGCCAAGGTGCCGGCCGTTCCCGCGCCCCGACAGGCGGGCGACGGCCCGAGGAGGCACGAGTGCCCCGGGCGCAGCGGGTTGTGCGGGCGGCCCGTGGCCGGGCCCGGGCAGGTGTGTGGCGCCTGCCGGGCGGCAGCGGAGTAGGAGTAACCCTCAGGGGATTCTCCGGTCGGCGGGAGGGGCATGGCCGGGCCGGGCGCGAAGGATCGGGCCTGTCGAGAAACCTGACTCCTGGCGGCCAACGCCTACTTCCGCCGCTCCCGGCGGCTCACGACTCCGGCGGGCGGAAGGCGACCGGGGCGTCGAAGGCGGCGCGGCGGGTCGTGCGGCGCAGGGCGCGCAGGACGGGGGT
This sequence comes from Kitasatospora sp. NPDC032121, assembly GCF_055580145.1. Lineage (NCBI taxonomy): Bacteria > Bacillati > Actinomycetota > Actinomycetes > Kitasatosporales > Streptomycetaceae > Kitasatospora > Kitasatospora sp. NPDC032121. The sequence goes on along the minus strand of NZ_JBVILX010000001.1, from coordinate 892,162 downwards.
GCCGAGGGTGAGGCACAGGACGACGGTCAGGGCGGCCCGGGGCAGGTCCCAACCCAGGGACGTGGTCAGGCAGTACGCCGCGAAGCGGACCAGGTTGGCGGGCAGCGCGTCGCCCGGCACGAAGGAGATGGAGCCGGCCAGGCCGCCGATGTACGGCCAGCCCTGGAGGTTCATGATCGTGCCGTACAGCAGCGACGCGACGGCCCCGTACCCGGCGAGCAGCAGGAGTTCACGGCGGCCACGCAGGGAGGAGGCCCCCGGCAGCAGGCCCGCGCCCAGGCACACCCAGCCTATGGCGAGCATCTGGAACGGCAGCCACGGCCCGACCCCGCCCGTGAGCAGCGCGGAGGCGAACATCGACAGCGAGCCGAGAACGAAGCCGAAGCCCGGCCCGAGCACCCGCCCGGACAGCACCATCAGGAAGAACATCGGCTCCAGTCCGGCCGTGCCCGCGCCGAGCGGCCGCAGCGCCGCGCCCGCCGCCGCCAACACTCCCAGCAGGGCCACGGACTTGGCGTCCAGCCCGGGCGCCCCGCCGCCCGCCGTGCGGCCCTCGGAGATCTGGGCGACGACGACGGCGAGGAGCAGCGGCAGCAGCAGCGCGAACAGCCACGGCGCGTCCGCCGAGTGTCCGACCAGCGCCGACTTGGTGGAGGCGAGCAGCGGCCAGCCGAAGGCGGCGACGCCGACGAAGGAGACGGACAGCAGCGCCGCTATCGACCGGCGGCCCAGCGGGACGGGACGAGTGCTCATGCGCCCAGTGCCTCCGCGACCTGCCGCACGGTGAGCCACGGCCCGGGTGCCAGCACCTTGGCGACCTGCGGGGCGAAGGCCGGGGAGGAGACCACCACCTCCGCCGTCGGGCCGTCCGCGACGATCTCGCCCTCGGCCAGGATCACCGTGCGGTGGGCGAGATCGGCGGCCAGTTCGACGTCGTGGGTGGCGAGCAGCACGGCGTGGCCCTCGACCGCCAGCGAGCGCAGGATCTCCACCAGCCGGGCCTTGGCGGCGTAGTCGAGGCCGCGGGTCGGCTCGTCCAGGAGCAGCAGCGGGGGCCGGGCGGTGAGCACGACGGCGAGGGCGAGGGTGAGTCGCTGGCCCTCGGAGAGGTCGCGCGGGTGGGCATCGTCGGCGATGCCGGGCAGCAGGCGCTCGACCAGGGCGCGGCAGGTGCCGGCGGCGGCGCCCGCGTCGGTGTCGGCGGCGGCGCACTCGGCGGCGACGGACTCGCCGTACAGCAGGTCGCGCGGGTCCTGCGGGACGAGGCCGACCTCGCGGATCAGCTCGGCGGGCCTGGTGCGGTGCGGGGTGCGGCCGCCGACCCTGACGCTGCCGGAGGTGGGGGCGTGCAGGCCGACCAGGCTGCCCAGCAGGGTGGACTTGCCGGCGCCGTTGCGGCCCATCAGGGCGGTGATCTCGCCGGGGTGGAGGGCGAGGTCCACGCCGCGCAGCGCCGGGACGGGGCCGCGCCGGACGGCGAGGCGGTCGGTCACGGCCAGCGGGGACGCGGTCGGGGCGGAGGCGGGGGCCGGGCCGCGGCCGTCCAGTTCGGCGCGCAGCGGGGCGGCCTTGCGGCGGGCGTCGCGGACGGACAGCGGCAGCGGCCGCCAGCCCGCGAGCCGGCCGAGGCCGACCACCGGCGGGTGCACCGGGGAGTGGGCCATCACCTCGGCGGGTTCGCCGAGGACGGGCGGGGCGTCGGGGGTGAGCAGCAGCACCTGGTCGGCGTACTGGACGACCCGCTCCAGCCGGTGCTCGGCCATCAGCACGGTGGTGCCGAGGTCGTGCACCAGCCGCTGGAGGACGGACAGCACCTCCTCGGCCGCGCCCGGGTCGAGCGCCGAGGTGGGTTCGTCCAGCACCAGCACGCGCGGGTGCACCGTGAGCACCGAGCCGATCGCGACACGCTGCTGCTGGCCGCCGGACAGGGAGTTGAGGGAGCGGTCGCGCAGGTCGGCGAGGCCGAGCAGGTCGAGGGTCTCCTCGACCCGGCGGCGCATCACGTCGCCCGGCAGGCCCAGCGACTCCATGCCGTAGGCGAGTTCGTCCTCCACCGTGTCGGTGACGAAGTGCGCCAGCGGTTCCTGCCCCACCGTGCCGACCAGGTCCGCGAGTTCGCGCGGCCGGTGCTCGCGGGTGTCCCGGCCGTCCACGGTGACCCGGCCGTGCAGCACCCCGCCGGTGAAGTGCGGCACCAGGCCGCTGACCGTCCCCAGCAGGGTGGACTTGCCGGAGCCGGACGGGCCCACCAGCAGGCAGAGTTCGCCCTCGGGGACGGTGAGGTCGACGCCGTTCAGCACGGGCGCGGCGGAGTCCGCATACCGGACGGAGACCTGCTCGAAGGTGATCACGATGCCCTCCGGGGCGGGGTCGGGGCGGCGAACGCCGGTACCAGGCCGAGCAGGACGGTCAGCACGGCGGCCAGGGGCAGCGCGGGGACGGTCGGCGGGACGACGGTGGGGGCGAACGCGGCCGGGTCCTGCGCGGCCAGGTAGGTGGTGAGGGCCGCCACGGCCACTCCGGAGCCGGCGGTCAGCCACTCGGGAAGGGCCCAGGGGTCGGGTCGGTAGCGGCTCCTGATGGACCGTCGGCTGCCGAGCAGCAGTCCGGCGAAGGCGGCGGCCAGGCCGAGCGCCAGGACGGGCAGCGCCCAGCCCGCGCCGTCGGCGGTCAGCAGCCCGTACGCGGCCAGGCAGATCCCGAGCAGCCCGGCCAGGGTGAGCGCGGCCGTCGCCCGGGCGAGCCGGCGCGGGACGTCGGCGGTGCGGCCGAAGCCTCGGGTGTCCATCGCGGCGGCCAGCGCGATGGACCGCTCCAACGCGCCCTCCAGTACCGGGAGTCCGACGCTCAGCACGGCCGCGATGCCCTTGTCGGTGCGGCCGCGCAGCCGGCGGGCGGCGCGCAGTCGGCGGACGTCCGCGATCAGGTTCGGCGCGAAGGTCATCGCCACCACGACGGCGACGCCCGCCTCGTAGAGCGCGCCGGGCAGGGTGCGCAGCAGGCGGGCCGGGCTGGCCAGGGAGTTGGCGGCGCCGACGCAGATCAGCAGGGTCGCCAGCCGCAGCCCGTCGTACAGCGCCGCGAGCAGCCCCTCGACGGTGACCCGCCCGCCGATCCGCACGCCCTGCGCCCAGGCGGGCAGCGGGAGTTCGGGCAGTGTGAACAGCACGTGGGTGCCGGGGATCGGCGAGCCGAGGAAGACCGCGAACACTAGCCGGATGCCCAGCACCAGCAGGCCCAGGCGCAGGAAAGCCCCGTACGAGCGCGACCACGGCGCATCGCCGCGCCGGGCCGCGACCACGTACCCGGCGACGGCGGCGAGCAGCAGCAGGATCGCCGGATTGGTGGTGCGGGTCGCCGCCGCGCCCAGCCCGAGTGCCCACAACCACCAGGCCCCGGGGTGCAGTTGACGGGGGCCGGTGGGCGGCCGGGTGCTACGGGCGGCGGTGCTGCTCACGGAGGTTTCCTGAGTGGGGGACTAGGAGTGACGGCGGCGGCGGGCCTGCCAGACGGCTCCGCCGGCGAGGACGGCGACCAGCGCGCCGCCGGCGAGCAGGCCGACGTCGGGGCCGCTGCCGCTGCCCTGGTCGGCCGACGCGGCGCCGGCGTCCGGCTGGGCGGCGCCCGCCGCGCCGACCTGGTCGCCGCAGCCCGCCTTCGGGTACCCGGCGATGGCGCACAGCAGCCCGTTGGTGTCGTAGCGCAGCGGCGGGGCGACCGCGGCCAGCACCTCGGCCGAGGTGGCGCGGGGCGCGACGCTCGCGCAGGCCGTGCGCTGCTCGGGCGCGGTGGCCGAAGAGCCGGTGGCCGAAGAGCCGGTGGCCGAAGAGCCGGCGCCGGACGCGCCGGTGTCCTCGGCGGTCCCGAAGTCCAGCACGACGGCCACCCGCTTGCGCCCCTCCTGCGCGGGGGTGTTCGCGCAGATCCCGGCGAAGCTCCCGGCGGCCCGCGGCTTCGCGGCGTCCTGCCCGCCGTCCGGGCTCAGCGCGAACCGCCACCCGTCCACCGCCCCGTCCGGCGGCACCGCGACGGCGGGCCCCTGCTGCTGGTACGTCCAGCTGCCGCCCTCGCCGCCGCGCCAGAACGACCAGTACCGGTACCCGGCGGCCTGCGCGGGCGCGGCGAAGGCGAGCAGCAGCACCACCCCGAGGAGGGGCAGGAGCAGTGCGGCAAGGCCGGTGGAGGACCGCCGGCCCGGGGCGGGGAGGGGAGCGGCGCGCATCAGAGGTGCTGGTTGCGCTTGCGCTGGAGGCTGAGCAGGAGGCCGCCGCCGACGCCGATGAGGAGGCCGACGCCGATGAGCCAGTACTGGCCGATGCCGCCGTCCTTCTTCTCCTTCGGGGCCTGCGTCGCCGAGGAGGCCGAGGCGGCCGCAGTGGCCGCGGTGGCCTTGGGCGCCGGGCCGAGGGCGGTGAGCCGGCCGGTCAGGGCGGCGGTGTCGCGCTGGGCGGCCTGGTCGACCAGCAGGAGGGTGGCGGTGGCGCCGGCGTCGGTGCCGCCCTTCGTCCAAGTGGCGCCCTCCTGGTCGAGCCAGCCGACGGCGCCGGCGGCCTGCTGGGGGTGGCCGCTCTGGATGAGGGCGAGGGCGGCCCAGGCGGTGGCGGTGTAGTCGGGGGTGGGGGCGGCGCCCGGGGTGGTGAGGCTGAGGTGGTTGCCGCCGGCCGCGAGCTGGGCGGTCAGGTAGGCGCCGACGGCCTCGCCGGAGTCCGCGTGGGCGACCGGGGCCGGGGAGGCCGCCGCGGCGTCGGAGGCGCAGGCGAGGGCCTTGGGGGCGGCGTCGGCGCGCACCGAGGTGGCGACCGGCAGGTGGCCGCCGCCGGCGGCGAGCGCGGCCTGGGCGCTGGCCAGGGCGTTCGGGGTGAGGGCGCCGGAGGCCGGGTCGGGCTGGTACGCGAAGGCGCCGCGCTGGTCGGCGGGGGCGGCGCAGCCGAGTTGGAAGAGGGCGAGCCCGTCGAAGGCGGACTTGCCGGCCTTGGCGACGCCCGCCGGGTCGGTCCTGGCGGCGAACAGCGCGTTGACGGCGAGCCCGGTGGAGTTGGCGTCGCCCGGGCTGCCCGGGTTGTAGGCCCAGCTGCCGTCGGCGTTCTGGTTGGCCTTGAGCCAGGCGACGCCCTTGTCGACGGCGTCCCGGTGCCCGCCGAGGGCGACCAGGGCCTGGACGGCGACGGCGGTGGCGTTGCTGTCCTCGGTCTTGGGGTCGCAGGCCGCGCCGGCGGCCCGGTACGAGGGCCAGCCGCCGTCCTCGCACTGCTGTCCGGTGAGCCAGCCGACCGCGGAGTCGGCCGGGGTGACCTTGGCCGCCGTGAGCGCGGTGAGCGCCAGTGACTGCCGCCAGACGCCGTCGTACGTCGGGTCGCTCTTGCCGTACAGCCCGTCGGCGGTGGGCGGGGTCGGCGCGGGGCTGTCGGCGAGGGCCGGGCCGGCGGCGAGGCCGGTGAGCAGCGCGGCGGACAGGGCGGCGGCGCCCAGGCGGGCGGCGGTCAGCATGGTGCGGTGTGCCTTTCGGTGAGCGGTGGTGGCCCGGGGCGGGGCCGTTCCGTAGTCCTCGACGGTGCCGGGCGCGTGCGTCCGGACTGGCCGCTCGCCCCTCCCCGGGTGTTCCGACTCGCCCGGGCGGCCGCGTGCGGCGCCGGACTCACGGCTGCGGGGTCAGCGCCGGATTCGCACCGGCTTTCCCCGGGGGAGGAGCGGGATGGAGTTCTGCTGGCTGTCGACTCTAGCCGCCGGAGCGCGCGCAGCGGCCCGGGCCCGGCAGGAACAGGTTCCAGTCGGAGGGTGCGCAGGGGCTGTTCCGGGGCGCGGTGGTCGGCCGGTTCACGGCAGGGTGAGCAGCCGGGCCGCGGTGTGCAGGTCGGCCCGCACCTCGGCGATCGAGGCGCGGCCGGAGAGCCAGGCGACCAGCGCCGAGTGCCAGGTGTGCTCGATCACCCGCACCGCCGCGCGCTGGCTCTCGGTGGGCGGTTCGGACTGGCCGATCGCGTCCAGGATGAGCTGCCCGGTGGCGACGCTGACCCGGTCCACCTCGGCCCCGACCGAGCGGTCCGCGAAGGACAGCGCCCGGACCATCGCCTCGGCCAGCAGCGGTTCGCGCTGCAGCGCGTGGAAGGCCCGGGTGAGGGTGTCGGCGACCCTCGGCGCCGGTTCGAGGTCGGTCGGCGGGTGCCGCCGGATGTGCTCGCGCAGGCCCTGGAGCTGCTCCAGCATCACCGCGACCAGCAGGTGCACCTTGGACGGGAAGTAGCGGTAGAGCGTGCCGAGGGCGACGTGCGCGCCCTCCGCGACCTCCCGCATCTGCACCGCCTCGTACCCGCCCCGCACCGCCAGCGCGGTGGCGGCCCGCAGGATGCGCCGGCGCCGTTCGGCCTGGCTCGCGGTCAGCGGCGGCTCGCCGGGCGGCGGTACGGTCGGCGGGACCGGCGGCAGCGTCGAAGGAGGGGGTGGCGGCAAGGGTGCTCCCGGGCGGGCGAGAGTGGCGGCGTGCTCCACATGGTCGGCAGGATTCGCGTGGTGGGAATCACCAGCCCTGGCTCCTGAGGAAAAGCTACGGGCCGGTATCTTCGAGGTCTCTCATTGTTCACGTGGTCGACGGCGAGTTCCCCGGCCACTGAAACCTGATCTACTTTAGCGACCGGAAGCACGACCGGCAGCACCGTCAGCAGCTAGAGAAGAGGGCCCAGGATGATCGCGCAGCCGCTGCGGATTGCCCTGTTGTCGTACCGCGGTGACCCCTTCTGCGGCGGTCAGGGCGTGTACGTACGACACCTCTCCCGGGAGCTGGCCAGGCTCGGCCACCACGTGGACGTGATCGGCGCCCAGCCCTTCCCGGTGCTGGACGAGGTCGAGGGCCCCGGCTCGGTGCGCCTGGTCGAGCTGCCCAGCCTGGACCTCTACCGCGCCGACGACCCGTTCCGCACCCCGGCCCGCGACGAGTTCCGCGGCCCGGTGGACGTGCTGGAGTACGCCACCATGCGCACCGGCGGCTTCCCCGAGCCGCTCACCTTCTCGCTGCGCGCCCGCCGGTACCTGGCCGCCCACAAGGGCCGCTACGACGTGGTGCACGACAACCAGACCCTCGGCTACGGCCTGCTCGGCCTGGCCCGGCACGGCTTCCCGCTGGTCACCACGATCCACCACCCGATCACCGTGGACCGGCAGCTGGAGCTGGACGCCGCCACCACCCGGGGCAAGCGGCTCTCGCTGCGCCGCTGGTACGCCTTCACCCGGATGCAGCGCAGGGTGGCCGCCCGGCTGGACCACGTGATCACCGTCTCCGGCACCTCGCAGCGCGAGATCGCCGAGCACCTGGGCGCCGCGCCGGGCGCGATCTCGGTGGTGCCGATCGGCGCCGACACCCGGCTCTGGTCGCCGTCGGACGCGGTCGAGCGCGTCCCCGGCCGGATCGTCACCACCTCCAGCGCGGACGTCCCGCTGAAGGGCCTGGTCTTCCTGGTCGAGGCGCTCGCCAAGGTCCGCACCGAGCGGGACGCCCACCTGGTGGTGGTCGGCAAGCCGCAGAAGGAGGACGGGCCGGTGGCCGAGGCGGTGCGCCGCTTCGGACTGGCAGAGCACATCGAGTTCCGCAGCGGGCTGACCGACCGGGAACTGGTCGACCTCTACCGCTCGGCCGAAGTGGCCTGCGTCCCCTCGCTGTACGAGGGCTTCTCGCTGCCCGCCGCCGAGGCGATGGCCACCGGCACCCCGCTGGTCGCCACCACCGGCGGGGCGATCCCCGAGGTGGCAGGACCGGACGGGGAGACCTGCCTGGCCGTCCCGCCGGGGGAGGCGGACGCGCTGGCCGCGGCGCTCGGCCGGCTGCTGGACGACCCGAGGCTGCGGGCCGCGCTCGGTGCGGCCGGACGGGAGCGGGTGCTCGCCCGGTTCACCTGGGAGCGGGCGGCCGAGCTGACCGCCGAGGCCTACCGCGCGGCGATCGCCACCGGCGTCGGCGCCCGTGCCCGCTCGGGGCCGGGCTGGCGGTACGTGGCCTAGCCACGGCCCCGCCGTTGTCGGGCAGGCGGGGCTTGTCCGACGGAGCGTCAAGAACGCTTGGTAGCAAAAGGAATGGGAGTCCTGAAGTGCTGACCGTCGATTTCTCGCGCTTTCCGCTCGCCCCCGGCGACCGGGTGCTCGACCTGGGCTGCGGCGGGGGCCGGCACGCGTTCGAGTGCTACCGCCGCGGCGCCAACGTGATCGCCCTCGACCAGAACGCCGAGGAGATCGCCGAGGTCAGGAAGTGGTTCGCGGCGATGGAGCAGGCCGGTGAGGCCCCCGAGGGCGCGTCGGCGGTCGCGATGGAGGGCAACGCGCTGGCGCTGCCGTTCGAGGACGAGTACTTCGACAAGATCATCATCTCCGAGGTGATGGAGCACATCCCGGACGACAAGGGCGTGCTCAACGAGATGTTCCGGGTCCTCAAGCCGGGCGGCCTGCTCGCCGTCACCGTGCCGCGCTGGCTGCCGGAGAAGATCTGCTGGGCGCTGTCCGACGAGTACCACGCGAACGAGGGCGGCCACATCCGGATCTACCGGGGCGACGAACTGCTCGGCAAGCTCAAGGACGCCGGCCTGGAGCCGTACGGCACCCACCACGCGCACGCGCTGCACTCGCCGTACTGGTGGATCAAGTGCGCGGTCGGCGTCGACAACGACAAGGCGCTGCCGGTCAAGGCCTACCACCAGCTGCTGGTCTGGGACATCGTCGGCACCCCGGTGATCAGCACCCTCACCAAGGCAGCCGAGCGGGCGCTCAACCCGGTGATCGGCAAGAGCTTCGTCGCGTACGCCTCCAAGCCCAACCGCATCGAGCCCAACCGCATCGAGCCCGACCGCATCGAGCCAGACCACGCCGAGCCAGACCACGCCGAGGCCGACCACGCCGAGGCCGACCACGCGCCGGGCGGGTCGGCATGACCGCCGCCGTCCCCGAGGTGCTGCTGCTCGACGGGGTGCTCGACGCCGAGCAGGCCGCCGACACCGTGCGCAGCATCCTGGCCGAGCAGCGCCCCGACGGCGCCATACCCTGGTTCGCCGGCCACCACCTCGACCCCTGGGACCACACCGAGGCCGCGATGGCCCTCGACACGGCCGGCGAGCACGCCGCCGCCGAGTCCGCCTACCGGTGGCTCGCGGCCGCCCAGAACCCGGATGGCTCCTGGTACGCGGCGTACACCGACGGCGCGGTCACCGACCGGGCCAAGGAGAGCAACTTCTGCGCGTACATCGCGGTCGGGGTCTGGCACCACCACCTCAGCACCGGTGACGACGCCTTCCTGGAGTGGATCTGGCCGGTCGTCCGGCGCGCCCTGGACTTCATCGTCGGAATGCGGCTGCCCGGCGGCCCGATCGCCTGGCGGGTCGACGAGGACGGCGCCGCCACCGACGAGGCACTGCTCACCGGCTCGTCCAGCATCCTGCACGCCCTGCGCTGCGGCCTGGCCATCGCCGAGTACCTGGAGGAGCCGCAGCCCGACTGGGAGCTCGCGGCCGGGCGGCTGGGGCACGCCGTCTCCCACCACCCCGAGCGGTTCCTGGACAAGGACCGCTACTCGATGGACTGGTACTACCCGGTGCTCGGCACCGGCCTGCGCGGCGACGCGGCGCTGGCCAGGATCGAGCGGGACTGGGAGCGCTTCGTCGTCCCCGGCCTCGGCGTGCGCTGCGTCAGCGACCGCCCGTGGGTGACCGGCGGGGAGAGCGCCGAGTTGGCGCTCGCGCTCTGGGCGATCGGCCAGTCCGACCGCGCGGTGGACATCCTGCGCTGGATCCAGAAGCACCTGCGGCACGAGGACGGCTCGTACTGGACCGGGTACGTCTTCGAGGACGACGCCGTCTGGCCGGAGGAGCGCACCACCTGGACGGCCGGGGCGCTGCTGCTCGCGGTGGCCGCGCTCGGCGGGGACCCGGCGACGGTCGCGGTCTTCGGCGGGGAGCAGCTGCCCGTCGGGCTGGTGGTCGAGGACTGCTGCTGAGCCGGCGGACGCCGAACGCGCGAACGCCGAACGCGTGAACAGCGAACGCGCGAACGGCGAAGGGGCGGGACCGGTTCTCCGGTCCCGCCCCTTCGCGTGTGCGTCCGAGCGCGTCGGCCCGCGGTCGGCCGTGCGCCGACCGGGCCGTCAGCCGCGCTGGATGCCCGTGGTGTCGGCCAGCACGCCCTGGCTGCCGTCCGGCAGCTGCGCCACCAGCGCGGCGCCGCGCTGCTCGACGGCCAGGTACCAGGTGCCCGGCACGACCTCGCCGACCGGGGCGCCGGCCGGGTTGTCCTTCGGGGCCAGCTGGCGCGGGGCCGGGACGGCGAACCAGAAGGGCTGGAAGTCCGCCGGGGCGGGCGCCTGCTGCGCGGCCGGGGTCGGCTGCGGGGCCTGGGCGGCGGCGTCGTGCGGCTGGGCGGCCTGGACCGGCTGGCCGGGCTGCGGCTGGCCGGCACCCGGGTAGCCGTAGCCGCCCTGGCCGCCGAACGCCGGGTCCTGGCCCTGGGCCGGGTAGCCGTACTGGCCGGGCTGGGCGGCACCCGGGTGGCCGGGCTGGCCGGGGTAGCCGTACTGGCCGGGGACGGCCGCCGGGCGGTCGGCGACGAGCGGGGCCTTCAGCGCGGGCACCAGGGCGCTCGCGGCGGCGGCGCCGGCCAGCACGACCAGGGCGATGACGCCGAGCCAGGCGCCGAAGCCGTGGCTGAAGCTGGGGGCCTTCGGGCCACCGCCCAGCGACCAGAGCGAGGCCCACAGCGCCGCCACGGAGAACGCGATGCCCCACTGGTCCAGCCGCAGGCCGAGCACCTGGCGGGTGGCCGCGGCCGGGCCCTGGAAGCGCTGCACCAGGATCAGCAGGGCGGCGGCGATGCCCAGCAGGTAGATCGAGGGCAGGACGGGGAACAGTTCGGTGCTCCACGCGTTCTGCGTCGTGTCGCCGCAGTACCGGCCGCTGCAGTCCACGGTCCAGTAGGGCAGGAAGGAGGCGATGAAGAGCAGGACGGCCGCGCCCGCGACGGCGGCGTCTCCCCTCGTGAGAGCGCGCAGATTCACTAACGTTCCCCTCGTTGACGTGTCGTGGACGGTGGTTCGTACGGTCGGGCTGACCGGCCGAAACTCCCGAACGGACCAGAAGCCTAGGCCCAACCGTCCTGCCGGTGCACGGCGGGACCGGGAATGGGGCGAAGTCGTTGCAAACCGTGCGGTCCGGCCGAAGCGTCGTCCTCCGGGGGGCTGCGGCTCAACTCCCGCGTCGCTCTTCGGCCTTCTCCTGGGTCGTCAGGAACGCGGTCAGCGCGTCGGCGATCCCCTGGGCCGCTTGCTGGCGCCACTGAGGGTCCGTCATCCGCTTCGCGTCCGTCGAGTTGCGCATGTTACCGCACTCGATGAACACCTTGGGGACAGTGGAGAGGTTGAGGCCGCCCAGGTCGGAGCGGGTGTCCAGGCCGTCCTTGGCGATGTAGTCCGCGTACGGCTCACCGGTCGCGGCGTGGAACCGGTCGCGCAGCAGCAGCCCGAGCCGGTGCGAGGGATCGACGATCGCCGCGTTGTCCGCCTTCCCGGCCACCACCCTGGCGGGCATGATCACGTGGAACCCGCTGCCGCCCGCCGGGCCGCCGTCCCCGTGCACCGAGAGCGCGACGTCGGCGTGCGCGTCGGCGCCCGCACGGGCGCGTTCGTCGATGCACGGGCCCCACGGGCGGTCGCCGTCCTGCACCAGCACCACCTTGGCGCCCCGGGCGGCCAGGATGGCGCGGGCCCGGCGGGAGACGTCCAGGGTGTACTCGGCCTCGGTGTAGCCGGCGTTGGTCTCGGTCCCGGTGGTGTCGCACTCCTTGCGGGCGTTGCCGATGTCCACCTGGCGGTTGATCTCGGCGGTGTGGGCGGAGTTGCCGGGGTTGTGGCCGGGGTCGAGCAGGACGGTGCGGCCGGCCAGGGCGGCGCCCTCGCCGCCGGCGGGCGGGGGTGGGGTCCCGGCGGGTGCGCTGTCGGTGGGCGCCGGGGCCACGGGTGGGGTGAGGGGCGTCGCGGCCGCGCCGTCGGCGGTGCTCGGCTGTCCGGTCGCAGGAGTCGCGGGCGCTGCCGGAGTCGCGGGCGCCGCGGCCTGGGTGGCCGGGGCCGCGGTGGCGCCCGCCGGGTCGGAGCGGTCGAGTGCCCGCCAGCCGAACCAGCCCGCCGTGCAGAGCGGAACGGCCACCGCGGCGGCCGTGGTGGCGCGCAGCAGGGCGGAGCGACGGGGCGGTCGGGGGGCGGAGCCGGTCACTGGTCGGTCAGATCCTGTCCTGGGTGCGCGGAGTCAGGCCGTAGCTCTTCGCGATCGCGTTCCACTTGTTCATGAAGTCCTTCTTCGCCTGGGTGGCCTGCGGGTTGAGCTCGTCGGCGTGCTTCTTGTCCTGGGTGGCCGGGGCCCTGCCGGTGCACCCCTGGGCGGCGACGGAGCGCGCCCAGCTCGCGTACGCCTTGTCGATGTCGGCGGACAGCTGCCAGGCGGACTTCAGCGAGTTCACCGCGTCCGCGCCGCCCGGCACGTCCGTGACGCTCAGCTGGGAGAGCTTGGCCAGCAGGGCGGTCCGCTGGGTCGCGCCGTTGTCGAAGGTCTGCGCGGCGCTCTCGATGTCGGCCTTCGGCGGGCAGCTGGTCACCTTGGCGACGGCGCTGCCGATCGGGGCCTTGGCGCTCTCGCCCTCGCTGAGCAGGGCGTCCAGCGCCTGGGCCTGGGCCTGGGCGCCAGGGCCGGGGGCGGTCGAGGTCGGGGACGGCGCGCCGGACGCGCTCGCGGCGGCGCTCGGCGCGCCGTCCGTACCCGTGGGCGCGGGTGCGGGCGGCAGGCTGTCCGCGCCGGTTGCCGGGGCGGAGGTCGGGGCGGGCGCGGCCTGGCCGTCCTTGTCGCCGCCGCCGCGGACGGCGAACAGCAGACCGCCGCCGACCGCCAGCACCAGGAGCAGCGCGAAGCCGATCAGCAGCGGGGCCCTGCGGTTGGCCGGCCGCTCCTCCTCGCCGACGGGGCCGGTCGGGTAGTCGGGCTGGAAGGCGTACGGGGGCGGCGGGGCGGCGGCGGGCGGGGGCGGCGGCGCGGCGGCGGGCGGCTGCAGGAAGTAGTCGTGGCCGGGGTCCTGCTGCGGCACGTGGGACTGCGGGCCGGCGTGGGAGGGGAACGGCGAGGCCGCGGGCGGGGTGGCCGGGGGCGGCGGGGCGGCGGCGGGGAACAGCCGGGCGGTCGGCGGGTCGTAGCCGGGCGGGGTGGCCGGGTGCGGGCGGGCGCCCGGCGGCGAGCCCTGGTCGCCGACGGCGCCGGGCACGGGCGGCAGGGGTGCGGTGGGCGCGGCGGGTGCCGGGGCGGCGGAGGCCTCGGACGCGGACCGGGCGTCGGCCGGGCGCTGCGGGCCGCGCACCCAGCCGCCGGCGCCACCGCGCGCGGTGGGGTCCCAGACCGCCGGAGCGCTGTTCTGCTGGTCCGTCATGTCGCTGCTGGCCCCCAACCGTCCGCCGATGCTCTGCCTGGTGCTGCGCGGCCACCGTACCGGTGGAACCCCCGCCCGACAGCCCTGGCACGACGTTAGAGCATCGGCTCGGGGAGGCGGGAACGAACGGGTGACCGGGCGGCGGGAACGCACGGGCCGCACAGGCCGCCGCCCGGCCGGGCTCAGCCGGCCGAACGGGCCGAACGAGCTGAACGGGCTCAGCGGGTTCGGCGGGCTCAGTGGGCTCAGCGGGCGGCGCGGCGCAGGACGCGCAGGGAGCCGGTCACCGAGACCTCCTCGAAGCCCTCGGCCAGCGCCCGCAGGTACACCCGGTACGGGGCCTGGCCGCCGTCCGCCGGGTCCGGGAAGACGTCGTGCACCACCAGCAGGCCCTCCGGCGCCAGATGCGGGACCCAGCCCTCGTAGTCGCCGGTCGCGTGCTCGTCGGTGTGCCCGCCGTCGATGAACACCAGGCCCAGCGGGCGCCCCCACAGCGCGGCGATCCGCGGCGAGCGGCCGACCAGGGCCACCACGTGCTCCTCCAGCCCGGCCGCGTGCAGGGTGCGGCGGAACCGCGGCAGGGTGTCCATCAGCCCGACCTCGGGGTCGACCAGCGTCGGGTCGTGGTACTCCCAGCCGGGCTGCTGCTCCTCCGAGCCGCGGTGGTGGTCGACGGTCAGCGCGACCGTCCCGGCCTCCCGGGCCGCCGCCGCCAGCAGGATCGCCGAGCGGCCGCAGTAGGTGCCGATCTCCAGCACCGGCAGCCCGGTGCCGCGCGCCGCCGCCACCGCCGCCGCGTACAGCGCGAGCCCCTCGTCCACCGGCATGAACCCGGTGGCCCCCTCGAACGCCGCCAGCACCTCGGGCGCCGGTTCGGCGCTCAGCAGCAGGTCGGACATGGGTGCTCCTCGGGGTCGGGACGCGGGCGGACGTGCACGGACCCTACTCGACGGTAGCGGGAGCGGTGGCGCCCGGGGCGTCCGGTGCCGGCCGGGGCGTCCGGGCCGGTCGGGGCATGGAACGCGTTCTAGTCGCGCTTCGCCGACCGTGCCAGAATCGGCGCGACCGTCGATCAGAGGAACACCGGCACCCCGGGAGCAGCACCATGCGCGCAGCCGTCCTGCACGAGACCGGCCAGGAGACCCTCGACGTGCGCGAGGACGTGACGGCCGTGGGCTTCGGGCCGGGCACCGTACGGGTCCGGATGCGCGCCGCCAGCCTCTGCCACTCGGACCTCTCCGCGATGAGCGGCGTGCTGCCGCAGCCCGCGCCGTTCGTCCCCGGGCACGAGGGCGCCGGGGACGTGGTGGAGGTCGGCGAGGGCGTCACCGGTCTCGCCGTCGGCGACCGCGTGGTGCTCTGCTGGATGGCCCCGTGCGGCCACTGCGACCACTGCCGCCAGGACCGCGGTCACCTGTGCGTCGCCAGCCTGCGCGGCCTCGGCGCCCCCGGCTTCCGGATCGCCGAGGGGGAGCTGAGCGCCTCCGGCTTCTACGGCACCGGCGCCTTCGCCGAGGAGGTCGTGGTCGCGGCGAACGCCGTCATCAAGGTGCCCGCCGACCTCCCGTACGAGGCCGCCGCGCTGATCGGCTGCGGCGTGACCACGGGCATCGGCGCCGCGGTGAACACCGCCGGGGTCCAGCCCGGGGCCTCCGTCGCGGTGATCGGGGCGGGCGGCGTCGGCGTGGCCACCGTGCAGGGCGCCCGGGTCTGCGGCGCCGGCCGGATCACCGTCGTCGACCCGGTGGCCTCGCGCCGCGAGCGCGCCCTGGCGTTCGGCGCCACCGAGGCGATCGCGCCCGAGGAGCTGAAGGCGGTGGCCAGGAAACTGCCCGGCGGCGGCTTCGACCACGTCTTCGAGGCGGTCGGCCGCGCGGCCACCGTCCGGGCCGGCTACGACGCCGCCCGGCGCGGCGGCGCGGTGATCGTCATCGGCGCGGGCGCGCAGGACGACCTCGCGCAGTTCACGATGGGCGAGCTGTTCTTCAACGAGAAGCGCCTGCTGCCCTCGCTCTACGGCGGGGCGACGGTGTCGCGCACCATCGGCCTCGTCGTGGACCTCTGGCGCGCCGGGCGGATCGACCTCGACGGCATGGTCACCCACCGTGTGGGGCTCGCGGACGTCAACGAGGCGATCGCGCAGATGCGCAGCGGCGAGGCGCTGCGGACGGTCGTGACGATGGACTGAGGGCGCCGTTCCCCCGGCGGGCTCCGGAAACGGGTCGGGCCCGCCGGGGGAGTGGGGGCACTCCCGGCGGGCCCGCTGCCGGTTCGGTCAGCCCCGCGCCCCGGCCGCGCGGTGGCGGCCGTGCGGGTCGGTCTCCGGGCTGTCGTCGGCGGCGGAGCCACCGCGGTGGCGGCCGTGCGACGCGGTGTCCTTGGCCGTCTTCTCGTCGGCGTCGGTCCCGGTAACCGCGGGTCCGGTGGTGTCGGTGAGGGTGTCGGACATGAGAATCGTCTTTTCCGTGCGGAGGGTGCAGGTCATCGGCGCCCGGCCGGCGCCGGTGGCGCACGGTCGGGTCCCCGATCGGGCGCTCGGTACGCGCCCGCAGCCAGTGATCGCGGCCCGTGCCCCGGCCACCATAACGGCCGCGGCGGACGAGATCCTATCGAGATCGTGACGCGAGTCCCGGGCTGGTCGGAGGCCCGGAAGCGAGCCGACGGCCGCCCGGTCCGGGGTGGGTCGGGGACGCCGCGGCGGGGGACGGGCCGGGCCGACAACCGGCTCCCACCTGCGGCGGGTTCACTCGGATCGCCTAGCGCGGCGCCTCCGGGCCCGGAGGGCTACCGCCCGGTCAGCCCGGACGACCCGGTCAGCCCGGTCAGCCCGGTCAGCCCGGTCAGCCCGGTCAGCCCGGACGGCCGGTCCGCAGGAACGTGGCCAGCAGCTCGTGCAGGACGGCGGCGCCCTCGTCGGCGAGCACCTCGTGCCCGGATCCGGCCGCCTCGACGTACCGGAAGTCCTCGCCCTCGACCCGGCCGATCCGCAGCAGTTCGTGCCGCAGCGAGCGGGACTGGCTCACCGGCACGACCTCGTCCCGGTTGCCGTGCACCACCAGCAGTGGCGCGCTCAGCCGGTGCGCCAGCTGCAGCACGTCGCGCGGTCCGCGGGGGTCCGCGATCGGCTCGCCGCCGCCCAGCCGGGTGGTCAACGCCCGTACGGGGGGCGCCGATTCGGCCAGCAGCCGGGCACCGGACAGGAACGGCGCGACCACCGCGCAGCGGGCGACCTGCTCGGCCGGCGCGTGCGCCGCCGCCAGCAGCGCCAGGAAGGCGCCGTAGCTGACCCCGAAGAGGGCCGGCGGCTCCAGGCCGAGAGCGGCGCGCTGGCCCGCGATGCCGTCCAGCAGGTGGAGGACGTCGTCCAGGTCCGGGCCGCCCCAGGCACCCCGGATGGCCAGCGCGTGCGCCACGCCGTAACCGGTGGAGCCGCGCTGGTTGGGGGCGACGACCGCCAGGCCCTCGGCGGCCATCCGCTGCAGCGCCGGCTCGAACTCCAGCCGCCAGGCGTCCGCCGGGCCGCCGTGCAGCGCCAGCACCAGGTGCGGGCTGCTCAGCCAGGCGTCCCCGCCGTACACCACGGCCTCCAACGGGCCTGCCGGGCCCGCCAGTTCGAGGCTCTGCGCGGGGTGCCAGCGGCCGCCGTCGCCGGGCGGGGTGCTGCCGTCGAGCCGCCAGCCCGGCGGTTCGGTCCGCACCGGGCGCACCCCGCCGGGCTGCCAGGGCAGGACGGTGTCCCGCCACGGGCCGGGCAGCCCCGAGGCCAGCGGCGCGAGTCGCAGCGGCAGCGGCGTCGGTCCGGAGACGGCCGGGAGCGGGCCGTGCGCCAGCAGCGCGTCCACGTCGAGGGTGGCCAGCGCGGCCGGGTGGTCGGGCGATGAGTACGGCAGCCGCAGCCCCGCCGCACCCCAGTGGCCGACCGCGCCGAGCCGCCCGGGCGGCACCGGCAGCGGGTCCAGCCGCCCGGTCGAGGGCCGCCACAGCGCGAGCGCCGACCCCGCGCCGTGGTCGATCTGCACCGCGACCCGCGGGCCGTCCGCCGCCACCCGCAGCGCCACCGGCCGCAGGACCATGCCCGCGACGTGCAGGCACTCCGGGAACCGCAGCGGCTGCCCGGCGCCGAGGACGCCCCAGCCGAGCCGGTCGGTGCCGGGCGCGTCGCTGCGCACCATCGCGAACCGGCTGTCCGGGTCGAACAGCACCAGGCGGTCGTTGCTCTGCGGGCCGATCTCCAGCAGCGGGCTGGTGCGGCCGGTGCGCAGGTCGAGCACCACGCTGCGGACCAGGCCGGCGTTCACCCGGTCCAGCGCGAGCAGTGCGCCCGTACGGTCCAGCCAGGTGCCGCCGCCGTGCAACCCGGGGATCTCGGCGACCTGTTCGGGCTCGCTGCCGTCCGTGCGCACCAGCCAGGCGGTGGTCGCCGGGCGGGTGTCGCTGCCGAGCGCGACCGCCACCGGCGTCCGCGGGCCTGCGCCGTCCCGCGCCGGGAGCGGCAGCAGGCGCAGTCCGGCCATCCGCAGTGAGCCCGACTGCTGCTCCAGGGCGCCGGTTTCGCCGGGCGAGAGGCGGACCAGGTCGTGCCGGTCGCCGTCGTGCCGGCAGGTCAGCACCGAGCCGTCCGACAGGGCGACCAGCTGCGAGCGCGGGCTCTCCGAGCGGTTGCCGGGCAGCAGCAGCGGGGTCGGCGCGGCCGGCTCGCCGTCCGGCGGCAGTCGCCAACTCTCCACGTACCAGCCGCTGTCGGCGGCGGAGGCGAGGCAGGCGGCGTGGCTGCCGTCGGCGGCGAAGGCGAAGCTCAGCCGGCGCAGGGCCTGGGTCGCGGTCCGGGTGGCCACGTTCATGCTCCGCTCACCCCGGTGGTGCCGGACGGGTCCGTTCGGTCGGACGGCTGCCGGCGTACGGCCGGTGGTGCCGTGGCCGGCCGGAGCCGGGGCCCGCCGTGGCGCCGCAGCCGGGCGGCCACCCAGCTGCCCAGGGGCTGCCCGGTGATTCGTTCCTGCACCAGGAAGAGGGAGTCCTCCTCTTCGATCGGTTCGAGGGGGCGCGGCGCCGGCTCCCGCCCCGCCGGCCGGTCGAGCAGCGCGGCCTCGTCCCGCCGCGCCTCGCGGGCGTCGGCACCGGCCAGTGCCGCCCGCGTCGTCTCCGGCCGCGAACCCGCCGCTCCCGGTCCGCGGTCCACCGATCCCCGCTCCCCGGCCGTACGCAGCGATGTGCCCGCCCCCATCCGCCACCACATCCCTTCGTCGCGGCCGCCGTCCCCGGGTGCCCACTGCTCGCTCGGCACCCGGGCGCGCGGCCCGGCCTGATCGGTTCCCTCGGAAGGAGCGGCGGTGCCGCCCCGGGCGGGAGCGCCCACCCGGATCCCGTCCGGCCCGGTGTGGCATCCGCCCGACCCCTGGCCGTGGCTGCCGCCGGGGCAACTCCCGTTCGCATGAGTGAAGTTACTTTCGAGCCAACCGAAGCCTCAACGCAGATCCGGTCACTTCACTCGTAAGGGTGATCAGGGCGCGGTTTCGAATTCGTACGAGAACACTGCTGTGAGTAACGGGCGCCCGGCGCGCGGCCGCGTACGGAGCGCGTGGAGACCGCCGGGCGCCTCCCGTCGCGGATTGACGCGCACCCGTACGCCCACAGCTCCCGCGTCCGAACGGCGGCGACGGTTCCCCCGGCAGCCCGCCGAACGGCCGAGGCCCGACCGCCCCCGCGCGCACGGTAGTCTCGACAGGTGCCGAAACTGTCCGACGTCATCACCGCGCTCGAAGAGGTCTACCCCCCGCAGTGGGCGGAGTCCTGGGACGCCGTCGGCCTGGTCTGCGGAGACCCTCAGGCCGAGGTCAACCGCGTGCTGTTCGCCGTCGACCCCGTCCAGGCGGTCGTCGACGAGGCCGTGGAGTGGGGCGCCGACCTCGTGGTGACCCACCACCCCCTCTACCTGCGCGGCACCACCAGCGTCGCCGCCACCACCTTCAAGGGCCGGGTGGTGCACACGCTGATCACCAACGGCATCGCCCTGCACGTCGCCCACACCAACGCCGACCACGCCGACCCCGGCGTCTCGGACGCCCTCGCCGAGGCGGTGGGCCTGCGGGTGACCGGCCCGCTGGTGCCGGACCCGACCGACCCGCTGGGCCGCCGCGGCACCGGCCGGATCGGCCTGCTGGAGCCCCCGCTGACCCTCGCCGCCTTCGCCGCGCAGGTGGCGAGGGGCCTGCCCGCCACCGCCGCGGGCGTCCGCGTCTCCGGCGACCCCGACCGGCTGATCGGCCGGGTCGCGGTGTGCGGCGGCTCCGGCGACAGCCTCTTCGCCGACGTCCGGTCGGCCGGCGTGGACGCCTACCTGACCGCCGACCTGCGTCACCACCCGGCCTCCGAGGCCGCCGAGGCGGCGCCCGTCGCGCTGCTCGACGCCGCCCACTGGGCCACCGAGTGGCCCTGGCTCACCCTGGCCGAGCGGGCCCTGCTGGCCGCCGCCGACAAGCGCGGCTGGGCCGTGGAGACCAAGGTCTCCCACCGGGTCACCGACCCGTGGACCGCGCACGCCCCCATGTCCTTCACCGCCTGACCCGATTCACAGGAGCACTCCGCTTGAACGCCGCGCCCGCCGACCAGATCCGCCTGCTCGACCTCCAGGCCATCGACTCGAAGCTCGACCAGCTGGCCCACCGGCGCCGGAGCCTGCCCGAGCACGCCGAGATCGAGAAGGCCACCGCCGACCACACCGCCCTCAAGGACCTCGTCGTCGCCGCCGAGGCCCAGAAGGGCGACACCGCCCGCGAGCTGGCCAAGGCCGAGCAGGACGTCGAGCAGGTCCGCTCCCGTGCCGCCCGCAACCAGCAGCGCCTGGACTCCGGCGCGATCACCTCGCCGAAGGACCTGGAGAACCTCCAGCACGAGATCGGCTCGCTCGCCAAGCGCCAGGGCGACCTGGAGGACGTCGTGCTGGGGATCATGGAGCGCCAGGAGAGCGCCACCAGCCGGGTCGAGGAGCTGACCGCCCGCCTGGAGCACTCCACCGTCGTGCTCAAGGAGGCCGAGGGCCGCCGCGACGCCGCCTTCGCCGAGATCGACGCGGAGGCCGACAAGGTCAAGCGCGACCGCGAGACCATCGCCGCCGTCATCCCGGCCGACCTGCTGAAGGTCTACACCAAGCTGCGCGAGACCCAGGGCGGCGTCGGCGCGGCCCGCCTCTACCAGCGCCGCTGCGAGGGCTGCCGCACCGAGTTCTCGATCACCGAGCTGAACGCCATCAAGGCCGAGCCGGCCGACAAGGTCGTCCGTTGCGAGAACTGCTCGCGGATCCTGGTCCGCACCTCCGACTCGGGCGTCTGAGCCGGTGACGGCGCGCTTCATCGTCGAAGCCGACGGCGGGTCCCGGGGCAACCCGGGGCCGGCCGGCTACGGCGCGGTGGTCCGCGACGGGGACACCGGGCAGATCATCGCCGAGGCCGCCGAGTTCATCGGCCACGCCACCAACAACGTGGCCGAGTACAAGGGCCTGATCGCCGGGCTCAAGGCGGCCCGGGAGCTGGACCCGGACGCCTCGGTGGACGTCCGGATGGACTCCAAGCTGGTCGTCGAGCAGATGTCCGGGCGCTGGAAGATCAAGCACCCCGACATGCAGCCGCTCGCCGCCGAGGCGCGCACCGTCTTCCCGCGCGCCAGGGTCACGTACACCTGGATCCCGCGCGAGCGGAACAAGGACGCCGACCGGCTGGCCAACGAGGCGATGGACGCGGGCAAGGCCGGGCGCCAGTGGGAGCCCCGCAAGCCGGCGGCCGCCGCCGTCGAGGAGCCCCTGCCCGAGCCCCCCGCCGCCAAGGCCGGCTGGGCCGCCCCCGCCGACCTCGGCACCCCCACCACCTTCGTCCTGCTGCGCCACGGCGAGACCCCGCTCACCCCGGAGAAGCGCTTCTCCGGCAGCGGCGGCAGCGACCCGGAGCTCTCCGACAAGGGCCGCTGGCAGGCCGAGCGGGCCGCCGAGGCGCTGGCCGCGCGCGGCAGCGTCCAGGCGGTCGTCGCCTCCCCGATGCGCCGCACCCGGCAGACCGCCGAGACCGTCGCCGCCCGGCTCGGCCTGGAGGTCCGGTACGAGGACGGGCTGCGCGAGGTCGACTTCGGCGACTGGGAGGGCCTGACCTTCGCCGAGGTGCGGGAGCGGTACCCGGACGACCTGACCGCCTGGCTCGGCTCCGCCAAGGCCAAGCCGACCGGCAGCGGCGAGAGCTTCACCACGCTCACCCACCGGGCCGGCGTCGCCCGGGACAAGATCCTCGCCCGGTACGCGGGGAAGACCGTGCTGGTGGTCTCGCACGTCAGCCCGATCAAGACCCTGGTCCGGCTGGCGCTCGGCGCCCCGCCGGACTCGATGTACCGGATGGAGCTGTCCGCCGCCTCGATCTGCGCCGTCCAGTACTACGCGGACGGCAACGCCTCGCTGCGGCTGCTCAACGACACCTCGCACCTGCGCTGACCCGCCCCTCGGGGGGAGGGTCAGTGCACCTCGGTGACCACCACGTCCAGCTGCCACGGCTTGCGCGCCGTGCCCTGGGCCGCCAGCTCCACGTGGTGGCCCAGGTCCAGCAGCGCCTCCATCAGCGCGTCGGGGGTCTTCGGCTCGGCGCCGGCGAGCAGCAGGTCCCGGACGATCCGGCCCTTCGTCGCCTTGTTGAAGTGGCTGACCACGGTGCGCTTGCCGTCGCGCTCCTGGAGCACCCGGACGGTCGCCGTGCGGGAGGCCACCTCACCGGCCGGCTTCCAGGCCGCCGCGTACGCGGAACTGCGCAGGTCCAGCACCAGGCCGTCCGCGACGTCCGGAAGCACGGAGGCCGTCGCGCTCCGCCAGTACGCGCCGAGCGCCCCCAGCTCGGGGAGTTTCACGCCCATCGAGCAGCGGTAGGACGGGATCCGGTCGGAGATCCGCACGGCGCCCCAGAGGCCGGAGAAGACCAGCAGCGAACGCTCGGCCCGGTCGTACGCGGCCTCGTCCAGGGTGGCCAGGCCGAGGTTGTCGAACAGCACCCCGGTGTACACCTCGCCCGCCGGGCGGGCGCCGGCCGTCGGCAGCGCGGCGTTCCTGGCGATCTCGCCGCGCAGGCCGGGGGAGAGGCCGAGCACCCCGGCGGCGGTGTCCTCGTCGCCCCGGCACAGGCCCACCAGCGCGTCCAGCACCGCGCCGCGCGCCGCCGTCAGCCCGGGCAGCGACAGCCGCTCCAGCTCCACCGGCGCGCCGTCCCCGGACCCGGACTTGCCCTCCGAGGGCGGCAAAAGCACCAGCACAGCGGACACCTCGACAATCTGTTGCAGACGAACCCCGCAACCCTACTGCGGCCGCCGCCCCGACCCCGCCCCCGCGACCACGGCGGCCCCGGCCCCCAGTGCGGCACAGAGCGGCGAGTAGTACCGCGCGTTCAGCCGGCGGAACCGCTCCGAGCGCTCACCGACCCGCCCGAACACCACCGGACCGGCCAGCCCGCGCGCCAGCAGCACCCCCGCCACCGTCCGCACCCCGGCGCGCCGCAGCCGTCGCGGCCCCACCGC
Organism: Kitasatospora sp. NPDC032121; assembly: GCF_055580145.1. NCBI lineage: Bacteria > Bacillati > Actinomycetota > Actinomycetes > Kitasatosporales > Streptomycetaceae > Kitasatospora > Kitasatospora sp. NPDC032121. Next base: position 869,197 of record NZ_JBVILX010000001.1, on the reverse strand, counting down.
CGGCAGCACCCCGGCCTCCGCCCCCACCAGGTACGCCCCGGCCCCGAGCGCCCCCGCCACCACCAGGCACGCGGACACCGGCGGCACCCCGTCGCCCCGGCCCACCACGGCGTCCGCGAACTCCTCCGCGGACCCCAGCGGCCATGGCGTCACCGTCCACACCGCGTGCAGCACCCCGGTCGCCCCCAGCACCGCGGCCACCGCGCCCCCGGCCGCCCGCACCGCACCACTCATCGCCCGAACCCCCTTCGTCCACCGTCGGCTGCCCCCACCGTACGAGCGCTTACGCCGCCCCGGGCCCCCGCCCGCCGGAGCCGGGGAAGGCCGCGCCCGCCCGCGACGCGCCGACTGCCGCTCCCGCGCCCGCCGCCTGCGACACGCCCGCCGCCGCTCCGGCGCCGCCACCCGGACGCGCCGCCCACCCGCCCGGGCACGTCCCGCGGTGGGAGGATCGGTCCGTGCCCGCCCCCCAGCCCCGCACCGCCGCGCCCGCGCCCGCCCTCGGGCCCCGCCGCCGTCTGCTCGTCCTGGCGATCTGCTGCCTGAGCCTGTTCATCGTCGGCCTCGACAACACCGTGGTGAACATCGCCCTGCCGGTGATCCAGCGGGACCTGGGCGCCCCGGCGTCCGGGCTGCAGTGGATCATCGACGCCTACACCCTGGTGCTGGCCTCGCTGCTGATGCTGTTCGGCTCGGTGGCCGACCGCTTCGGCCGCCGCCGGGTGTTCCAGACCGGCCTGGTCTGCTTCGCGCTCGGCTCGCTGCTGTGCAGCCTGGCACCGAGCCTGGGCTGGCTGGTGGCGTTCCGCGCGCTGCAGGCGGTGGGCGGCTCGATGCTCAACCCGGTGGCGATGTCGATCATCACCAACACCTTCACCGACCCGAAGGAACGGGCCAGGGCGATCGGCGTCTGGGGCGGCGTGGTCGGCATCTCGATGGCGCTCGGACCGCTGCTCGGCGGCTTCCTGGTGGGCGGCGCGGGCTGGCCGTCGATCTTCCTGATCAACGTCCCGGTGGCGCTCGCCGCCATCGCGCTGACCGCCCGCTTCGTCCCCGAGTCCCGCGCGCCCCGGCCGCGCCGGCTGGACCCGGTGGGCCAGCTGCTGATGATCGTGCTGCTCGGCTGCGGCACCGCCGCGATCATCGAGGGTCCGGCCCACGGCTGGACCTCCCCGCTGATCCTCGCCCTGGCCGCGACCGCCGGGGCCGCGCTGATCGCCTTCCCGCTCTGGGAACGGAGGGTGGCCCAGCCGCTGGTGGACCCGCGGTTCTTCGCCAGTGCGCCGTTCACCGGCGCCACCGTCACCGCGGTCTGCGCCTTCGCCGCGCTCGGCGGCTTCCTCTTCCTCAACACCCTCTACCTCCAGGACGTCCGCCACTACAGCCCGGTCGAGGCCGGCCTGTGGACCCTGCCGATGGCCGGGATGATGCTGGTCTGCGCGCCGCTCTCCGGACGGATCGTCGCGGCCCGGGGCCCGCGCCTGCCGCTGGTCGCGGCCGGCCTCGGCATCGCCGCGAGCGGGCTGCTGCTCACCCGGCTCGCCGCCGACTCCCCGCCGGCCCTGCTGCTGGTCGCGTACGGGCTGTTCGGCTTCGGCTTCGGCATGGTGAACGCGCCGATCACCAACTCCGCCGTCGCCGGCATGCCGCGCGCCCAGGCGGGGGTGGCGGCCGCGGTCGCCTCGACCAGCCGTCAGGTCGGCCAGTCGCTGGGCGTGGCGGTGATCGGCACGGTCGTCACCTCGGCCGTGGTCGGGCCGGTCGCGACCGGCTTCGCCCCGGCCAGCCACGCCGGCTGGTGGATCCTGGTCGGCCTCGGCGGCGCGGTCCTCGCCCTCGGACTGGCCACCACCACCGCCTGGGCGAGCGCGACGGCCGCCCGGGTGGCGGCCCGTCTCGGCTCCGAGGCACCGCCCGTCCGGTCCGGTGTACGGGAGGCACCGCCCGAGCGGCTACGATGACCACTACGGCGGAAGAGCCGACCGGGCGGTCGCGACGGGTCCCAGACCCGCCGAGGAACGTCCGGGCTCCACAGAGCAGGGTGGTGGGTAACGCCCACCCGGGGTGACCCGCGGGACAGTGCCACAGAAAACAGACCGCCCACCGCTTTTCGTGGTGGGTAAGGGTGAAACGGTGGTGTAAGAGACCACCAGCGACCGGGGTGACCCGGCCGGCTAGGTAAACCCCACCTGGAGCAAGGTCAAGATCGGTGCCCTCGGGCACCGTGCGCGGACGTTCGAAGGCTGCTCGCCCGAGTCCGCGGGTGGACCGCACGAGGCTGTCGGCAACGGCAGCCCTAGATGGATGGCCGCCTCCCCGGGCCGCGTGAGCAACCCGGGAGACAGAACCCGGCGTACAGGTCGACTCTTCCGCCCCTGGCTTCACGAGGGCCCTGCGACCTGCGGAAACGACAGGTCGCAGGGCCCTTCGTCATGCCCGGTCCGGCGCCTCCGGGGAGCTCCGGATGCGTGCCGCGGCGGGGCGGCGCCACGATGGAGGCAGCGGGCAACGCCCGAATCCGAGAGGAAGGGGGCGCGACCATGGCCCCTCCGGCACAGGACACGTGCGGTCGCATGCGGGTGTGGATGACCACGGCCGAGCACGCGGTGGACCGCGACCAGACGGCGGTGGCGGACGACCAGACCCGGCTCGCGCAGCTGAACGCCCAGAACCCTCCCGATCCGGTGAGGGTCTCCGAGGCCGAGGCGGGACTGGCCGCGGACCGCCGACAGCTGTCGTACGACGAGAAGCGGCTGTCCGACCTCCAGCACAAGTACGACCAGGAGTGCGCGGTCCCCCCGCCCTCGGCGACGCGGTGACGCCCCGAACGGGAGATGCCCGCCCCGGCCGGGGCGGGCATGGCGGTCTCAGGCGGGGTGGGCGCCGACGGCGTCGCGGATCTGGTCGCCGAGGCCGCCGCTGACGCGGGCGCAGTTGGCGCAGCAGAAGAACATGCCGGCGACCTCGACGCCGTGGCCGACGATGCGGACGTGGCACTGTTCGCAGCGTGGCGCGAGCTTCTCCATCGCGCACTCGAAGCTGTCGAAGGTGTAGGTGTCGCCGGTGACCGTCTTGATCTCGAAGGCCAGCCAGTAGTCGTTGCCGCAGGTGACGCAGATTGCCATGGCGGCCGTCTCCTTCCGGTGGGGCCGCGGCCCGGGGTGGTCGCGCGGTCACCTCCAGTCTTGGAGGCTCCCGGGGAGACGGCCACTCGGCGTCGCCGTCAGGCGGAACGGGCGGAGAGTTCCTCCAGGGCGCGGAGGGCGCGGTCGGCGTCGTCGGCGGCGACGAACAGGTGGTCATGGTGGAAGCCGGCCACCACGTTGCAGCTGATGCCCTCCTCGGCGAGCCGGCCGGACACGGCGGCGGTGAGTCCGACGGCCTCCAGTGCCGAGTGGATCCGCAGGGTGATCCAGGCCGCCACGTACTCGTAGCGCAGCCCGAGCGCGTCCGCCTCCTCCTGGGCGACCACCATCGTCACCCCCTCGGGCTCGGCGACGGTCACCACCGGCCGCATGCCGGCGGGCACCCGCGCGGGGAGCGTGCAGTAGACGTACCGCCCCGGGTTGAGCTGCGGGCTCATCGCGCGCAGCAGTGTCGCGAGGTCTCGTTCTGCGGCCATGCCCGCCACCGTAGCGGCTGGGCGGGGGATGCGCGGTGCTCCGCGGGCGTGTCGGAATCCGTTGACGAGCGATAGTCACCGATATATCGTCGAACTATCGAGACAGTGACTCGACTGCCTCGTTGAACCTCTGGGATTCGAGGAGGTGGGCGCGATGCGCTCAGAACGTCAGGGAAGGCGATTCCGCTGGGAGGACCCGCGCGGCGGCGGTCGGCGCCGCGGCCCGGGCCCGGAGTTCCGGGGGATGCCCGGGCAGGGCGCCGAGGGCCGGGAGGCGTTCGGCGGGTTCGGCCCGCCGTTCGGCGGCGGCCCCGGCCGGCCGATGGGCGGCCCGTACGGGCACGGCTTCGGCGGGCACGGTGGCCGGCGCGGTGGTCCGCACGGGCGGCGCGGCGGGCGGGCCCGGCGCGGTGACGTCCGGGCCTCGCTGCTGGCGCTGCTCAAGGAGCGGCCGATGCACGGCTACGAGATGATCGCCGAGATCACCGAGCGGACCGGCGGGGCCTGGCGGCCCAGTCCCGGGTCGATCTACCCCAACCTCCAGCTGCTGGAGGAGGAGGGTCTGATCACCGCGGAGGAGGTCGGCGGCAAGCGGCTGGTCTCGCTCACCGAGGCGGGCCGGGCCGAGGCCGACGCCGGGCCGGCCGAGCCGTGGGCGGAAGCCGGCCGGGAGGTCGACTGGGAGGCCGTCCAGGAGGTCGGCCAGGCGCTCGCCGCCGTCGACCAGGCGATCCGCCAGGTCATGGCCACCGGCACCGAGGCGCAGCGCGCCAAGGGGCTGACGGTGCTGACCGAGGCCCGCAAGAAGCTGTACCTCATCCTCGCCGAGGATGACTGACCGGGACGGGGTGGGCGGTGTCGCTGCCCGGGCGGTCCGGGGGTCGGGCGGTCAGGCGGAGGGCCTCACGGCCGGACCACGAACAGTGCCACGCACACCAGCAGCAGCACCGCCCAGCCGAACCAGAGCCAGGCGCTCGGCCCGATGACCACGCTGTGGACGCACACCGCCGGCAGCAGCAGCCCGGTGACGCCGGCCACCTGCCGGTTGTGGTGCTCGACCGCCCGGGAGCGGCTCCTCGGGTGCCGTACCGTCCTCGCCATGCCGACCTCCCGGGGGGAGCGTGCGGAGGAAGGGGGCGGCCGTCAGCCGGAGGCCGCCTCGTCGTACTCGTAGCGCCAGAACCAGCTCAGGCCCCGAACCTGCTTGCTCCGGACGTACACCAGTGTGCGTGCGGGGGCCTCGCCGTGCGCGGGGACCGGGACCTTGTACTTCTTCGGCACGCCGAGTATCGGCCCCAGCGGGATCGGGAGGATCGTTCCGTCCAGGGGGCCGCCGACGAATTCGGTGTCCGCGCTCTTCATCCCCCCAGGGTCTCACCTCCGCCGGGGAGCCGGGGCCGGCCCGGCACCGGCCCGGGAGTGGTCCCGGAGCGACCGGGGCCGCGCCGGGAGTGTGACCGGAGAGGCACCGCCCCCGGTCATCCGGAAGCCCTCCGCACCCTTATCCTTCCTGTTACGCCCTCGGGGTCCACCCGGGTCAGCGGGCCCCGTACGGGCCGGGCGAGGCGCGAATCCGCGCGCCCTCCGGCCGACTTGGCGCGGACAGCGTGCTGCCGCGACTGCGTACCGTGACCCGGGCGTCGGCCGTCCGGTGACCCCGGGCCGCGGCCGGCAGGGCGCGGACGTCAGGGCCGAGCACCCCGGGAAGCAGCCGGGGGCGCCGTGCGTTGCGTCGAGTGGTACGTCGAACGCTGTGTCGCACCAGGCACGGCAGTTGCGCGGAAGGGGCCCGATGGAAGCCGGCAGCAGGTGGACGACCTGGTGGCAGAAGCGTGATCGTCAGCGGGCGGGGGGCTCGGACGACCCGGCCGCCGGACTCGATCAGCTGCTCGGCGCGGTGCGCGCCGGATTCCCGCTCGCGCCGGCCACCCACCCGGCCGGCTACCGGTGCTCCTGCGACCGGGTGGCCTGCCCGGCCCCCGCCCAGCACCCGGTCTCCTTCGCCTGGCAGACCCAGGCCACCACCGACCCCGAACAGCTCTCCCGCTGGCTCGCCCGCGACCCGCAGGCCAACTTCGTCACCGCCACCGGCCGGGTGCACGACGTGCTGGACGTCCCGGCGGAGGCCGGCCGGCTGGCGCTGGAACGGCTGACGGCGCTGGGCGTCGAGGGCCCGGTCGCCGCCGTCGGCGAGGACCGCTACCTCTTCTTCACCGCCACCCGCGGCACCCCGCAGGACGAGGATGAGTGGTGGCCGAGCGCGCTCGACTCCACCCCGGACACCATGTCCGAGCACCCCGGCCTGCGCTGGCACTGCCGCGGCTCGTACACCCTGCTGCCGCCGGCCGCGCTGCCGGACGGCTCCCACGTGCGGTGGCTGCGCGGGCCCGAGCAGCCGCTGCCGGACCCGCTGCGCGTCCTGGACGTGCTCACCGACGCCTGCACCGAGGTGGGCGCCGTCGCCGAGGAGCAGTGGCTGATCGGCTAGACGCCCACCGGGCGGCGCCGGACACCGCTGCGCGGGTCGCGGCGCCGCGGGTCACGGCAGGGTGAGGATCTCCGCGCCGTCCGCCGTGACCACCAGGGTGTGCTCGAACTGGGCGGTGCGCTTGCGGTCCTTGGTGACGACGGTCCAGCCGTCCTCCCAGATCTCGTAGTCGTAGGTGCCCAGGGTCAGCATCGGCTCGATGGTGAAGGTCATGCCCGGCTTGATCACCTCGGTGGCCCGCTCGCTGTCGTAGTGCGGGATGATCAGGCCGGAGTGGAACGACGTGTTGATGCCGTGCCCGGTGAAGTCCCGCACCACTCCGTAGTCGAAGCGCTTGGCGTAGGACTCGATGACCCGCCCGATGACGTTGATCTGACGGCCCGGCTTGACCGCCTTGATCGCCCGGTTGAGGGATTCCCGGGTGCGCTCGACCAGCAGCCGGGACTCCTCGTCCACGTCGCCGACCAGGTAGGTGGCGTTGAGGTCGCCGTGCACCCCGTGGATGTACGCGGTGGCGTCGATGTTGACGATGTCGCCGTCCTGGAGCACGGTCGAGTCCGGGATGCCGTGGCAGATCACCTCGTTGATCGAGGTGCAGACGGACTTGGGGAAGCCCCGGTAGCCGAGGTCGGACGGGTAGGCGCCGTGGTCGCACATGTACGCGTGGGCGACGGCGTCCAGCGCGTCGGTGGTGACACCGGGGGCGATCAGCTTGGCCGCCTCCTCCATCGCCCGGGCGGCGATCCCGCCCGCGATCCGCATCTTCTCGATCGTCTCGGCGGTCTGCACCTCGGGCCCGGTGTACGGCGTCGGCGCGGGCTTGCCGACGTACTCGGGGCGCGCGATGTTCGCCGGGACCTTGCGGATGGGGGACTGGATGCCGGGTACGAGAGCCATGCCGCGAGTCTAGTCGCCGGGCCGAGCCGGACCCTGGGCGATCCCTGCCGGTCCCTGGCCGGTCCAGGGCGGTGTGCATCCCGGCCCAGGGCAGGGAATGATCGGTACCGACCCGGTCCTTCCGGCCTTCTGAACAGGAGAGCGCGATGCCCCTCGGATTCAACCGCAAGCCGACCGGCAAGCCCGGCGAGTGGTTCTACTGCATCAAGCACGACAAGGTCGAAGAGGGCCCGGAGTGCCCGGCGAAGGACCGCCTCGGCCCCTACGCCAGCCCCGAGGAGGCCGCCCAGGCCCTGCGCATCGCCGACGAGCGCAACCGCGAGTGGCAGAACGACCCGCGCTGGAGCGACCAGCCGAAGGACGACGCCGAGTAACCCCGGGCCGGCGACACCGACTCGATCGGCCCATGTGTACACCTGCGCTCTTATGTACACTTGGGCGTATGACGCAGCCGCTGCCCATAGAGTCGATCCGCGATGTCCGCGCGCACCTGGCCGAGGTCGTCGAGCGGGCCGACCGGGACGACGTGCCCACCGTGATCACGCGTCGCGGCAAGGAGGTCGCCGCCGTCGTGTCGATCGAGGTGCTGCGGAAGTACCAGCGGTGGGAAGAGCGCGAGATCAACCGGATCATCGACGAGCGGATGGCCAACCCCGCGCCGGGCGTGCCGATCGAGGACGTCATGAGGGAGACGCTGGCCCGAGGTGAGTGAGTACCGCACCGTCTTCCGGCCGGAGGCCCAGGCCGAACTCCGGAAGATCCCCCGCGACATGGCGCTTCGTATCCTGGCCAAGCTGACCGAGCTGGAAAGCGATCCGTTCGGCTTCAGCACCACCGCGCTCGTCTCGCAGCCCGACCGGCGGCGACTGCGGGTGGGTGACTATCGCATCGTCTACACGGTCGACAACGGGCAGTTGGTGGTGTGGGTGGTCCACGTCGGCCACCGCTCCACGATCTACGGCCCCTGACGGGCGTCGAGTAGCCCCGGGGCGCGGTGCCGGTCACGTCGCCGGGGTGGCCTCGGGCTCGGCGTGTTCATGGGCGGCGCGGACGGCGGCGGCGTGGGGGTCGGTGCGGTCGTCGTAGGCGAGCAGCTTCGGGAGGGCGGCGGCGACCGCGAGCACGGCGACGACGCAGGCCACGCCGCCGCTCCAGACTGCGGCGCGCACGCCGATCATTCCGGCCATGGTGCCGGCCCTGACCTGGCCGAGCTGCGGACCGACGGAGTAGCTGAGCAGTTCGACGCCGGCCATCCGGCCGCGCAGCTCGTCCGGGATGGACTGGTTCCACATGGTCGAGCGGGCGAGCCCGCTGATCTCGTCGGCGCCGCCGGCCAGCGCCAGGCCGAGCAGTACCAGCCAGATGTGCTCGGACAGGCCGGCGAGTGCCATTGCCCCGCCCCAGCCGACGGCGGCGGCCACCAGCAGCCGTCCGTGCCGGTGGACGCGGGAGGTCCAGCCGCTGGTCGCGCCGACCAGCAGGGCGCCGAGGGCGGAGGCCGCGTACATCGGCCCGAGCGCCCAGTCCGCCCCCAACTCCGAGGCCAGGAACGGGAAGACGGCCACCGGGTAGGCGAACAGCATGGCGCAGGTGTCGATCGCGTAGGTGCCGAGCAGGTCCTTGCGGCTCCAGGCGTACCGGACGCCGTTCAACACCGCCTGGACGGAAGGCCGTTCGGCACCGGTGGGCGGCGGCACCGCCTTGATCCGGACGAGCAGCAGCAGCGAGGCGGCGAAGGTGAGGATGTCCAGCGCGTACGCGGTCTGCACCCCGGCGAAGGCCACCACCACACCGGCCAGCGCCGGCCCGGCGATCGAGGCGACGTTGTGGTAGAGCGACTTGAGGGCGAACGCGGCCGTCAGGTGCTGGTGCGGGACGACCCGCGGGGTGAGCGAGTCCAGTGCCGGGCGCTGGAGGCCGTCGGCGGCCGCGGCCAGTGCGGCGACCACATAGACCGGCCAGAGCAGCGGGTGCGGCAGCAGGGCGTTGAGCAGCAGCAGCCCGGCCAGCAGGCCGAGCGCGGCCTCGGCGCGCAGCACCAGCTTCCGGCGGTCCAGGGCGTCGGCGAGGGCGCCGCCCCACAGGCCGAAGACGATCAGCGGGACGAGTTCGACGGCGCCGATCAGACCGACCGCGAAGGAGGAGCCGGTGAGCTCCTTGATCTGCATCGGTACGGCGATGAAGGTCAGGAAGCTGCCGAAGCTGGTGACGCAGCCGGACGTCCACAGGTAGCGGAAGTCACGGGAGGCGCGCCAGGGGGACAGGTCGGGCGTCAGCGAGCGCACCAGCTTCCGGGCGCGTCCGGGCACGGGGGGATGCGGGGGTTCGTCGACGTTCACGAACCATCATCCTCGGGTGGTGGTCACGCCTTCCGCAAAGGGTTTTCACGTGGTGACGGACCGGCACGTGCCGACGGACCGACAGGTGCCGACGGACCGAAGGGCCGCCCCAGGCCGCCCCCGGCTACCAGCGGCTGATCGCGGGCGTCGAGGTCAGCCGCCCGGCGAGGTCGGCGAGCCGGGCCCGGACGGAGCGGCGGCCGGGCCGCTGCCCGGCGGCGGCGCTGACCAGGTGCTGGGCGAGGTCGAAGGGCTCCTCGGCGGCGGTGCCGACGACCAGCCGCTCGTGCGCGAGCTCGCGGAGCTCGTCGAGACCGTCGAGACCGCCGAGACCGTCGAGACCGCCGTGACCGCCAGGACGGGCGAGGCCACCGAGGCCGCCGGGTTCACCGGGCCCGCCCGGCCCGCCCCCGTCCAGCGCCAGCACCGTCGCGCCGTGCCGCCGGGCGTCGTGCACCCGCTCCAGCAGCGGGGCGCCGGCCGTCCGCGGGACCACCAGCAGCACGGTGGCGCCGCGCCCGGCCTCGGCGAGTCTGCGCAGATCGTGCGTCAGATGGGCGGGGGCGTCGGCCGGCGGGCTGTGCCGCAGCAGGGTGGGTGCCAGCCCGGGGACGTCCGACCAGGCGGCCTGGTCGTCCAGGTGGGCGGCCAGGTGCCAGGGCTCGTACGTCTCGGTGCCGACCAGCAGCAGCCCGCTCGCCCCGCGCCGGTCCACCGATCGGCGCAGCGCCCCGGCGAAGCCGCCGACCGCCTCCAGCCAGCCCGTTCCCGTCAGCCGTTCCCGGAGTGCCGAAACTCTCACCGCGTCCATGCGGCCCAGGATGTCCCGCGGGGCCCGGGATTTGGCAGGATCGGCCCATGACTTCCCTCGATTCAGCGACAAACCCGGCCCACGAGGTACCCGACGTCTCGCAGTTGGTGGTCGGTGTCCTCGGCGGCACCGGCGACCAGGGGCGGGGCCTGGCCCTGCGGCTGGCCAAGGCCGGCCAGCAGGTGATCATCGGCTCCCGCGACGCCGCCCGGGCCGAGGCCTCGGCGGCCGAGCTGGGCGTCGGCGTGCGCGGCGCCGACAACGCCACCGTCGCCCGGGAGAGCGACGTGGTGATCATCGCGGTCCCGTGGGACGGCCACGCCGCCACCCTGACGGCGCTGCGCGAGGAGCTCGCGGGCAAGATCGTCGTCGACTGCGTCAACCCGCTGGGCTTCGACAAGCAGGGCGCGTACGCGCTGAAGCCGGAGGAGGGCAGCGCCGCCGAGCAGGCCGCCGCGCTGCTGCCGGACTCCCGGGTCACCGCCGCGTTCCACCACCTGTCGGCGGTGCTGCTCCAGGACGAGTCGGTGGAGTCCATCGACACCGACGTCATGGTGCTCGGCGACGACCGGGAGGCCACGGACATCGTCCGGGGCCTGGCCGGCCGCATCCCCGGGATGCGCGGCGTCTTCGCGGGCCGGCTGCGCAACGCCCACCAGGTGGAGGCGCTGGTGGCCAACCTGATCTCGGTCAACCGCCGCTACAAGGCCCACGCGGGCCTGCGGATCACCGACGTCTGAGCGACGGCCCGTCCTACCGGTCGTCCCCGGGTCCGTCCTGATCGACAGGACGGGCCCGACGGCCGTGTCGACCTCACCCCTGGCCCGGCGCCGGAGGTGAGGTCGGCGACAATGGGTGGCGGCCGTGACCCGGCCGCCCGCACCCGTTCTAGGAGCCTTCCGCCATGCCTCGCACGTCCGTCTTCGCCCTGGCCGCCGTCGTCCTCGCGCTCGTGGCCCTCGTGGTCTCGCTGGTCCAGGGCTTCTGGCTGGGCCTGATCTGGCTGCCGCTGGCCGGGGTGGCCAGCAACGTGCTGTGGATGAACCGCCGCCGGGCCAAGATCGCCGCCGCGGTTGCCGAGCAGGGCTGAGCCGGCCCGGCAACCAGCCGGGGCTAGTTCTTCCAGAAGCTGAACAGGTACCGGCCGAGCGTCGCGTAGTCCTGGTCCACGCCGAACAGGGTCATCAGGCCGTGGACGATCCCGAAGAAGAACTGGTTCACCTGGGGCTGCCACAGCAGCGCGAACACCGCGAGCATCCCGTACGGCGCGAACGGCTCGACCGCGCGCCGGGTCTTGTACGACAGCCAGGGCTCGACGATGCCGTAGCCGTCCAGCCCGGGCACCGGCAGCAGGTTCAGCACCGCGGCGCTCAGCTGCAGGAAGCCGAGGAAGCCCAGCGCGCCGGAGAACGGCGAGATGATCAGCTCGTAGCCGTTCCAGTACGCGTGCACGGTGGGGTCGTCCAGCCAGCCCGCGCCGATCGGGATCAGCAGCGCCGCCGCGATGAGCAGGTTGACCAGCGGGCCGGCCGCCGAGACCAGGCTGTGCTTGAGCCGGCCCTGGATGCGGTGGCGCTCGATCCAGACCGAGCCGCCGGGCAGGCCGATGCCGCCGAGGATCACGAAGACGATCGGCAGCACGAAGCTGAGCAGTACGTTGGCGTATTTCAGCGGGTTGAGCGTGAGGTAGCCCTTGGCGCCGACGGTGATGTCGCCGCCGTGCAGCGCGGTGCGCGCGTGGGCGTACTCGTGCAGGCAGAGGGAGACCATCCAGCCCGCGACCACGAACAGGAACACCCCGAACGAGGCGTTGCCGTAACCCTGGTACACCGCCCAGCCGGAGGTGCCGAGGACGGCGAGGAGCACCCAGAACACCGGGCTGATCCGGCGGTCCTCGCTGCGGGAGCGCGGCGTGGCGGCGAAGGTCATGGTGTGGGTGCTCCGTGGGCAGGGGAAGAGGATCGGGTTCGGACCGTGATCGATCATGCCGGGCGGTCCGGTGGCCGGACAAGCGGCTCCCGGTGAACGTCCGGGAGCGCGGTGGCGTTCCACCCTACGCGTCCGCCGGGGGAGGGGCCCAGGACAAATGTGCGACCCTTCCCCCGGCGATCGACCAGAATGGTCCGGTGTACTACGGCATCCTCGGGACGACGACGGCCCACCACGACGACGGCACCCCGGTGCCGATCGGCGGCGCCCGGCTGAGGGCCCTGCTCAGCGCCCTCGCCCTGCGGCAGGGCCGTCCGGTCCCGGCCGACCTCCTGGTGGACGAGGTGTGGGACGCCGATCCGCCGCAGGACTCCTCCGCCGCGCTCCAGACCCTGGTCGGCCGGCTGCGCCGCACCATCGGCCGGGACGAGGTCGGTTCCGGCCCGGCCGGGTACTGGCTGACCGGCCCGGCCTCCGACCTCGCCGACTTCCAGCGGCTGACCGGCGAGGGCCGCCGCGCCCTGGACGCCGGGGACGACGCGCTCGCCGCCGAGAGGTTGCGCGCGGCGCTGGCCCTGTGGCGCGGCCCCGCGCTGGCCGACCTGCCGGACCGCGGCGGCCCGGCCGTCCGGCTGGAGGTCCAGCGCGAGGAGGCCCGCCGCCACCGGATCACCGCCGACCTCGGCCTCGGCCGGGCCGCGGAGCTGGTCGCCGAACTGGCCGAGCTGTGCGAACGGCAGCCGCTGGACGAGCCGTTGCAGCTGCTGATGATCCGGGCGCTGCACGGGAGCGGGCGGACGGCCGAGGCGCTGCGCCACTACGAGCGGACCAGGCGCGCGCTGGCCGAGGAGCTCGGCGTCGATCCGGGCCGCGGACTCCGCGCCCTGCACGCCGAGTTGCTCGCCCCGACGCCCGCGACGCCCCCGACGCCCGCGACGCCCCTGACGCCCGCGACGCCCCTGACGCCCGCGACGCCCCCGACGCCCGCAGCCCCCGCAACCCCCGCAACTCCCGCAGCCCCCGCGGAGCAGCGGGCGCCGAAGCCGGAGCCCGCCGGCACCCCGCCCCCCGGGCCCGACGCCGCACCCGCGCCCCAACTCCCGCGCCCCGGCGGAAACCTGCGCGGCCGGCTGACCAGCTTCGTCGGCCGTGAGGACGATCTCGCCGCGCTGCGCGGCATGCTGACGGACCGTCGACTGGTGACCCTGACCGGCCCCGGCGGCTCCGGCAAGACCAGCCTCTCGACCGAGGCCGGCCGCGCCGAACAGTCCGCCGGGGGCTGGCCGGACGGCGTCTGGGTGGCCGAACTCGCCCCGCTGGAGAGCCCGGACGCGGTGCCCGCCGCCGTGGTCTCGGCGCTCGGCCTGCGCGAGATCGTGCTGCACAGCACCAGCATGGTCGCCGAGGTGATCGAGAAGCGGGCCGAGGACCCGGTGCGCCGGCTGGTCGAGCACTGCCGCCACCGCCGGATGCTGCTCGTCCTGGACAACTGCGAGCACCTGATCCAGGCCGCCGCCGACCTCGCCGACGCCCTGCTCGCCGAGTGTCCCGGGCTGACGGTGCTCGCCACCAGCCGTGAGCCGCTGGGCGTGCCCGGTGAGACGGTGCTGCCGGTCGAGCCGCTGCCCGACCCGGTCGCGCTGCGGCTGTTCGCCGAGCGCGCGGCCACCGCCCGTCCGGGATTCGACCCGCAGGGCGACCCGGAGGCCTGCGCGGAGATCTGCCGCCGGCTGGACGGGCTGCCGCTGGCCATCGAACTGGCCGCCGCCCGGCTGCGGGTGATGACGGCGCGCCAGATAGCCGACCGGCTGGACGGCCGGTTCGCGCTGCTCACCGCGGGCAGCCGCACCCTGCTGCCGCGCCAGCAGACGCTGCGCGCGGTGGTCGACTGGAGCTGGGACCTGCTGGGCAAGCGGGAGCGGGCGGTGCTGCGCCGGCTCTCGGTGTTCGCGGGCGGCTGGCAGCTGGAGGACGCCGAGACGGTCTGCGCCGACGGCGTGGAGGTGGCCTCCGGCGAGGTCGCCGACCTGCTGCTGTCACTCGTCGACAAGTCCCTGCTGGTGGCCGACCTGGACGGGGCCAGCCTGCCGCGCTACCGGATGCTGGAGACCATCCACGAGTACGCGACCGAGCGCCTCGCCGAGTCCGCCGCCGAGCGCACCGCCACCGAGGCCCGCCACCTGGCGCACTTCCGCACCCTGGTCGCCGTCTCCGACGGGCAGATCCACGGCCCCCGGCAGCTGCACTGGCTGGCCGTGCTGGAGCGCGAGCAGGACAACATCCGGACGGCGCTGCGCCGGGCGATCGACCTGCGGGACGAGGAGCAGGCGCTGCTCATCGCGGTGGGCATGAGCTGGTACTGGTCGCTGCGCGGCTACAGCCTGGAGGCGCGCACCTGGTACAACGCGGTCGCCGCGCTCGGCCCGGACCCGTTCGGCCCGGACGCCCCGCGGCCGGTGCCGCTGGAGCGCAGCGTCTTCGCGTACGAGCTGCCGCTGTCCGCCGGGGTGGTCGAGGAGGCCCGCCGGCTGCTCGCGATGTTCCGGCTGATCGGGCTGTTCGAGGGCAACCTGGACGTCCTGGGCGACCCGGAGGCGATCCGGGTCGCCCAGCGGCTGATGGACGCCTACACCCCGGACCTGCCGCAGGCCTACCGCTTCCCCGGGCTGATGCGGGTGTTCGGCGCTTTCCTGGCCGGCCGCACGGACGTGATGAAGGAGCTGATCGACGACGCCGTCCGCGGCTGCGAGCAGTACGGCGAGGTGAGCGACCTGGCCTTCATCCTCCAGGTGCGGGCCAGGATGATGAACGACTGGCCGAGCGGTGCGGAGCAGAGCATCGTGGACGGCGAGCGCTCGCTGGAGCTGTACGAGCGGTCGGGCGACCTCTGGGGGATCTCCCAGGCGCTGTCCGCGCACGGCGAGTCGCTGGCCAACCGGGGCGAGTCCGCGGCCGCCGCCGAGGCGTACGCGCGGGCGATCGAGCTGATCGAGGAGCTGGGCGCGTCGCAGGAGGTGCCGATCCTGCGGGTGAACCTGGGCAGCGCCCTCCTGGAGCACGACATGGACCGCGGCGAGCGGGTCATCCGCGAGGCGCTGGCCTCGATCGACACCCCGGGCCTCAACCAGTCCACCACCGGGGCACTGATGTTCGGTCACATGGCGCTCTGCGGCATCCACGCCCAGCGCGGCGAGTTCGCGCAGGCGCTGGCCGAGCTGGACAGGCTGGACACGGTCCGGGTCGGCGGTTTCGCGCCGAGCCTGGTGAGCGGGATGCTGCGGAGCTCCCGCGGCTGGATCATCGCCCGGGCCGGGGATCCGGAGGCGGGGTTCGAGCTGCTGCGCGACGGCTGGCGGCAGCTGCGGGCGGTGACGGCGGCGAGCGGCTTCGCCGAACACATGACGGTCCTGGTGGTGCCCGCGGTGACGGCGGTGCTGTGCGCCTTCGCCCAGCGCGACGGGGACCTGGAGCGGGCCCGGGTGGCGGCCGTGCTGAGCGCCGCGCACGGCGGCCTGAACGGCCCCAAGGGCGGCTACCTGGACCGGGCCGAGCGGGTGCGCACCGAGGCCGTCCTGCGGGAGCTGCTGGGCGGGGCCGGGTACGAGGAGGCCCGGGCCGGCGGGGTCGGGATGACCCAGGAGCAGGTCTTCGAGGTGCTGGAGGGGCTGATCGGCTAAGCCCGCGCGGTCGAGCCGGTGCGGCGCCGCGCGGTCGAGCCCGTACGGCCGGCGCCCGTCCCCTGGTCACCGGCCGCACGGGCCCGTACGTCGGCCGGCGCCTGTCCCGGGCGGCCGGCCGTCCTGCCCGTCGGCCTTTCGCCCGCGGGGCCGACGGTGGTCGGGTGGGTCAGGTCCGCTTGCGGAAGCGGGCGACCGCCAGCGGGGCGAAGACCGCGGTGACGGCGGCCGACCAGATCAGCACGATCATCACCGGATGGGCCACCGGGCCCTCGCCGTTGAGCAGCGAGCGGGAGGCGTCGGCCAGCGCCGACAGCGGGTTGATCTTGGTGAAGGCCTGCAGCCAGCCCGGCATGGTGTCGGTCCGGGCGAAGATCGAGCTGCCGAACTGCATCGGCATCAGGACCAGCATGGCCACGCCCTGGACGGCCTGGGCGCTGCGCAGGGCCATGCCCAGCAGCATCGAGATCCAGACGATCGACATGCCGAACACCAGGCCCAGGCCGATCGTGGCCAGCACCTCCAGCAGACCGGTCTTCACCTCGAAGCCGATGCACATCGCGAAGCCGATCAGGATCGCGAAGGAGAGCAGCCCGCGGAGGGTCTCGGCGGCGATCTTGGACAGCAGCACCGAGGACCGGCCGATCGGCAGGGTGCGGAAACGGTCCATCACGCCGGTCTGGAAGTCGCTGTTGAGGCCGGTGCCGACGGCCATCGCGAGGGTGAGGCCGGTCTGCCCGAGGAGCCCGGGGATCAGGTACTGCTTGTAGGTGTCCTGGTCGCCGGCCATCGCGCCGCCGAAGACGTAGACGAACAGCACGGTGAAGATGATCGGCATCAGCACGGCGTCGAACATCGACTCCGGGTCGGCCTTGATCCGCATCAGGTTGCGCCGGGTCAGCGCGCCGACGTGGCGCAGGGTGCCGACCAGGCCGATCCGGCTGTCCTCCGCCGACGGCCGGGTGGTGCGGTCCGGTGCGGGGGCGAGCGTGGCGGTGGTCATGCGACGGGCTCCTTGGCGAGGCTGGGGGCGGTGTCCGCGGCGGACGCGGGCTTGCCGGTGATGGCGAGGAAGACCTCGTCCAGGCTGGGCACCTTGGTGTCGATGCCGGCGATGGCGAAGCCGCGGGTGCCGAGCACCCCGATCACCGCGGTCAGCTGCGCGTCGTCGGTGATCGGCACCGCGAGCAGCCCGGTGTCGGTGGACACGGTGGCGTTGGTGATGCCGATGTCCCGCAGGCAGTGGGCCATGTCCGGCAGCTCGGCCGGGTCGGCCGGGCGCACCTGGAGGGTCTGGCCGCCGACCTTGGCCTTGAGCTCGGAGACGGCGCCGTTGGCGATCACCCGGCCGCGGTCGATGACGGTCAGCTCGTTCGCGAGCTGCTCCGCCTCCTCCATGTACTGGGTGGTCAGCAGCACGGTGGTGCCCTCGGAGACCATCCGCTGCACCTCGTCCCAGACCTCGTTGCGGGTGCGCGGGTCCAGGCCGGTGGTGGGCTCGTCCAGGTAGAGCACCCGGGGGCGGCCGATCATGCTGGCGGCCAGGTCGAGCCGGCGGCGCATGCCGCCGGAGTAGGTCTTGGCGGTCCGCTTGGCGGCCTCGGTGAGCGAGAAGCGCTCCAGCAGCTCGGTGGCCCTGGCCTTGGCGTCGCGGCGGGAGAGGTCGAGCAGCCGGCCGATCAGGTAGAGGTTCTCGTACCCGGAGAGCAGCTCGTCCACGGAGGCGTACTGGCCGGTGAGCCCGATCGTGCGGCGCAGCTGCTTGGGCTGGCGCAGCACGTCGTAGCCGCCGACGTACGCGGTGCCGGCGTCCGGCTTGATCAGGGTGGAGAGGATGCGCACCAGGGTCGTCTTGCCGGCGCCGTTGGGGCCGAGCACGCCGAGGACGGTGCCCTCCCTGACGGTGAGGTCGACCCCGTCGAGGGCTTTGGTCCCACCGAAGTGTTTGACGATGCCGTGCACCTCCACGGCGTGTGCGGAGGTGGTTCCCCGGTCGTTCGGGGCCGTCGCGATTCGTGTCATGCCCCCAGGCTGTCCGCCGCCGCTGTCAGCTCCCTGTCGGCCCGCCCCGTCCGCTGTCAGGCCGCTGTCACCGGTTCTCGGCCGCGCCCGCGGGCACGACAGCGGCCCCGCTCCGGGCTGGGGAGCGGGGCCGTGGGGCCGTGTGCGTCGGCGGAAGGCGCCGTCGCGTCAGTGGAAGCTGTGCTCCGCCGCCGGGAAGGCGCCGGTGCGCACGTCCTCGGCGTACGCCCGGGCGGCGTCGCCGAGGACGGTCCGCAGGTCGGCGTACTGCTTGACGAACTTGGGCACCCGGCCGGCCGTCATGCCGGCCATGTCGGTCCAGACCAGCACCTGGGCGTCGGTGTCCGGCCCGCCGCCGATGCCGACGGTCGGGATCGCCAGCTGCTCGGTGACCTGGGCGGCCAGCTCGGCCGGGACGGCCTCCAGGACCACCGCGAAGGCGCCCGCCTGCTGGACGGCCTTGGCGTCGCGCAGCAACTGGTGCGCCGCCTCGTCGCCGCGCCCCTGGACCGGGTAGCCGCCGAGGGCGTGCACGGACTGCGGGGTGAGGCCGATGTGGGCCATCACCGGGACGCCGGCCTCGACCAGCAGCTCGATCGAGCGGGCGCTGCGCTCCCCGCCCTCCAGCTTGACCGCGCCGACCCCGGCCTCCTTCATCAGCCGGGCCGCGTTGTGCATGGCCTGCGCGGGGGACTCCTGGTACGAGCCGAACGGCAGGTCGGCGACGATCATGGACCGCTTGGTGCCGCGGACGACGGCGGCGGAGAGCATCACCATCTGATCCATGGTCACCGGGACGGTGGTCTCGTAGCCGAGGTGGCAGTTGCCCGCCGAGTCGCCGACCAGCAGCACCGGGATGCCGGCCTCGTCGAACACGCCCGCGGTGAGGGCGTCGTAGGCGGTGAGCATCGACCACCTCTCGCCGCGCTGCTTGGCGGCGGCGAGGTCGCGGACGGTGACCCGGCGGTTGGTGACCCCGCCGTAGAGGGAGGTGGTCGACGCCTGGTTCTGGGCAGGCGAAGGCGTAGAAGCGTTCATCGAACGGACTCCTGAAGGGTTGTCGTCTCGTGGCGCCGTGCGGCGTCCCCGGATCACCTCCATGCTTGCACGCCCCGGCTCCGGCGCAAAGAGGGGTGCGGTCGTCCCGGTGCGATCCGGGACACACCGGGCGTGTGGGCCGCCCCGGGCCGGGGTGCGCGGGAGCCTCCCGAATTTGCCCGCCCTTTACGAAACGGATTCGGCTCGTATCGTATCGGCCGCTACTCTGGTGGGGGGGTTGCGAGACGTGCTCGGCTCGTAAATGCCCGCCAGTGCCACGCCAACACGGACGGGAAGAACCATGACCACCGCAGCCGCGCCACCCCGTGTGCCGGAAGCCATCCACCGTCGGCGCTGGGTGATCCTCGCCACCCTGCTGCTCGCCCTGCTCGTCGTCGTCCTCGACAACTCGATCCTCAACGTCGCGATGAAGACCATCGCGACCCCCGCGCCGGTCGGCCTCGGAGCCACCCAGAGCGACCTGGAATGGTCGATCAACTCCTACACCCTGGTCTTCGCGGGGCTGCTGTTCACCTCCGGCCTGCTCGGCGACCGGTTCGGCCGCAAGCGCGCGCTGCTGGCCGGCATGCTGGTCTTCGGAGTGGCCTCGCTGCTGTCCGCGCTGGCCACCTCGCCCGGTGAACTCATCGGCTACCGCGCCCTGATGGGCGTCGGCGGCGCGCTCGCGATGCCCGCCACGCTGGCGATCATCATGAACGTCTTCGAGCGCTCCGAGCAGCCCAAGGCGATCGGGATCTGGGCGGGCGCGGTCGGTCTGGCCATCGCCATCGGCCCGATCACCGGCGGCCTGCTGATCGAGCACTTCTGGTGGGGCTCGGTCTTCCTGGTCAACGTCCCGATCGTGGTCGTCGCGCTGGTCGCGATGGTGATCCTCGTCCCCGAGTCCAAGGACCCCGCCCCCGGCCGGATGGACCCCGTCGGCGTGCTGCTGTCGATCGTCGGCCTGGTCGCGCTGATCTACGGCATCATCAAGGGCGGCGAGCTGGCCGACTTCACTGCGGCCGAGGCCTGGGTGCCGACCCTGGTCGGCGTACTCGCCCTGGCCGCCTTCGTCTGGTTCGAGCGCCGCACCCCGTTCCCCGCGCTGGACGTCACCTGGTTCCGCAACCGGGTGTTCAGCGCCTCCGTGGTGGTCGTCGGCGTGATCTTCTTCGCGCTGATGGGCGTCTCCTTCTTCGGCGTCTTCTACATCCAGAGCGTGCGCGGCTACAGCGCCCTCCAGGCCGGCGTGCTGATGCTGCCGCTGGCCGCCGCCCAGCTGGTGTTCGCCCCGCGGGCCCGGCTGGTGGTCGACCGGCTCGGCGTCGCCGCCACCGCCACCGGCGGCATGCTGCTGGTCGCGCTCGGCTTCCTCGGCTACGTCGTGCTGACCGCCACCAGCCCGATCTGGGTGCTGGTCCTGCTCGGCCTGGTGATGGGCGCCGGCATGGCGCACGTCATGCCGCCGGTCACCGTCGCGATCATGGCCTCGCTGCCCCGGGAGAAGGCCGGCGCCGGCTCGGCCGTCAACAACACCTTCCGCCAGGTCGGCGGCTCGCTCGGGGTCGCCGTGCTCGGCGCCGTGCTCTCCACCGCCTACCGCGACGGGATGGCCGACACCCTCACCCGGCTGCCCGAGGACCTGCGCGACAAGGCCGGGGAGTCGCTGGAGGCCACCCTGGCCATCGCCGACCGCATCCCCGGCGGCCAGGCGCTGATCGCCCCGGCGAACGACTCCTTCATCCACGCCATGCACGTGGTCGCCTCGCTCTCGGTGGGCGTCTCGCTGGTCGGCGCCGTGGTCGCCTGGTTCCTGCTGCCGCGCCGCCCGGCCACCCCCGCGGGCCCGGCCGGTCCGGCCCCCGAACAGCGCGGCCAGGCACGGGAGGCCGCGGCCGCGGACGCCCGACCTGCGGCCGGAGCGCGCCGTGACTGAGTGACAATGGCCCTGTCATCCGGGTACGCCACCGGGTGGCGGGGCCGACCACGAGGGAGAGACAGCGGGGATGAAGACGGACACGCCGACCGCCGGCACCGGGCAGCACTGCGCCGAGGTACGCCGTGGCCGGCCCCGCAGCGAGGCCGCCGAGCAGGCCATCCTCACGGCCGTCGAGGACCTGATGGCCGGCGGCACCGCGCTGTCGGAGCTCACCATCGAGGGCATCGCCGCCGCGGGCGGCGTCGGCAAGGCCACCATCTACCGGCGCTGGCCCAACAAGGAGGCCCTGCTGGTCGACGTGGTCAGCCGACTGGAGGAGCCGCTGCCCGAGTCCGCCGGCGCCGGCGCCCGGGCCGACCTGATCGCCCTGGTGGACCACATCCGCCGGCGCGGCCTGGCCAAGCGCACCCGCTGGGTGCTCAAGGCCGCCCTCGGCCAGATGCAGACCCTGCCCGAGCTGTACTCCGCCTACCGCGAGCGGGTGATCAAACCGCGCCGGGAGGTCGGGCTCCGCCTGATCCGCCAGGCCGTCGCCGAGGGCGTGATCCGCGACGACCTCGACGTGGACCTGCTCAACGACCTGCTGCTCGGGCCGATCCTCTACCGCAGCATCCTGTGGGACGACTCCGACCTGGAGGACCCGGACCTGGCCCGCAAGCTGGTCGACTCCGTGCTCGAGGGCCTCGCACCCCGCTGACCGGGCGCCCCTGCCCGCCCCTGCCCGCCCCCCGCCCGGCCTCGCCCGCCCCCCGCCCGGCCTCGCCCGCCCCCCGCCCGACCTCGCCCCGGACGTGGCCTCCCTCACCAAACCGGGCCACGCCGGAACCCGCTCAGCAGGCCCGACGTCTGTCCCGGCATAGGCTGAGCCGGGTCCGACCACACCGGCACCGACCCGGTACACGCCCGCACCCTCGACGGGCCGGGCACCGGAACGGCGACGGCACGAGCGACGGGAGCCACTTCATGGCGCAGGCGGACAGGACCGAGCGGATCGCGGCCCCCGGGGGCGGCACCGACGGCCCGGCCCCCACGGCGCGCCGCGGCGGCTTCCTCGGCCTGCGCCACTGGGGCCGGGACGCCCGCGGCAGCGGCACCTGGCGGCGCGGCCTGGTGATCGCCGCGCTGGCCGTGCTCACCGCCGCGCTGCTCGCCTTCCACGCCGAGGTGCCCAACAGCGTCGGCAACCTCGGCAGCCTGCTGGAGACCTTCCTGCCCTGGCTGGGCCTGGCCGTCCCGGTGCTGCTGGTGCCCGCTCTGCTGCGCCGCTCCGCCACCGCGCTGGTCGCCCTGCTGCTGCCCCTGGTGCTCTGGGTCAACCTGTTCGGCGGCCTGCTGTCGGACAAGAGCGGCGGCAAGGGCGACTGGACGGTGGTCAGCCACAACGTCGCCGCCGCCAACACCGACGTGCCGGGCACCATCCGCACCCTGGTGGACTCCGGCGCCCAGATCGTCGCCCTGCAGGAGCTGGCCGGCCGGCAGCTGCGCTCGTACGAGACCGGGCTCGCCGCCGCCTACCCGCACCACACCGTGGAGGGCACGGTCGGGCTCTGGTCGAAGTACCCGATCGGGGACGTCTCCCCGGTGGACCTGAAGATGGGCTGGACCAGGGCCTTCCGCGCCGAGGTCACCACCCCGCAGGGCCCGCTCGCGGTGTACGTGGCGCACCTGCCCTCGGTGCGGCTGAAGGCCGAGGGCGGCTTCACCGTCAACCAGCGGGACCTCAGCGCGCAGGCGCTCGGCGACGCGATCGAGGCCGAGCCGCTGAAGAAGGTCCTGCTGCTCGGCGACCTCAACGGCACCATGAACGACCGCAGCCTGGCGCCGGTCACCTCGCAGATGCGCTCGGCCCAGGGCGCCGCCGGGGACGGCTTCGGCTTCAGCTGGCCGGCCGCCTTCCCGATGGCCCGGATCGACCAGATCATGAGCAAGGGCGGGCTGGACCCGGTGGACTCCCGCACCCTGCCCCGGGACGGCAGCGACCACCTCGGGGTGGCCGCCAGCTACCGCTACCAGCCCGTCCGCTAGCCGCGCCGCCAGCGGTTGGTGATCGGCAGGCGGCGGTCCCGGCCGAAGTTCTTGGCCGAGATCTTCGGGCCCGGCGGGTACTGGCGCCGCTTGTACTCGGCGGTGTCGACCAGCCGGACCACCCGGTCCACCAGGGCCGGGTCGAAGCCGGCCGCGACGATCGCGTCCCGGCCCTCGTCGCCCTCGATGTAGCGGGTCAGCACGCTGTCCAGCACGTCGTAGTCGGGCAGCGAGTCGGTGTCCACCTGGTCCGGCCGCAGCTCGGCGGACGGCGGCTTGGTGATGGTGTGCTCCGGGATCGGGGGCACCTCGCCGCGCCGCTCGGCCTCCTCGTTGCGCCAGCGGGCCAGCCGGAAGACCAGCGACTTGTAGACGTCCTTGATGGGCCCGTAGGCGCCCACCGAGTCTCCGTACAGGGTCGAGTAGCCGACTGCCAGCTCGCTCTTGTTGCCGGGCGCGAGCACGAGGTGCCCCTCCTGGTTGGAGATCGCCATCAGCAGGGTGCCGCGCAGCCGGGACTGGAGGTTCTCCTCGGCCAGGCCGGTCAGTTCGGTCGCCCCCAGGTAGGCGTCGAACATCGGGGCGATGGAGACGGTCCGCAGCGACAGCCCGGTGCGGCGGGCCAGTTCGGCCGCGTCGTCCCGGGAGTGCAGGGAGGAGTAGCGGCTGGGCATGGAGACGCAGTGCACGTTCCGCGCGCCTACCGCGTCCACCGCGATCGCGGCCACCAGCGCCGAGTCGATGCCGCCGGAGAGGCCGAGCAGCACCGACCGGAAGCCGTTCTTGGTCACGTACGCCCGGGTGCCGGAGACCAGCGCGGCCCAGATCTCGGCCTCGTCCGAGATCCGCGGCGCCACCCCGGCGGTGAGCCGCACCGCGGGCGCGGCCTGCGGCTCGCCGCCCAGCTCGGTGAGGACCAGGTGCAGGCCGTCGCTCAGCAGCAGCCCGTCGGTGTCGTCGCTCGCGGCGGCCGGCAGGTCGAGGTCCAGCACCACCAGGTGCTCCTCGAACTGCGGTGCGCGGGCCAGGACTTCGCCGTCCGCGCCGACCACGATCGAGTCGCCGTCGAAGACCAGCTCGTCCTGGCCGCCGACCATGTTGACGTACGCCAGGGTGCAGCCGGCCTCGGCCGCCCGGCGCCGCACCAGCTCCAGCCGCTGGTCGTCCTTGTTCCGCTCGTACGGGGAGCCGTTGACCACCAGCAGCAGCCCGGCGCCGGCCTCGCGGGCGGCGGTGACCCGCCCGCCGTCCTGCCAGATGTCCTCGCAGATGGCGAGGGCGACGTCCACCCCGCGCACCCGCAGCACCGGCAGCTGGTCGCCCGGGACGAACCAGCGGAACTCGTCGAACACGCCGTAGTTGGGCAGGTGGTGCTTGGCGAAGCGGGTCACCACCTCGCCCCGGTGCAGCACCGCGGCGCAGTTCTGCGGGGAGCCGGCCGGGCGGTTGAAACGCGGCGAGGCGTGCTCCGAGCGCCCGAGGTAGCCGACCACCACCGGGACCTCGCCCAGCCCGTCCGCCGCCAGCCGGCCGGCCAGTCCGACCAGCGCGGCGCGGGAGGCCTCGACGAAGGATCCGCGCAGGGCGAGGTCCTCCACCGGGTACCCGGTGAGGGCCATCTCGGGGAAGGCGACCAGCTGCGCGCCGGCCTCCACGGCCAGCCTGGTCCAGCGCACCACCTCGTCGCCGTTGCGGTCGAGGTCACCGACCCAGGGGTCGATCTGGCTCAGGGCGAGACGGAGATTGGGCATGCCCCGAGTGTAATCGTCTAACTGACGCTATGTCCTGGGTGGAGGGCGACGGCGCGGGGGTCGGCGCTGCCGGGTCGGGCGGAGATCGGCCATGATGGGGGCAGCCGCTTTACGAGGTCTTTGCGGGGGCCTCCGAGGCGTAACACGAGCGTAAAGAGCAGAGGTGAGACTGTCCCCATGGGCAAGCAGCAACAGTTCGTGCTTCGGACGCTCGAAGAGCGTGACATCCGGTTCGTCCGGCTGTGGTTCACCGACGTGCTCGGGTTCCTGAAGTCGGTCGCGGTGGCCCCGGCCGAGCTGGAACAGGCCTTCGAGGAGGGCATCGGCTTCGACGGCTCGGCGATCGAGGGATTCGCCCGGGTGTACGAGTCCGACATGATCGCCAAGCCGGACCCGACCACCTTCCAGATCCTGCCGTGGCGCTCCGAGACCCCGGGCACCGCCCGGATGTTCTGCGACATCCTGATGCCCGACGGCTCGCCGTCCTTCGCCGACCCCCGGTTCGTGCTCAAGCGCACCCTGGAGAAGGCCTCCGAGCAGGGCTTCACCTTCTACACCCACCCGGAGATCGAGTTCTTCCTGCTGAAGAACCTGCCCGGCGACGGCACCCCGCCGATCCCCGCCGACCAGTCCGGCTACTTCGACCACACCCCGCGCGGGGTGGGCCACGACTTCCGCCGCCAGGCGATCACCATGCTGGAGTCGATGGGCATCTCGGTCGAGTTCTCGCACCACGAGGGCGCCCCCGGCCAGCAGGAGATCGACCTGCGCTACGCCGACGCGCTGTCCACCGCCGACAACATCATGACCTTCCGACTGGTCATGAAGGAGGTCGCGCTGGAGCAGGGCGTGCACGCGAGCTTCATGCCCAAGCCGTTCTCCGAGCACCCCGGCAGCGGCATGCACACCCACGTCTCGCTGTTCGAGGGCGACCGCAACGCCTTCCACGAGTCCGGCGCCGAGTACCAGCTGTCCAAGGTCGGCCGCTCCTTCATCGCCGGCCTGCTGAAGCACGCCGCCGAGACCGCCGCCGTCACCAACCAGTGGGTGAACTCGTACAAGCGGATCTGGGGCGGCTCCCAGCGCACCGCCGGAGCCGGCGGCGAGGCGCCGTCCTACATCTGCTGGGGCCACAACAACCGCTCGGCGCTGATCCGGGTCCCGATGTACAAGCCGGGCAAGCAGGGCTCCACCCGGATCGAGGTCCGCTCGCTGGACACCGGCTGCAACCCCTACCTCGCCTACGCCGTCACCCTCGCGGCCGGCCTGAAGGGCATCGAGGAGGGCTACGAACTCCCGCCCGGCGCCGACGACGACGTGTGGGCGCTCACCGACTCCGAGCGGCGCGCCCTCGGCATCCAGCCGATGCCGCAGAACCTCGGCGAGGCCATCGACCTGATGCAGCGCAGCGAGCTCGTCGCCGAGACCCTCGGCGAGCACGTCTTCGACTTCTTCCTGCGCAACAAGAAGCACGAGTGGGAGGAGTACCGCTCCGAGGTCACCCCCTTCGAGCTGCGCAAGAACCTCCAGGTTCTCTGACGGTTCGTCGGCCGGTTCGGGCCGCTCGGGCGGTGTACCCCACGCACGCTAATCCGCTGGGCCAATGAGGTTACTCTGCAGCGGTGCGCGCCATGGCGGGGTGACGCGGAGGCGTAAGCAGAAGATCCGTTCTGCGGATCATCCTGGAGTGTCATGCGTACTCGAATCACCGCCCTGGCCCTGTCCGGACTGACCTCGGCCGCCCTCGTGTTGGGTGCCGGCTCCGCGGCCTACGCCTCGCCCGTCGCCGACCACCACACAGCCGCCGTACCGGCGGAGGCCCAGGGTGAATGGGTCGACGGGCTCCTCCGTGCGGCGGCGGAGGGCAGCGGTAGAGCCACCCATACCTGGAACTTCGACAGCCGTGGCGCCGTCCCGTCCGAGCTGGTGGCCCGTCAGTCCTCGCGGACGGAGGGCACCAAGACAGTGACGGCGACGGCCGAAGCGCCCGCGGCCAAGGCCCCGGAGCCCGCGGCCAAGGCCCCGGCGGCGGCTCCGGCCCAGGCCGTCGCCCAGGCCCCGGCCGCGGCTCCGGCTCCGGCCCAGGCCCCGGCCGTCACCGCCGCCGAGCCGGGCGGGGAGGAGCCGCCGGCCGAGGAAGGAACCGGGCCGGGCGAGGAGGACGGCGAGCGCGGTCGGAACACGGCCCTGCCGTCGACGTTCGGGTACCTCGACCGACTGGGCGAGCTGGACCGACTGTCGGGCCTCACCGGCAAGCACTGCCACCACCACCACCACGCCTGCCCCTGCAAGCCCTGTGACCACGGTGGGGGCGAGGGCCCCGGCGACCACGGTGGGGGCCACGGTGGTGGCGGCAACGGCGGCGGTGGCGGGAACGGCGGCAACCAGTCCGAGAGCCAGAACCAGAGCCAGAACCAGAACCAGAACCAGTCACAGTCCCAGAACGGCCAACAGAGCCAGGACCAGAACGTCAACGTGACGGTCGTCGTCCAGAACACCGTCGTCAACACCGTCGACAACAGCGCGAACAACAGCGCCACCGCCAGCGCGAACAACTCCTCGCAGAACACGGCGAGCAACAGTCAGTCGGCCTCGCAGACCAACAACATCTCCAATGTGAACAAGGCCAAGTACAGCGAGGGGCCGGGGCACGGGCCGAGCCACCCGAGCCACCCGAGCCACCCGAGCCACCCGGGCCACGAAGGCCATGAGGGGCACGAGGGCCACGGAGGTCACGAGGGCCACCACGGCGGCCACGAGGAGGAGCACGGCTGGCACCACTGGGAGCTGGCGGAGACGGGGAGCGACACCTCGCCGGCCCTGTTCGGCCTCTCGGCGGCGCTCATCGCGGCGGGTGCGGTGGCCATGCGCGCCGGCCGGCGCTCCGACCGGAGTGCCCGGTGACCGACCGACGGATCTGACCGGCTGGCGGACGGGCGGTGCGCGTGGCGCACCGCCCGTCCGTCGCATGTCCACCGGACCGGCTCAGCGCAGCTCGGCGGGCGGCGTGCGGTCCGGGTCCATCGACTCCTCCCGGGCGAGGCTGCCCCAGACGGCCATCCGGTACAGCGAGGTGTAGACCGGCGTGCAGGTCGTCAGGGTGATGTAGCGGCCAGGCCCGCCGTACGGCGAGCCGACGGGGACCGGGGCGATGACACCGGTGTCGTCCTTGGCGGTCTCGGGCAGCGTGGCGTCGACGCGGTAGACGTACCAGCGGTCCCTGGTCTCCACGACCAGCGGGTCGCCCGGCCGCAGCCGGTCCAGGTCGTGGAACCTGGCGCCGTGACCGTCGCGGTGGGCGGCCAGGGCGAAGTTGCCCGAAGCCTCCCAGGGCATGGCCGAGCGGTACGGCGCCGTGTAGGCCCCGGCGACCCCGTCCGCGAGGGTCTCCCCGTCGGTACCGACCTTGATCAGCACCTGGTAGCCGGCGCCCAGGGCCGGGACGTGGAGGAAGCCGACGGCGTCGCCCTGGCCGAGCGGCGGTGCGGCGTCGGTCGGCGGGGCGGCCGGGGCCGACCAGGACTGGCGCAGCCGGGCGGCGGAGAGGTCCGCGTGACGGTCGGCCGTGAGGTTCGTCCACCACAGCGAGTGGACGACCAGCAGGGCGAGCAGCACGCCGAGGGTGAACAGCAGGTCGCCGAGCGCGCCGATCGCGAGCCGCAGGGGGTGTCGGCGCGGGGCTCTGCGCTCGGCCGGGTGCTCGGTCGCCATGGGGTCGTCCCTTCGGGCGGGAGTGCGGGGGAGTGGGCGGGCGGGGCCGTGCCGGGCACCGCCCCGGCGGGCGTCCCGGCCGGCCATGCGTACTCCACCGCGCCGTCGAGCCGGTGGGCAAGCCGACACGCCACGCCGTGCCCGGGGGGGCGCGCCGCCCGGCCCGCCGTTGCTCGGGCGGACCGGGCCCGTGGCATGCCCGGCGGGGCGGCCCGCAGGCGCGTAACCTGCTTGGGCGGACGGATGGAGGGGTCGATGGCGGTGGAGGAGCAACGGGCCGGGAGCCGGGTCAGCCGGCCGGAGAACCGGCTGGTCCGGCGCGGGTTCACCGACCCGGCGCGGGCGGTGCGGCTGCTGGAGGGCCCCGGGCTGGAGGGCCTGGCAGACGACCCCGTGCTGCTGGACGCGCTCGGCGCCACCGCCGACCCCGACCTCGCGCTGCTCGGCCTGGCCCGGCTGCTGGAGGCCGCCGACGAGGCCGACCGGCACACCCTGCGCGACACCCTCACCACCTCCAAGCCGCTGCGCGACCGGCTGCTCGGCGTGCTCGGCGTCTCCACCGCGCTCGGCGACCACCTGGCCCGGCACCCGCACGACTGGCACGTGCTGGTCACCTTCGAGCTGCGCGACATGCACCCCGGCCCGGAGGACTTCCGTCGCGCCCTCGCCGAAGGCGTCCGCGCCGACCTGTCCCTCGGCCCCGCGAACGCGCTGCGCGTCGCCTACCGCCGCTGCCTGCTCGCCATCGCCGCCCGCGACCTCACCGGCACCACCGACCTCGCGCAGGCCGCCGCCGAACTCGCCGACCTGGCCGGCGCCACCCTCCAGACGGCCCTGGACCTCGCCGCCGAGCAGGACCCGGAGGCCGCCGCGGCCTGCCGGCTCGCGGTCATCGGCATGGGCAAGTGCGGCGGCCGCGAACTCAACTACGTCTCCGACGTGGACGTCATCTTCGTCGCCGAGCCGCGCGAGGGCGTCGAGGAGCACGACGCGGTCAGGGCCGCCACCCGGCTGGCCGCCGCCCTCACCCGGCTCTGCTCGGACACCACCGGGGAGGGCACCATCTGGCCGGTGGACGCCAACCTGCGCCCCGAGGGCCGCAACGGCCCGCTGGTGCGCACCCTGGCCAGCCACCTCGCCTACTACCAGCGCTGGGCCAAGACCTGGGAGTTCCAGGCGCTGCTCAAGGCCCGCCCGGTCGCCGGGGACGCCGAGCTCGGCGCCGCGTACGTCGAGGCGCTCGCCCCGATGGTCTGGCAGGCCGCCGCCCGGGAGAACTTCGTCGCCGACGTCCAGCAGATGCGCCGCCGGGTCGTCGACTCCATCCCGGCCACCGAACTGGACCGCCAGCTCAAGCTCGGCCCGGGCGGGCTGCGCGACGTCGAGTTCTCCGTACAGCTGCTCCAGCTGGTGCACGGCCGCACCGACCCGGCGCTGCGCAGCGGCAACACCCTGGAGGCGCTGGCCGCGCTCTCCCGCGGCGGGTACGTGGGCCGGGCGGACGCCGCCTCGCTGGACACCGCGTACCGCTTCCTGCGCTCGCTGGAGCACCGCATCCAGCTGTACCGGCTGCGCCGCACCCATCTGATGCCCACCGCCGAGGAGGACCTGCGCCGCCTCGCCCGCTCGCTCGCCGCGCTGATCAACGACGACACCCGCGCCGACCCGGTGGCCGCCCTGCAACGCGAGTGGAAGCGGCACGCGGTGGAGGTCCGGCGGCTGCACGAGAAGCTGTTCTACCGGCCGCTGCTCGACGCCGTCGCCGAACTGCCGCCGGGAGCCACCGGGTTGACCCCGGAGGCGGCCCGGGCCCGGCTGGAGGCGCTGGGCTACGCGGACCCGGCGGCCGCGCTGCGCCACCTCAGCGCGCTCGCCTCGGGGGTGAGCCGCAAGGCCGCGATCCAGCGCACCCTGCTGCCGGTGCTGCTCGGCTGGTTCGCCGAGTCCGCCGACCCGGACGCCGGGCTGCTCAACTTCCGGCAGGTCTCCGACGCGCTCGGCCGCACCCCCTGGTACCTGCGGCTGCTGCGCGACGAGAGCGCCGCCGCCGAACAGCTGGCCCGGGTGCTGTCGGCCGGCCGGCTCGCGCCCGACCTGCTGCTGCGCGCCCCCGAGGCGGTGGCCATGCTGGGCGACCCGCAGGGCCTGGAACCGCGCGGCCGGGCGGCGCTGCAGTCGGAGGTGCTGGCCGCCGTCGGCCGGGCCGGCTCCACCCGGGCCGCGGTGGCCGCCGCCCGCTCGGTGCGCCGCCGGGAGCTGTTCCGTACCGCCGCCGCGGACGTGCTCGGCCGGCTCGGGGACGATCCCGCCGAGGCGCTGGACACCGCGGGGGAGGCGCTCACCGCGCTCAACGCCGCCACCCTGGGCGGCGCGCTGCGCGCCTGCGTCGCCGGCTGGGAGGCCGAGCACGGGGACCTGCCGACCCGGATCTCGGTGATCGCCATGGGCCGCTTCGGCGGCCACGAACTGGGCTACGGCTCGGACGCGGACGTGCTCTTCGTCCACGAGCCGCTGCTCGGCTCGCTGGAGGAGGAGGCCGCCCGGGCCGCCCAGGCGGTCTGCCACGAGCTGCGTTCCCAGCTGGGCGCGCCCTCCACCGAGCCGCCGCTGCTGGTCGACGCCGACCTGCGGCCGGAGGGCCGCAGCGGCCCGCTGGTGCGCACCCTCGCCTCGTACACGGCGTACTACCGGCGCTGGTCGCACGCCTGGGAGAGCCAGGCGCTGTTGCGGGCCGAGCCGGTGGCCGGGGACGAGGAGCTGGGCACGCGGTTCCGGCAGCTGATCGACCCGCTGCGCTACCCGGGCGGCGGGGTGCCGGAGCGCGACGTGATGGAGATCCGCCGGATCAAGGCGCGGATCGAGGCCGAGCGGCTGCCGCGCGGGGCCGACCCGACCACCCACACCAAGATCGGCCGGGGCGGGCTGGCGGACGTCGAGTGGACGGTGCAGCTGCTGCAGCTCCGGCACGGGCACGAGCTGCCGGGCCTGCGCACCACCCGGACCAGGGCGGCCCTGGCGGCCGCCGTGGCGGGCGGGCTGGTCGAGCCGGAGGACGCCGAGGTGCTGGACGCGGCCTGGGTGCTGGCCTCCCGGGTGCGGGCGGCGGTGATGCTGGTGCGCGGGCGGCCGGGGGACAGCTTCCCGGGGGAGGCCAGGGAGCTGGCCGGGGTGGCCCGCTACCTCGGGTACGGCTCCGGGCACAGCGGCGAACTGCTGGACGACTACCGGCGGACCACCCGTCGGGCCCGGGCGGTGGTGGACCGGCTGTTCTACGGCGTCGGCTGACGGGTGCGACCGGCGGGCGCGACCGAGGGATGAGCGCCGGCGGGTACGCGGAAGGGGCCCCTGTTCAGGGGCCCCTTCCGGGAGGTCCTGGGGACGGGCCTAGCGGCGGGCGCTGCTGACCGCGGGCTCGCTCCACTGCTCGGGGACGGTGATCGGCTGCTCGGCCACCGCCTCCCGGGCGGGCACCTTGGGCAGTCGGTACACCCACTCGTGGTACATCCAGCGGGCGGCGAGGAAGCCCACCGCCAGGCAGAGCACGCCGCCGACGGCGTCCATCCAGAAGTGGTTGGCGGTGGAGACGATGACCACCAGGGTGGCGGCCGGGTAGAGCAGGCCGAGCACCCTGACCCACGTCCGGCGGGCCAGGAAGAAGATCGCCAGACCGCACCACATCGACCAGCCGATGTGCATGGAGGGCATCGCCGCGTACTGGTTGGAGACGTGTGCGGCGGGCCCGGAGGCCATCGAGCCCCAGGTGCCGTGGACCTTCACGGTGTCGATGAAGCCGCCGTCGGTCATCAGCCGGGGCGGGGCCAGCGGGAAGAAGTAGAAGCCGACCAGGGCGATGCCGGTGGTGACGAACAGCACCGAGCGGGCCGCGACGTAGCGCCCGGGGTGGCTGCGGTAGAGCCAGACCAGCACGCCGATCGTGATCACGAAGTGCAGCGTCGCGTAGTAGTAGTTCATCCCGGTGATGAGCCACCCGACGCTGTCCACGGCGTGGTTGATCGAGTGCTCGACGGCGATGCCCAGGTGGTGCTCCAGGTCCCAGATCCAGCGGGCGTGCTTCTGGGCTATCGCTTCCTGTTCGGGAACCGCGTTGCGCACGATCGAGTAGATCCAGTAGCTGATCCCGATCAGCGCCAGCTCGAACCAGATCCGCGGCCTGGCCGGTGAGCGGCGCTGGGCGCTGATGTGCGCGCGCAGGGCTGCGGGACGGGACTGGGCGGCACGGGTGGCTCCATCGGGCAGGCGGCCGGGGACGGCCTTCGCTGCTTCGGAACCGCCACCGCTCGCCGCGTCGGCGCGCCCGGCGCCGCCTCGCTGGATCTCGGTCGGTTCCCCCATGGACGGCAAGTCTGCCAGACCGCTCGTAGCCGTCTGCTCATCCTCTGGAAGTGGATTCTTCACCGGCTGTCCCCCTTGAGGGCTACGGGCCGGCTCCCACCGGGGTAGGGGGTGTTCGGGGGTTGGGTGCATACCGGTGGGACGGACATACGTCCCATTGTCACGCTCGTCGCTCAAGGGGAGTAACCGGGGTGGTCGGAGACGGTCGCCCACCTGGAATTTCCCGCTACGAAACGGTTTCTGCATCTTGCTGAAACATATTGCAGGCCGCTAGCTTCCTGGGAAATCGATCGCCCCTTCCCCTAAGGGAGCCCTCAGTGGCCGATGCCCCGCTCCGCCCCCGACGGAGCACTGCCCGACGCACCACCGGCCGTCGCAGACCGCCCGGCCGCACGGCCGTCCTGCTGGCCGCCGCACTGACCGCCGCCACCCTCGGCAGTGCCCCCGCGGCCCTCGCCGCCGCCCCGCCGGCCCCGCCCTCGGACGCCGCGCTGGCGGCCACCGCCGGGCGGCACGACCTCAGCCGCGAGCAGTTCTACTTCGTCCTGCCCGACCGCTTCGCCAACGGCGACGCCGCCAACGACACCGGCGGCATCACCGGAGGGCGACTGGAGAACGGCTTCGACCCCGCCGACAAGGGCTTCTACCACGGCGGCGACCTGGCCGGGCTGATCCAGCGGCTCGACTACATCCAGAACCTCGGCACCACCGCGATCTGGATGGCCCCGATCTTCAAGAACAAGCCGGTGCAGGGCAGCGGGGCCGACGCCTCGGCCGGGTACCACGGCTACTGGATCACCGACTTCACCCAGGTCGACCCGCACTTCGGCACCAACGAGCAGCTCAAGGAGCTGATCGGCAAGGCGCACGCCCGCGGCATCAAGGTCTTCTTCGACGTCATCACCAACCACACCGCCGACGTCATCGACTACGCCGAGAAGCAGTACGGCTACCGCTCCGCCGGCGCCTACCCGACGCTCGACGCGGACGGGAACCCGGTGGACGAGACCGCCGTCGCCGATGCCGGCTCGCCCTGGCCGAAGACCACCAGGGACTCCTTCCCCTACACCCCGGTCTTCCGCACCCCGGCCGACGCCACGGTCAAGACCCCGTCCTGGCTCAACGACCCGGCGCTCTACCACAACCGGGGCGACTCCACCTTCGTCGGCGAGTCCGCCACCGAGGGCGACTTCAGCGGCCTGGACGACCTCGACACCCAGAACCCCAAGGTGGTGAAGGGCTTCGAGAAGGTCTACCAGCAGTGGGTCAAGGACGCCGGCGTGGACGGCTTCCGGATCGACACCGTCAAGCACGTCAACATGGCGTTCTGGCAGCAGTGGGCCCCCGCGCTCAAGGACTTCGCCGCCAAGCAGGGCAACAAGAAGTTCTTCATGTTCGGAGAGGTCTACTCCGGGGACCCGGCGGTCACCTCGCCGTACGTCACCAAGGGCAGGCTCCAGGCCACCCTGGACTTCCCGTTCCAGGGCGCGGCCCGCTCCTACGTCTCGCAGGGCGGCTCGGCGCGCAACCTCGCCGACGTCTACGCCCAGGACTACCGCTACACCAGCGCCGACACCGACGCGTACGAGCTGCCGACCTTCCTCGGCAACCACGACATGGGCCGCTTCGGCTCCTTCCTGCTCGCCGACAACCCGGGTGCCGACGAGGCGACCCTGCTGAAGAAGGACCGGCTCGGCAACGAGCTGCAGTTCCTCACCCGCGGCCAGCCCGTCGTCTACTACGGCGACGAGCAGGGCTTCACCGGCGCGGGCGGCGACAAGGACGCCCGGCAGGACATGTTCGCCTCGCGCACCGATTCCTACAACGCCGACCGGGTGCTCGGCGGCCCCGCCGGCCCGGCCGACCGGTACGGGCAGGGCGGCGAGCTCTACCAGGGCGTCGCCGGGCTGGCCAAGCTGCGCCGGGACAACCCGGCGCTGGCCGACGGCGCCCAGATCGAGCGGTACGCCGCCGACGGCGCCGGCGTGTACGCCTTCTCCCGGATCGACGCCGGGCAGCAGGTCGAGTACCTGGTGGCGGTCAACAACGCCGCCGAGGCGAAGACCGTCACCCTGGACACCTTCTCCGCGGGGATGGGCTTCGACCGGATCCACCCGTCCGCGGGGGAACGGATCACCAGCGGCGCCGACCGCAAGGTGACGGTCACCGTGCCGGCGCTCTCCTCCGTAGTGTTCAAGGCGGGCGGGAAGCTCGCGGCCGTCGGTTCGGCGCCGCAGCTCTCGGTGCAGCCGCCGGCCGACGGCTCGACCGGGCTGGTCACCGTCGGCGCCACGACGGACAAGGGCTTCAACCGGGTCAGCTTCGCCGCCCAGATCGGCGACGGGCCCTGGCAGACCCTGGGCACCGCCGACACCGGAAAGTACGCGGTGACCCAGGACCTCGGCGCCGTCGCCCCCGGCACGGTGGTGCGCTACAAGGCCGTCGTGCAGGACTCCAGCGGCCACCTGCGCTCCGCCACCGCGAGCTTCACCACCGGTGCCCCCGCGCCCAAGCCGGTGCCCACCGCCGGCTCCCGCCCGTACGCCGTCGTCCACTACAACCGGCCGGACGGCGACTACGACGGCTGGAACCTCTACGCCTGGGGCGACCTCGCCGACGGCGAGTCCACCCAGTGGCCGGCCGGGCACGCCTTCACCGGGCGGGACGCGTACGGCGCCTTCGCGTACGTGCGGCTGAAGCCCGGCGCCTCGGACGTCGGGTTCATCGTGGAGAAGGACGGCGTCAAGGACGTCGACGCCGACCGGCACCTCGACGTCGGCAGCACCGGCGAGGTGTGGCTCCGACAGGGCGACCCGGCCGTGCGCACCGCCGACCCCGGGCCGCCGAACAGCCAGCCCGCGAACACCGCCGTCATCCACTACAACCGGGCCGACGGCGACTACGACGGCTGGGGCCTGCACGACTGGACCGGCGCCGCCACCCCCACCGACTGGGGCAAGCCGCTGGCGCCGGCGCGCCGCGACGCCTTCGGCGCCGTCTTCGAGGTGCCGCTGGCCCCCGGGGCGACCAGCCTCAGCTACATCCTGCACAAGGGCAACGACAAGGACCTGCCCGCCGACCAGTCGCTGGACTTCGCCGTCAACGGCAAGGAGGTCTGGATCCTCGGCGGCCGCGAGGGCTACCTGCTGCCGCAGAACCCGGCCGCCTCCTCGCAGGTCGACCTCGCCGCCGCCAAGGCCCAGTGGATCGACGCGCGGACCGTCGTCGTCCCGGCGAACTACGGCTCGGGCGACGACGCCCTGGCCGGCGGCACCAGCGCCCAGCTGGTGTACGACCCCGAGGGCGGCATCCGGGCCGACCGGGGCACGCTGACCAAGCCCGGCAAGTGGCTGCGGCTCACCCCGGTCAAGGGCGGGCTGACCGACGCGCAGAAGGCGAAGTACCCGCACCTGGCGGGCTACCGGGCCTTCACCGTGGACCCGAGGGACACCGCCCGCGTCCCGGCCGCGCTGCGCGCCCAGCTGCTGTTCACCGAACACCTGCCCAGCGGCGCGGTGTCGGCCGCCACCGGCGTGCAGATCCCGGGCGTGCTGGACGACCTGTACGCCGGGAAGACCGGCAAGGTCGACTTCGGGCCGGCCCACTACAACGGCAAGGTGGCGCTGTCGCTGTGGGCGCCGACCGCGCAGGAGGTCTCCGTCCAGGTCTACGACAGCGCCACCGGGGGCACCCCGAAGACGCTGCCGCTGAAGCTGGACGACGAGACCGGGGTGTGGGAAGTCGTCCGCGACAAGCGCGAGTTGGACGGCAAGTACTACCTGTACCAGGTGAAGGTCTGGGCGCCCTCGGTGCAGCAGGTCGTCGTCAACACCGTCACCGACCCGTACTCGGTGGCGCTGTCCACCGACTCGAAGCGCAGCCTGGTCGCCGACCTCGACGCCAGGGAGCTCAAGCCGAAGGGCTGGGACGACCACGCCCGCCCGCAGGCCGTCCCGCCCGCGCAGCAGCAGATCCAGGAACTGCACGTCCGGGACTTCTCGGTCGAGGACTCCACCGTCCCGGCCGCCGAGCGCGGCACCTACCTGG
The DNA here is from genome assembly GCF_055580145.1 of Kitasatospora sp. NPDC032121. NCBI lineage: Bacteria > Bacillati > Actinomycetota > Actinomycetes > Kitasatosporales > Streptomycetaceae > Kitasatospora > Kitasatospora sp. NPDC032121. The sequence continues at coordinate 832,548 of NZ_JBVILX010000001.1, read as the reverse complement.
CGTTCACCGAGTCGGACTCGGCCGGGATGCGGCACCTCCGGGAGCTCGCCAAGGCCGGGGTGACCACGGTGCACCTGCTGCCGACCTTCGACATCGCCACCGTCCGGGAGAACCGGGCGGACCAGAAGCTGCCCGCCTGCGACCTCAAGTCCCTTGCGGCGGACGGCCCGAAGCAGCAGGAGTGCGTGGCGGTCGTGGCCGCCGACGACGCGTACAACTGGGGCTACGACCCGCTGCACTACAACGTGCCCGAGGGCTCCTACGCCACTGACCCCAACGGAGTGGCCCGGACGGTGCAGTTCCGGCAGATGGTGCAGGCGATGCACGCGGCCGGGCTGCGGGTGGTGCTCGACGTGGTCTACAACCACACCGCCGCCAGCGGCCAGGCCGAGCACTCGGTGCTGGACCGGGTGGTGCCCGGCTACTACCAGCGGCTGGACGCCAACGGCAAGGTGACGACGGACAGTTGCTGCTCCGACACCGCGCCCGAGCACGCCATGATGAACCGGCTGGTGGTCGACTCGGTGACGCTGTGGGCCCGCGAGTACAAGGTGGACGGCTTCCGCTTCGACCTGATGGGCCTGGACCCGAAGTCCACCATGCTGGACGTGCAGGCCGCGCTGCGGAAGATGACGCCGGACTCGGACGGCGTGGACGGCCGGAACGTCCTGCTCTACGGCGAGGGCTGGAACTTCGGCGTGGTCGCCAACGACGCCCGGTTCGTGCAGGCCACCCAGGTCAACATGGCCGGCACCGGCATCGCCACCTTCGACGACCGGATCCGGGACGCCGCCCGCGGCGGCAACTTCATGCTGAACTCCGCCCAGCAGCAGGGCTTCGCCTCGGGCCTGTACACCGACCCGAACGGCTCGGCCGCGAACGGCACCCCGGAGGAGCAGAAGGCCCGGCTGCTGCACCAGATGGACCAGCTGAAGGTCGGGCTGACCGGCAACCTGGCCGGATACTCCTTCACCGACAGCTCGGGCAAGCCCGTCACCGGTGCCCAGGTCGACTACAACGGCGCCCCGACCGGGTACGCGGCCAAGCCCGGCGAGGCGGTGGAGTACGTGGACGCCCACGACAACACCGACCTCTTCGACGCGCTCGCGTACAAGCTGCCGACCGGCACCGCGCCCGCCGACCGGGCCCGGATGCAGGCGCTCGGGCTCTCGCTGACCGCGCTCACCCAGGGCGCGGGCTTCGCCCAGGCCGGCAGCGACCTGCTGCGCTCCAAGTCGCTCGACTCCAACTCCTACGACTCGGGGGACTGGTTCAACGTGATCCACTGGGACCCCGCCGACGGCAACGGCTGGGGCCGTGGCCTGCCGATGGCGAAGGACAACCAGGAGCAGTGGGCGGCGGCCCGATCCCTGCTGGCCGACCCGAAGCTGACCGTCGGCGCGGCGGACATCCGGGCGACCTCCGCGCAGTACCAGGAGTTCCTGCGGATCAAGCAGTCCTCGCCGCTGTTCTCGCTGCCGACCCTGGCCGCCGTCCAGCAGCGGCTCTCCTACCCGCTCTCCGGCACGGCGGGTGAGACGCCCGGGGTGATCACCCTGCACCTGGACGGCACCGGGCTGCCGGGGGCGGAGAAGGGCATCACGGTGGTCTTCAACGCCACGCCCGCGGCGCAGGCGCAGACCGTGCCGGCGCTGCGGGGCACCGGTCAGGCGCTGCACCCCGTCCAGGCGGGCGGGGCGGACCGGGTGGTGCAGCGGTCCGGCTTCGACGCCGCGACCGGGACCTTCACCGTGCCGGGCCGCACCGTGGCGGTGTTCGTCCAGCGCTGACGATCCGACACCGGCCGGTCCGACGCCGGTCCGTCCGGTGCGGGTTCGTCCGACACCGGTTCGTACACCTCGGCAACTTCCGGGCCCCGTATCACCGTTCAGGTGGTGCGGGGCCCGGCTGTGTGTGGGGGAGGGCCGGTTCCGTTCCGGACGCACTCTGGCCGGAAACCGTCGATGGCACGGCCGGAACTGTGACGTGCCGGGTCTGCCGGGCGCTGTCGGCCACCCGTCGCCGGGGGAAGCGGACCTGAGTGCTGGTCACCGACATCCGGCAGTGATCGAACTTTGTTCGGGGCATGAAAACCGTGTTCACGAGTTCGTCGCGGGGTAACACAACTGACGAACCGGCCTGCATACGGTTTCGGTAATGAATCGGCCAATCCGTGGCATGCATCTGTCATTAACGGCTCGTTTGCTGCCACGATTCCCCCGGCTGTAGACGAGGGGGCCCCACCCCCCGGTGCAGCTGTTCCAGTTCAGGTGCAGCGCGTCCCGACCCTGCAACGAGTTGTGAGCACCGCATCCCGCACTCCCGTCGCACCCGGCGGGGGCCCCCACTGCGCCGCAACCGCGGCCCAGGTTTTCTCTCCACCGTGCGCGACCCAGCGCCGGTCGGAAAAGGAGTCCGCATGTCCCGTTACGCTCACGCCCGGAAGGCGGCGGTTGTCATGGCCGCCTCCACCGCGCTGCTGGTCACCGGGTTCCCGGTGATCGCCCAGGCGGCCACCCCGGACGCGCCGGCCGCCGTCGCGGCCCAGCAGGCCAGCCGCGCCCAGCTGATCTCCGTCGCGAACCAGCAGACCGCCACCCTCGCCCAGAGCCTGGGCCTGAGCGGCGAGGAGAAGCTGGTCACCAAGGACGTCATCCAGGACGCGGACGGCACCCGCCACCTGCGGTACGAGCGCACCCTCAACGGACTGCCCGTCCTGGGCGGGGACCTGGTGGTGCACCAGGCGCCCACCGGTGCGACCAAGAGCGTTGACCGGGCCAGCACCGCCTCGCTGAGCGGTGTCAGCACCACGCCGAAGCTGGCCGCGCCGGCCGCGCAGAGCGCCGCGCTCGCCGCCGAGTCGGGCACCGCGGTCGACACCGCGCCGCGCCTGGTGGTCTGGGCCGCCGACAACAGCCCCCGGCTGGCCTGGGAGACCGTCGTCTCCTCCACCAAGTCCGACGGCACCCCGAGCAAGATGCACGTCGTCACCGACGCCACCAGCGGCCAGGTCATCCAGCAGTGGGACGGCATCGAGACCGGCTCCGGCAAGGGCGTCTTCGTCGGCAACGTCACCATCGGCACCACCCAGTCGGGTTCGACGTACCAGATGAAGGACTCCGCCCGCGGCGGGATGTACACCACCAACCTGAACCACGGGACCTCGGGCACCGGCACGCTGTACAGCAAGTCCACCGACACCTGGGGCGACGGCACCGTCAACAACGGCGAGTCCGCCGCGGTCGACGCCCACTTCGGCGTCGCGGCCACCTGGGACTACTACAAGAACACCTTCGGCCGCAACGGCATCCGCAACGACGGTGTCGGCGCCTACAGCCGCGTCCACTACGGCAACAACTACGTGAACGCGTTCTGGGACGACTCCTGCTTCTGCATGACGTACGGAGACGGCAGCAACAACACCGCGCCGCTCACCGAACTGGACGTCGCGGGCCACGAGATGAGCCACGGCGTCACCGCGGCCACCGCCAACCTGACCTACTCCGGTGAGTCCGGCGGCCTCAACGAGGCCACCTCGGACATCTTCGGCACCATGGTCGAGTTCTCCGCCAACATCCCGACCGACAACCCCGACTACCTGATCGGTGAGTTGATCAACATCAACGGGAATGGCACCCCGCTGCGCTACATGGACAAGCCGTCCAAGGACGGCGCCTCGGCCGACTACTGGTCGTCCACCGTCGGCAACAAGGACGTCCACTACTCGTCCGGCGTCGCCAACCACTTCTTCTACCTGCTCTCCGAGGGCAGCGGCGCGAAGGTCATCAACGGCGTCAGCTACGACTCGCCGACCCAGGGCAACATCACGGTCACCGGCATCGGCCGGGACAAGGCGGCGGCCGTCTGGTACCGCGCCCTGACCACCTACATGACCTCCAGCACCAACTACGCCGCGGCGCGCACCGCGACGGAGAAGGCGGCCACCGACCTGTACGGTGCCGGCAGCGCCGAGCTGACCGCGGTCAGCACCGCCTGGGCGGGCGTCAACGTCGGCACGGCGCCCTCCGGCGGCGTGACCGTCACCAACCCGGGCAACCAGTCCACCGCCGTGGGCGGCGCGGTCAACCTCCAGATCAGCGCCACCGGCGGCACCGCCCCGCTGACCTACACCGCGACCGGCCTGCCCACCGGCCTGTCGATCTCCTCCTCCGGCGCGATCACCGGTACCGCCTCCACCGCGGGCACCTACAACGTGACCGTCACCGCGAAGGACTCGGCCGGCAAGACCGGCAGCACCAGCTTCACCTGGACCGTCTCGACCGGTGGCGGTGGCTGCACCCCGGCGCAGCTGCTGGGCAACGAGGGCTTCGAGACCGGTACGGCCACCCCGTGGACGGCGTCCAGCGGCGTGATCGACAGCAGCACCTCCCAGGCGGCCCACAGCGGCTCCTGGAAGGCGTGGCTGAACGGCTACGGCTCCACCCACTCGGACTCGCTGTCGCAGACGGTGACCATCCCGGCGGGCTGCAAGGCGACGCTGAGCTTCTGGCTGCACATCGACACCGCCGAGTCGGGCAGCACCGCGTACGACAAGCTGACCGTGTCGGTCAACGGCACCACGCTGAAGACCTACTCCAACGTGGACGCCGCGGCGGGCTACCAGCAGCGCACCTTCGACCTGTCGTCCTACGCGGGCCAGACGGTCACGGTGAAGTTCGCCGGGACCGAGGACGCCTCGCTCCAGACCAGCTTCGTGATCGACGACACCTCCGTCCAGACCGGCTGAGCCGGGACCGGCTCCTGACGGGCCGGTGAACCAGGACAGGTGAGGGGCCCGGTGGCTACGGCTGCCGGGCCCTTGTCGTGCCGGGGTGTCGTCGGACCAGGGTCCTGTCGTGCCGGGGGCCCTTGTCGTGCGGGTGTCGTCGGACCAGGGTCCCTGTCGTGCCGGGGTCTTGACGGTCCCTCCGGGCGCCTCTAGGTTCAGCGCTGCAAGTTTCCGGCAAGTTACAGAAAATCCCTGCAGACTTCGCCCCCTTCGGCTGCCCCACCCCAGCCACCCCCCAGGAGACGACGTGGTCACCACCGCCCCCGCCCGCCGGCCCGCCCGCGCGGCCGGTGCGCTCGCCGCCTCGGCGGCGCTCGCGCTCTCGCTCGGCACCGCCCTCGGCGCCCCCACCGCCCAGGCCGCCCCGCCCGCCGGCAACGGCAAGGACGTCACCGCCACCCTCTTCGAGTGGCGCTTCGACTCCGTGGCCCAGGCCTGCACCTCCACCCTCGGACCCAAGGGCTACGGCTTCGTCGAGGTCTCCCCGCCGCAGGAGCACATCCAGGGCGCGCAGTGGTGGACCTCCTACCAGCCGGTCAGCTACAAGATCGCCGGGCGGCTCGGCGACCGCACGTCCTTCAAGAACATGGTCGCCACCTGCCACGCGGCCGGCGTCAAGGTGATCGCCGACGCGGTGGTCAACCACATGTCGGCGGGCTCCGGCACCGGCACCGGCGGCACCGCGTACACCAAGTACAACTACCCGGGCACGTACCAGAACCAGGACTTCCACACCTGCCGCCAGCCGATCACCAACTACCAGGACCGCGGCAACGTCCAGAACTGCGAGCTGGAGGGCCTCTCCGACCTCGACACCGCCAGCACGTACGTCCAGACCACCATCGCGCACTACCTGGACGACCTGGCCTCGCTCGGCGTCGACGGCTACCGGATCGACGCGGCGAAGCACATCGCCGCCGCCGACCTCGCCGCGATCAAGGCCAAGATGGCCAACCCCAAGGCCTACTGGGTCCAGGAGGTCATCTACGGCGCCGGCGAGCCGGTCCAGCCCACCGAGTACACCGGCACCGGCGACGTGGACGAGTTCCGGGTCGGCATGGACCTCAAGCGGATGTTCACCGCCGACAAGCTCGCCAACCTCAGCGGCTGGGGCGCCTCCTGGGGCTATCTGCCGAGCGGCCAGGCGCGCGGCTTCGTCGACAACTGGGACACCGAGCGCAACGGCTCCACCCTCAACTACACCTACGGCAACACCTACACGCTGGCCAACGTCTTCCTGCTGGCCTCGCCGTACGGCGCCCCCAACGTCTACTCCGGCTACTCCTTCACCAACAAGGACGACGGCCCGCCGAACGGCGGCACCGTCAACGCCTGCTACCAGGACGGCTGGAACTGCACCCACGCCTGGCGGCAGGTCGCCAACATGGTCGGCTTCCGCAACGCGGTCGCGGGCACCGGGGTGACCGACTGGTGGTCCAACGGCAACAACGCGATCGCCTTCGGCCGCGGCAACAGGGGCTACGTGGCGATCAACCACGAGAGCGGCGCGATCACCCGGACCTTCCAGACCGGGCTGCCGGCCGGCACCTACTGCGACGTCCAGCACGGCGACCCGCAGGCGGGCGGCGGCTGCACCGGGCCGACGTACCAGGTGGGCGCCAACGGGCAGTTCACCGCGACGGTCGGCGCGGGCGACGCGGTCGCGCTGTACGTCCAGTCCGGCGCGAGCGTCTCCGCCGCCTCGTTCAACGTCAACGCGACCACCTCGCCCGGGCAGAACATCTACGTGGTCGGCGACGCGGCGGCGCTCGGCGCCTGGGACCCGGCGAAGGCACTGCCGCTCTCCTCGGCCGGCTACCCGGTCTGGTCGCTGGCGCTGTCGCTGCCGGCCGGCACGTCCTTCCAGTACAAGTACGTCCGCAAGGACGCGAGCGGCGCGGTGACCTGGGAGTCCGGCGCCAACCGGACGGCGACGGTGCCCTCGGGCGGGACGGTCACGCTGAACGACACCTGGCGGCCGTGAGGCCCGGCCTCCGGGGCGTCCCGGATCCCCGCCGGCCGTTCCGGCGGGGATCCCCCTCGCCGCCGCTCCCGGGGGCGGGTGGCGGCGACGACGGGCGGGGGTGGCGGAGCCGTCCGTCACCCCCGCCCGATGTACGGCATGGCCGTCGCCATCACGGTGGCGAACTGCACGTTGGCCTCCAGCGGCAGCCCGGCCATGTGCCGTACGGTGCGCGCCACGTCGGCGACGTCCATGGTCGGCTCGGGGGCGATCCGGCCGTCCGCCTGCCGCGCGCCCGAGCCCATCGCGGCGGTCATGTCGGTCGCCGCGTTGCCGATGTCGATCTGACCGCAGGCGATCCGGTACGGGCGGCCGTCCAGCGACAGCGACTTGGTCAGACCGGTGACGGCGTGCTTTGTCGCGGTGTAGGCGATCGAGTGCGGGCGCGGGACGTGCGCGGAGATCGAGCCGTTGTTGATGATCCGGCCGCCCTGCGGATCCTGCGCCCTCATCTGCCGGAACGCGGCCCGGGCGCAGAGGAAGGCGCCGGTCAGGTTGAGGTCGACCACCGCCCGCCAGTCCTCGACCGCCAGCTCCTCCACCGGGACGGCCGGGCCGAAGGCGCCGGCGTTGTTGAACAGCAGGTCCACCCGGCCGTGGCGCCCGGAGGCCGCGGCGAACAGCGCGTCCACCGCGGCCGGGTCGGTGACGTCGGTCGGCACCACGTCGGCCGGGGCGGCGCAGAGCCCGGCGGTCTCCCGCAGCGGCCCGGGCCGCCGGCCGGCCAGCACCGTCCGCCAGCCGGCCGCGGCCAGTTCGACGGCCACGGCCCGGCCGACGCCGCTCCCGGCTCCGGTGACGACGGCGATCCGCGGCTTCGCGGCACCCTTCATGGAACCCTCCTCGATGGCAGTTCCCGGTCGGTCCCGGGGCCTCGCGCGCCGGCGTGCCCCGGGCCCGTGTCGGGCGTGTCCTGTGGATCCTCGCGGACCGCCGGGCCGTCCGTCACCGGGCAAAGCCCCCGAAATCCGGACGGCCCGGCGGGGGTCGGACGGGCCACCCCCGCCGTCCGGCCCCCGCCGGTCGGGGGGACCGGTGAGGGTCTTTACCCGATCGCGAACAAACATTGGATTTCCGGTGGCGACCTCGCAACCGGGCCGCCCCGGCCTACGTCATAAGATCGCAGGAAGGCGCACCCCCGCGAGGGGCGGCGCGCCATCGCTCCGGGGGACGTGCCATCGCTGTGCCCCCGGGTCTGTCCGGCCCCACCGGGGGGCCGCCGCCCGGCCAGACGGACCGGGCGCGACATCGGTCGGAGAGTCCTCACCGTGCTTAGGCAGTCGTCCCGTTCCCGCGCCGTCCTGTCCGGCGCCGCCGTGCTCGCCCTGGCCGCCTCGCTCGCGGCCTGCGGGAGTTCCGGCGGTGGGAAGGGGGGCGGCGCCGCGGCGAACGCCACCCCGGCCGGCGGCAGCAGCTCGGCCGGCAGCCCGAGCGCCGCCGGCACCAGCCCGGCCACGACCGGCAGCGCGACCCCGACCGCCGCCGGCAAGGTGCTGATGCCCACCGGGCCCGCCGCCGCTCTCAACAAGGTTCGGGACACCTCCGCCGGCCCGATCATGATGACCAAGGTGACCGGCGCGAAGTCCGGCGTCACCGGGCAGGTCTGGGTCTGGCTGCCGCCCGAGTACAACGACCCCAAGTTCGCCAAGACCGGCTTCCCCGTGCTCACCCTGTTCGCCGGCGGCCAGAGCAACGGCTACAACACCTGGACCGACAACCAGCTGCCGATCCAGGAGGAGAACGAGCGCCTGGTCAAGGAGGGCAAGTCCCACCCGTTCATCATGGTCATGCCGGTGCAGAACTTCAACGGCGACGAGAAGAACGCGCTGGACTGCTCCGACATACCGGGCCAGCCCAAGATGGGCACCTGGATGGCCGAGGACATCCCGGACTTCGTCCGCGCCAACTTCCGCACCGTGAAGGGCCGCGACGGCTGGGGCGTGATGGGCGCCTCCACCGGCGGCTTCTGCAGCGCCAAGCTCGCCCTCCAGTACCCGCAGGTCTACAAGGCCGCGGTGCCGATCGACGGCTACTTCATCCCGGACTCGGGGCTGTGGAAGGGCCACGACGCCGAGCGCGCGGCCAACAACCCGGACGTGCTGGTCGCCCAGGGCAAGGCCGACGTGAGCATGCTGGTCACCGCGGGCGGCGCCAACCCGTACGAGACCAAGGTGGTCAAGAGCTGGGTGGCCAAGGCGGTCGCGCCGGTGAAGATCGAGTACTACGAGCAGCCCGGTGGCAAGCACCTGACCTCGGACTTCAAGAAGATGATCCCGGACACCCTGGTCTGGCTCACCGCCCACCTGGCGCCTCCGGAGTCCGACTGAGGCCCCGGCTCCCACCCGTTCGCACCTGCCGCCGCCGGTGCCGGGGCGCATTCGGCGCTCCCGGTGCCGGCGGTCCTGCTTTCCGGCGGATCTCCCCTCCGTCTCCCACTGTTTCCCGCTGTCCCCCGCTGTTTTCCGTCCGGGGCCGAGGCTCGTCCACAGGCCCGTGACCTGCGCGTCAATCGGACATTGATTCGCTTCTGATCGACTGCCAGCACCTTGGCTGGGGCGGTCCTCCACCGGCCGCCACCACCCGCCGTGCCCCAAGCCGTGAAGAGAGTGCCATGCCGATCCACCTGGTGCCCCAGCCCGTCCCCACCGTGCCCGTGCAGGGCCAGTCCGGAGCCGTCCCCCTGGGTGCGGACGTGTACGGACGGGCCGCGGACGAGGAACCGGCCACCCTGCGGTTCGCCGGGCTGCGCCTGGTGCACGCCGCACTGCGCCGGGACCTCGCCCGGCTGCCCAACGCGCTGCGACTGCTCCAGCCCGACGAGGACGACAAGGGCGAGGCGCTGCTGCGGCACTGGAACTTCGTCACCGCGATGCTCACCTGCCACCACGAGCAGCAGGACACCCGGCTCTGGCCGATCGTGCGCCGCTTCGCGCCCGAGCTGCGGCTGCTGCTCAACTGGCTGGAGGACGACCACCACAACCTGGACCACTCCTTCACCCGGGTCACCACGCTGGTGCGGATAGCCAGCCGGGACACCGGCAGCGCCTGGCCGGTCGCGTACGCGATGGAGGACCTGGCCGCCCGGCTGGAGACCCACCTGCGGATCGAGGAGCGGCAGCTGCTGCCCCGGATGGAGCGGGTGGTCGCCGAGGGCTCCCGACTCGGCGGGCTGGGCGAGCTGCTGGACCTGCTGCGCCTGGCCGACGGCCCGGGCGTCGCGGACGCGCTGGTCTGGTTGCTGGAGGGTGTGGAGCCGGTGCTGGTCGAGCGGCTGCTGGCCGAGTGCGACGACGACGTGGCCCGCAGCTGGCCGCACTGGCACGCGACCTACCAGCGCTGCACCTCGCCGCTGTGGGGGCCGGCGGACGGTCCGGTCGGCAGCGTCGCGGCGGTCGGCGGCGTCGGAAGTGTCGGGAGCGTCGGGAGCATCGGGAGCATCGGCCTGGGGAGCGTCACCGACTGATCCGGGGAACTTTCGCCGGCCGTTGATCTACGCGCGTGGCACGAGCCTCCAGCACAGGCCTCCGGCATGTGCCAGAAGCCGTGGGAATCGGGTGGAACCTCAACTCCCCACGTCCCCTAGGGGATTCGACCCATCGCACTCGGGGTCCAGGCGCCCCGGACGCTCCGGGCCGTGCCAGGGAAGGCGTCACGCCGGCGGTCGATGGCGGGCCGCGCCCGCCGCCCTACCGTCGACGGCATGACCACAGCGCGCAGCACCCCCGACCCGCACCGCCCCCGCCCCCGGACAGGCTTCCGGGCCCACTTCGGGACTCGGTCCCGCGCCCGCTCCCGGCGCGGCCCCGCGTTCCTCGCCGCCGGCGCCGTCCTGGTGCTCGGCGCCGGACTGACCGCCTGCGAGGGCGGCGTGGCCCTCTGCCTGGACGACCACAAGTGCACCGTCGGCATCAAGACCGACAAGGCCGACGGCACCAAGACCGTCAAGGTCTTCGGCGGCGACAACCCGATGGAGATGACCGTCGGCCACGTCACCGACGACTCGGCCGAGGTGACCATCGGCGACCGGAAGAAGACCGCCGCCATGGACTCCGAGACCTCCGTCAACAGCGTCAGGATCACCCTGCGCAAGACGAACAAGGCCGACCACTACGCCGAGTTGCACGTCGAGCGGGACTGACCCCGGCCTCGACCGCAGGCTCCCGACACCGACGAAGCGCTCCCCGGCGCCTACTCCGGCAGGCGGTTGAGCCACTCCAGCGGGGCGACCCGGATCGCCGTGTGCGGCGAGCCGTCCCACTCCACCGGAAGCCCGACCGCCTCCAGTGCGGCGACCACCGCCCGCCCGACCTCCAGCGTCCGGCACTCCGAGGCCGCGGTGCTCTCCTCCTCTGCGCGGAAGCCGCCGTAACGCAGCATCAGCCCCCGCCCGGCGGCCGCCGCCTCGGTGTCCTGCTGGTGGAAGAAGACGAAGCCGACCGAGTCCGCCGCGGCCTCGCCGCCGATCTCCGCGTAGCCGCAGCCCGCGCAGCAGGTGAAGTCCATCGCCGCGACGATGCCCTGGTCCTCCAGCGCGTCGAAGGCGTCCGCCAGTCGGTCCACCTCGGTGGTCTCCGGCCAGGCCGCCTGCTCGGCCAGCCGCTCCGTCCACAGCGGAGCGACGATCCGCTCCGCCTCCTCCTGCGTCAGCCCCTGGTCGTCGAGGTCATCGACCAGGGACTCGGCTATCTCGTCCGGCTCCTGGAAGCCGCACCGGATCAACTCGCGGGCCCGCTCCTGGGCGTCGCGCAGCACGTCGGGGGTGAGAACCGTCTCCTCGGTCATGTCCGCATCCTCGCACCCGCCACTGACAATCCGAGGGCGGCCGGCGCGGTCGCCCTGCTACCGTCCGCCGGTGACCTCTCTGCTGCAACCGCCGCTGATCACCCGGCTGCTGGCCGCCGAGCGCGTCCTGGTCGCCGGAGCCGGCGGGGGCTTCGACGTGTACGCCGGGCTGCCGATCGCCCTCGCCCTGCGGGCCGCCGGCAAGGAGGTGCACCTGGCCAACCTCTCCTTCACCCACCTCTACGGCCTGCCCCTCGACGTCTGGGCGGAGCCCGACGTGGCCCGGATCGGACCGGACACCGCCGCTCCCGAGGGCTACTTCCCGGAGCGCACCCTGGCCCGCTGGCTGAACCGGCACGGGATGCCCGACACCGTGTGGGCCTTCCCGACGGTGGGCGTGCAGCCACTGCGCGAGGCCTACCGTGCGCTGGTCGGCCGCCTCGGCGTGGACGCGATCCTGCTGGTGGACGGCGGCACCGACATCCTGATGCGCGGCGACGAGGTCGGACTCGGCACCCCGGAGGAGGACATGGCGAGCCTGGGCGCCGTGGCCGGCCTGACCGAGGTGCCCGAGCGGCTGGTCGCCTGCCTCGGCTTCGGCATCGACGCCTACCACGGCGTCAACCACTCCCTGGTGCTGGAGAACCTCGCCGCGATCGACCGGGCCGGCGGCTACCTCGGCGCCTTCTCCATTCCGCGCGACAGCCGGGAGGGGGTGCTCTACCTGGACGCCGTCGAGCACGCCCGGGCCGCCTTCCCGGAGCACCCCAGCATCGTCAACGGCTCGGTGGCGGCCGCGCTGCGCGGCGAGTTCGGGGACGTCCGCTTCACCGACCGGACCAAGGGCGAGCAGCTCTTCGTCAATCCGCTGATGACGCTCTACTTCGGCGTCACGGTCGAGGCGCTGGCCGCCGAGCACCGGTACCTGGACCGGCTGGAACGCACCGTGGTGACCCGCCAGATCGCCACCGTCATCGCGGAGTTCCAGGACGAGCTGCCCCGGCAGCGGCCGCCCCGGCAGTTCCCGCACTGACGCGGGGGCGGCGGCGGGGCCCGTCCGGAGCACGGGCCGGCGGGCCGGTCAGAACGCGGCGAGCCGGAACTCCAGGTTCCCGAACCGCACCTGGTCGCCCGGGCGGACCCGTACGCCACCCGCTATCCGGCGCCCGTTCACGTGGGTGCCGTTGGTCGAGCCGAGGTCGTACAGCACCCAGCCGCCCTGCTCGTGCCGCAGCTCCGCGTGGTTCCGGGACACCGAGGCGTCGTGCAGCCGCAGCCCCGAGCCCGGGAGCCGGCCGATCGTCAACTGCCCGGCCCCGGCCTGGGGCAGGCTCAGCCCGGGCAGTCGCTCGGTGCGCCAGGCCCGGCCCATCCGGTCGCCGAGGGCGGACACCCGCCCGACCGTGCGCAGCACGAAGCGCTCGACCGGTCCGCCGGTCGGCAGCCCGGCCACCGCCGCGTCCAACTCGCCACGGCTGGTGGCCTGCAGGACGATGTCCATCCGGCCGAGGAAGGTGTCGTGCGAGAGCCGCCCGCTGCCCGCGCCGTCCCGCAGCGCCCCGAGTGCCTGCTCCCGCTCGGCGTCGGAGGGGCGGACCGCGCCGGTCGGCCCGCCCGCGCCGGTGGGGAGTTCAGGAGGCGTCATGGCCGAATTCTCGGCGCGGCCGACTCCGGCTGTCCAGATCGCGCGGTGCCCGGGCGCGGGGTTCGTACGTCACGGCAGTCCAGACGCCCTTTCCCGCCGGGCGGTTCCGCGCGCTCGGGGCGTGCGGCCGGCTCCGCTCCCGGGTGCCGTACGGCCGGTTCCCGGGTGCCGTGCCGTGCCGGCCGGTTCGGGGCGGCCGTACGGGCCGTCAGCCCTTGCGGGCGGCGGCCAGGATCTTCTCGGTGGTGTGCAGGAAACGGGAGGTGACCGCGCCCCGGTAGGCCTTGCCGAACATGTCCTTGGTGACCCACTTGCCGTCCTGGAGGTGGATCACGACGTACGCGGCCCCCGGATCGGCGCCGAGCACCTCGACGTCGCCCTTCGGCGAGCGGTGGGGGAGGGCGAGGTCGGCCGGCAGCGGCTCGGAGAGGAAGGCGACGACCAGCCGGACGTCCGGCGTCACCTCGACGCCCCGGAACGGCTCGGCGGCGAGCAGGCCGGCCACCTCGTCCACCGTCCGCAGCAGCACCGGCACCGGGTACCCGAGCGCCTCCTCCAGGTGCTCCTCGATCCGTCCGGTCAGCGCCGCGCGGTCCTGCTCGTCGGTGGTGAAGAAGACGTTGCCGCTCTGGATGTAGGAGCGGACGCCGCCCAGCCCGAGCTCGGAGAAGAGCGCCCGCAGCCGCTCCATCCGCACCGTCCGTCCGGCGACGTTGATGGCGCGCAGGAAGGCGATGTACGTGGTCGTGGTGGTCACCCCGCCAGTCTGGCACCGGCCACCGACAACGGTCCGGCGCCCCCTGTCCGTCCGCTCCTGCCCGCTCTCCCCCCGCGCGCCCGTCCGGGTGGTCCGCGGACGGCGGCCGTCGGTGCCGGGTGCCAGACTGGCGCCATGGCTACCTGGCAGGATTTCGAGCACGAGGCCCCCGATCTGGCGCCGCTGGTCCGGGCCCGGTTCGAGGCGAACAAGCACCACGTCCTGGCGACGCTGCGCAAGGACGGATCGCCCCGGGTGAGCGGAACGGAGGTCGACTTCGTCGGCGCCGACCTGTGGATCGGGTCGATGTACGGCGCGGTCAAGGCGCGCGACCTCCGGCGCGACGCCCGGTTCGCGCTGCACGCGCACCCGGGGGACGAGACCATGGCCGGCGGGGACTCCAAGGTGTCCGGCCGAGCGGTGGAGGTCGCCGACGAGACCGAACTCGCCGCCTTCGCCGCCGATCTGCCCGAACCGCCGCCCACCCCGTTCCACGCGTTCCGGCTGGAGCTCGACCAGGTGGTGCACACCACCGTGGAGGGCGACCACCTGCTCGTCCACAACTGGCACCCGGGCCGGCCGGTGGAGCGGATCCAGCGCCACTGACCGGCGCCGGTCCGCCGGCAACCGCCCTACGGCAGGACGGACTTGAGGGCCTCGGGGGTGCGGGCCACGACGGCGTGACCGTCGTCCGCGGTGATGATCGGGCGCTGGATCAGGATCGGGTGCTCGGCCATCGCCGCGATCCAGCGGTCCCGCTCACCCGCTTCCCGGGGCCAGTCCTTCATCCCCAGGTCCTTGGCGGCCTGCTCGTCGGTGCGGGTGATGTCCCACGGCTCCAGGCCCAGGCGCTCCAGCACCCGCACCAGCTCGGCCGCGGTCGGCGGCTCCTCCAGGTAGCGCCGCACGGTGTACTCGACCCCGGCGCGGTCCAGCTCGCCGAGCGCGGTCCGGCACTTGCCGCACCGCGGGTTGATCCAGATCTCCATGCCGGCCACCCTATCGAGCCGCCCGCGTCCGGCCCGTCCCGCCGCGCGAGCCGCCCGCGTCCGGCGGCCGCGGCGCGCCCCACCTGTCGTGCACGGTCCGAGCCGTACGGGAACTCCACTGCGTCCACCGGAGGTTGACCATGCGGGAAGCCTGATCTCGTGGAGGGGAACACCGGATGGACGGCGCGGCGATCATCGAGCAGCTGATGACCACGGAGGGCACGGCCGACCCGTACCCGCTGTACGCCAAGGCCCGCGAGCTGGGGCCGGTGGTCCCGATCGGGAACGGCATGTTCATGGTGAGCGGCTACGCCGCGGCCAACAAGGTGCTGCGCATGCCCGCCTTCGGCGTCGCGACCGCCGAGATGCTGGCCGGCCTCACCCCCGGCTACACGGAGCACTCCTCGCTGGTCCTGTTCGGCCGCTCGATCCTCCAGCGCAACGCCCCCGACCAGCCCCGGGTCCGCTCGCTGATCGCCTCGGTGTTCACCGCCCGCAGGGTCGCCGCGCTGCGCCCGGCCGTGGAGGCGGCGGTCGACCGGCTGCTGGACGAGATGGCCGAGCAGGGCGCCGACGGCTCGCCGGTGGACTTCATGGACGCCTTCGCCTTCCGGCTGCCGGTCGGGGTGATCTGCGAGCTGCTCGGCGTGCCCGAGCAGGACCGCTACCGCTTCCGCGGCCTCGCCTCCGACCTGACCGTCGCCCTGGAGTTCGTCCAGGACCTGGACGAGCTGACCGACGCCGACAAGGCCGCCGACGAGCTGACCCGCTACTTCACCGAGCTGGCCGCCGAGCGCCTGGCCCGTCCGCAGGACGACCTGGTCACCGACCTGGCCCGGATCGCGGCCGCCGACGACGAGCGGCTCTCCGCCGAGGAACTGCTGGCCAACCTGGTGCTGCTGCTGGTGGCCGGCTTCGAGACCACCACCAACCTGCTCGGCAACGGCCTGAACCTGCTGTTCCACCGCCCCGAGGTGGTCGCCGGGCTGCGCAGCGGCGCGATCACCCCGGCCGGCTTCACCGACGAGGTGCTGCGCTTCGACGCGCCGGTCCAGGTCAGCGGTCGGGTCGCGCTGGCCGAGGGCCTGGTCATCGACGGCGTGCCGATCCCGCCCGGCCACGGGGTGACCCTGCTGATCGGCTCGGCCAACCACGACCCGGCCCGGTACGAGCGCCCCGAGGTGTTCGACCCGACCCGCACCGACAGCCAGCCGCTCAGCTTCGGTGGCGGCGCCCACTTCTGCCTGGGCTCCCAGCTGGCCCGGCTGGAGGCCGAGGTCGCGGTGCCCGCGCTGCTCGACCGCTTCCCCCGGCTCGCCCCCGGCGGCGTCCCCACCCGGCGCGACCGCCTGGTGCTGCGCGGCTTCGAGACCCTGCCGGTGACCGTCCGCTGAGGGTCCGCCGAGGGTCCGCCGACCAGCGGCCGCCGGGACCGGAATGAGCTCCTCCGACCCCGGCGGGCGGGACGTTCGGCCGTTCGTGGCGCTGCCGTTCGTGGGAGATCATGGGGGATGAAAGCGGCCAATCCGGACCGATCACCCGGAACGGCCACCTGCCAGGAGGTCCCCACCGTGCCCACAGCACCCCGCCCGCCGCGCCCCGCGGCGCCGCAGCCCGAGGTGCCGCGATGGGTGCCCTGGCTGCCGGCGATCCTGCTGGTGCTGGACCTGATCGCCGAGGCCGTCGTCCCGCAGGCCGTCGCCGCCGGCTTCCTGCTGACCGCGCTGCCCGCGGTGGCCGCGTTCAGCTACGGTCCGGTGCTGACCGCCGTCACCACGGTCGGCTCGCTGGCGCTCCAGCTCCTCCTGGCGCTGCGCATGGACCACATCTCCGAGCAGCACCACGTCTGGATCTACATCACCACCCTGATCTCCGGCGTCATGGGCACCGCGCTGTCCTGGCAGCGCACCCGGCAGAACCGCAACCTGATCCAGGCCCGCACGGTCGCCGAGACCCTGCAGCGCACCGTGCTGCGCCCGGTGCCCGAGCGGACCGGCGGGCTACGGCTGTCCGGCCTCTACCGCCCGGCCCAGGCCGACGTGCTGGTCGGCGGCGACCTGTACGAGGTGTGCGACACCCGCTTCGGCGTACGGGTGCTGCTCGGCGACGTCCGCGGCAAGGGCCTGGGCGCCGTCCGCACCGTCGCCGACGTCCTCGGCGCGTTCAGGGCGGCCGCGTACGACACCCCCGGGCTGGTCGAACTGGCCGACCAGCTGGACCGCGCGGTGCTGCGCGACGCCGCCGACCGCGGCGACGACGAGCTGTTCGTCACCGCCGTCCTGCTCCAGTACCGGCCCGGCTCGGACTGCGTGGAGATCGTCAACCGCGGCCACACCAGGCCGCTGCTCCTCGGCGGAGGCGGCATATCCCCGGTGTCCTGCGCCGACGAGCTCCCGCTCGGCCTCGGCCACCTCGGCCCCGCCGACGAGCGCAGCAAGGCGATCGCCGTCGCGCTGCCGCCGGGCCACACCGTCCTGCTCTACACCGACGGCGTCAGCGAGGCCCGCGACACCACCGGCGCCTTCTATCCGCTGGCCCCCCGCCTCGCCGCCCTCGGCAGCACCGCCCCCGACCGGGTGGTCTCCTTCCTGGCCCAGGACGTCCACCGCTACGCCGGCCTCCTGGCCGACGACCTCGCCGTCCTCGCCCTCACCCCGGACGCCCCGTAGGCGAGGCCTCTCCCCGTTCCTCTCCCCGTTCCTCCCCCCGTCACCCGGACGGGTCCGCCGGGATGCCCCCGGGCGCGGGAGTGCGCAGGCTGCTGGCAACCACCGGGCCCGGCCGGGCCCCGAGGGCAGGGCACGGGAGGACGAGATCGACGGGACACGGACGGCGGACACCGGCGGGGGAGCCGGCGCGCGGCTGCTGGCGCGCGTCGCCCTGCTGGCGGCGGCGGGGGCAGTCGGCATGCTGCTGTTCGCACTGGGGGAGGGCGGACTGCTGGTGGTCGCCGCGGGGCTGCTCGGACTGGTCGTCTGGGCCGCCGGCATCTGGTGGTTCCTGGCCTACCGGGGAGCGGTCCGGGTGTTCGGGCTGCTCGTCGCGATCGCGGCACCGGTCGCGGTGCTGGTGCTCTTCGCCCACCACCGGCTGTGGCTGACCGCCCTGGCCCTCGTCCTGTGCTGGGGAGCCGCGCTGGCCCTCGCCCGCGCGGCACTGCGCAGGGCCGCTCCGGAACCGCCGATGCAGGCGGTTGCCGCGCCCCGGCCGCAGCGGCCGGTCCTGATCATGAACCCGAAGTCCGGCGGCGGGAAGGTCGGCCGCTTCGGACTGGTCGAGCGGGCGGAGGAACTCGGCGCCCGGGTGGTCCTGTTCGACCGCACCGTCCCCACCGATCCCGCCGCGCTCGCCCGTACGGCCGTGGCCGAGGGCGCGGACCTGCTCGGCGTGGCGGGCGGCGACGGCAGCCTGGCGCCGGTCGCGGCCGTCGCCGTCGAGCACGACCTGCCGTTCCTGGTGCTCCCCGCCGGCACCCGCAACCACTTCGCCCTGGACCTCGGCCTCGACCGCACGGACCCGTCCCGCGCCCTGGACGCGCTGACCGACGGCGAGGAACTGCGGGTCGACCTCGGCGAGGTCTCGGGCCGGGCCTTCGTCAACACCGTCTCCTTCGGGGTGTACGCCGACATCGTGCAGCGCCCCGAGTACCGGGAGGACAAGGTCGGAACGGTGCTGGCGCTGCTGCCCCAGCTGCTGGTCGGCGAGGGCGTGCCGCGCATCGACGTCCGGGCCGACGCCACCGTGCTCACCGGCGAGCAGGCGGTGCTGGTCAGCAACAACCCGTACGGCTCGACCGAGGGCCTCGGCATCGGCGACCGCCGCCCCCGGCTCGACGGCGGCGAACTCGGCGTGTTCGGCATCCGGGTGGAGGGCGCGGCCGAGGCCGCGGACGTGGTCCTGCGCGGCGGCCGCTCCACCGGGCTGAGAGCACTGACCGCCCGGCGGGTCGAGGTGACCGCGGACGGGGCCGAGATCCCGGTGGCGGTCGACGGCGAGGCACTGCGGATGCCCGTACCCGTCGTGTGCACCCTGTGCCCGCGGGCGCTGCGGGTCCTGGTGCCGCGCGACCGCCCGGGCGTCCCCGCCTCCGCGCCGCCCGTGAACTGGCACCGGCTGGCCGACCTCGCGCTGGGCCGCGGCCTCCCCGGCACCCGCGGCCACTCCGACCCGACCACCGAGGGGCCGACCCGTGACTGATCCGAAGCACCACGCCGCCCCGCCCGCCCCGCAGGCCGTGCTCACCGACCTGCGGACGCTCGACGGAGCCGTCTACGCGGCCGTCGCCGGCACCCCCACTCCGGCCCTGGACTCCGCGCTGCGCCGCCTCTCCCGGGCCGCCGACCACTCGAAGATCTCGCTGGCCGTCGCCGCGCTCCTCGCCCTTGTCCCCGGCCGTCCCCGGCAGGCCGCGGTGGCCGGGGTCGGCGCGGTGGCGCTGGCCTCGGTGACGGCGAACCTGGTCGGCAAGCAGCTGGTCCGCCGCCCCCGGCCCGACCGGGAGCAGGCCAAGGTGGTGGTCGGCCGACAGGTGCCGATGCCCGAGTCGGCCTCCTTCCCGTCCGGTCACATGGCCTCGGCGACGGCCTTCGCCACCGCGGTCGGCGTGCTGCTGCCGCCGATGGCGGTCCCGCTCGGCGCGGTGGCGGCCGCGGTCGGCTACTCCCGGGTCCACACCGGCGTGCACTACCCGGGCGACGTCGCGGCCGGCGCCCTCCTCGGCTTCGCCGCCGCCGTGGCCTCCCTGGCCGTCGTCCGGACCCTGCCGCCGAGCCTCCCGGCGTGAGCCGTCGGCGCCCCCGTCCGACCTCCGCCCCACCCCGTCGGCAATCGGCCCGTACGGGCACGGGAACGTCTGTGCGCTATCTTCTGCCGTGACCATTTTCCCCCGGCAACGATCAGGTTCCTCGGGCCGCCGCGAGTCCGCGAAGGGCGGCCGGCTCGCCGTCCTGGACGGACTGCGCATCCTGGCCGCGCTGATGGTGGTCTTCCACCACTACGTCGGCTACGGCGGCGGCGGCTCGGCCACGGACAGTGCCTGGGGCCAGCCGGTGGAGCAGGTGTTCCACCGCGCCTCCTTCCTCGGCGCCTATCTGTGGACCGGCGTCTGCCTGTTCTTCGTGATCAGCGGCTTCGTGATCTGCATGAGCAGCTGGGGCCGCCCGGTGGGCGACTTCGTCCGTTCCCGGGTCATCCGGCTCTACCCCGCGTACTGGTTCGCCGTCCTGCTCACCACCGCGGTCGTCACGATGTGGCCGCTCGTTCGCCAGCCGCTTCCCCCGGAGCAGGTGCTCGCCAATCTGACGATGTTCCAGGAGGGCCTGGGCATCAAGCACGTCGACGCCGTCTACTGGACGCTCTGGATCGAGCTGCGCTTCTACCTGCTCTTCGCCATCGTGGTCTGGCGGGGCGTCACCTACCGGCGGATCGTGGCCTTCTGCTCGATCTGGACGGTCGCCGGCATCGTCTCGGAGAGCACCAAGTCGCCGGTCCTGGAGTTCTTCGCGATGTCGCAGGTCTCCTCGTTCTTCGTCGCCGGCCTCGCGCTCTACCTGGTCCACCGGTACGGTCCCAACCTGATGCTCTTCGGCATCGTCGGGATCAGCTGGATCGTCTCGGTCCTCTACACTCTCCAGCACCAGGTGAACGTGAGCCGCTTCCTCGGCCGCGTCGACCTGCCGACCTGGCCCGCCGTCCTGCTGACCAGCCTCTCCTACCTCGTCATGATCGGGGTCGCCCTGGGCTGGGGCTCCCGGATCCAGTGGCGCTGGCTGACCTTCGCCGGAGCCCTCACCTACCCCCTCTACCTCCTCCACGAGACCATGGGCTGGACCGCCCTGCGCGCCCTCTACGACCACGGCACCAAGCCCTGGACGGCGGTCGCCATCGTCACCGCCGGTATGCTCGTCGCCTCCTGGCTGGCCCACCGGCTCATCGAGAGGCCCCTGACACCCCGCCTCAAGGTCGGCATGACGAAGAGCATCGACCAACTCCGCGCCGCCGAACCCCTCCCGCAGCCCGCCACCCGGCCCCGCGGAATCCCGGAGACCGTCACCACCCCCTGGGCCACCTCCTTCACCCCCCGGGACACCCACCCCCCACAGCAGCCCGCCCCCGACTCCCGCTGACCTCGTCCCACCCGCGCCGACGGCCACAGCACGCACCGGGCGGCCGGCCCGACCTCCGTCGGACCGGCCGCCCGGTACACCTGTCAGCCCCGCGGCTCCTTACAGGTCGTAGTACAGCTCGAACTCGTGCGGGTGGGGGCGGAGGGCGATCGGGGCGATCTCGTTGGTGCGCTTGTAGTCGATCCAGGTCTCGATGAGGTCCGGGGTGAAGACGTTGCCGGCGAGGAGGTACTCGTGGTCGGCTTCGAGGGCCTCCAGGACGGCGGGGAGGGAGGAGGGCACCTGGGGGACGTTGGCGTGCTCCTCGGGGGCCAGCTCGTAGAGGTCCTTGTCGACCGGCTCCAGGGGCTCGATCTTGTTGCGGATGCCGTCGAGGCCGGCCATCAGCATGGCGGCGAAGGCCAGGTAGGGGTTGGAGGCCGGGTCGGGGGCGCGGAACTCGATGCGCTTGGCCTTGGCGTTGGAGCCGGTGATCGGGATGCGGATCGCGGCGGAGCGGTTGCGCTGGGAGTAGACCAGGTTGACCGGCGCCTCGAAGCCGGGCACCAGGCGGTGGTAGGAGTTCACCGAGGGGTTGGTGAAGGCCAGCAGCGAGGGGGCGTGCCGCAGCAGGCCGCCGATGTAGTAGCGGGCGGTGTCGGAGAGCCCGGCGTAGCCCTGCTCGTCGTAGAAGAGCGGGGTGCCCTCGCTCCACAGGGACTGGTGGACGTGCATGCCCGAGCCGTTGTCGCCGAAGATCGGCTTCGGCATGAAGGTGGCGGTCTTGCCGTTCCGCCAGGCGACGTTCTTGATGATGTACTTGAACAGCATCAGGTCGTCGGCGGCGTGCAGCAGGGTGTTGAACTTGTAGTTGATCTCGGCCTGGCCGGCGGTGCCGACCTCGTGGTGCTGGCGCTCGACCTCCAGCCCGGCCTTGGCGAGTTCCAGCGACATCTCGGCGCGCAGGTCGGCGAAGTGGTCGACCGGCGGGACGGGGAAGTACCCGCCCTTGTACTTGACCTTGTAGCCGCGCACGTCGCCCTCGGCGGCGCCGGTGTTCCAGGCGCCGGCCTCCGAGTCGATGTGGTAGAAGGACGCGTTGGCGCTGGTCTCGAAGCGGACCGAGTCGAAGACGTAGAACTCGGCCTCGGGCCCGAAGTAGGCGGTGTCGGCGATGCCGGAGGAGGCGAGGTAGGCCTCGGCCTTCCTGGCGACGTTGCGCGGGTCGCGGCTGTACGCCTCGCCGGTGACCGGGTCCTGGATGAAGAAGTTGATGTTGAGGTGCTTCTCGGCCCGGAAGGGGTCGAGGCGGGCCGTGGCGAGGTCCGGGACCAGGGCCATGTCGGACTCGTGGATGGCCTGGAAGCCGCGGATCGACGAGCCGTCGAACATCAGGATCTCGGACGGGTCGAAGGTCGCCGCAGGTACGGAGAAGTGCTGCAAGACGCCCGGCAGGTCGCAGAATCGGACGTCGACGAACTTCACGTCGTTGTCCTGGATGAACTGCTTCACTTCGGCGGCGTTGTTGAACATCCATCCTCCTCGGCGTGCGAATTGGGCTCACCATAGGAATGGGCCGTTTCCAGTCGGTGACCCGCTCGTTTCCTAGATGTTAACCACGGTCGCCGGGCGTATGGCAAAGGCGTACGGGACGGTACAAATCACCCCGCCCAGCTGGGCACCGTTCCGTAAGTGGTCTGGACCACTCGGAAACTGCCTGGAAAGCTCCCGGAACGACGATTCACCCGGTCGGGGGTGATGCCCGGCGGGGAGGGGAGCCGGTGGCGGAGCGGGCCGTCAGCCCGGTTAGTGTGGATTCGTGGACACCAGAGAAGCGTTGGGATCGTGGATCGACGGCCCCCGGGCGGCCGCCGAGAAGATGGGCGCCGACTTCGGCTACCGCGGCGAACGCCTCGGGCTGCCCAAGGAGGGCCCCGGCTCGATCGCCGGCCCCGGCCGCCGGATCGGGGCCCTGTTCGTGGACGGCTGGCTGGTCTCCCTGATCGCGTACGGGCTGCTCGCCCGTGGCGACCAGGCCGAGGCCAACCTGTGGACCAGCCCGCTGTACTTCCTGGTCGTGTCGCTGCTGCTGTCCACCACCGGCACGACGGTCGGCAAGCGGCTGTTCGGCCTCCGGGTGATCCGCCTGGACGGCCGCCGCGCGACCATCCCGCAGGTCCTGCTGCGCACCCTGCTGCTCTGCCTGGTGGTGCCGCCGCTGGTCTGGGACCGCGACACCCGCGGCCTGCACGACAAGGCGGTCGGCACCGTCGAGGTCCGGATCTAGCGCCCGGCGCCGTACGGACCGCCACACGGCACGCCGTACGAACGTCGGAACGGCCCCGCCGCGGAGCTTCCGCGGCGGGGCCGTTCTCGTGTCGTCAGGGGAGGGGGAGGGTCAGCGGACCTGGCCGCCCTTGGGCATCCGGGCGCCCTTCGGCATCGGGCCCTTGGGGATCGGCGCCTTGGAGAGCAGGTCGCCCAGCGCGCGCAGGCGGTCGTTGGTCTCGGTGACCTGGGCGGCGGTGATGGCGCGGGGCAGGCGCATCAGGTGGATCTGGAGCTTCTTCAGCGGGATCTCGCCCTCGCCGTTGCCCACCACGATGTCGTGCACCGGCACGTCGCCGACCACGCGGGCCATCTTCTTCTTCTCGGAGATCAGCAGCTGGCGGACCCGGTTCGGGTTGCCCTCGCCGATCAGCGCGATGCCGGCCCGGCCCACGGCGCGGTAGACCGCGTCCTGGTTGCGGGTGACCGCGACCGGGGTGGTGTTGGAGCTCCAGCCTCGCCGGATGTTGTTCAGCACCGCGGCGACGGCGCCCGGCTGCCCCTCCATCTGACCGAACGCGGCGCGCTCGGCCCGGCGCCCGAAGACGATCGCCATGGCCAGCACGGCCACGATGAAGCCCAGGATGCCCAGGTAGACGGGATGCTCGATCGCGAAGCCGATGGCGAGGAACACGCCGAAGGTCAGCAGGCCGACGCCGGCGATGATCAGGCCGATCTTGGTGTCGACCTTCTTGGTCATGGTGTACGCCAGACGGATCTGCTTCAGCCGCCCGGGGTTCTCGGATGTTTCCCTCGCCATAACGCTCATGGTACGTGGCACGGGTACGGGATATCCAAGCCCGGGTACCCGTTCGCCCCAACCGTGACCCGCGCGCCCACACGCCGTCGCGCAGAGCGACGCCGGGGTGGGGACGGCGGTCCCGGCGGTGCCGGAGCGTTACTGCCGAACGGGTCGTGTCGGCACCGTCGTCGCCGCCGCCGCGTGGTCGTGCCGGCGGTCCGCCGCGTGCCGGCGGTCCTCGCACACCGCCGCCCACGCGTTGCGGCGCGCGTGCCGCTGGCCGGGGGCCAGCAGGACGCTCTCGGCGAACCGCAGCGCCACCCTCACCGACCGGATCCGCATCCGCATGCCGAACAGCTCCTCCCGTGGCTGAGAAGAATCGAACGCCCACCAGGCGTCCAGCGTCCCCACCCTGTGTTACCAGGCCGTGACCAGGTCGTCAAAGCGTGGTGAAGGCGAAAGGGCGGAGCCGAAGCTCCGCCCTTCCCATGGCTCGAACCGGTCGGTGGACCGCGAGGCCGGCGTCAGCGCGCGGTTGACCGGCGTCAGCGCGCGGTCAGACCGCGGCCTGCTCGCGCCGCTCCAGCGCCTGCCGGTACAGCCGGCCGGCCCGGTACGAGGACCGCACCAGCGGGCCCGACATGACGCCCGCGAAGCCCAGCTCCTCGGCCTCCTCCTGGAGCTCGACGAACTCCTGCGGCTTCACCCAGCGCTCGACCGGGTGGTGGCGCAGCGAGGGGCGCAGGTACTGGGTGATGGTGATCAGCTCGCAGCCGGCGCCGACCAGGTCGGCCAGCGCCTGGCTGACCTCCTCGCGGGTCTCGCCCATGCCCAGGATCAGGTTGGACTTGGTGACCAGCCCGGCCGCGCGGGCCTGGGTGATGACGTCCAGCGAGCGCTCGTAGCGGAACGCCGGGCGGATCCGCTTGAAGATCCGCGGCACCGTCTCGACGTTGTGCGCGAGCACCTCGGGGCGGGAGGAGAAGACCTCGGCCAGCTGCTCGGGCACGGCGTTGAAGTCGGGGATGAGCAGCTCGACGCCGGTGCGGCCGGCCTCGCGGCCGGCGGTCATCGCGTGCACCTGGCGCACGGTCTCGGCGTACAGCCAGGCGCCGCCGTCCTCCAGGTCGTCGCGGGCGACGCCGGTGATGGTGGCGTAGTTGAGGTCCATGGTGACGATGGACTCGGCGACCCGGCGCGGCTCGTCGCGGTCGAACTCGGCGGGCTTGCCGGTGTCGATCTGGCAGAAGTCGCAGCGGCGGGTGCACTGGTCACCGCCGATGAGGAAGGTCGCCTCGCGGTCCTCCCAGCACTCGAAGATGTTGGGGCAGCCGGCCTCCTGGCAGACCGTGTGCAGCCCCTCCTTCTTCACCAGCGACTGGAGGGCGTTGTACTCCGGGCCCATCTTCGCGCGGGTCTTGATCCACTCGGGCTTCCGCTCGATGGGGGTCTCGCTGTTGCGGACCTCCAGGCGGAGAAGCTTCCTGCCGTCGGGCGCGACAGCGGACACGTGCGACTCCTAGAACTAGACGGGGTACCCCCAGGGTACGCCTGTGGTTGTACGGCCTTCGCCGGGCCTGCCGCCCTGCAATCGCAGGGCAACATGGCTACCGGCCGGTAGATTCCCGGCGGCCGCAGGGAATCCCGCCGGATCCCCGGCGGGGCGGAGGGTTCAGCGGCCGAGCGCCGGTTCCGGCAGCTCGGCGAGGACGGCCGCCAGGTGCCGTTCGACGGCCGGCGCCGCCTCGGCGGCGCTCAGCCCGCGCTTCAGCTCGCCGCTGAGCGAGGCCACGCCCGCGTCCCGGATGCCGCACGGCACGATCTTGTCGAACCAGGTCATGTCCGGGTCGCAGTTGAGCGCGAAGCCGTGCATCGTCACCCCGCGGGCGACCCGCACGCCGATCGCGGCGAGCTTGCGGTCGTCACCGCGCTGGCCGGCGTTGGAGGGCGCGTACTCGGGGCCCGCCAGCCGAGGGTCGATGCCCAGCGGCAGGCCCATCCGCAGGGTCAGCTTGCCGATGTCCACCACCTGCGCCGGGTCCACCACGGCGTCCGGGATGGAATCGCCCAGCACCCAGACCCCGCTGCGGCCCTCGACCCGGGTGGAGTCGATGCCGAACTCCCCGGCGGTGCGGATCAGCGCCTCCTCCAGCCGGCGGACGTAGGCGATGACGTCGATCGGGTCGGGCAGCTTGACGATCGGGTAGCCGACCAGCTGGCCGGGGCCGTGCCAGGTGATCTCCCCGCCCCGGTTGACCTCGACCACCGGGGTGCCGTCCAGCGGCAGGTCGGCGGGGTTGGTGCGCTTGCCCATGGTGTACACCGACTGGTGCTCCAGGAGCAGGACGGTGTCGGGGATCTCGTCGGCGACCCGCAGGGCGTGCAGTCGCTGCTGCTCCTCCCAGGCCTCCTGGTAGGGCACGGTCCGCTCGCCGATGCCCATGTGAACAAAACGCACGTTCTCGCTCACCGCTACCGCTCCTTGCCAGGCGTTCGAGACCAACCTCGCCACTGTACGCCCCGCCCGCGAGGACCCCTCAGCCGCCCGCGAGCCGCCGCCACCCCGTACCCGCTCCCTCGCTCCCCCCGCTCGGTCAACCCGCCGCGAGCAGCTGCAACCGCAGCGCGAGCTGCAGTTCCAGGGACCGCTCCGGCTGGTTCCAGTCCCGCCCGAGCAGCGCCTCGACCCGGTCCAGCCGCTGGACCACCGTGTTCACGTGGACGTGCAGCTCGTCCTTGGCCCTGGTCAGGCTGCCGCCGCAGTCGAAGTAGGCGCGCAGGGTGCGGACCAGCTCGGTGCCGCGCCGGGCGTCGTAGGCGAGCAGCGGGCCGAGCGTCGCGCCGACGAAGCCGTCCACGTCGTGGCCGTCGCCGAGCAGCACGCCGAGGAAGCCGAGCGCCCGGGCGGAGGCGCCCTCCCCGGCGCGGCCGAGCACCCGCAGCGCCCGCAGGCAGCGCAGGCCCTCGCCGTACGAGGCGGCCACCGCGGACGGCCCGGCGGCCGGGCGGCCCGCGCCGACGGTGACCGGGAACCCGGCCAGCCGGGCCAGCCGCTCGGCGGCCCGCCGGGCGGTCTCCTCGGGGTCGGCGCCGCCGCCGGTCTCGACGGGCACCAGCAGCACCACCGTCTCGGCGTGCTCGGCGCTGACACCGCGGGAGCCGAAGAGGTAGCGCCGGGCCGCGCCGGCCAGCCGTCCCCGGTCGTCGCCCTTCCCGTCGGCCGGTTCCGCGACCAGCACCAGGTGCGGCCGGGCGAGGTCGACGCCGAGCCGGCGGCCGCGCGCGGTGAGCCCGGCCGGGTCGCGCTCGGGGGCGGTCAGCAGGTCGGTGAGCAGTTCGCCGCGGATCCGGTTCTCGGTCTCCGCGACCGAGCGGCGCAGCAGCAGGAGCAGCGCGGTGACCACGCTGGCCCGCTCGAACAGTCGCCGGTCGGCGTCGTCGAGGTCGGGCCGGCCGCGCAGCACCATGGTGCCGAGCGCGTCGTGCCCGGCCAGCACCGCGCAGACCCACTGCTCGCCGTGCCGTACGGACCGGCCCTCGGCGCGGGAGGAGGCGACCGCCTCCGCCAGTTCGGCGGCGGGTGCGGAGCGTCCGGCCAGCGGCTCGCCCTCGGCGTCCAGGACCGCTATCTCCCCGCCCAGCAGGGCGGCGACGGCGGCGGCGACGTCCGGCACCTCGGCGCCGCGCAGCACCAGGTCGGTGAGCCGGTCGTGCGCCTGCTCGGCGCGCTGCACGGCGGCGGAGTGGGCCCGGACCAGCTCGTTGGCGGCGTTCAGCTCGGCGAGCGCGGCACGGGTGTCGGCCAGCGACTTGGCGGTGTCCAGGGCGATCGCGGCGTGCGCGGCCAGCGAGCAGAGCAGCGCGACCTCGTCGGGGGAGAAGGCGCGCGGCGAGCGGTCGGCGGCGAACAGGACGCCGATGACCTGCCCGCCGATCAGCAGCGGTACCCCGATGATCGCCACCAGTCCCTCGTCCAGCACGCCCGCGTCGATCGTGCCGGTGTGGTGGAAGCGCTCGTCGTTGCGGTAGTCGGGGGTGGCGTACGGGCGGGCGGTCTGCGCGACCAACCCGCCCAGGCCGTCGCCGAGGCTGAGCCGCAGGGTCTGGAACAGGACGGAGACCGAGCCGTCGGTGACCCGCATGTAGGTGTCGCCCGCGGCCTCGTCCGGCAGGGTCAGGTAGGCGGTGTCGGTGCCGAGCAGCATCCGGGCCCGGCGGACGATCGCCTGGAGCACCGAGTCCAGGTCCCGGGAGGCGGCGAGGTCTCCTGCGGTGTCGAACAGGGCGGTCAACTCGGCTTCGCGGCGCCGGTGTTGACGCAGGGTGCGGTGGACCCGCAGGGCCTGCCAGGTGGCGTCGTCGATCTCGGCGAGGACGGCGGCCGGCGCCCCGCGGCGGCGGGCGTCGGCCAGCACGTCGGCGAAGTCCTCGGTGGCGGCGCCGGAGGCGAGCAGGTCGAGCAGCCGCCGCAGCGCGGGCGCGGCGCTTTCGTGAGGGTGGTTCATGGTGCGTGCTGCCAATCGGCGTCGGTTCCGTCGGTTCCGAGAAAGCGCGATCGTACCGGCTCGGTCCTCAGGCGACGGCGGGCTTCCCGCGGTCGCCGGCACCGGCCTCCCGGCCCTCCGGCCCGGCCTGGGCACCGTCTGCGGCCTCCCCGTCGACCTCCGTGAGGTCCCGGCCCCTGGTCTCCCGGCCGCAGAGCACCGCCAGGACGGTGATCGCCGCCGCGATGGCGACGTAGACGGCGATGGGGGTGGAGCTGCCGTAGTCCTTGAGCAGCGCGGTGGCGATCAGCGGCGCGGGGGCGCCGGCCGCCACCGAGGAGAACTGGGCCCCGATCGAGGCGCCCGAGTACCGCATCCGGGTCGCGAACAGCTCGGAGAAGAAGGCGGCCTGGGGCGCGTACATGGCGCTGTGGAAGACCAGGCCGACGGTGACGGCGGTGACCAGCGAGCCGAAGGACCTGGTGTCGACCATGCCGAAGAAGACGAAGGCCCAGACACCCACCCCGACCGCGCCCACCAGGTAGACCGGCTTGCGCCCGATCCGGTCGGACAGCGCGCCGAACAGCGGGATCAGCGCGAACTGGATCGCGGAGGCGATCAGGACGGCGTTCAGCGCGGTCTGCTTGGAGAAGTGGGCGTGGGTGACGGCGTAGGTGAGCACGAAGGTCGTCATCACGTAGTAGGAGATGTTCTCCGCCATCCGCGCGCCCATGGCCACCAGCACCTCCCGCCAGTGGTTGCGCAACACCTCCACCAGCGGCAGCCGTTCGGCCGTCCGCTGCTCCGCCTGCCGCTGCTGCTGGGCCGCCAGCGCCTGCTTGAACAGCGGCGACTCGTCCACCGCGAGCCGGATCCACATCCCGACCGCGACCAGCACCGCGGACAGCAGGAACGGCACCCGCCAGCCCCACGCCAGGAACGCCGCGTCCGACTGCACCGCCGTCATCAGCGACAGCACCCCGGCCGCCAGCAGGTTCCCGGCCGGCGCCCCGCCCTGCGGCCAGGACGCCCAGAACCCCCGCCGCCGCTGGTCCCCGTGCTCCGACACCAGCAGCACGGCACCGCCCCACTCACCGCCGAGCGCGAAGCCCTGCACCAGCCGCAGTGCCGTCAGCAGCACCGGCGCCGCGACCCCGATCGAGTCGTAGGTCGGCAGCAGCCCGATCGCCGTGGTCGACCCGCCCATCAGCAGCAGGCTCACCACCAGCAGCTTCTTGCGCCCCACCCGGTCCCCGAAGTGACCGAACACCAGCGCCCCGAGCGGCCGCGCCGCGAACCCGATCGCATAGGTCAGGAAGGACAGCAGCGTCCCGGTCAGCGGATCGCTGTGGGGGAAGAACAGCTTCCCGAACACCAGCGCCGCCGCCGTTCCGTACAGGAAGTAGTCGTACCACTCGATCGTCGTGCCGATCAGGCTCGCAGCCACCACTTTCGGGAGTGAGCTGCTCGCCGCCGTACCTCGCGCGGAGGTGTTCATGGCCACCACTTCCAGAACCAGGGGGAGTCGATGTCGCCACAAGGTAGGAAGCGCCCGACCCCGGGACTATGTGGGTGGTCCACACAGTCCCGGGGTCGAATGTGCCGCTCTGCCCTATGAGCGGGCGGCGGGGGCGCGGAGCGTCCCCACTCAGTGCGCCGTCCAGCCGCCGTCGACGGGGAGGCTGGCGCCGGTGATGTAGGAGGCGGAGGAGGAGCAGAGCCAGAGGGCGAGTCGGGCGACCTCCTCGGGCTCGATGAGGCGCTTCACGGCGGTGCGGTCGAGCATGATCCGCTCGACCACCTCGTCCTCGGGGATGCCGTGGGCGAGCGCCTGGGCGGCGATCTGCTTCTCCACCAGGGGGGTTCGGACGTAGCCCGGGTTGATGCAGTTGCTGGTGACGCCGTGCGGCGCGCCCTCCAGGGCGACGGTCTTGCTCAGGCCCTCCAGGGCGTGCTTCGCGGTGACGTACGCGGACTTGAAGGCGCTGGCGCGCAGGCCGTGGACGGAGGAGACGTTGACGACCCGGCCCCATCCCTGCTCGTACATGTGCGGCAGGGTGCGGCGCAGGATGCGGAACGGGGCCTCGACCATGACGCGCTGGATGAGCGTGAAGCGGTCCGGCGGGAACTCGTGCACGGGCGCGACGTGCTGGAGACCGGCGTTGTTGACGACGATGTCGGCGTCGTCCGGCAGGGCGTCCACGGCTCCGGGGTCGGCGAGGTCGGCGACGATCGCGCGGCCGCCGATCCGCTCGGCGAGTTCCTCGGCCGGGCCGGCCGCGAGGTCGACGACGTAGACCCGGGCTCCGGCCTCGGCGAAGGCCTCGGCGCAGGCCCGGCCGATGCCCGAGGCGGCCCCGGTGACCATGGCCGTGCGGCCGGCGAGCGGGCGGGCAGTAGAGGTGTCCATGGCCGAGAACGGTAGGAATCCGACGGCCTCGCTCCCATGTGGCAGACCTCCACAGCACACCGCTGGGCTGTGGTGCCGTCCGCCATGACGCCGGAGCGAGGTCCGAACGGCGGATCGACCCCCGCGGAAGCCCTCGGGAAAGCCCCCGGAACGACCGAAGGTTCGACCCCGGACGACCAAACCCATCCCGAGCCCGCTTCCCCACAATGGGCGCGCTTGCTTCACCCGTTCGGTGGATTGCTCGGTCAGATCCACCCATAGCGCCCGAATGCTCGCTACATTCACGCCGATTCCCGACAGGGGGCGCCGCCCCAGGCCGCCGAAGTGCTGGTGAAGCCCGGTGCGACGTCCGAGAGGTGTTGACAGACATGCCCCAACGGCCTGCAACCGACAGCCCGGCGTACGGACCGCTCGACCCGCTCGGCCAGCGCCGAGGGCCGGTCGGCCGGACCCTTCCGGACGCCCCCGACGCCCTGACCGCCGAGACGCTGCCCGCCGACGCCCCGGACGCCGACGACCTTCGGCTGCCGGTGCAGGCCACACCCGACCGGCACGAGAACCCGGTCGCGCCCGCCCCGGCCCGCGGCCCCGGCCACTCCGGCCCGGCCCCGCAGAACGGCCAGCTCGCGGCGCTGATCGAGGAGGCCGGCTTCTCGCACGCCGGCCTCGCCCGCAGGGTCGACCAGCTCGGCCTGGAGCACGGCCTCGACCTGCGCTACGACAAGACCTCGGTCACCCGCTGGCTGCGCGGCCAGCAGCCGCGCGGGGCCACCCCGGCGCTGATCGCCGAGGTCTTCACCCGCCGGCTCGGCCGCCGGCTCACCGCCCAGGACCTCGGCCTGGACGCCTGCGCCCCGGTCTACGCGGGCCTGGAGTTCGCCGAGACGCCGCAGGAGGCGGTGGACATCGTGGCGAGCATGTGGCGCAAGGACAACGGCCCGCAGTCCGAGCTGCGCCGGATCGCCTTCACCCCGGCCGGCCTGGTCGTCCCCAGCCGGGACTGGCTGATCGGCCGCACCGACGAGCGGGTCGCCCGGGACGGCTCCACGCTGGCCCGGCCGGACGCCGGCCCGCCCGCCGGCAGCGCCACCTCCGTGGCCATCACCGGCGCCCCTGCACCGGGCGCGCCCGGCGCGTCCCCCGGGAGCCCGGCGCGCGGCCCGGCGCCCGGCGCCCCCACCGCCCGCAGCACGGCCGGGACCACCGGCACCGCCCCGACCATCGGCCGGGTGCCGATCCAGAGCCGCCGGCCGCCGGTCGCCGTCGAGCCGCCGTACGGCGACCCGGCCCGCGAGTCCCGCCCCACCCTGCGGGTCGGCCGCGGCGACATCGCCGCCATCCGGGCCGTCGGCGACCTCTTCCGCGCGCTCGACCACGCCTACGGCGGCGGCCACGCCCGCCAGGCGCTGGTCCGCTACCTGGAGAGCGAGGCCGAGCCGATGCTGCGCGGCCGCTACGGCGAGCAGATCGGCCGGGCCCTGTTCGGCGCGGTCGCCGACCTCACCAGGCTGGCCGGCTGGACGTCCTTCGACATCGCCGCGCACGGCCTCGCCCAGCGCTACTTCGTCCAGGCGCTGCGGCTCTCCCAGGCCGCCGGGGACCGCGCACTCGGCGGGTACGTCCTGGTGACGATGAGCCAGCAGGCCGTCCACCTGGGCCACGGCCGGGAGGCCGTCCAGCTCGCCCGGGTCGCCCAGCAGGGCGTGGGCACCGCCGTGCCGCCGGTCGTCCAGTCGCTGATGCACGCCGCCGAGGCGCGCGGACACGGCCTGCTCGGCGACGTCAGGTCCTGCACCACCGCCCTGGTGCGCGCCGAGCGCTCGCTGGCCGCGGCCCGGACCGGCGACGAACTGCCCTCCTGGGCGCGGTACTTCGACGAGGCCCAGCTCTCCGACGAGTTCGCCCACTGCTACCGCGACCTCCAGCAGTGGCGGACGGCCGCGCAGCACGCCGAGAAGTCGCTGCGGCTGCGCTCGCCCGCCTACGCCCGCAGCCGGATCTTCTGCCGCCTGGTGCTGGCCACCGCCCGGCTCGGCATGGGGGACCTCGACGAGGCCTGCACCATGGCCACCGACGCGCTGCGGGCGGCGGGGGAGATGCGCTCGGCCCGCTCGCTGGAGTACGTCCGGGACTTCCACCGCCGCCTCACCCCGTACCGCGGCAGCCCGGTGGCCCGCGCCTTCGAGGAGACGGCCCGGCAGGCGGGGGTGATCTGACCGGCGGAGTGATCCGCCCCGGCCGGCGGGAGCCGGTCGCCCACCGGCGGGCCGGGTGCGTGGGGACGGCCCCACGCACCCGGCGCACGGAGGCCGGGCCCGGCCCGGTGCCTCCGCGGACCAGGACGCCGGGCACGCCGTCGGTCTGTCACCCCGGCAGACCGCTGCCGTGTCCCGGCGCCGCGAAGTGCGCGGGCGGGGCGGCGGGGCCGGCAGGTGCCCCGCCCGTCAGGCCGCCGCCTCCGCCTCCGGGGCCTCGGCCGGGACGCCGAGGTCGCTCAGCACCGCCTGCGCCGCCCGCCGCCCGGAGACCAGCGCGCCCTGCACGGTGCTGGTGTCCCGGTGGTCCCCGGCGACGTACAGCCCGGCCAGCAGCCGCACCGGGCGGCGGGGGTTGTGCGGCGGCGGCATCGCGGGCAGCGCGTCCGGGACGTGCCGCACGCCGAGGAACTGCCAGCCCGACGTCGGGCCGCCGTACAGCTCGGCCAGCCGGGCCCGGACGGCCGGCTCCAGCCCGGCCGGGCCGCCCACGTCGAAGGCGCGACGCCCGAGCACGGTCGTGGCGATCAGCGCCTGACCGGCCGGGGCGTAGGACGGGTGCAGCTCGCTGAGCACCAGCGAGTGCGAGACCAGTGGCGGCTGACCGTTCGGCCGGTCGCCGTCGAGCAGCAGGACGGCCTCGCCCAGCGGGGCGGCGTCGGCCGCGTGGAAGAAGGTGGTGACGGCGTGGAAGGCCGGCAGCCGTAGCCCGGGCAGCAGCTCGGCGGCGGAGCGGGCGTCGGTGGCGACGACGACGGCCTGGGCGCCGATCCGCCCGTGCGCGACGGTCTCCACGCCGTCCGCGGTGACCGAGGTGACCCGCACCCCGGTGCGTACGGTGCCGGCGGGCAGGGCGGCGGCCAGCTGGGCCGGTACCGCCGCGATCCCGTCGGCGGGCAGACACAGGCGCCCGCGCGCGTACGAGCGCAGCACCAGGTCGGCGACCCGGCTGCTGGTGCCGAGGGCCGGATCGGAGAGCAGGGCGCTGAGCAGCGGGCGCAGGAAGCCGTCCACGGTGCGCTGGGCGAGGCCGTGGCCGGCCAGTGCGCGGGCGGCGGTGGTCTCCGGCCGGGCCTGGAGGCGGCCGACCGGGGTGGCGGCGAGCCGGCCGAGCCGGCCGGCCAGCCGGGCCTTGTCCAGCGGGCTGCCGAGCGGGGCCCGGGCGGCGGCCTGGCGGGCGACGGTGAGCTGGGGATCCCCGGCGCGGTAGCGGCGTCCGGCGCTGTGCACCAGTACGCCGGGCGCGAGCGGGCGCAGGTCGAGGTGGTCGAGGTCGAGCGTGCGGCGCAGCTCCGGGAAGGCGGTGTTCAGCAGGTGACTGCCGTCGTCGAGCCGGAAGCCGTCCTGCTCGCGGGTGGCCATCCGGCCGCCGATCCGGTCGGTGGTCTCCAGGACCTGAACGGTGAGGCCGTGGCCGGTGAGCGCGCGGGCGGCGGCCAGGCCCGCGAGTCCGGCGCCGACCACGACGACGTCCGGGTCGGACGGCCGGCGGGCGCGGCGGGTGAAGTCGTACGTGGGCACTGGGGTGCTCCCTCCCTGGTCCCGGGGCTCCGGCCGACGCAGGCAGCGGGGTGCCGGGACACGGTCCGTGGAGGGTGATGCCCCGTCAGTGTGAGTGTCAGACAGTCACACCCGACCGGATCCGAGGGGCGGGGAGGGTAGTGCGGCACCGGGCGGGGGCGCGGTCACGGACAGTGCGCCGTGGCGGCCGGGTTCGGGGGTCGGCGGGCGCGTACGGTCACCGGGGGCGTGCGACGCGCCCGCCGTGTGCTCCCGTGCGCCCCCTCCTCGGGCCCCCTCGGAATCCGCCCGGCATATGCCGCTGGCCAGGGCGGATGCCGTAGTCGGAGTACGCACGGGTCCGCGCGACCCGCACGCGCGCAGACCCGCCCAGCGCGCGCAGCCACCCCGCGCGCCCCGCCGTCCGGCACCGGCGCCCACCGCCCGAGCACCCACCCCGTCCGCCGTCCGCCGTCCGCCGCCCGATGCCCGACCTGTCCGCCGTCCCCCGGCGCCCGACCCCGCCGCCGTCCCCCGGCGCCCGAACCCGCCGTCGTCCCCGGCGCCCGCCCCGTCCGCCCGTCACAACGCCGCGAGCACCGCCGAGTACACCTCCGGGTGGGTGAAGCGGAAGCCCGCGTCCAGCAGCCGCCGCGGCACCACCCGGTGGCTGCCGACCACCTCGACCGCCAGCTCGCCCAGCACCGCCTTGAGCACCGCCTCCGGCACCGGGAACGGCGTCGGCCGCCGCAGCGCCCGGCCGAGCGCGGCCGTCAGCTCGGCGTTGGTCGCCGGGTTGGGCGCGGTGAGGTTGAAGGCGCCGGAGAGGTCGTCGTGGTCGATCAGGAACCGCAGCGCGGCCACCTCGTCGTGCAGCGAGATGAAGCTCCAGTACTGCCGCCCGTTGCCGAGCCGCCCGCCGAGGCCCAGCTTGAACAGCGGGAACAGCCGTGCGCCAGCCCCGCCGGCCGAGGAGAGCACCATCCCGGTGCGGGGGTGGACGACCCTGATCCCGGCCCGCTCGGCCGGCCTGGCGGCGTCCTCCCACTCCCGGCAGACCTCGGCCAGGAAGTCGTCGCCGGCGGGGGAGTCCTCGTCGATCACCCGGTCGCCGGTCTGCCCGTACCAGCCGACCGCGGAGGCGCTCACCAGGACCCGCGGCGGCTCCTTGAGCGCGGCCAGGGCGACGGCCAGCGTCTCGGTGCCGTACACCCGGCTCTCCCGGATCTCCCGCTTGTAGGAGTCCGACCAGCGGCGGTCGCCGACCCCGGCGCCGGCCAGGTGGACCACGGCCTGGACCCCGTCCAGGCCGCCCCGCTGGACCTCGCCGCCCAGCGGGTTCCAGCCGATCGCCGTGCTGCCGTCCGGCCGTGGGCCGGTCTTCGAACGGTGCCGGACCAGCCGGACCACCTCGTGGCCGTCCGCCAGCAGGGAGCGGACGAGCGCCGAACCGATCAAACCCGTGGAACCCGTGACAGCGATGCGCATGCACCCATCCTCGCAGTTCCCGGCTTCTCCGACTGTCCGTCACACCCCGCGCGCACCTCATTTAGCATGGCGCGCATGCCTGACGACGATCTGATCATCCGTACGGCGCGGAGCGACGACGAGCGCGAGCTCGCCGTCCTCAACCACGCGGCCTGGTCCTTCCTGTCCGACGTCTCCCCGCAACCGGCCGTCGAGGACCCGATCTTCGACGAGCGGCACGCCCCCGAGCACTACCTGCTGGCCGTGCTGGACGGCCGGATCGTCGGCTACGTCCGCCAGGTCCCGCCCACCCCGCTGGCGAGCAACCGGCACGTACGGCAGATCCAGGGCCTCGCCGTCGACGACACCGTCCGCGGCCGGGGCGTCGGCCGCCGGCTGGTCGAGGCGGCCTGCGCGGCGGCCCGGGCGGAAGGCGCCCGCAAGATGACCCTGCGGGTGCTCGGCTGGAACGCCCCGGCCCGCCGCCTCTACGAGAGCTGCGGCTTCGTCGTCGAGGGCTCGCTGGCCGAGGAGTTCCTGATCGACGGCCGGTTCGTGGACGACGTCTGGATGGCCCGCGGCCTGACCGACTGAGCCACCAGAAGGCCTGCCCGGGCCTCGCCGCGGCCCTGCCCCGGACTCGCCGGCACCCTGCCCGGGGCCCCGCCCGGACAGGCGGCCGACCGCTCGAACAGGCTTGCCGCGAAAGGCGGTTCACCGCCCGCGAGTGGTGCGGAGTCGTGACGGTTCCGCCCTGTCCGGACCGCCGTCGCGCCGGGTACCGTACGGCCGTGAGCAACTCGACGCCTCCCGGGTGGTACCCGGTCCCGGGTGCGGACGGCGCCCCCGGTCACGAGCGCTGGTGGGACGGCAACGCCTGGACCAGCGAGGTCCGACCGCTCCGGGGCGGCGTCGCGGGCGGGCTCGCCGACGCCCCCACCCAGACCTCGCCGCCCTCAGACCGGCAGCCGCCCGGCCACGGCCACCCGGGCGGCCGGGCGGCACCGGCCTACGGCTACCCGGGTCAGGACGCCTGCCAGGCCCAGGCCCAGCCCCCGCTCGGTTACCCGGCCCCGGCCCAGGGCGGCTACCAGGCCCCGGCCAACGGTTACCCGCCCCAGGCCGGCTACCCGCCCCAGGACCCCGGCTACGGCTACGGCTACCCGGGCCCGGGCTACCCGCCGCCGAAGACCGGGTCGAGGACCGGCCCGGTCATCGGCATCGCGGTCGCCGTGCTGGCCGTGGTCGGGATCGTCGCCGGGG
Source organism: Kitasatospora sp. NPDC032121 (assembly GCF_055580145.1). Classification (NCBI taxonomy): domain Bacteria; kingdom Bacillati; phylum Actinomycetota; class Actinomycetes; order Kitasatosporales; family Streptomycetaceae; genus Kitasatospora; species Kitasatospora sp. NPDC032121. Next base: position 795,010 of record NZ_JBVILX010000001.1, on the reverse strand, counting down.
TCGCGCTCAGCGGCGGCGGCGACCCGAAGGCGGACCCGGCCCCGACCGTCACCGTGACCGAGAGCGGCAGCCCCTCGCCGAGCCCCAGCCCGACCGTACCCACCGGCAGCCCCGTCGCGCCCAAGCCCCTGCCGGCGGTCAAGAGCACCGTCCCCGACCCCCAGCACGCGATCACCGTGCCGGTCTTCGACGGCTGGGACGTGTCCGCCGACCCGCCGCACTCGACGGTCTACCTCGGCACCGGCCGTTACACCTGCCCGGACGGCAGCTCCTGCATCCGCGGCCAGTTCTCGGTCGAGAAGGACACCGTCCAGGGCACCACGCCGAAGGCGGCCGCCGACGCCCAGATGCCCGTCTACGCCGCGCAGGTCTTCTCCGGGGTCAGCTCGCACACCGACGCCGGCTCCGGGTACGTCAGCGTGGCCGGGGTGCTCGGCTACGCCACCCGCTGGCACATCCGCACCACGGACGGCACCCAGGGCTACGTCCTGGTGGCCGCCCTCCCGGCCAAGGGCGGCGGCTACGTGGTCATGGAGGGCGGCGTGGACGACAACCCGGCGGCGCCGGAGTTCGCGGCGCTGGACCGGATCCTCCGGGGCATCAAGCAGGACGGCACTGCCGGCAGCAGTGTCTGAGGACCGACACCTAGTCCCCGTACCGCTCCCAGAGCTTGGGGAAGCGCTTCGCCATGACGTCCGGGTCGTCGAAGTCCAGCGCCGTCCCGGACGGCCGCGCCGGCTGCCGCCCGCCCACCTCGGGCAGCGGCAGACCGGTCAGCTGCTCGTACGCCTCGTCGGCGGCGTAGCCGAGGTCCTCGGCCTCGCCGTCCTCCTCCTCGTCGAACTCGGGCAGGAGGTCCGCCAGGTCGTCCGGCTCGGCCAGCCCGCCCTCGAAGACCTCCCGGCCCTGGCCGATCAGCCAGGACCGGAAGTAGTCGAAGGTGTCGTCGGAGGCGCCGTCGAGCAGCAGGTAGGCCGCGCCCCACAGGTCGTGGCGGTAGGCCCGGTGGAACCGCGCCTGGAACAGCCGGGCGAAGTCGATCACGTCGTCCGGGGTCAGCTGGAGGAGCCGTTCCACCAGGAGGTCGGCCTGCTCGTCGGGGTCGCCCTCGGCGGCGTCCCGGGTCTCGTCGATGATCTGCCAGAAGTCCGTCTCGTCCATCACGGCTCCAGCATCCCCGTTCGGCCGCGTCCGCCGCGACTCGGCGCGCGTCCGGGACTCGGTCCGTCAGGGGCCGGGAACGGCGGAACCCCGCGCCGTCCGGGGACGACGCGGGGTTCCGTACGCGGGTTTCCGCGGGGACCTGGTGGGGTCAGAGGCCGAGCTCGACCTCGAACTCGCCGGCCTCGAGGATCTCCTTGACCGCGACCAGGTAGCGGGCGGCGTCGGCGCCGTCCACCAGGCGGTGGTCGTAGGAGAGCGACAGGTAGGTCATGTCGCGGATGCCGATGGCGGTGCCGCCGTCGGCCTCGATGACCACCGGGCGCTTGACGGTGGCGCCGATGCCCAGGATGGCGACCTGGTTCGGCGGCACGATCACGGTGTCGAACAGCGCACCGCGCGAGCCGGTGTTGCTGATGGTGAAGGTGGCGCCGGACAGCTCGTCCGGGGTGATCTTGCTGTCGCGGACCTTGGCGGCCAGCTCGGCGGTCTTCTTCGAGATGCCGGCGATGTTGAGGTCGCCCGCGCCCTTGATGACCGGGGTCATCAGGCCCTTCTCGGAGTCCACCGCGATACCGATGTTCTCGGTGTCGAAGTAGGTGACCGTGCCCTCGGCGTCGTTGATCCGGGCGTTGACGACCGCGTGGACCTTCAGCGCCTGGGCGGCGGCCTTGACGAAGAACGGCATCGGGGAGAGCTTGACGCCCTCGCGGGCCAGGAAGCCCTCCTTGGCCTTGGCGCGCAGCGACATGATCCTGGTGACGTCCACCTCGACCACGCTGGTGAGCTGGGCCTGCTCGTGCAGCGCCTTCATCATGTTGTCGCCGATGACCTTGCGCATGCGGGTCATCTTGACGGTCTGACCGCGCAGGGCGGACGGCGCGACGGCGGCCTTCGGCGCGGCGGCCGGGGCGGCAGCGGCGACGGGGGCCGGAGCGGCCTTGGCGGCCTCCGCGGCGGCGATGACGTCCTGCTTGCGGATGCGGCCGCCGACGCCGGTACCGGCGACGGAGGACAGCGCGACGCCGTGCTCGGCGGCGAGCTTGCGCACCAGCGGGGTGACGTAGGCGTCACCGTTGTCGGCCACCGGAGCGGCCGGAGCGGCAACCGGGGCCGGGGCGGCGACCGGGGCCGGGGCGGCAACCGGGGCCGGGGCGGCGACCGGGGCCGGGGCGGCAACCGGAGCAGCCGGGGCGACCGGGGCCGGGGCGGCGACCGGGGCCGGAGCGGCCGGGGCAGCGGGGGCCGGGGCGGCAACCGGGGCCGGAGCGGCAACCGGGGCCGGGGCGGCAACCGGGGCCGGGGCGGCAACCGGAGCCGGAGCGGCGGCGACGGCACCGGCGGCACCGATCAGCGCGAGCTGGGCGCCGACCTCGGCGGTCTCGTCCTCGCCGACCAGGATCTTCACCAGGGTGCCGGCGACCGGCGACGGGATCTCGGTGTCGACCTTGTCGGTGGAGACCTCGAGCAGCGGCTCGTCGATCTCGACGGTGTCACCCTCGGCCTTCAGCCAGCGGGTGACGGTGCCCTCGGTGACCGACTCGCCCAGCGCCGGCAGCAGCACCGGGGTGGCGTCGGCGGCCGGAGCGGCGGCGGGGGCCGGGGCGGCGACCGGGGCCGGAGCCGGAGCGGCCGGAGCCTCGGCGACCGGAGCGGCCGGAGCCGGGGCGGCGGCGGGCGCGGCCTCGGCGGCCGGGGCCGCGGCGGCGACCGGGGCGCCCGAACCGTCGTCGATGACCGCCAGCTCGGCGCCCACCTCGACGGTCTCGTCCTCGGCGACCTTGATGGAGGACAGGATGCCGGAAGCCGGGGCCGGGATCTCGGTGTCGACCTTGTCGGTCGACACCTCGAGCAGCGGCTCGTCGACCTCGACACGCTCACCCTCGGCCTTCAGCCAGCGGGTGACAGTGCCCTCGGAAACGCTCTCGCCCAGCGCGGGCAGTGTTACTGAGACCGCCATGGTTTCAGCGACTCCTATCAAGTCTTGCGTACGGGAAGTACTTGCGTACGGGAAGTACCGGGAAAGGGGGTGGGGCGTGATCAGTCGTGCGCGTGCAGCGGCTTGCCGGCCAGCGCCAGGTGCGCCTCGCCCAGGGCCTCGGACTGGGTCGGGTGCGCGTGGATGAGCTGCGCGACCTCGGCCGGCAGGGCCTCCCAGTTGTAGATCAGCTGGGCTTCGCCGACCTGCTCGCCCATGCGGGCGCCGACCATGTGGACGCCGACCACGGCGCCGTCCTTGACCTGGACGAGCTTGATCTCGCCGGCGGTCTTCAGGATCTTGCTCTTGCCGTTGCCGGCCAGGTTGTACTTGAGGGTGACGACCTTCTCCTTGCCGTACAGCTCGACGGCCTTGGCCTCGGAGATGCCGACGGAGGCGACCTCGGGGTTGGAGTAGGTCACGCGCGGGACGCCGTCGTAGTCGATCGGCATCGGCTTGAGGCCGGCCAGGCGCTCGGCCACCAGGATGCCCTCGGCGAAGCCGACGTGGGCCAGCTGCAGGGTCGGGGCGAGGTCACCGACCGCGGAGATGGTGGGCACGTTGGTGCGCATGTACTCGTCGACCAGGACGTAGCCGCGGTCCATCGCGACGCCGTTCTCCTCGTAGCCGAGGCCGGCCGAGACCGGGCCGCGGCCGATGGCGACGAGCAGCAGGTCGGCGTCGATCTGCTTGCCGTTCTCGGTGGAGACGCGGACACCGGTCTCGGTGTACTCGACGCCCGAGAAGCGGGCCTTCAGCTCGAACTTGATGCCGCGCTTGCGGAACGCGCGCTCCAGCAGCTTGGAGGAGTTCTCGTCCTCCAGCGGGACGAGGTGCGGCAGCGCCTCGACGATGGTGACCTCGACGCCGAAGGACTTCCAGACCGAGGCGAACTCGACGCCGATCACGCCGCCGCCGAGGATGACGGCCGACTTCGGGATGCGGTCGAGCTTGAGGGCGTGGTCCGAGGAGATCACGCGGTTGCCGTCGATCTCCAGGCCCGGGATCGAGCGCGGCACGGAACCGGTGGCCAGGACGATGTGGCGGCCTTCGATGCGCTGGCCGTTGACGTCCACCGAGGTCTGCGAGGAGAGCTTGCCCTCGCCCTGGATGAAGGTGACCTTGCGGGACGCCACCAGGCCCTGGAGGCCCTTGTACAGGCCGGCGATGACGTCGTCCTTGTACTTGTGGACGCCGTTGATGTCGATGCCCTGGAAGGTGGCCAGCACACCGAACTCGGCGGCCTCCTTCGTCTCGTCCGCGATCTCCGCGGCGTGCAGGAGAGCCTTGGTCGGGATGCAGCCGCGGTGCAGGCAGGTGCCGCCCAGCTCACCCTTCTCGACCAGGGCAACGCTCAGGCCCAGCTGAGCGGCGCGGAGCGCCGCGGCGTAACCGCCGCTTCCGCCTCCGAGAATGACTACGTCGAAAACGGTGCTGGCGTCGTTCGCCACGTCACGTCCTCCATGCATGGGGTGGGTCGCCGGGCCGGTCGCGGTCCGGTGTGTCGGAAGCCTTTGTGGGGCGCCCAGTCGTGCCGGAAATACATCTTCGCACTTGTTCACGGTGGCTGATGTCCGGGCCCGAGTCAGGGGTGTCCCGCGGAGCGGTCACCGGGGCGGGAATGCCCCCGACGGAAGGGCATCATCGCAGCTCAGCGAGGTGTTGACAGCCGCCGGACGCGCGTCGGCCGCGCCGCTCGCCGCAGCTTCTTCCGCAGTGCGGAACAAAGTTTCGCCCGCAGCGAACAGGGGTGCGCCCCGGCGCCCCGACCTACTCGCAGGTAACCCGGCCGGAACTCCGGAACGTCCGGCCGGAACGCCGACGGGGCCCGGCGCACGCGCGCCGGGCCCCGTCGCAGCGGGTCCCCGACCAGGAGCCCCCTCGATCGGGGTCCTGGATCGGGCCTCGCCGGTTCGGTCTCGCCGGTTCAGGCCGTTCCGGTTCAGGCCGCTCCGGTTCAGGCCTTGCCGGTTCAGGCCGCTCCGGTTCAGGCCTTGCCGTTCGCCCTCTGCTCGGCGAAGCGGACCAGGGTGCGCACCGCGCTCGCGGTGCCGCCCTTCGGGGTGTAGCCGTACGGCGCGCCCTCGTGGAACGCCGGGCCGGCGATGTCCAGGTGCGCCCAGTCGGTGCCCTCGGCCACGAACTCCTTCAGGAACAGGCCGGCCACCAGGCCGCCGCCCATCCGCTCGCCCATGTTGGCCAGGTCGGCGATGGTCGACTCGGTGAAGCCCTTGCGCAGGTCGGCCGGCAGCGGCATCGGCCAGGACTGCTCGCCCGCCTCGCCGGCCAGGACGTGCAGCTCCTCGCGCAGCTCGTCGTCGTTGGCCATCACGCCGAAGGTGCGGTTGCCCAGGGCCAGCACCATGGCGCCGGTCAGGGTGGCCACGTCGACGATGACGTCCGGGTTCTCCTCGCCGGCCCGCACGATCGCGTCGGCCAGCACCAGGCGGCCCTCGGCGTCCGTGTTCAGGACCTCGACGGTCTTGCCGCCGTACATCTTCAGCACGTCGCCCGGGCGGGTGGCGGAGCCGGACGGCATGTTCTCGGCCAGCGCCAGCCAGGCGGTCACGTTGACGACCAGGCCCAGGCGCTTGGCGGCCACCACGGCGGCGAACACGGCGGCGGCGCCGGCCATGTCGCACTTCATGGTCTCGTTGTGGCCGGCCGGCTTCAGCGAGATGCCGCCCGAGTCGTAGGTGATGCCCTTGCCGACGAAGGCGAGGGTGGCCTTGGCCTTCGGGTGGGTGTAGGCCACCTTCACCAGGCGGGGCGGGTTCTCCGAGCCGCCGCCGACGCCCAGCAGGCCGCCGAAGCCGCCCTTGGTCAGTGCCTTCTCGTCCAGCACCTCGACCTTGAGGCCGTGCTCCTTGCCGGCCGCCTGGGCGATCGCGGCGAAGCTCTTCGGGTTCAGGTCGTTCGGCGCGGTGTTGACCAGGTCGCGGGCCCGGTTCATCTCCTCGCCGATCGCGGCGGCGCGCTCCACGGCGGCCTTGGCGTCCTTGCTGCCCTTGCGGACGGTCAGCAGGACCAGCTCGCCGACCGGCTCCTTGCCGTTGCCGTCGCCCTTGTACGCGCCGAAGGCGTACGAGCCGAGCAGACCGCCCAGCGCGACCGCCTCGACCTCCGCGGCGGACTCGGCCGGCAGGGCCAGCGCGGCCTTCTTGGCACCGGCCAGGGTGCGGGCGGCGACACCGGCGGCGCGGCGCAGCGTCTCCAGCTCGTAGGCGCCCTCGGCGGCCTCGCCCAGGCCGACCGCGAGCACGAGCGCGGCCTTCAGGCCGGCGGGGGAGGGGACCTTGACGGCCTCGCCCTCGGCGCCGGTCGCGCCCAGGGTGCTGAGGACCTCGGTCAGCTTGCCCTCGAACGCCTCGTTGACGGCCTCGGCGCCGGGGGCCAGCACGATGCCCTTGGGGCCCTTCGCGACACCGACCACCAGGGCGTCCGCGCGCAGCGAGGCGGCGGAGGAGGTGCTCACAGACAATGCAGTCACGTAATGCGTCCTGTTCTTTCGCGGTCCACGGCCGGCCACGGCGAGGCTGCCGCACCGGCGCAGCCCGCCGTCGCAGGCCGTCCGCCGGCGGGCCTCCGCGGGTCCGGGCCCCCTGGTGCGCGCGGCCGTCCGCGCGGCCGCGCACACCAGAGGCCCCGGCTCCTCGGTGCGCGCCGGGCGGGCAGGACCTGCCACGGTGCAGGGCTGCGGTGCTCCACGCATGGTAGTCCGCATGCTGGGATCACGCGCCGCCCGGTATCAGCCGAGCAAGGCCAGGGCGAACAGCGAGGCGGTCGCGGCGGTTTCGGCCATCGCGCCGAGCACGTCGCCGGTGATCCCGCCGAACCGCCGCACACACCGGCCGAGCAGCAGTCGGGCGCAGCCGGTACCGAGCACAACGGCCAGTGGGAGAAAGAGAATTGACCATCCGTCGAACAGTCCCGCGGCGGCCAGGGCGAGCGCCGCGGCGGCCGTTGCGGCGGCGGCCCCGGCGGGCGGCACGGTGCCCGCCACCATCGCCCCCAGCCCGCCGGGCCGGGCGGCCGGCACCGACCGCAGGCAGCCCCAGGAGAGCGCGCACCGGGCGGCCGTCGCCGAGGCGAGCACCGCGAGCGCGCCGCGCAGCGGGGAGTGGTCGAACTGCCCGGCCAGTGCGGCGACCTGGGCGAGCAGCACGAGGACCAGGGTCAGTACGCCGAACGGACCGATGTCGGACTGCTTCATGATGCGCAGCGCGTCCTCGGCCGGCTTCCCGCTGCCCAGCCCGTCGGCGACGTCCGCCAGACCGTCGAGGTGCAGCCCTCGGGTCAGTCCGGCGAGCACCCCCACCGCGGTCACCGCGCCGAGCAGCCCGCCCGCCCGCCAGGCCACCAGCGCCCCGGCCGGGGCCGCCAGGGCCCCCAGCACCAGCCCGACCAGCGGGGCCGTCAGCATCGCCCGGGCCGCCGCGGTCCGGTCCCACCGCTCCACCCGCACCCGCAGGACGGACAGCGTCCCGAACCCGAACCTCAGGCCGTCGGCCCAGCCGGCCCGATCGCCGCCGCTCGCCATGAATCGCGTTCCTCTCACGAACAAGCAAGAACGCCCCTGACCAGGGGCGTTCTTGTGGGGTGTCAAGCAGTCAGCCGGGCCGTGCCGCTACAGCTTCCGCAGCAGGTCCGCCGCCGAGGGCAGCTTGGGCTGCTCCCTCGGCGCGCTCGGCGCGGCCGGTACGAACGGCTTCGGCGCCTCGTCGGCGAGCACGTCGCCCGCGGCCTGGAGCAGCGGCAGCGCCAGCAGCGCGCCGACGCCCTCGCCCATGGTGATGCCCTGGTCCTGCAGCGGCGTCAGGGTCAGCCGGTCGTACGCCTTCGCCTGGGCCGGCTCGCCGCTGGACTGCCCGGCCCGCCACCACTCCGGGGCCCGGAAGGCGATCCGCTGCGCGACCAGCGCGCAGGCCGCCGAGACCACGCCGTCCAGCACCACCGGCAGCCGTCGGACGGCCGCCTGGAGCAGGAAGCCGGTGATCGCCGCGAAGTCGGCCCCGCCGGTGGCGCCGAGCAGCGCCAGCTGGTCGCCGAGCACCGGCCGGGCCCTCCGCAGCGAGTCCCTGATGGCGGCGCACTTGACCATCCACACGCGGTCGTCGATGCCGGAGCCGCGCCCGGTCACCGCCGCCGCGTCCGTCCCGCAGAGCGCGCCGACCAGCACGCCGGCCACCGTGGTGGCGCCGACCCCGAGGTCGCCGAGCAGCACCAGGTCGGTGCCGGCGTCGGCCTCCTCGTCGGCGACGGCCATGCCGGCCCGGAACGCCCGGACGGTCTCCTGCGCGGTGAGCGCGTCCTCGACGTCGATCCGCCCGGAGCCGCGCCGGATCCGGCGGGCGACCACCTCGTCCGGGAACTCGTGCGGGTCGGCGTCCACCGCGACGTCGACGACCCGCACCTGGGCGCCGTAGCGCGCGGCCAGCCGGGACACCGGCGCGCTGCCGTCGAGCACGGCCCGCACCCGGGCCGCGGTGCCGCCCTCGGCGGGCATCCGGGAGACTCCGAGCGCCGCCACGCCGTGGTCGGCGGCGAACAGCAGCACCTTGGGGGCGGAGACCGGCAGCACCGGCGAGCGCCCCTGTACGGAGGCCAGCCAGCTGCCCAGCTCCTCCAGCCGGCCGAGCCCGCCGCGCGGCCGGTCGGCCGCCTGCCAGCGTTCCTCGGCGGCCCGCCGGGCGCTCTCGTCGGGGCGCTCGACGAGCGAGGAGAACGTATCGAGATCCACGGTCGTGTCCATCGTCCGGAAGGCTACACGCCGAAGGTGTTCAGTTTGAGGCTGGCTTGACGTCCGGCTTGATGGTGAGCGCCTGTCCGGCCACCACCAGCAGGACGCGCTCCGAGGCGTCCGCCACGGCCATGTTGAGCCGGCCCAGGGTGTCGCGGAAGCGGCGGCCCGCGGGGGTGGCCGGGACGACGCCCATGCCGACCTCGTTGCTCACCGCGACGGCCGTCCGTCCGGTGGCGGCCCAGGCCCGGGCCAGCGCGTCGCAGCGGCGCCGCACGGCGGCCTCGCCGCCGTCCGCCCAGACCGCGTCGTCCCAGGCGCCGCACTCGTCCATCACGGCGGTCAGCCACAGGGCGAGGCAGTCGATCAGCACCGGTGCCGGGTCGGCCGGGTCGGCGAGCACGGCCTCCAGGTCGCAGGTCTCGGCGGTGCGCCAGCTCCCCGGCCGGCGCTCCCGGTGCAGCGCGACCCGCTGGGCCCACTCGGCGTCGCCGTCCCGGGTGCCGCCGGTGGCCACGTACAGGACGTCCGGGTGGTCGGCCAGCAGCTGTTCGGCGCGGGTGGACTTGCCGGAGCGGGCGCCGCCGAGCAGCAGCGTGCGGGGCAGCGGGGGACGGGTGGGCTCGGGTGGGGTCGCCATGCCGCCATCCTGCCCGAGAGGTATACGGCGGGTCGGGTCGGGCAGGCTATGGTGCGCAGCACACAGGCAGCGTCAGTGGGAGGAGCCGGGCATGGTCTGGACGTGGCGGTACGAGAAGGCGGACGGCAGCGCGGTGACGCCCGGCGGCGGCCAGGAGGAGTTCGCCGGCCAGGGGGACGCCGAGACCTGGATCGGGGAGACCTGGAAGCAGCTCGCCGAGGAGGGCGTGGACACCGCGGTCCTGCTGGAGGACGGCAACAAGGTCTACGCGATGAGCCTGCACGAGGGCTGAGCCCGGGGCCGGGCGCGCGGGGCTACTTCGCCCCGATCACGTGCAGGAGCGCGGCGACCTGCCGGTACGGGTCGGTGCGGCCGGCCCGGTCCTCGGCTTCCAGGAGCTGGGCCAGCTGCCGCCCGTCCACCGGCGGGGCCGCGTCGTCCGCGGCGTTGTCGGTGAAGACCCGCACGCCGTACCAGTGCCGCAGCGGCACCGACACCTCGGAGAGGGTGACGGTGAGGTCGGAGAGCCGGTCGGCCCGTGCGGCCAGTCCGACCCGGTTGTAGTACCGGTCGCTCTCGAAGGCGTGCAGGGCGGCCCGCCAGTCCCCGGCGGCGGCCGGCCGCAGGGCGAGCGAGTCGCGGTTGCGGACGAGCAGCGAGAGCAGTCCCCCGGGCGCCAGCAGCCGGGCCAGCGAGGCGATCATCGGGTCCGGGTCGGGCAGGTACGTCAGCACGCCGTGGCAGAGCACCACGTCGAAGCTGCGCGGGCCGAACCAGCGTCCGCACTGGTGGCCGTCGCCGCTGAGCAGCTGCATCCGGCCGCGGACCTCCGGCGGCTCCTCGGCGAGCGCCGCCTGGGCGACGCCGAGCGCGACCGGGTCGGAGTCGATCCCGGTGACGTAGTGGCCGGCCCGGGCCAGCCGCAGCGCCTGGGTGCCCTGGCCGCAGCCGATGTCGAGGACGCGCTGCGCGCTGCGGCCGGACAGCTGTTCGGCGAGCTGGCGGGCGACGAGCTCCTGGCGGACGAAGTTGCGCAGTCCGCCGGGCCGGGTCGGCCAGGCGGCGGTGCCGCCCGCGAAGGACCCGCTGCGCGAGGGCAGCCGGCGCTCCTGCGCGATCCGGTCGTGGCCGCCCTCGCCCTGCCCCGGAAGCGTGCGCCCCTGTCCGGGAACCGCGTAGAGGCCGGGCCCCTCCCAGGAGGGCGGAGCCCAGCCGGAGTCGACCGGTTCGGCGGTCAGGGCTTCTCCCCGCGCCGCACCTGCGGCTTGGGCAGGCGCAGCCGGCGCATCTGGAGGGTGCGCATGATGCCGTACGCGACGGCGCCGCGGGTGTTCTGCCCGGCGAAGCGCTCGGCCAGCTGCTTGCGCAGGCCGAGGCCGAGGCGGACGAAGTCCAGGACGACGAACACGAAGAACAGCAGGAACAGCAGCGTGGAGAGCAGCTGGAGGGTCGGCACCTTGACGATGCTGAGCACCAGGATGACCACGGCGGCCGGCAGGAAGAACTCGGCGAGCGACCAGCGGGAGTCCACGTAGTCGCGCGCGAACTTGCGCACCGGGCCCTTGTCACGGGCCGGCAGGTGGCGCTCGTCGCCGTTCATCAGGGCCTGGCGCTGCTTCTCGCGCTCGGCGCGCATCCGCTCGCGCCCCTGGCGGGCGGCCTCCTTGCGGTCCTTGGGCACGGTCACCCGGGTACGCCGGTTGGCCTCGGCCTCACTGCGCTTGGGGGTGGGGCGGCCCTTCTTGGCCTGCGGGTCGCGGGCCTGGGTCGTCTCGTCCTGCTTCTCCAGCACGGTGGCGGAGGCGGCGGCATCATCTGAACGGCGTCGGAACACACCACCAGCGTACGGGGTGCCGGGCGGCTTCCAGGGGTGACCTCGGACCCAAACGCATATCGATACCGCAGGGACGGCGTCCGGGCCGCGTTTCCGGGGGCCTTCCCGTAGGGGATCAGTCGGATGGACGATGGGAGGTATGAGGGGCGGATCCACCCGGGGGAGGAGGAAACGCCTCCGGTCGCTGTAGCAGTCTTGTTGCAGGCAGGTGCACTGCGGCGACGGGCTCGCTGCACATACACTCGTCGTGTCTGGTAACGAGATAGAGACCGCAGGCCGGAGAAGGGGGCACCCGAGGCCCATGAGCGACGGAATCATGAAGCGTATGGGGCTGATCTTCCGCTCCAAGGCGAACAAGGCCTTGGATCGGGCGGAGGATCCGCGTGAGACGCTCGACTACTCGTACCAGAAGCAGCTCGAGTTGCTGCAGAAGGTACGGCGCGGTGTCGCGGACGTCGCGACCTCGCGCAAGCGGCTCGAGCTCCAGCTGACCCAGCTCCAGCAGCAGTCGGCCAAGTACGAGGACCAGGGCCGCAAGGCGCTGTCGCTCGGCCGCGAGGACCTCGCCCGCGAGGCGCTGACCCGCAAGGCCAACATGCAGTCGCAGATCACCGACCTGGAGACGCAGTACCAGCAGCTCCAGGCCGAGGAGGAGAAGCTCACGCTCGCCTCCCAGCGACTTCAGGCCAAGGTGGACGCCTTCCGCACCAAGAAGGAGACCATCAAGGCGACGTACACGGCCGCGCAGGCGCAGACCCGCATCGCCGAGTCCTTCTCCGGCATCTCGGAGGAGATGGGCGACGTCGGCCTGGCGATCCAGCGTGCCGAGGACAAGACCGCCCAGATGCAGGCCCGCGCCGGCGCCATCGACGAGCTGCTCGCCTCCGGCGCGCTCGACGACGCGAGCGGTCTCGGCCGCAAGGACGACATCGAGGCCGAGCTGGAGCGCGTGGCCGGCGGTTCCGACGTCGAGCTGGAGCTGGCCCGGATGAAGGCCGAGCTGTCCGGCCCGTCCTCGGCCGGTCCCGCCGCGATCGAGCAGGGCAAGCAGCCGGGTGCCCAGCCGCAGCCGCAGCAGGACACTCCGCGCATCAATTACAACAAGTGATCTGAGCTCGACCCCACGAACCAGGGAGACGCACGGCATGATCATGAGGGTCATGGGTGAAGGGCAGTACGAGGTGGGCGAGGACCACCTGAACCTGCTCAACGAGCTCGACGCGGAGCTTGTCACCGCAGTGGAGTCGGGGGACGAGACGCTCTTCCGCCAGGCCTACGGCAAGCTCATCGACGCGGTGAAGCAGTTCGGCACCCCGGTGCCGCTGGATTCCCTGGAGCCGTCCGAGCTGATCCTGCCGAGTGCCGACGCGACGATCGACGAGGTCCGCGAACTGCTCATGGCCGACGGCGAGGGCGTGATCCCGGGCTTCCCCGAGTAGCGCCTGCGGCTGCTGCCAGACGAAAGGGCGGGCCCCCTCCGGTGGGAGGGGGCCCGCCCTTCGTGCGTACGGCCGCGGGTTCCCGGGCCCGGGAACTGCGGACTACGGCAGGGCCAGCATCCGGTCCAGCGCCGCCTTGGCGTACTTCTCGGTCTCCGGGTCGACGGTGATCACGTTCGGCACCCGGCCCTCGACCAGCGACTCCAGCGCCCAGACCAGGTGCGGCAGGTCGATCCGGTTCATGGTCGAGCAGAAGCAGACCGCGCGGTCCAGGAAGACGATCTCCTTGTCCGGGTGCGCCTTGGCCAGGCGGCGGACCAGGTTCAGCTCGGTGCCGATGGCCCACTTGGAGCCGGGCTCGGCGGCGTCCAGTGCCTTGATGATGTACTCGGTCGAGCCCACCATGTCGGCGGCCGCGACGACCTCGTGCTTGCACTCGGGGTGCACCAGGACGGTCACGCCGGGGATCCGCTCGCGGACGTCGTTCACCGAGTCCAGGCTGAACCGGCCGTGCACCGAGCAGTGGCCGCGCCAGAGGATCATCTTCGCGTTCCGCAGCTGCTCGGCGGTCAGGCCGCCGTTGGGCCGGTGCGGGTTGTAGACCACGCAGTCGTCCAGCGAGAAGCCCATGTCCCGCACCGCGGTGTTGCGGCCGAGGTGCTGGTCGGGCAGGAACAGCACCTTCTGGCCCTGCTCGAAGGCCCACTCCAGGGCGCGCTTGGCGTTGGAGGAGGTGCAGATGAGGCCGCCGTGCCGGCCGGTGAAGGCCTTGATGTCGGCGGAGGAGTTCATGTACGAGACCGGGACGGTCACGTCGGCTATGCCGGCGTCGGTCAGCACGTCCCAGCACTCGGCGACCTGCTCGGCGGTGGCCATGTCGGCCATCGAGCAGCCGGCGGCGAGGTCCGGCAGGACGACCTGCTGCCGGTCGCTGGTGAGGATGTCCGCGGACTCGGCCATGAAGTGCACGCCGCAGAAGACGATGTACTCGGCCTCGGGGCGGGCCGCCGCGTCGCGGGCGAGCTTGAAGGAGTCGCCGGTGACGTCGGCGAACTCGATCACCTCGTCGCGCTGGTAGTGGTGGCCGAGGATGAACACGCGGTCGCCGAGCGCGGCCTTGGCCGCGCGGGCGCGCTCGACGAGGTTCGGGTCGGAGGCCGGGGGGAGGTCACCGGGGCATTCGACGCCGCGCTCGCTGTTCGGGTCGGCCTCGCGGCCGAGCAGCAGCAGAGCGAGCGGGGTCGGGGTGGGGTCGACGCCGTGGGTCTCGGTGATGGTGGTGGTCACGGGCGGGTGCCCTTCTGTGCGGCCGAGCTAGCGGTGGGGCCTTTTCGTCTAACTGACGCTATCTATTCTAACCGCTTAGCGTCAGAGTGACGATGGCCATCCTGTCGATGTGACGAGAACCGCTCGTCGAAACGGATGCTTCCGCCGGTGGCCGAATCGATATTTCCAAGCCCGCGGGTATGGCTGAGCCCATGAAAGCAATCGCGATCAACCGCTACGGCGGCCCCGAGGTGGTCGAGTACACCGACCTGCCCGACCCCAAGGTCGGCCCCGACTCCGTGCTGGTCGAGGTCCGGGCGGCCGGGGTGAACCCGGTGGACTGGAAGGTCAGGGACGGCGCCCTGGACGGCATCCTCGACGCGCACTTCCCGCTGGTCATGGGCTGGGACGTGGCCGGCGTGGTCCGCGCGGTCGGCGGCGCGGTCACCGAGTTCGCCCCGGGCGACGAGGTGTTCGGCTACGTCCGCAAGGACGCCGTCGAGCACGGCACCTACGCCGAGCTGGTCTCCGCCCCCGTCCGCACCCTGGCCCGCAAGCCGGCCGCGCTGGACTGGGCGCAGTCCGGCGGCCTGCCGCTGGCCGGGCTCACCGCCCTCCAGAGCCTGCGGGCACTGCGCCTGGCCGAGGGGGAGACCGTCCTGGTGCACGCCGCCGCCGGCGGGGTCGGCCATCTCGCGGTGCAGCTGGCCAGGGCCGCCGGCGCCCGGGTGATCGGCACCGCGGCCGAGCGCAACCACGACTTCCTGCGCGGCCTCGGCGCCGATCCGGTGGCCCACGGCGAGGGCCTGGTCGACCGGGTCCGTGCGCTCGCCCCCGACGGGGTGGACGCGGCGCTCGACCTGGTGGGCCACGGCGCCGTCCGGGTCTCGGCCGAGCTGGTGGCGGACCCGGGCCGGATCGCCTCGGTCGCCGACTTCGGGGTCAAGGCGGTCGGCGGCCGGTACGTCTGGGTCCGCCCGGACGCCGGCGGCCTCGCCGAGCTGGCCGCGCTCGCCGACGACGGGCGGCTGACCGTCACCGTCGCCTCCACCTTCCCGCTGGCCCAGGCCGCCTCCGCCCAGGCGCTCAGCGCCGAGGGCCGCACCCGGGGGAAGATCGTGCTGCTCGTCCCGTGACGGCTTCCCGACGTCCCGTGACGGCCTCCCGCCCGTCATCCGGCGGCGGTGAACTCGTCCAGGTCATCCGCCAGAATGGTGACGAACCGTTTCGGTAGTGGCAGTCCGCCGCCCGGAGCGACCCCGCCGACCCCCGTACGACCCGTGGAGCCCCGTACCCATGACCAGCAGCCGAGCGCACGAGGTGGTCGGGGCCGACCTGGACGAGACCGACCGGCTCCTGCTCGCCCGGCTCGGCAGCGACGGCCGCGCCTCGTACGCCGAGATCGGCCTGCAGGTGAACCTCTCCGCCACCGCCGTGCGCCGGCGGATCGACCGGCTGCGGGCGCGCGGCGTGGTGCGGGGCTTCACCGTGGTGCTCGACCCGTCCGTGCTGGGCTGGCAGACCGAGGCCTTCGTCGAGGTCTACTGCCGCGAGCGCACCGCCCCCGAGGAGATCCTCGCCAGCCTGCGGCAGTTCCCCGAGGTGGTCGCCGCCTGGACGGTCACCGGCGACCCGGACGCCCTGGTCCACCTGCGGGCCGCCGACATGCGCCACCTGGAAGCCGTCATCGAGCGCATCCGGCGCGAGCCCGGCGTGCAGCGCAGCCGCTCCTCGGTGGTCCTCTCCCAGCTCATCGGGTAGCGCCCGCCGGCCGTACGCAGGAATCCTGCGCGGACCCGCCCGAAGACGCCCGAAACCTGCCTGACCAGCCGCGTTCCGACGCGCGGCGGGGCGTCCGCGCTGCCTACTCTGATCACGTCCGGTCGTCGCGGTGAAGCCTCCCGCCGACCGGGCGCCCCCCGACACCCCACGCCGAGAGGGACAGCCGTGTCCGCAGCACCCGACCGCATGCACCGGCCCGACAACGAACTGGTCGACCTGGTTTTCGACTACATGCGGGAGCGGCTGCAGTACGACCCCGTCCCGCTCGACCACCCCGGTGACGGCGAGCACCTGCGCGCCCAGCTGGCCGGCCTGCTCAACCAGCACGGCAACAACCCGGTCGACGTGCTCAAGCTGTACGACCACGAGCTGTCCCGGGCGGTCATCTCCGCCGACAGCCCGCGCTACCTGTCCTTCATCCCGTGCGCCCCGACCAAGGCCGCGCTGCTGTTCGACATGGTCGTCTCCTGCGCCTCCCTGCAGGGCATCTCCTGGCTGGAGGCGGCCGGCGCGATCGCCGCCGAGAACCAGGTGCTGCGCCTGATAGCCGACCGGGCGGGCCTGCCCCAGTCGGCCGGCGGCACCTTCGTCTCCGGCGGCTCGGCCGGCAACCTCTCCGCCCTGGTCGTCGCCCGCGACACCGCCCGCCGCCGGCTGGGCGTCGGCCCGGAGGCCCGGCTGCGGATCGCCGTCGCCGACCAGGTGCACTCCTCGGTCAAGAACACCTTCAACATCATCGGCGTCGAGGCCTTCAAGGTCCCGACCGTCGACCGGCGGTTCACCGGCGAGGCGCTGCGCGCCGCGCTGGCCGCCGACCCCCACCCCGAGACGGTGATCGCCGTCGTCGGCACCGCCGGCACCACCAACGAGGGCATCGTCGA
Source organism: Kitasatospora sp. NPDC032121 (assembly GCF_055580145.1). NCBI lineage: Bacteria > Bacillati > Actinomycetota > Actinomycetes > Kitasatosporales > Streptomycetaceae > Kitasatospora > Kitasatospora sp. NPDC032121. The sequence continues at coordinate 778,289 of NZ_JBVILX010000001.1, read as the reverse complement.
CGACCTCAAGGGCCTGGCCGAGGTCGCCCGCGAGCGCGACCTCTGGTTCCACGTGGACGGCGCCTACGGCGGCGCCGGCCTGTTCGCCCCCTCGGTGCGCGAGCGCTACGACGGCATCGAGCACGCCGACTCCTTCGTGGTCGACCCGCACAAGTGGCTGTTCGCCCCCTTCGACTGCGCCGCGCTGATCTACCGCAACCCGCAGCTCGCCCGCGCCGTGCACACCCAGGACGCCTCCTACCTGGACGTCCTGCACACCGAGGGCGACGAGTGGAACCCCACCGACTACGCCTACCACCTGACCCGGCGCGCCCGCGGCCTGCCGCTCTGGTTCTCGCTGGCCGTGCACGGCGTCCAGGCCTACACCGACGCCATCGAGGCCGGACTCACGCTGGCCCGGGAGACCGCCCAGCTGATCCGCGAGACCGAGCACCTGGAGCTGCTGTTCGACCCGCAGCTCTCGGCGGTCTGCTTCAAGCGCGTGGGCTGGACCAACGACGACTACTACCGCTGGTCGCAGCAGCTGCTCGCGGACCAGATCGGCTTCGTCACCCCCACCGGCTGGGACGGCGAGACGGTCGCCCGCTTCGCCTTCCTGCACCCCGGCACCACCATGGAGATGGTCCGGGAGATCCTGGACACCATGGTCTGAGTCCCCTGACGTCCACGGCCCCGCCGGCATTCCGGCGGGGCCGTACGCGTGCCTACAGGAACGCCCCGCTCGGCAGGTACGGCGTCGGCGGCCGCATCCCGCGCACCCCGACGAAGCCGCCGGCCCGCGGCGTCAGCCCCACCTCCAGCCCGACGTCCAGCGCCCACTCCTGCTCCGCGGTCAGGTGCTCCACCCGTGCCTCGACGCCGTCCGGCACCCGGGCCAGCGCCTCGCGCAGCAGCCGGGCGGCGATCCGCTTGCTGGTGGCCGCGAGCAGCCGCACCACGCCGCCGTCCCGGTAGCAGTAGCCGCTGCCGGCCAGCGCGTCGGCGATCAGCAGCTCCTCGAAGTGGCCCAGCATCAGCTCGTGGTCCGGCCCGTGCGCGGACCCGCGCAGCCGCCGGTCCACCGAGTCCAGCAGGTGCAGGTGGGTCGCGTTGCCGCGGTGCACCGGGATGTCCCCGGGGTCGAGCAGCCCGTCCCGGTCCACCCGTCCGGCCAGCCGCATCGCCGGGTGCAGGGTGAACCCGGCCAGCCGGTAGCGGCGGGCCGCCGCCGGGGAGTCCGCGGCGCAGACCATTCCGCGCAGGCAGCCCCGGGAGTGCGCCGCCGCCCGCTCCAGCAGCAGCCGCCCGACGCCCTTGCCCTGGGCGGACGGCCGGACGGCGAACAGGGAGGGCGCCCACAGGCCCTCCCGACGGATCGACAGCACCGCCCCGACCGGCTCGCCGCCGCTCTCGGCCAGCCAGCAGCCCCCGGGATCGGTGCGCGCCAGGTGTCTGGTCCCGGCCAGCCGCAGGGGCGTCGGCCCCGGCGCCGCCCCGGCCGGGGAGGTGTCGGCGAACGCGGCGTCGGCGAGCTCCCGGACGACCTCCGCGTCCGCGGCGGTGTCCCTGACCGGGCGAATGATCATGAGGACCATCCTGGCGTCCGGCGGCCCGCCGCGGGGCCGGTTCACCCGGATCCACGACCTCGGGACCGCGCGACGGTGACCCGCCGTCCGGGGGTGTGCGAGCATGGGGAGCGTAGGGGACGCGGGTGGCACACCCGGCCCACGGATATCCAGCCGCGAACAGGCCGCGCAATTCATCGCCCACCCGGGAAATGAAACCGGACGGCGGTTGGTTGGCACTGGCGGCAGACCGTCGTCAAGACCGGGAGAAAGCAGATGACCGTCCAGGACGAGACCACCGTCGAGAGTGGCATCCTCCTCACCGATGCCGCCGCGGCCAAGGTCAAGGCCCTGCTGGAGCAGGAAGGCCGCGAGGACCTCGCGCTGCGCGTCGCCGTCCAGCCCGGCGGCTGCTCCGGCCTGCGTTACCAGCTGTTCTTCGACGAGCGCTCGCTCGACGGCGACGTGATCAAGGACTTCAACGGTGTCAAGGTCGTCACCGACCGGATGAGCGCCCCGTACCTGGGCGGCGCCACCGTCGACTTCGTCGACACCATCGAGAAGCAGGGCTTCACCATCGACAACCCGAACGCCACCGGCTCCTGCGCCTGCGGCGACTCGTTCAGCTAAGCCCGCTGCGGAAGGCGGCCCCGGGGTCACCCCGGGGCCGCCTTCTCGTTCCTCCGGCCGCGGCGCGGCTACCGTCCGGCGACGTCCGGGCTCACCGGGTCAGGCCCGATGTGCGGGTCGCCCTCCAGCGGCACCTCCTGGCCGCTGGTCCGGTCCACCACGGTCCGCCCCGCCAGCGGCGAGCGCAGGTCGGCCGACACCGACTGTCGCTTGGCCAGGGCGTTGCACACCTGACCCGGCTGGACGGTCGGCGGTCCCGGCACGACCAGCACGTCCACCCGGCCCGGCTGCGACTCGTCCGCCTTCAGCGCGTACGTGCTGCAGACCCCGCCGAAGAAGTAGACGGTCAGCTTGGTGGTGCCGTCCACCCGGTAGCCGACCGGCGGGCGCACCGGCGAGCCCGACCCGTTCGGGTTCGGCTCGCCCACCGCGATCCCGTTGCCCGGGGGAGTGGCCGGGGCCGGCTGCCCGGGCGCCGGCGAGGCCGCCGTGGCCGTCTGGCCGGCCGGCGGCTGAGCGGCACCGGAAGCCGGCCCGGTCGCGGCCGCCGAGGACGGGCTCGCGGAGTCCGCCGGGGCCTGCGCGGAGGCACTCGCCGAGGCGGAGGCGGCGCCCGCGCCGCTCACCGCCGAGTCCGAGGCGGACTTGCCGCCCCCGTCACAGCCGGCCACCGTCACCACCGCCGCCAGTGCCAGAGCGGCCAGGGCCACCGCCCGCCGACCACGCCGGGGCATCGTCTCCAGGTCCATCTGCACATCCTCCCGAGGGCTCAGCGGTGCCGCCTCCTCGCCGCTCCGCGCGGATGTGACGTGCTCCGGTCGGATCCGGTTCCGCCCCGGTCCCGACCCGTTCCGATAACCCGGCCCGGCGGGCTCAGAACCCGTACTCGGCCATCCCGGCGACCACCCGCCGCGCGCCGGAGGGCACCCGGAAGCCGGTCGGCGAGGGAGCGGCGGGCTCCGGGCCGGCCGCGACCTCGGGCCAGAACCGGCGCAGCCGCCGGGAGGAGTCCACCAGGGCGTCGAGCGTCTCGCCGTCCTCGGTCCGCAGGACGGGCGGGGCGCAGTGGTCGGTCGTCATCGGTATCGCTCCGATCCGGGGCCGTGGCCACGCTGCCACGGTCTTCGACGGGGCCCGCACGACGGGCCCTCCACGGCCGACCCTAGGCAGCGGCCCGGCCGCCCACCAGTGCTACCGGGAGGTAGTACACGTTGGGGGGCAACGGGTGCCACCCTGGCCTTACGGGCGGCAACTTGCGGCACTCCTGCCTGGGCGCTCCCCGGGGCCGGGTACCGTGGGTGGGTTCATCCCCGCCTGCCCGCTGGCCCAGCAGCCACCCTGAGGAGACCTTCCGTGCGTATCGCCGTCGCCGGCTCGATCGCCACCGACCACCTGATGACGTTCCCGGGTCGGTTCGCCGACCAGCTCGTCGCCGAGCAGCTGCACACCGTGTCGCTGTCCTTCCTGGTCGACGCCCTGGACATCCGCCGCGGCGGCGTCGCGCCGAACATCGCCTTCGGCATGGGGGTCCTCGGCCTGCGCCCCGTCCTGGTCGGCGCCGCAGGCGCGGACTTCGCCGAGTACCGCAGCTGGCTCGAGCGCAACGGTGTGGACTGCGACTCCGTCCACATCTCCGAGACCCGCCACACCGCGCGCTTCATGTGCACCACGGACGAGGACCACAACCAGATCGCCTCGTTCTACACCGGCGCCATGGCCGAGGCCCGCAACATCGAGCTGAAGCCGATCGCCGACCGCGTCGGCGGCCTGGACCTCGTCCTGATCGGCGCCGACGACCCGCAGGGCATGGTCCGCCACACCCAGGAGTGCCGCACCCGCGGCTACGCCTTCGCCGCCGACCCCTCCCAGCAGCTGGCCCGCCTGGAGGGCGACGACATCCGCGAGATCGTGGACGGCGCCGCGTACCTCTTCACCAACGAGTACGAGGCCGCGCTGATCGAGAGCAAGACCGGCTGGGGCGCCGAGGAACTGCTCACCCGCGTCGGCACCCGGGTCACCACCCTGGGCAGCAAGGGCGTGCGGATCGAGCGCAAGGGCGAGGCGCCGATCCTGGTCGGCTGCGCCAAGGAGGAGGCCAAGGTCGACCCGACCGGCGTCGGCGACGCCTTCCGCGCCGGCTTCCTGGCGGGCCTGTCCTGGGACCTCGACCTTGAGCGTTCCGCCCAGCTCGGCTGCATGCTCGCCACCCTGGTGATCGAGACCGTCGGCACCCAGGAGTACGAGCTGCGCCCGGCCACCTTCCTGAAGCGCTTCGAGGAGGCCTACGGCGCCGAGGCGGCCGGCGAGATCGCCGCGCGCCTGGTCAAGTAGTCCGCCCCGCTCAGGAGCGGCGCACCACGAGGTAGGCCGAGCCCCGGTCGCCGCCGTACTCGGCGGCCGGGGCCTCGCCCGCGTACTCCTGCCCGCGCATCCCGCACCAGGCCGGGATGTCCAGCCGGGCCGCGTCGTCGTCCGCCAGCACGACGACCGTGCCGCCCGGCGGCACCTCGCCGATCCGCTTCGCCAGCTCGATCACCGGCAGCGGGCAGCGCTTGCCCAAGGCGTCGATGACCGTGACTCGCCCGCTCGCCTCCGGGCGCTCGGACCCGGTGCCGACACTCGTCGCTCCGGCACTCCCTCCTTCGTCGGTCGCTTGTCGCTCCTCACTTTCGGCACCGGCGCGCCCTTCGGCTCGGGGCGGGGTGACTCGCCCGCCCACCTCAGGAGGCTCGGCGCCGGTGACCTCCACGGGCGCCGCCGGCGCCGGCAGGTCCAGCCCGAGCGGCGCCCGGACGCCGGCCACCACGTCCGGCAGCACCGCGAGGAAGCGCTCCACGTCGGCCTCGGCCGTTCCGTACGGCAGCGAGACCCGCACGTTCCCCTCGGTGAGCACTCCCATCGCCGCCAGCACATGGCTGGGCGTCAACGTGGACGAAGTGCAGGAGGAGCCGGAGGAGACCGCGAAGCCCGCCCGGTCCAGCTCGGTCAGCAGCACCTCCCCGTCCACGTACAGGCAGGAGAAGGTGACGATGTGCGGCAGCCGCCGCACCGGGTCGCCGACCACCTCGACCTCGGGCACCAGCCGCGGCACCCGGGTGCGGATCCGTTCGACCAGTGCGTGCAGCCGGGCGTTCTCCCGTTCGGCCTCGGCCCGTACGGCGCGCAGCGAGGCGGCCGCGGCCACGATCGCCGGGACGTTGACGTAGCCGGGCACCCGGCCGCCCTCGCGCTCGTCGGCCGGCAGCGGCGAGGCGTACCGGACGCCCTTGCGCACCGCCAGCACCCCGACCCCGGGCGGGCCGCCCCACTTGTGGGCGCTCGCCGTCAGCAGCGACCAGCCCGCCGGGACGTCCAACCGTCCGGCGCTCTGCGCCGCGTCCACCAGCAGCGGGACGCCGGCCTCGGCGCACAGCGCGGCGACCTCGCCGACCGGCTGCACCGTCCCGACCTCGTGGTTGGCGCTCTGCACCGCGGCCAGCGCGGTGTCCGGGCGCAGCAGCGCGCCGAGCGCCGCCGGGTCGACCCGGCCGCCCCGGTCCACCGGCGCCACCGAGACCTCGCCCCCGCCCGCCAGCTGGCGCTCGGCGACGTGCAGCACGCTGGAGTGCTCCACCGCGGAGTGCACGAAGTGGCCGCCGCGCCGCCGGTTCCCGGCCAGGGCGCCCAGCAGGCCCAGTTGGACGGCCTGGGTGCCACTCGCGGTGAAGGCGATCTCGTCGGCCCGCGCGCCCAGCACCGCGGCGACCGTCTCGCGGGCGGCGTCCAGCAGCATCCGGGCCTGCCGGCCGGAGCGGTACAGCCGGGCCGGATCGGCCCAGCCCTCGTCCAGGGCGGCGGTCAGGGCCTGCCGCGCGACGGGGTGCAGGGGGGCCGTCGAGGCCACGTCGAAGTACACGGTCACATTTAACGACACACCCGGTCCGCGACCCGGTCCGACCGCGCGACTCACCCGCCGTCAGTCGATCATCCCGAATGTCCGCTTCGTCCGCGCCCGACGGGCCGTCACGGGTGTCGTCCGAGGTCATCCCCCGATCGGGCGTACGGACCTCGAATGCCTGCGATGACCTGCGACGCAGCCCCTGCCGGGCCTGATCGGGCTAGCAGGCGGCGCGTTACCGGGGGCTGCCCGTCAGGAGCGCATAAGGCTGGAGTAGGGTTTGGCCCGCATAAGCATTCAAACCGTGCCCGTGGACGGGTCGCCGGGGAGGCTCACACTCCTCCCCGGGGCGACGCGAAGGCGGGCGAGACTTCGGGAAGGCGCTACGTGAGTCCCAACGGCTCCGACCGCTCGCCGCGGCGCACGATGCGGCGGAAGCTGCCTCAGGCGCTGGCACTGGGCCTCGTCATCGCGACCGCCACCGGCTGCTCGGCCAACGACCTCCCCAGGCTTGGCCTCCCGAGCCCCGTCACCGAGGAAGGGCCCATGGTCCTCCGGATGTGGCAGGGCTCCTGGATCGCGGCGCTGGTGGTCGGCGTACTGATGTGGGGTCTGATCATCTGGAGCGTGATCTTCCACCGGCGCAAGCGCACCGGTGTGGAGATCCCCCCGCAGACCCGGTACAACGTGCCCATCGAGGCGCTCTACACCGCGGTCCCCATCATCATCGTCTCGGTCCTCTTCTACTTCGTCGCCCGCGACGAGTCGAAGCTGACGCAGGTCTCCGAGAAGCCGCAGCACTACGTCAACGTGGTCGGCTTCCAGTGGAGCTGGGCGTTCAACTACGAGAACACCGAGACCCCCGACCCGGCCAACAAGGACGCCGCGTACGAGGTCGGTACGCCCAAGGACGCTCCGACGCTCTGGCTGCCGGTCAACGAGAAGGTGCAGTTCCGCCTCACCTCGCGTGATGTCATCCATGACTTCTGGCCCGTCAACTTCATGATGAAGATGGACGTCGTGCCGGGCGTGGTGAACAAGTTCGAGGTCACGCCGACCGTCAAGGGCGAGTACATGGGCAAGTGTGCCGAGCTCTGCGGCGTCGACCACTCGCGCATGCTGTTCAACGTCAAGGTCGTCGACCGTGCCGACTACGACAAGCACCTGGCCGAGCTTCGCGCCAAGGGCCAGAACGGTGCGGTGCCCTCCGGCCTGATCACCATGGGAAGTGAAGAGAAGTGACAATCCTCAACGAGCCCGCCGCGGCCGGCGGGGGCGCCGAGGCCGTCACGGTCGGGGCGCAGCGGACCCGGAAGCCGGGTTCGACCATCATCAAGTGGATGACCACCACTGACCACAAGACGATCGGCACGCTGTACCTGGCCACGTCGTTCGCCTTCTTCCTGATCGGTGGCATCCTCGCCCTGGTCATGCGCGCCGAGCTGGCTCGTCCCGGGACCCAGATCCTGTCGAACGAGCAGTTCAACCAGGCGTTCACGATGCACGGCACGATCATGCTGCTGATGTTCGCGACGCCGCTCTTCGCCGGCTTCGCGAACTGGATCATGCCGCTCCAGATCGGCGCCCCGGACGTGGCGTTCCCGCGTCTGAACATGTTCGCGTACTGGCTGTACCTCTTCGGTTCGACCATCGCGGTGGCGGGCTTCGTCACCCCGAACGGCGCCGCCGACTTCGGTTGGTTCGCCTACTCCCCGCTGTCCGACGCCGTGCACTCGCCCGGCATCGGCGGCGACATGTGGATCATGGGTCTGGCCTTCTCCGGCTTCGGCACGATCCTCGGTGCGGTCAACTTCATCACCACGATCATCTGCATGCGCGCTCCCGGCATGACGATGTTCCGGATGTCGATCTTCGTCTGGAACGTCCTGCTGACCTCGGTGCTGGTCCTGCTGGCCTTCCCGGTGCTGGCCGCCGCGCTGTTCGCCCTGGAGGCGGACCGCAAGTTCGGTGCCCACGTCTTCGACCCGGCCAACGGCGGGGCGATGCTCTGGCAGCACCTGTTCTGGTTCTTCGGCCACCCCGAGGTGTACATCATCGCGCTGCCGTTCTTCGGCATCGTGTCCGAGATCATCCCGGTCTTCAGCCGCAAGCCGATGTTCGGCTACTCCGGCCTGATCGCGGCCACCATCGCGATCGCCGGTCTGTCCGTGACGGTGTGGGCGCACCACATGTACGTCACCGGGCAGGTACTGCTGCCGTTCTTCTCGTTCATGACCTTCCTGATCGCGGTCCCGACCGGTGTGAAGTTCTTCAACTGGGTCGGCACCATGTGGAAGGGCTCGCTGAGCTTCGAGACCCCGATGCTCTGGACGGTCGGCTTCCTGGTCACCTTCCTCTTCGGTGGTCTGACGGGTGTTCTGCTGGCCTCCCCGCCGATCGACTTCCACGTCTCGGACTCGTACTTCGTCGTCGCCCACTTCCACTACGTGGTCTTCGGCACCGTCGTCTTCGCGATGTTCGCCGGCTTCCACTTCTGGTGGCCGAAGATGACCGGCAAGATGCTGGACGAGCGCCTCGGCAAGATCACCTTCTGGACGCTGTTCGTCGGCTTCCACACCACCTTCCTGGTGCAGCACTGGCTCGGCGCGGAGGGCATGCCCCGCCGCTACGCCGACTACCTGGCCGCGGACGGCTTCACCACCCTGAACACCGTCTCGACCATCGGCTCCTTCGTGCTCGGCCTGTCGATCCTGCCGTTCCTCTACAACGTCTGGAAGACCGCCAAGTACGGCGAGAAGGTCGCCGTGGACGACCCGTGGGGCTTCGGCCGCTCGCTGGAGTGGGCGACCTCCTGCCCGCCGCCGCGGCACAACTTCCTCACGCTCCCGCGGATCCGCTCCGAATCCCCGGCCTTCGACCTCCACCACCCGGAGATCGCCGCGCTGGACTACCTGGAGAACCACGGTGAGCCGGCCAAGCACCTCGCCGGCGTGACCCCGGCGAAGTACGACGCCCCGAAGCTGGACAAGGGCAACAAGGAGGGCGACGCCTGATGAAGGAACAGGGAAAGATCTTCCTGGGCCTGTCGGTCTTCGTGCTGGCGATGGCCCTGACCTACGGTCTGTGGACCAACCACTCGGACCTCGGCATCGAGGCCGCCGGTACCACCGCGCTGTTCCTGGCCTTCGGCCTCTGCGCGTTCATCGGGTACTACCTCGCCTTCACCGCCCGCCGGGTGGACAGCGGCGCGGGTGACAACCCCGAGGCCGAGGTCGCGGACGACTCCGGCGAGCTGGGCTTCTTCGCCCCGCACAGCTGGCAGCCGCTCTCGCTGGCGCTCGGTGGCGCGCTCGCCTTCCTGGGCGTGATCTTCGGCTGGTGGCTGATGTTCTGGGCCGCCCCGATCATCATGATCGGCATCTTCGGATGGGTCTTCGAGTTCTACCGGGGCGAGAACCAGAACCAGTAGGGTTCCCGCTTTCCGGCACCAGGGCCGGTCCTCCCGCACGGGAGGACCGGCCCTGCTGCATCCTCCAGGGTGACGGACTCACTCCGGTGGGTGAATCGGAAGTCCCCCGGATGTCGCTCCACCAGATGGCGTTCCTACGATCTGATCAATCGTGCGAACCTTCGGAGGCGGTCATGGCCGACAGGCGGGGAATCGCAACTCTCGGCGGCATCTCGCTGGCCCTCGCGGTGCTGGCCCCCCTGGCCGCCTGCACGGCCGGGGAGGAGGAGCCCGTCGGACCGCACCGGATCGACGCGGCCCCACTGGTCCACCTCTCCGCGAAGGACAAGGTCGACCCGTCCCAGCCGGTCACCGTGACCGCCGTCAAGGACAGCCGGCTCACCGACGTCACCGTGGTCGGCCCGGACGGCCGGGTGGTCGCCGGAAAGCTCGCCGAGGACCAGCGCAGCTGGCAGACCACCGGCCGGCTGAAGGCCGCCACCGCGTACGCCGTGCGGATCTCCGCCGACGACGGCAAGGGCGGCCGCGGCGACACCACGGCGAACTTCAGGACCCTCCCCGGCCAGCGCCTGCTCACCGCCAAGCTCGGCCCGGACTCCTCCGGCAGCGGCGTCTACGGGGTGGGCCAGCCGCTCACCGTGCAGCTCTCCGAGGCCGTGAAGGACCCGCAGGCCCGCCTGGAGGTCGAGCACGTGCTGACCGTCGGCTCCCAGCCCGCCGTCACCGGCGCCTGGTACTGGGTGGACGACAAGAACCTGCACTTCCGCCCGGAGGCCTACTGGCCGGCCGGGACGACCGTCTCGCTGGCCTTCGACGGCACCGGCAGCCGGATCGCCGACGGCCTCTACGGCGGTGACCGCAGCTCGCTGAAGCTGCGGATCGGCGAGCGGGTGGAGTCGGTGATCGACGCGGGGACCCACGAGCTCACCCTGAAGCGTGACGGCGAGGTGCTGCGGACCATCCCGGTCACCACCGGCAAGCCCGGCTTCGACACCCGCAACGGCATCAAGGTGGTGCTCGGCCAGGAGCGCTCGGTCCGGATGAACGGCGAGACCATCGGCATAGCGGCGGGCAGCGCGGAGTCGTACGACCTCGACGTGAAGTGGGCCACCCGGGTGACCTGGAGCGGCGAGTACGTCCACGCCGCGCCCTGGTCGGTCGGCTCGCAGGGCGTCGAGAACGTCAGCCACGGCTGTACCGGCATGAGCACCGACAACGCCGAGTGGTTCTACCAGCACACCAGGGTGGGGGACCTGGTGACGGTGGTGAACAGCCTCGGCGGCCCGATGGAGCCCTTCGGCAACGGCTTCGGGGACTGGAACGTGGCCTGGACGGAGTGGGTCAAGCACAGCGCCTCCGGACAGCCCGTCAGCACCACCTCACCGGTCTCCCAGGCCCCCGCCGCGGGGATGATCCGTCCGGAGCTCTGACGGGCCCGTCAGAGCTCCGGGTAGGCCAGCCGCAGCGCGGTGTCCACGGCGGCCAGGGCGTCGGCGTGGGAGATGCCCAGGCGGTGCGCGCGGGCGGCGTACTCGGCGGCGGCCTCGGCGGCCAGTCGGTGGGCGGTGTCCCCGGTGGCGGCGATCAGCGTGCCGCGCCGGCCGTGGGTCTCCACGACGCCGTCCGCCTCCAGCTCGCGGTAGGCCCGGGCGACCGTCCCGGCGGCCAGCCCCAGCTCCTCGGCCAGGGCCCGGACGGTGGGCAGCCGCAGCCCGGTCGGCAGTTCGCCGGAGCGGGCCCGCTCGGCGATCTGGGCGCGGATCTGCTCGTACGGGGGAGTGGCCGAGGCGGGGTCGACGGAGAGCTGCACGGGGGCTCCTGGTGACGCGGGCGGGTACGGGAAAGCCCGAGGGCCGCCGACCAGAAGAACTCTGGTCAGCGGCCCTCGGGGTGACTCGGTGGTGCCTACGGGATCAGTGGTGGCCGTGGCCGCTGGTGATCTCGTGGTGCTCCTCGGCGGTCGGCTTGGGGATCTGGCTGCCCTCGCCGTAGAAGCCGCGGGAGAGCTTGGCCCGGGTGCGGGTGAGGACGCCGGCCTTGCGGGCCACGCCGTTCTCGTCCGTCTGGGCCGGCAGCTCGACCGGCTGGTTCTGGTCGTGCGCGGTGAGCTTGTACAGGTCCTGCTGCGGCAGCTGGGCGTGCACCTCGATGAACTCGCCGTGCGGCAGGCGCTTGATGACGCCGGTCTCGCGGCCGTGCAGCACCTTCTCCTTGTCGCGGCGCTGGAGGCCGAGGCACCAGCGCTTGGTCACGATGAAGACCACGACCGGGACGACGAAGAAGCCGACGCGGACGAAGTAGGTCACCGAGTTGATCGACAGGTGCAGGTGGGTGGCGAACAGGTCGTTGCCACCGGCCATCAGCAGGATCAGGTAGAGGCTGATCCAGGCGGCGCCCAGGGCGGTGCGGACCGGGGCGTTGCGCGGGCGGTCCAGAATGTGGTGCTCGCGCTTGTCACCGGTGATCCAGCCCTCGATGAACGGGTAGGCCGCGATCGAGACCAGGACCAGCGGGAAGATCGCCAGCGGGACCATGACACCCAGGTTGAGGGTGTGGCCGCCCCAGACGCTGATCTCCCAGCCCGGCATGACACGGATCAGACCCTCGGAGAAGCCCATGTACCAGTCGGGCTGGGCGTCCGTGGAGACCTGGTCCGGACGGTACGGGCCGTACGCCCAGATCGGGTTGATCGTGGCGATCGCCGAGACGACGGCGATGAGGCCGAACACCAGGAAGAAGAAGCCACCGGCCTTGGCCATGTAGACCGGCATCAGCGGCATGCCGACGACGTTCTTCTCGGTCTTGCCCGGGCCCGCCCACTGGGTGTGCTTGTGGTAGAAGACCAGGATCAGGTGCGCCACCAGCAGGCCGAGCATGATGCCCGGGATCAGCAGCACGTGGATGGTGAAGAACCGCGGCACGATGTCGTGGCCGGGGAACTCGCCCCCGAACAGGAACATCTGGACGTAGGTGCCGATCAGCGGGACGGCGAGGATCGCGCCTTCCATGAAGCGGATACCGGTGCCCGACAGCAGGTCGTCCGGCAGGGAGTAGCCGAAGAAGCCGTCGAACATGCCCAGGACCAGCAGCAGGAAGCCGAAGACCCAGTTGATCTCACGCGGCTTGCGGAACGCGCCGGTGAAGAACACGCGCATCATGTGGACGAGCATCGCGGCCACGAAGACCAGGGCGGCCCAGTGGTGGATCTGACGGATCAGCAGACCGCCGCGGACCTCGAAGCTGATGTCCACCGTGGAGGCGTAGGCCTCCGACATCGGGATGCCCTTGAGGGGCACGTACGAGCCCTCGTAGACGACCTCGGCCATCGAGGGCTTGAAGAACAGCGTCAGGTAGACACCGGTCAGGATGATGATGACGAACGTGTAGAGGCAGATCTCGCCCAGCATGAAGGACCAGTGGTCCGGGAAGATCTTCCGCAGGTTGGCCTTGGCGAGGGAGTAGATCCCCAGCCGGCCGTCAGTCCAGTCAGCCGCGGCTTCCCACTTGTTGGCGGGCTTCTCACGCGTGCTGGAGGGCTTGGCGGCACCGGTCGTGGTGCTGCTCGCGCTACTCATCGAGCACGCTCCCAGTAGCTCGGGCCGACGGGCTCATCGAAGTCGCCGGTGGCGACCAGGTTGCCCTTCTCGTCAGTGATGATCTTCAGCTGCGGCAGCGGGTGGCCGGCCGGGCCGAAGATGACGCGGGCGCCGTCCGCCAGGTCGAAGGTCGACTGGTGGCAGGGGCAGAGCGCGTGGTGGGTCTGCTGCTCGTACAGGCTGATCGGGCAGCCGACGTGGGTGCAGATCTTGGAGTAGGCCAGGATGCCCTCGAAGCCGAGGTCCTTGGACTTCTCGTCCTTGATGTCCTCGGGCGCGATCCGGACCAGCATCAGGGCGTCCTTGGCGATCCGCTGCTGGAAGTCCTCGTCGTGCGTGGACAGGCCCTCGGGCATGGCGAAGGTGAGCGAGCCGACGACGATGTCCTCGGGCTTCATCGGCTGCATGGTGTTCATGTTGATGAGCGCCAGCGGCTTGGTCTCGGTCGCCTCCTTCCAACCGGTCTCCTTGAGCTTCTTCTCGGGAAGCGGGCCCAGGTCACGGAGCAGGACCACGCCGGAGAGCGGGACCAGCGCCATGGAGCCGATCAGGGTGTTGCGGATCATCTTGCGGCGGCCGAAGCCGGACTCGGCGGCACCGGTCTTGAACTGCTCGATGACGTCCGCGCGGACCTCGTCGGAGGCCTCGATCGGGTGACGCTCGGACGGCATCTCGACGTCCGACATCAGGGTGCGGGCCCAGTGGACCGCGCCCGCGCCGATCATGAACAGCGCCACGCCCAGGGTCAGGCCGAGCGCGAAGTTCAGCGCGCTGACGTGACCGAGCGGGAAGATGTAGACGATCTTGTCCGGGTCGATGGCCACGTACGAGGCGATGAAGCCGACGGTGGCGAGCATCGAGATCACGAACATCAGCGAGACCTGGCGCTCGGCGCGCTTGGCGGCCCGCTCGTCGATGTCGGTGCGACGGGGCTCGTGGGCCGGCAGGCCCGGGTCGGCGAACGGGCTGCCGTGGTCGGCCACCTCGCCGGCGGAGCCGTGCGGCTCCGGGAGCTTCTCTTCTGACATGTCGTGGCTCATGACTTCTTGGCCTTGGTGGTGTGGGCGGCGACCCAGATCGCGACCGCGATGAGCGTGCCGAGGCCGAAGATCCAGCCGAACAGGCCCTCGGTCACCGGACCGAGGCTGCCCAGGGTGAGACCGCCGGGGTTGGGCTCATCGTTGGTGGTGTGGCGGACGAAGGCCACGATCTGCTTCTTCTGCTCCTCGGGCATGGTGGTGTCCGGGAACGACGGCATGTTCTGCGGGCCGGTCTGCATGGCCTCGTAGATGTGCTTGGCGTCCACGCCCTCCAGCGACGGGGCGTACTTGCCCTTGGTCAGGGCACCACCCTGGCCGGCGAAGTTGTGGCACTGGGCGCAGTTGGTGCGGAACAGCTCGCCACCCTTGGAGATGTCCTCGGGGTTGGTCGAGGTGAACTGCTCCTCCGTCGGGGTCACCGGGCCGGGACCGAGGGAGGCGACGTAGGCGGCGAGCTGGTCGATCTCGGCCTGCGTGTAGATGTTCTTCTTGCGCGGGACCTGCGCGCCGGGCTGCTGGGCGGGCATGCGGCCGGTGCCGACCTGGAAGTCGACGGCGGCGGAGCCGACGCCGACCAGGCTCGGACCGTCACTGCTGCCCTGGCCGTTCAGGCCGTGGCAGGAGGAGCAGCCCACGGCGAAGAGCTTCTTGCCCTCATCGATCGCGAGCGACTGCGCGGCGACGTCGGCCTGCGCCTTGTCGGCGGGCGCGAACGCGGCGTACAGCCCCCCGGTTGCCGCCAGGGCGAGAAGTAGGACGACCAGCGCCGCCAATGGGTGGCGCCGTCGTGCGGAGAGCTTTTTCACGGAATAACCCCGGTGTCAGGATCTGGTCGACTGGTGGGTGCACCCGGCGGCCGGTCTGGCCGGCACGAGGCTGCCTGTCTAGGGCTGCGCGCGCGGTCGGTCGGTGGGAGCGTCGGCACCGGCAGAAGCGGCCCGTCGCCGGTGAGGGCGGGGGCCGCAGCCGGTGGCCAGCGACCTGATCAGCTGGTTACTTGATCAGGTAGATGGTCGCGAACAGGCCGATCCACACGACGTCGACGAAGTGCCAGTAGTACGACACGACGATCGCGGCGGTGGCCTGCTCGTGCGTGAAGCGCTTGGCTGCGTACGTCCGTCCCAGGACCAGCAGGAAGGCGATCAGACCACCCGTCACGTGCAGCCCGTGGAAGCCGGTGGTCAGGTAGAACACCGTGCCGTACGGGTCGGAGGACAGCGAGAGGCCGTCCTTCTTGACCAGCTCGGTGTACTCGAAGACCTGGCCGCCGATGAAGACCGCGCCCATGGCGAACGTGAGGATGAACCACGCCCGGAGCTTCTTCACGTCACCCCGCTCGGCGGCGAACACGCCGAGCTGGCAGGTGAGCGAGGAGAGCACCAGGATCGTGGTGTTGACCGACGAGAAGGGCACGTTGAGGGCGTGGGCCTTCTCGGTCCAGAACTCCGGCCCCTTGACGGAGCGGAGCGTGAAGTACATCGCGAAGAGGGCCGCGAAGAACATCAACTCGGAACTGAGCCAGACGATCGTTCCGACGCTGACCATGTTCGGCCGGTTGACCGATCCGTGCGCGTGCCCGGTTTCTACTGCTGTTGCTGTCGCCACGACGGACATTATGTCGGTCCCTTATTCCGTCTTCACGTCGGGGGGTGTCCCTCGGAGTGTCCGGTGCGTGCGGTATGCCCGCTTGGGGGGCGGCGCGGGGTCCGGATGGGGGCTGAGCAGCGGCGTGTCCCTTTTCTGATGGTTCCTCGGAGGGGCCCGCGACCCCGTTGCCCGGTGCGTCGTTGCACGGCTGGAGCAGCCGCGGGAGGTAGGGGACGGGACCCGGGGTCGGCCGTACGGGTGGACCGGACGGGATCGGGTGACGGGCCGTCCTCCGGGTGGGTGAGCCGGGGTGCGGCCCGGTTGGCCGGGAAGCTGCACGAGGAGGACTCGGCGGGGGTGATCGGGAGTAGCATCCGGATCAGGCGAACGTGGTCCGGATCACACTTGAGGGAGCAGGGCCCATGGCGTACACGACCGATGAGATGCTCACCGTCCTCGTCTACAGCGACGACCGCAACACCCGCGAGCAGGTGCTGACGGCGCTCGGCCGCCGGCCCGCCGAGGACCTTCCGGAACTGACCTACCTGGAGTGCGCGACCACCCCCGCGGTGCTCAAGGCACTGGAGAAGGGGGGAGTGGACCTCTGCGTGCTGGACGGTGAGGCCGTTCCGGCCGGGGGGCTGGGCCTCGCGCGCCAGCTCAAGGACGAGATCTACGGCTGCCCGCCGGTGCTGGTGCTGATCGGCCGGCCGCAGGACTCCTGGCTCGCCGCCTGGAGCCGGGCCGACGCGGCCATCTCCCACCCGGTGGAGCCGGTGGCGCTGGCCGAGGCGGCGGCCACCCTGCTGCGGGCGCGACTGGCGAAGCGGACTCCGGCAGTCCGCTGAAGGCGGCCCGGCAACTGGAAAGGACAGGGGTAGAAGCGGAGGCTTCGCTCGATAGGCTGGCTCCATCCGTACGGACGTCCCCCCGTAGTGGGGAACCGACAACAGCTGGAGTCAGCCATGGTGAACGTGAACCCTGCGAACGGCGGTAGCGACCCCGCGCAGGTGGTCCGCACCTGGCCGGACCTCCTGGCGGCGCTGTTGCGGGGGGAGGACCTCGACCGCTCGTCCACCGCGTGGGCGATGGACCGGATCATGAGCGGCGAGGCGTCCCCCGTACAGGTGGCCGGGTTCATGATCGCGCTGCGGGCCAAGGGCGAGTCGGTCGAGGAGATCGGCGGCCTGGTCGACGCGATGTACGCGCACGCGGAGCCGCTGGACATCCCCGGCCCGGCGGTGGACATCGTCGGCACCGGCGGCGACCGGGCGAAGACCGTCAACATCTCCACCATGTCCGCGATCGTCGCGGCGGCCGCCGGCGCCAAGGTGGTCAAGCACGGCAACCGGTCGGCCTCCTCGAGCAGCGGCTCCTCGGACGTGCTGGAGAAGCTCGGGGTGGCGCTGGACCTCTCCGCCCGGCGGGTCGCCGAGGTGGCCGAGGAGGTCGGGCTCACCTTCTGCTTCGCGGCGAAGTTCCACCCCTCGATGCGGCACGCCGCCACCGCGCGGCGCGACCTCGGGGTGCCGACCTCCTTCAACATCCTCGGCCCGCTGACCAATCCGGCCAAGGTCACCGCGCACGCCATCGGCTGCTTCGACACCCGGCTGGCCGGACTGATCGCCGGGGTGCTGGCCGAGCGGGGTGCGACGGCGCTGGTCTTCCGCGGCGACGACGGACTGGACGAGCTGACCATCACCACCACCTCGCAGGTCTGGCTGGTGCGCGAAGGGGTGGTCACCCGGACCGCCTTCGACCCGCGGGACGTCGGCATCGAGCTGGTCGGCATCGAGGCGCTGCGCGGGGCGGACGCCTCGTACAACGCGGAGGTCGCGCGGCGGCTGCTGGCAGGGGAGCACGGGCCGGTCCGGGACGCCGTCCTGCTGAACACGGCGGCGGCGCTGGTCGCGCTCGACCTGCGCGACGCACCGCTCGCCGAGCAGCTGGCGGCCGGCATGGAGCGGGCCGCCAGGGCGATCGACTCCGGCGCGGCCCAAGACCTGCTGCGGCGTTGGTCGGAGGCCACCAGCCGGATCTGACACGGCAGTTGACGGGGCCCGCGGGAACTCCTCCCGCGGGCCCCTCGCGCTGTCCGGATGCCGGACGCCCGTTTGACCGCCCGATGGGCGCGGCCTAGAGTCTTCGCCAGGTCATGAGTGACAGCGCGAAGCCCCAGCTTGCTGTCCGGCAACCCTCCGTCCGTGGCGGGGTGCCCTGGGTGAGGACCGGGTCGTCACGGCAAGCCGTCCGTGCGACAAGCGCGGACGCCGGACGAATGACACTCCCGGGGTCCCTTACCCCTTGAAGGAGTGCATCCCCATGTCCCCCGTCGCCACCGAAATCTGCGCCCCGCTCGCCGTCCTCGGCACCGACGTCCAGGTCCCGCTCGCCAGTGGTGAGAAGGTCGGCTACGCGGCACTCGACTACGCGGCCAGCTCGCCGGCGCTCCAGCGGGTGTGGGACGACGTCGCCGCCTACGCGCCGTACTACGGCAGCGTCCACCGCGGGGCCGGGTACCTCTCCCAGCTGTCCACCGACCTGTTCGAGCAGAGCCGCCGCACCGTCGGCGAGTTCCTCGACCTGCGCGAGGGCGACCAGGTGGTCTTCACCCGGGCCACCACCGACTCGCTCAACCTGCTGGCCGCCGCCGTTCCGGCCGGCACCCGGGTGTTCGCCTTCGAGACCGAGCACCACGCCTCGCTGCTGCCCTGGGCGCACGCCGGACTGGACGTCACCTACCTGCGGGCGCCGCGCTCGCGGGCCGAGGCGGTGGCCGCGCTGGACGCCGCGCTCGCCGAGGCACCCGAGGGCCCCAAGCTGCTCTGCGTCACCGGCGCCTCCAACGTGACCGGCGAGCTGTGGCCGGTCGCCGAGCTGACCGGGACCGCGCACCGGCACGGCGCCCGGGTGGTGCTGGACGCCGCCCAGCTGGCGCCGCACCACCGGGTCTCGGTGCGCGAACTGGACGTCGACTGGATCGCCTTCTCCGGCCACAAGATCTACGCGCCGTTCGGCGCCGGGGTGCTGGCCGGCCGGGCGGACTGGCTGGACGAGGCCGAGCCGTACCTGGCCGGCGGCGGGGCGACCCGGACGGTGGCCCGGGAGGCCGACGGCTCGGTGGCCGTGCAGTGGCACACCGGCCCGGCCCGGCACGAGGCCGGCTCGCCGAACGTCATCGGCGCCTACGCGATCGCCTCGGCCTGCCGGGCGCTGACCGAGGCGGGCTTCGACGCGCTGGAGGCCCGCGAGCGGCAGCTGGTCGCCCGGCTGACGGCCGGGCTGGCCGAGATCCCGCAGGTCAAGGTGCTGAACCTGTTCGGGGCCGACTCCGCCCGGGTGGGCGTGCTGTCCTTCGTCGTCCGGGGCTGGAACAGCTCGCACTTCTCGGCCGCGCTGTCCGCCGAGTACGGCATCGGGGTGCGCGACGGCCTGTTCTGCGCCCACCCGCTGGTGCGCACGCTGCTCGGGGACGAGGACGTCGCGCCGTCCGAGTGCGGGGCGCCCGAGCCCTCGCTGCCGGGCGAGCGCAGCCTGAACGCGATCCGGGTGAGCTTCGGCGCCGGGACGCCGGACGAGCACGTCGACCGCTTCCTGACCGCCGTCCGGGAGCTGGTCACGGACGGTGCGGCGTGGAACTACCGCAACGAGGGCGGGCGTTGTGTCGCCGACTCTCGGCGCGAGGGCTGACCGCTACTCGTCCAGGCCGAGGGCGAAGGCGGCCTCCAGGTCGTGCTGGGAGTAGGTGCGGAAGGCGATCTGGGTCTCGGTGTGGGCCACGCCCGGGACCTTGTTGAGGCGGCCCGGGATGACCTCGGCCAGGTCGTCGTGCCGGCGCACCCGCACCATCGCCACCAGGTTGTAGCCGCCGGTCACCGAGTAGACCTCGCTGACGCCCTCGATGGCGGCGATGGACTCGGCGATCTCCGGGATGCGGTCGACACTGGTCTTGATCAGGACGATGGCGGTGATCACAGTTCGGGCTCCTTTGTGGGGTGCCGCCAGCGTATCGGGCGTCGGCCCGGTCGTCTCGGGGGGTGGCGGACCGCGGTGCAGGCGTAGAGGAACCCGGCCGAGAAGCCGATCACGTGGACCAGGTAGGCCACCCCGGGGCCGGCCGAGTGCACCGACCACCATTGCAGGGCGAACCAGAGGCCGAGCACCAGCCAGGCGGGGAAGCGCAGCGGCAGGAAGAGGAGCAGCGGGACGAGGGCCGTCACCCGGGCCCGGGGATGGAGGCGTAGGTAGGCACCGAGGACGGCCGAGATCGCCCCGGAGGCCCCGATGAGCACCCGGGTGGAGTTCGGCGAGTGCGCCTCGGCGAGCGCGAAGCCGTACGTGGTCAGGCTGCCGGCGGCCAGGTAGAAGAGGACGTACCTGGCCCGGCCGAGCCGCCGTTCCACGGTGGGGCCGAAGACCTGGAGGAAGAGCAGGTTCCCCAGCAGGTGCAGCCAGCCGGCGTGCAGGAACAGCCCGGTGAGGACGGACAGGGCCGGGTGCTTGCCCGGGGTCGGGGCGGCCGGGCAGCCGGGGGCCGGGTCGGGGGCCTCGGCCAGTTGCTCGGCGGTCAGCGGCCGTCCGGCCAGCACCTCGGCCGGGACGGCGCCCCAGCGCTGCTCGTACCGCTGCTCCGAGCAGACCCGGGCCTGGCCGGTGCCGTACAGCGGGTTGAGCCCGGCGGCGGGGCCGAGCAGGAAGACCAGGGTGTTGAGGGCGATCAGGGCGTAGCTGACCACCGGGACGGGCACCGCCGGGCGGCCGCCCCGGGCGGCGGTGTGGTCGGGGACCGCGAGCGCCATGCGGCCAAGCATCCCTCCGGGCGCCGCAGGTGACACGGTGGTTTACGGCAGGTGGACTAGCCGGGGAGTTCAGGCGACCGGTGGCCGCGGTGGTTGCCCCAGGCAATAGGCTTGGGGCGGGCATTCCCGCCTCCCGCCGCCGATGCCGGGGCTCCGGGGGGAGCGCCTAGCCCACCCAGGGACCACCCGAGAGGACCCCCGATGACCGTCCCCGCCCTGACCGCCGAGACGCGCTGGCGCTGCACCCTGTGCGGCAACCTCACCCGCTTTGACGTGACCCGCACCGCGCGGGTGACCGAGTTCCTGCACTTCGACCTGGCCGGCGAGTCCAAGGTCGAGGAGACCGAGGTGCTCAGCGAGACGATCGAGTCGGTGCGCTGCCGCTGGTGCAACGCGGTGGACCAGGTCGAGCTGGTGGCCCGCCCCGGTGCCGAGGGGGAGCAGGCCCCCGCCGAGCAGGGCTGATCCCCGCCGCCGCGGCGGGCGGGTGCGCGGAGCACCCGCCCGCGCCGCACGGGACAATACAGAACAAGACGCACGGAGCGTGACGACAGGGGCGGCCGCGGCCGACCCCGCTGGACCAGGATCGGAGCCGAGGACGTGGTGGACGCAGCGAAGGAGCCCGGCGAAGCCCAGGGGCTTCAGCCCGCTGCGGCCGAGGCCCAGGCCGAGGCGGCCGGGACGGCGGACGACTCCTCCGAGCCCGCGGAGCGCGTGGCCGAGAAGCTCGACCGGCCGCTGCCCGAGGGGGTGCGCCGGCGCGTGGTCGGGCTGGCCTCGGACGCGCTCGGCGGGCTGCCGCCGGCCGAGCTCCCGCAGAGCCTGCGCCAGTACGTCAAGTTCACCCCGGTGCGGCGGGCCAAGTACGCGGCCACGGCGCTGGCGGCGGCGCTGGAGGCGGAGCCGGCCTTCCGGGTGCGGATAGCCGAGCGGCTGCGCCTCGGGCAGCCGGACCTGGTGAGGGCGCTGGAGTGCGGCACCGTCCCGAGCGCCGCCGATCCGATGGACGTCGCGGCCGCCGCCTACCTGGTGCGTTCGGCGGGCTGGAGCCGGCTGGTGGCCGAGGCCGGCGAGGAGGCCGAGCGGGCCGGTGCCGAGGACGCGGCCGCGGAGGCGGCCCGGCTGGTGGAGAAGCTGCAGGCCGAGCTGGCCGAGGTGCGGGCCGCCGCCCGGGCGGACCTGGACCGGCAGCGGGCCGAGTCCGACGGTGTCCGCAAGGAGGCCGAGTCGCTGCGCAAGAAGGTGCGGTCGCTGGAGAGCGACACCCGCCGGGCGCAGGCCGAGACCCGCCGGGTGAGCGGTGAGCTGGAGGCCCTGAAGGCGCAGGCCGCGGCCGAGCGCGGCGCTGCCGAGACCGAGGCGCGCAGGCTCCGGCACCGGCTCTCCGAACTGGAGACCGCGGCCGAGCAGGGCCGTCGGTCGGCCCGTGAGGGGCGCAGCGTCGAGGACATGCGGCTGCGGCTGCTGCTGGACACCGTGCTGCAGTCGGCCCAGGGTCTGCAGCGGGAGCTGGCGCTGCCGGTCTCCCAGATCCGCCCGGCGGACCTGGTGGAGGCGGTGGTGCCGGGGGCGGCCTCGCCGCACGACGTGGCCCGGCGCGGGCTGGCCGAGGACGATCCGGCGCTGCTGGACCAGCTGCTGGCGATCCCCCAGGTGCACCTGGTGGTGGACGGCTACAACGTGACCAAGACCGGCTATCCGGCACTGCCGCTGGAGCAGCAGCGGATCCGGCTGCTGGGCGGGCTGGCGATGCTGGCCCAGCGCACCCAGGCGGAGGTCACCTGCGTGTTCGACGGGCAGGACCTGGACGTCCCGGTGATCATGGCGCCACCGCGCGGGGTCCGGGTGCGGTTCAGCCGGACCGGGGAAACGGCCGACGAGCTGATCCGCCGTCTGGTGCGGGCCGAGCCGCAGGGTCGTCCGGTGGTGGTGGTGTCCACCGACCGGGAGGTCGCGGAGGGCGTGCGGAAGGCGGGCGCGCGCCCCGTGGCGTCGGTGCTGCTGTTGAACCGGCTGGCCCGGCCCTGACGTCGGCCGATTCCGTGTGATTCCTGGTCAGGGGCGGTTCCGGGGCCTTGTGAGGGGGCTGTGGAGTCAGTGTGGGGTGGCCGAGTTCATGCCATCGGGGGAGTGGCAAAACGGATAGATCTTCACTAGGGTCTGGCGTCAAACCTATTTTCGGGAATCTCATCCCATCAGGTGAGTCCGCTGGAAGAAGGAGCCGGTCCCTTGGCCTCCCACCGCCGTCCCAAGCAGCCGAGCCGCGCGCGGATCTCCGTGCTCACCGCTGCCGCTGCGACCGCGGTCGCCCTCTCCGCCCAGGTGGCCGCGCACGCTGCGCCGCAGCCGAACAAGGCGGACGTCAAGGCGCAGATCGACCAGCTCCAGGAGGAGCAGGAGCAGGCGGCGGAGAAGTACAACGGCGCCAAGGAGCGGGCCGACCAGCTGCGCAAGCAGGCCGACCAGCTGCAGGACCAGGTGGCCCGCAGCCAGGAGCAGATGACCCAGCTCCAGGGCGGCCTGGCCGAGGTGGCGGGGGATCAGTACCGCTCCGGCGGCATCGACCCGTCCGTCCAGCTGATGCTCTCCTCCGACCCGTCCGGTTACCTGGAGAAGGCCTCGACAGTCCAGCAGGCGAGCACCAGCCAGGCCGAGGCGCTCAAGGGGCTGCTGGAGCAGCAGCGCCGGCTGGACCAGGAGAAGGCCGAGGCGGCCGCCGTGCTCGCCTCGCTGGACACCACCACCAAGGACCTCAACCAGGCCAAGGCGGACGTCAACACCAAGCTGAAGGCCGCCCAGGACCTGCTGAACTCGCTCAGCGCCGCCGACCGCGCCGCGCTGAAGGCCCAGCAGGCGCAGGACGACCGCGCCTCGCGCGGCAGCGAGCGGGTCGACCTCGGCAGCCTGCCGCCGGCCAGCGGCTACGCGGCCGTGGCGATGGCCAAGGCGATGAGCAAGCAGGGCTCGCCGTACGTGTGGGGCGCCACCGGCTCGACCACCTTCGACTGCTCGGGCCTGATGGTCTGGTCGTACGGGCAGGCGGGCGTCTCGCTGCCGCGCACCTCGCAGGAGCAGGGCCACTACGGCACCCGGGTGCCCTCGCTGGACCAGGCCCAGCCCGGCGACCTGGTGATCTACGGCTCCGACATGCACCACGTCGGGATGTACATCGGCAACGGCATGGTGGTCCACGCGCCGCACACCGGTGACGTGGTGAAGGTGATGAAGGCCGACGCGATGCCGATCAACACCATCCGCCGGGTCTGACGGCCCGACACGCCCGCGGGGCTCCTCGAGGGCCTGTGAAAAGCGCCACCCTCCCCGTGGGGGTGGCGTTCGGCTTTCCCGCCCTTTTGTGACCACATGCTGAGAACCGATCAGCCTTGTGTGTACCAGTGGTCACCATCGGTCATTTTCACAAAAGAACTTGGGTAATCTTCTGTCTTTTTTCTGACAAGGATTTGAACCGATCACGGTTCAGTTACTAGGGTCATGCTCCGAACCACCGCACTGTCGATCGCCCAGCCAGGGTGGCGGCGGTGGTTACCGCCGAGTTCGCGAGGCAGCGGGGCAGGTCGAAGCGACTGCCCGACAGGGGAGCCCGGTGTTCGGGGCGCTGCGGAGCGGAGCCGGGGAACCACGTTCCTCCGGGGTGAATCGGCGCCAGGTCGGCCGGTGGAACGGCCGTGAGGCGTCGTAGGGCATGCTTCCGGCCCGAACCCGTCAGCTCACCCGGTAGGCGGACGTAGGAAGAAGGAGTCCGCCTTCGTGGCGTCCCATCGTCGTCCCAAGCCCGCCGGTCGCGCCCGCGTCTCGATCCTGACGGGTGTCGCCGCGGCGGCCGTCGTCCTCTCCGCGCAGGGTGCCCACGCGGACCCGCAGCCGACCAAGGAGCAGGTCAAGGGGCAGGTCGACCAGCTCAACGAGCAGGCCGAGGTCGCGACCGAGAACTACAACGCCGCCCAGGCCAAGCAGCAGGAACTGGAGAAGCAGGTCTCCGGCCTGCAGGACCAGGTGGCCCGTCAGCAGGCCCAGGTCACCGAGCTCCAGGGCGGCCTCGCCGAGATCGCCGGCGAGCAGTACCGCAACGGGGGCATATCCCCGACCGTCCAGCTGATGTTCTCCTCCAGCCCGGACAACTTCCTCAGCCAGGCCGGCACGCTGAACCAGGCCGGCAGCACCCAGAAGGGTCAGCTGAAGGAGCTCCAGGAGCAGCAGCGCAAGCTCGACCAGGACCGCAACGAGGCCCAGGGCAAGCTCGCCGAGCTGGAGTCGACCACCCAGCAGCTGAAGGCCTCCAAGGACGAGGTCCAGGGCAAGCTGAAGGCGGCCCAGGACCTGCTCAACACCCTGACCGAGCAGGACCGCCAGGCGCTGCGCCAGGCCGAGGAGAAGGCCGCGGCCGACGCCAAGGCCAAGGCCGACGCCGCCCAGGCGCAGCAGCAGCAGGCCGACCGCGCCTCGCGCGACAACAGCCGCGGCAACCTGGCGACCGGCTCGACCGCCGCTCCGGTGAAGGTGGCCGCGGGCAGCTCGCGCGGTGCCGCCGCCCTCTCGTACGCCGCGTCCAAGGTCGGCAGCCCGTACGTCTGGGGCGCCACCGGCCCGGGCTCCTTCGACTGCTCCGGCCTGATGGTCTGGGCGTTCAACCAGGCCGGGGTGTCGCTGCCGCGCACCTCGCAGGCGCAGGCCGGGGCCGGCACCCGGATCGGCTCGGACATCTCCCAGGCCCAGCCCGGCGACCTGCTGATCTTCTACAGCGACGCCCACCACGTCGGCATCTACGCCGGCAACGGCCAGGTGCTGCACGCTCCCAAGCCGGGTGCGTCGGTGCGATACGAGGCGGTCGGCAACATGCCGCTGTCCTCCATCGTGCGGGTCTGATCCCCGCTCGGACGCCTCCGGGCCCGGCCTTCCCCAGGGAAGGCCGGGCCTGCGGCTTTTCCGGCGGGTCGAGCTGATGTCCGATTAGGGGTCGAATATTCGGGTTGGGAAGGGTTTGGACTCGCTTGCCCGGACTCGCTAACGTCTGCCACCGGACTCCCGCTCGACGGCCGCCCGTCCCGGTGCGGCGGCGGGGCCGCGCCGCAGGATTGGAGCCGCTGCCGCCATGCCCGTGCACCGCCGTTCCCAACTGCTCACCCGGGCGCTGGTGCTGACCGCGGCCGCCGCCACCGCGCTGGGCGTGGCCGCCGGAGGCCGTGCCCAGGCCGCGCCGGACAGCCCGGACCCGGGCGATCGTCAGGACGTCAGGACACAGGTCGAGCAGCTGTACGACGAGGCCGAGCAGGCCTCCGAGAAGGCGAACGCGGCGCAGGAGGCCCAGCGGCGGCTCCAGGGCGAGACCACGATCCTCCAGGGCGAGATCGCCATTGCCCAGGACCAGCTCAACGAACTGCGCGGCGACCTGGCCACGGTGGCCGGGGCCGAGTACCGCGGCGGCGGGATGGCCCAGACCGCCCAGCTGTTCCTCTCGTCCGACCCGGAGGGCTACCTGGTCCGCGCCCGCACCCTGGGCCAGGCCGCCGCGCGCCAGCAGGAGACCCTGCACGAGCTGGTCACCCGGCAGCGCCGGCTCGACCAGCGCCGCACCGAGGCGGCCGGCAAGCTCGCCGAGCTGGACCAGACCCGCCGCACGCTCGCCGACACCAAGCAGCAGATCCAGCAGCGGCTCGCCGGGGCGCAGAAGCTGCTGAACGGCCTGGGTGCCGCCGAGCGGGCCCGGATGACGGCCCAGGACGCCCGGGACGCCGAGCAGCGCGCCACCCGGGGCACCGACCGGCTGGACCTCGGCACCGCCCCGCCCGCCTCCGAGCGCGGGGCGGCCGCGCTGGCCGCCGCGGTGCGGATGATCGGCTCCCCGTACGTCTACGGGGCCACCGGACCGCACGCCTTCGACTGCTCGGGTCTGATGTACTACAGCTGGCGGCAGGCCGGAGTGACCCTGCCGCGCACCTCGCAGGCCCAGGCGTACGCCGGGCAGCGGATCAGCCTGTCCGAAGCGCGACCGGGAGACCTGGTGATCTTCTACCGGGACATGCACCACGTCGGCATGTACGCCGGCGGCGGCGTGATCGTGCACGCCCCCCGCCCGGGCGCCAAGGTCCG
This sequence comes from Kitasatospora sp. NPDC032121, assembly GCF_055580145.1. NCBI lineage: Bacteria > Bacillati > Actinomycetota > Actinomycetes > Kitasatosporales > Streptomycetaceae > Kitasatospora > Kitasatospora sp. NPDC032121. The sequence goes on along the minus strand of NZ_JBVILX010000001.1, from coordinate 751,678 downwards.
CTACGAGAGCGTCACCGCCATGCCGGTCTCCGGGGTGGTCCGGCTCTGAACGCCCCGACGCCCGGCTCCGCCGACCCCGAAGACCCCGCCGGGATACCCCGCCCCCGCCGCGCGCTGTCCCGGCGGGGCGCGCTACTGCTCGCGGCCGGCGGGCTGGCCCAGCTGTCGCTGCCCCCGGCCGCCCCGGCGGCGCCGCCCGCGGCGCGCTCGGCGGACCGGCACGGCGAGGTGGCCGCCGCACTGGCGGAGCGGGCCGGGTCGGCACCGCCGTGGGCCGGGCTGCCGGTGGCCGAGGCGGCGTACCGCAACGTGGTGCTCGCCGCCTCCGGCGGGCCGGAACGGCTGACCGCGGCCGCCGACCTGACGGTGCGGATCGCCGGGTACGACGAGTACCCGGTGGTGTACCCGCGCCGGATCGAGCTGGTCCCGGCCGGGGGCGGCTGGCGGGTGGAGCGCGAGGAGGGCGCGGGCGGACCGCCCGCGCCCTGGGACTTCGGGCCGCTGCGGTCGGCGCCGGGCGCGCACTGCCTGGTGCTCGGACCGGTCGACGGCCCCGACCCGGCCGAGCTGGTCGCGGTGGCGGACCGGGCGGTGCCCGCCGTCACCGAGGTCTGGGGCGACGCCTGGCCGCAGCGGCTGCTGCTGGAGCGGCCCGCCACCGAGGAGCGGTTCGCCCGGCTGCTGGAGGGCGACCCGGACGGCTGGACGGGCATGGCGGCGGTCACCGTGGCCGCCCCCGGCGCGCCCTGGCACACCCCGGCGGACCGGGTGCTGGTCAACCCGGAGGCGTACGGGCGGCTCAGCGACTTCGGCCGTCAGGTGGTGATCACCCACGAGGCCACCCACGTCGCCACCAGGGCCGACACCCGGGCCTGGACCCCGCTGTGGCTCTCCGAGGGCGTCGCCGACTGGACGGCCTACCGCGACACGGGCCGCGGCCCGCAGCAGATCGCCCCCGAGCTGGCCAGGGACGTCGCCGCCGGGAAGCAGCCCGCCGCGCTGCCCGCCGACCGGGACTTCGCCGCCGGGGCCGACGGCATCGCCCAGGCCTACGAGCAGTCCTGGCTGGCCTGCGAGCTGATCGCCCGCACCCACGGGCCGCAGCGGCTCGTCGCCTTCTACCGGGCCGTCGGCGCGGCCGACGGGCAGGGCGAGGACCGGGAGCGCCGGACGGACCGGCTGATGCGCCGCGAGCTGGGCGTCGGGCTGGCGGAGTTCACCAGGCTCTGGCTGGAGCAGGTGGCGGCGCTGAAGGGCTGACCGGCGCCCGGCTCAGCGGTGCTGCCGGGCCGGGGCGCCCGGGTGGTCGATGCCGTCCAGCAGGTCCTGCTCGTAGGCGATGCCAGGGCGGACCGGGTAGCCGGCGGCCGGCAGCGCGGCGGGCTCGCGGTCCAGCACCACGGTGGGCGGCAGCGGCGCCTCGCCGCGGGTGGAGCGCCAGAGCCTGACGCAGGAGAGCACGGCCGCGGCCAGCAGCAGCAGGTTGCGCGCGGCCAGTACGGCGACCGCCGCCGGCTCGCTGGCCAGGACCTGGGTGAACACGGTCGGGAACTCGACCAGGGTGAGCGGGCAGGCGAGCAGGATCAGCAGCGCCACCGGCCGCTGGCTGCTGTTGCGCACGGTCAGGCAGACCGCCGCGACGCCGACCAGCCAGACCAGGTACTGCGGGCTGATCACCCGGCTGGTCACCACGAAGATCAGCAGCGCGCACAGCGCCGCGTCGTACATGGTGGCCGCGCTGCGGCGCTTGGAGGTGTAGCGCCACAGCAGCAGCCAGGCGAAGCCCAGCAGGGTGCCGGCCATCATCACCTTGCTGATCACGCTGACCCACGGCCCGAGCATCTCCGGGGAGCCGTAGTTCATGGTGACCTTGCCGTCCCAGGCGCCGGCGAGCCGGGCGAAGTGCAGGGGCAGCGCGCCGAGCGACTCGACCTCGATGCCGCGGTCCTTCTGGAACGCCAGGAACTCGAAGGCGCCGTTCATCCCGGCCGTCAGCAGGAAGCCGATCGAGACGGCGGTGGCCCCCGCCAGCGTCCAGGAGCGGCGGGTGCGGCGGCCGGAGGGGGTGCCGATCAGGCCGAGCAGCGGCCAGATCTTGACGATGCCGCCCAGGCCCAGCAGCAGTCCGCCCACGGCCGGGCGGCGGATCAGCGCCAGCAGGCCGGCCAGGGCGACCGCGGTGACGATGACGTCGAAGCGGTTGTAGATCATCGGGCCGAGCAGCGGGACGCCCACCACCCACATCCAGGCGCCGGTCAGTGCCCGGCCCCGGCGCAGGCCGGTGCGCACCAGCAGCGCGGCCGCGGCGGCGTCGGCGATCCCGCAGATCACCCAGAACGACACCAGGTACGACCAGGGCAGCAGGCCCGGCAGCAGGATCACCAGGGCGGCGCCCGGCGGGTACTGCCAGGTCACGTCGTCGAACGGGAAGGTGCCGGTCTGGAGCACGCCGTACCAGGCGTGGTAGATCATCCAGACGTCCGCGGTGACGTCGCCGCCGGGCGCCTTCAGCACGCCCGTCGCCAGCAGCACCAGCAGGGCGCGGGTGGCGACCCAGGTGGCACCGAGCGCGGCGAGCGCCCCGAGCGGGCGGCCGAGGCGGCCGCGCGAAGAACCGGGCTCGGTGGCCGGGGCCAATTCCACTGCGCTCCCTCGTTCGTCTCGGACGTCCCCACCGGAGGCGTCGTACCGACGGACGCCCGGGCCGCGTCCTGGACGACGGCCTAGGTACTAGGACTGACCCGGGGGTCAAACGGTTGCCGTGTGCGGTTCCGTTCCCGGCGGGTCATGGTGTTGACCTATCGTACGGATCACCCAGCGGTACACCGCGCACCCCCCGACCGAGCGAGCCTGGCCTGATGCACAGAACCTTGATCGTCACCAATGACTTCCCGCCCCGCCCCGGCGGCATCCAGGCGTTCGTGCACAACATGGCCGTCCGTCAGCCCGCAGGCAGCGTGGTGGTCTACGCCTCTACCTGGCGGGACGGCAGCGAGGTGGCCCGCTTCGACGCGGAGCAGCCGTTCCCGGTGATCCGGGACCGGACGAAGGTGATGGTTCCCACACCGCGGGTCACCCGGCGGGCCGCCGAGATCCTGCGGGCGGAGAAGTGCGACTCGGTCTGGTTCGGTGCCGCCGCCCCGCTCGGGCTGATGGCGCCCACGCTGCGCCGGGCCGGGGCCGGCCGGCTGCTCGGCATGACCCACGGGCACGAGGCCGCCTGGGCCCAGCTGCCGGTCTCCCGGCAGCTGCTGCGGCGGATCGGCGCGGGTACCGACGTGCTGACGTACCTGGGCGAGTACACCCGCTCCCGGATCGCCGCCGCGGTCGGGCCGCAGGCCGCGGCCCGGATGGTCCAGCTGCCGCCGGGCGTGGACGAGACGACCTTCCACCCGGACTCCGGGGGCGCCGAGGTGCGCCGCCGGCTCGGGCTGGCGGACCGGCCGGTGGTGGTCTGCGTCTCCCGGCTGGTGCCGCGCAAGGGCCAGGACACCCTGATCGAGGCGATGCCGCAGATCCTCGCCGACGTGCCGGACGCGGTGCTGCTGATCGTCGGCGGCGGCCCGTACCGGGCGGACCTGGAGAAGCTCGCGGACGCCACCGGCGTACGGGACTCGGTGCGGTTCACCGGCTCGGTGCCGTGGGAGGAGCTGCCGGCCCACTACGGCGCCGGGGACGTCTTCGCGATGCCCTGTCGGACCCGGCGCGGGGGCCTGGACGTCGAGGGCCTGGGCATCGTCTACCTGGAGGCGTCGGCGACCGGCCTGCCGGTGGTCGCGGGGGACTCCGGCGGGGCACCGGACGCGGTGCTGGAAGGCGAGACCGGGTACGTGGTGCCCGGCGGCTCGGCCTCGGCGGCGGCCGAGCGGATCGTGCGGCTGCTGCGCGACGAGGAGCTGCGGCGGCGGATGGGCGAGGCCGGGCGGCGCTGGGTGGAGCGCTCCTGGCGCTGGGACCTGCTGGCCGGGCGGCTGACCTCGCTGCTGGCCGGGTGACGACGCGTACGGGCCCCGCCTCCTTCCTGGAGAGGCGGGGCCCGTACGGCGCCGGCGGCTACTTCCGGTAGAGCGCCTCGACGTCGGCCGCGAAGTCCTTCAGCACGGCGTTGCGCTTGAGCTTCAGCGAGGGCGTCAGGTGGCCGCTCTCCTCGGAGAACTCGGTGTCCAGCAGGCGGAACTTCTTGACCGCCTCGGCGTGCGACACGGCCGCGTTGCCGTCGTCGACGGCGGCCTGGAGGGCGGCCAGCAGGTCCGGGTCCTCGGCGAGCTCGGCGACGGTGGCGCCGGCGGGCTTGCCGTTGAGCTCCTTCCACTTCGGGAAGAAGTCCGGGTCGACGGTGATCAGGCAGGCGACGAACGGCTTGCGGTCGCCGACCACCATGACCTCGCCGACCAGGGCGTGGCCACGGATCCGGTCCTCGATCACGGCCGGGGCGACGTTCTTGCCGCCGGCCGTGACGATGATCTCCTTCTTGCGGCCGGTGATGGTCAGGTAGCCGTCGGAGTCCAGCGAGCCGAGGTCGCCGGTGGAGAACCAGCCGTCCTTGAAGGCGTCGGCGGTGGCCTGCGGGTTGTTCCAGTAGCCGGTGGAGACGTGCGGGCCCTTGAGGAGGACCTCGCCGTCCTCGGCGATCCGGACGGAGGAGCCGGGCACCGGCTGGCCGACCGTACCGATCTTCGGCCTGTCCCACGGGTTGAAGGCGGTGGCCGCGCAGGTCTCCGTCAGGCCGTAGCCCTCCAGGACGGTGAAGCCGATGCCGCGGTAGAAGTGGCCCAGGCGCTCGCCGAGCGGGGCGCCGCCGGAGATGGCGTGGGTGGCCCGGCCGCCGAGGGCGGCGCGCAGCTTGCTGTAGACCAGCTTGTCGAAGACCGCGTGCTTGAGCCGCAGGACCAGACCGGCGCCGCCGGCGTCCAGCGCCCGGCTGTAGGCGATCGCGGTGTCGGCGGCCTTGTCGAAGATCTTGCCCTTGCCGTCGGCCTGGGCCTTGGCGCGGGCGGTGTTGTAGACCTTCTCGAACACTCTGGGCACGCCCAGGATCAGGGTCGGCTTGAAGGCGGCCAGCTCGGCGGTGACGTCCCGGATGTCGGAGACGTGGCCGAGCTTGATCGGGGCCATCGCCGGGGCGATCTCGGCGATCCGGGCGAGCACGTGGGCCAGCGGCAGGAAGAGCAGGACGGAGCTCTCGCCGGTGCGGAACAGCGGGGCCAGGCGCTCGACGACGTTGCCGCACTCGGCCAGGAAGTTGCCGTGCGTCAGCTGACAGCCCTTCGGGCGGCCGGTGGTGCCCGAGGTGTAGACGATGGTGGCGACGTCGTCGGGGCCGGCGATCCGGCGGCGCTCGTGGACCGTCGCGTCCGGGACGTCCTGCCCGGCGGCGTCCAGCGCGGCGAGTGCCCCGCCCTCGATCTGCCAGGTGTGCTTCAGCTCCGGCAGCCGGTCGCGGACCTCGCCGACCACCGCGACGTGCTGGGCGGTCTCGGTGATCACGGCGACGGCGCCCGAGTCGCCGAGGATCCACTCGACCTGCTCGGGGGAGGAGGTCTCGTACACCGGCACGGTGACCGCGCCGGCCGTCCAGATCGCGAAGTCCAGCAGCGTCCACTCGTACCGGGTGCGGGACATGATGCCCACCCGGTCGCCCGGCCGCACGCCCGCGGCGATCAGGCCCTTCGCGGCGGCGTGCACCTCGGCCAGGAACTGGACCGACGTCAACTCCTGCCAGTGGCCGTCCACCTTGCGGCTGAGCACGGCGACGTCCGGGTGCTCCTCGGCGTTCCGGTGCACCGGGTCGGCGAGGTTGCCGCCGCTCGGTACCTGGTAGAGGGCCGGAAGGCTGAAGTCGAGCAAGACTGCTCCTCGTTCGCGACGCTGCGGGACGGCAGGACGTTACTGCCCGGTAGGCAGCTTCGACCAGAGGGGTCGGCCCCGGTGTTCGAAGTGTCACACCCGGCCGGGTCCGACCAGGCCGTGACCGGGTCGTTCGAATGGCACCCTACGGCAGCGCGGCCCGACCGGCCGGTAACATGCCCGCCCGCCAGGCGCCCGCCCGTGCCACGGCCGCCCGCGGAGCGAGGCCCGCGCCACCGGGCCGCGCACCGGTCGCGATAGCCTGCTCCGGGCGGACCGGGCCGAGCGCGCCCCGGCCGGACCGGCAGGCAGAGGCGACGAGGCGGAGGGCCATTCCATGGCGGAGCACACCAGGTCGAGCATCACCATCGACGCGATCCCGGCCACGGTCATGGCCGTGATCGCCGACTTCGCCGCCTACCCGGCCTGGACCGGCGAGGTCAAGGAGATCGAGGTCCTGAAGACCGGTGAGGACGGCCGCGCCGCCGAGGTCCGGCTGCTGCTCGACGCCGGCGCCATCCGCGACGAGCACGTCCTCGCCTACACCTGGGACGGCGACCGCGAGGTCTCCTGGACCCTCGTCCGCAGCCAGATGCTCCGCTCGCTGGACGGCTCCTACACCCTCGCCCCGCTGGCCGGCGGCCGCACCGAGGTGACCTACCAGCTCGCCGTGGACGTCAAGATCCCGATGCTCGGCATGATCAAGCGCAAGGCCGAGAAGGTCATCATCGACCGCGCCCTGGCCGGCCTGAAGAAGCGCGTCGAGGACACCGACGGCAAGAAGCCCGCCCAGAGCTGACACCACCGAACGGGGGGAGGACGGCATGACGGCGACACGCACCATCCTGGTCAGCGGCGAGGCCGGCGCGCCCACGGTGGCCGCCGCCACCGCACTGCACGCCGCCCGGCGCGGCCACCGCACCTGGCTGCTGGCCGCCGACGACCCGCACCGAGCCCTGGACTCCGCCCTCGGCACCCGGCTGGAACCCGAACCGCTGCTGTACGCCCCGGGCCTGACCGTCTCCCGGATCGACGAGCAGGCCGCCTTCCGCTACGCCGTCGGCGAGCTCACCGGCCGGCTCAAGCCCGCCCTCGACCTGCTCGGCGCCGAACAGCTCGACCCCGAGGAGCTCACCGCCCTCCCCGGCATCGCCCGGCTCGCCCTGCTGCGCGCCCTGCCCGCCGCCGACCAGGACGTCCTGGTGGTGCTCGCCCCGCCGCCCGCCGAACTGATCGCCACCCTCGCGCTGCCCGAGCAGCTCGCCCGCTACCTCGACCGGCTCGTCCCCGAGCAGCGCCAGGCCGCCCGGGCCCTGCGCCCGCTGCTGGCCGGGCTGGCCGGCGTCCCGATGCCCGCCGACTGGCTGTACGAGGGGCGCACCAAGGCCGCGGCGGCCCTCGCCGAGTCCCGTGCCGCGATCACCGACCCCGGCACCAGCGTCCGGCTGGTCGTCCCGGCCGACGGCCACCCGTACCGGGAGCTGCGCCGGATCAGGGCCGGGCTCGCGCTGCACGGGCACCGGCCGGACGCCGTGGTCGTGCACGGCGCGCTGCCCGAGGCCGCCGCCGCCTCACCCGACCCCTGGCTGGCCGCCCTGGCCCGCCGCCGGCAGGAGGAGCTGACCGGGCTCGCCGCCGAGACCGACGCCCCGGTGCTGGTCACCGGCCTGGCCGAGGTCACCCTGGAGGACGTCGCCGACCGGCTCTACGGGGACGCGGACGGGCCCGAGCGGCTCGCGCCCGAGCCCTGGCCGGTCGAGGACCGGCTCGCCGAGGAGGGCCTGCTGGTCTGGCACCTCGACCTGCCCGGCGCCGACCGCTCCGAGCTGGACCTGGTCCGCCGGGGCGACGAACTGGTGGTCGGACTCGGCACCCACCGCCGGGTGCTCACCCTGCCGTCCGCGCTGCGCCGCTGCACGGTGGCCGGGGCGGGGCTGCAGGAGGGGGTGCTCTCGGTGCGGTTCGCGCCCGACCCGGCGCTCTGGCCCCGGGGCTGACGGGGGGTCGGCCGGGGCGACGGGCGTTCGACGCGGCTCTCGGCGGGCCTCCGGCGGGCGTTCGTCGGCTTTTCGGGCCGCCCGGTCGGTCGGGTAGCGTCGGGCCGGAGGGCCGCGGGGTGCGGCCACGGCTGAGGAGGCGCCCGCGATGACCAGCACCGACGACCGCACCGAGCCCGGCGACGACCGCACCGGGGCCGGCGGCGGGCAGGACGGCGGGCACGGCGGCCAGGGGCACCCGTTCGGGCCGGAGCTGGGCCCACTGGTGGACGAGGTGCGCCGGTTCGCCGGGGCGCTCGGCGAGAAGGCCCAGGAGGCGAGCGCCACCACCCTGATCACCCTCTCCGGGCTGGCCGACCGGCTGCGCACCCAGCAGCCGGAGGTCTACTCCCACCTCGCCGCCGCCGGCACCGGGCTCGCCGCCGCGGGCTCCGAACTGCTGGCCGCCTACCGCGCCGCCGTGGCCGGGCACGAGAGCCGCTGGACCGCCGGGCCGGGCGCGCCGACCGAGAAGATCGACCTCGACGCCGACTCCGACGCCGACTCCGACGCCGCCCCCGGCGCGGACCGTGGTGCCGGCCGTGGCACCGGCTTTGACGAGGCTGACGGGCCGTCCGCCAAGCAGTGAAACCGTAACTTTCGGAGGGTGATCGCGTTGCTCTCGTACGTCACGAAGGAGGAGATTAGATACGACTTTTGAAGCTTCGCGGCCCGTTTTCCCCAGAATTGTCTTCGGATAATGTATGCGAGGCTGTATACGGGGGCCGGGTTGGGCGGTAGCGTTCCGTCCAGCGGAACGAGTGAATAGCTGAGGGACACATGGCTCTGACCATCGGCGTCGATGTCGGCGGGACCAAGATCGCGGCAGGCGTGGTCGACGACGCGGGCGCGATCCTGGCCCGGACGAGGGTGCCCACCCCGGCCGATCCGCAGTGGGCGGTCGACGCCATCGCGCAGGCGGTGCGCGAGCTCAAGGAGGAGCACCCCGGCGTCACGGCGGTGGGTGTCGGAGCCCCCGGCTTCGTCGACAGCAACCGTTCCACGGTGATCTTCGCCCCCAACATCGACTGGGAGAACGAGCCGCTGCGCGGGCGGATCGAGGAGCTCACCGGCCTGTCCACCGTCGTCGAGAACGACGCCAACTGCGCGGCCTGGGCCGAGTTCCGCTTCGGCGCGGCCGCCGACCACCGCGACATGGTGCTGATCACCGTCGGCACCGGCATCGGCGGCGGCATCGTCCTGGACAGCCGGCTGCACCGCGGCCGCTTCGGTGTGGCCGGCGAGATCGGCCACCTCAACATGGTCCCCGACGGCCTGCTCTGCGGCTGCGGCGGCAAGGGCTGCTGGGAGCAGTACGGCTCCGGGCGCGCGCTGCGCCGCTACGGCCGGGAGAAGACGGCCGCCGACCCGCAGCGCGGCCACCGGATGCTGGAGCTCAACGACGGCGTGGCCGAGACCATCCGCGGCATCCACATCACCCAGGCCGCCGAGGAGGGCGACCCGCTCGCCCTGGAGTGCTACGCCGAGCTGGCCGACTGGCTGGGCCGCGGCATGGCCGACCTCGCCGCGCTGTTCGACCCGGGCGTCTTCGTGCTCGGCGGCGGCGTCTCCGACTCCGGCCGACTGCTGCTCGACCCGGTCGCCAAGGCCTTCGAGCACTACCTGACCGGCGGGGTGCACCGTCCGCGCGCCGAGGTCGTGCTGGCCTCGATGGGCTCCGCCGCCGGCATCGTCGGCGCGGCGGACCTCGCCCGCGTCCCGTAACCACGGCCTCCCCCTTGCGCCTTCGGCCGCGGGGGAGAACTCCTCGAGCCCGCCGGCGGCGGTGCGACCGGGCCCCGACCGATCCCGGACGCACCGCCGCCGTCGCACGTCCCGGCCCGGCCGCGTACGGTCGGATCGATCCGGTGACCGCCCAGGGGAGGACCATGAGCGCCGCGACCGAGAACGCCGTGACCACGAACGCCGCGACCGAGAACGCCGGCCCGAGCGCGGGCGCCCCCGCGGCCGAGGCCGCCGCCCGGCCCGCCCCGCTGCCGCCGCCCGGCCCGGGCCGGCTGCGCCTGCTCAGCTACAACATCCGCTCGCTGCGCGACGACCGGCGGGCGCTGGCCCGGGTGATCAGGGCCTGCGAGCCGGACCTGGTCTGCGTCCAGGAGGCCCCGCGCTACTGGCGGCCCGAGGGCCAGGCCGCCTGGCTGGCCCGGAGCACCGGGACGGCCGTGCTGGCCGGCGGCGGCCGCACCGCCGCCGGTCCGCTGCTGCTCGCCCGGCCCGGCGCGGTGGAACTGCTGGAGGTGCACGACCGGCTGCTGCCCAAGACCCGCGGCCTGCACGCCAGGGGCTTCGCCAGCGCGCTGCTGCGACTGCCCGGCACGGCGCCGTTCACCGTCACCAGCTGCCACCTCAGCCTGGACCAGGAGGAGCGCCACGGGCAGTTCGAGCTGCTGCTCGACCAGCTCGGCATCGCCGAACTCGGCGTCGTGGCAGGGGACTTCAACGAGCATCCGGACGGGCCGGGCTGGCGGCTGCTGGCCTCCCGGCTCCAGGACGGGTACCCGACCGCGCCTTGGGGAGGCGAGTTCACCTCCGTGCCGGAGCGCCCCTACCAGCGGATCGACGCCGTCTTCGCCACGCCCGGGATCACCGTCCTCGGCTGCGGGGTGCCGCACGGGCTGCCCGGCGTCACCGAGGCGGACCTGCGGGCCGCGACCGACCACCTGCCGGTGCTCGCCGTCCTCGAACTGCCGATCGTCCCGTCGAACGGCTAGACGACCGCGCCGTGGTCAGGGTCCTCCGGCTCGTCCTCGTCCCGGTCCTTCATCCGCGCGACCAGGGTGACGAAGCCGCCGAGGAAGGCGGTGATCCCGACCCAGGCGGGCCAGCCGGAGATCTCCCGCCAGACCACCGCGTCGACCAGCAGCAGGGCGGGGCCGCCGAGCACCGCCAGCCAGGCGAACTTGGCCGTCACGTCGGCGGTCGGCAGCGGCGGGGGCTCCGGCGGGACGAAGTGGCCCTCGTCGGTCTCCTCGGCCAGCTCGAAGTCCCGAGGACCCGCGCCGCCCGCCGGCATCACCGGCCGGCCGGAGCGGGGGCGGGGCTTGGGGGCGAGGTCGGAGAGGTCGTCCTGGTCGCCGCGGCCGCCGTCCTGGTAGCCGCCCTTGAGCTCGTTCTGCGCCCGGAGGTTCTCGATCTCGGGCCAGTTCGGGTTGTTGAGGTCGACCGGGTCGTCGAACTGGGCGACCAGAGCGGCGAAGATCTCGTCCTGCTCGGCCTGGCTGCGCTCGGGCGCGCGGCGCGGACGGCGCTCGGCGGAGGCCGCGGGCTCGGTGGCGTCCTGCGCGGAGCCCTCGGTGGCGTCCTTGACGGCGTCCCGGACGGGCGGGGGCGTCGGGGCGCCGCCGTCCGCTCCGGTACGGTCCGCCGGCACACCGCCCGGGGCAGCGGCGTTCGTCCCGCCGTCCTTGGTCGCGCCGTCCTCGCGGGGAGTCTCGTCCCCGCCGCCCGCCGTGCTGCTCTCGTGCACTTCCGGCCCTTCAGCCATGGTGGTCGTCGGATTCAACCCGGATGACGCCCGCCGCGTGCGCGGGAGCCAGCCGTCGGATGAAGTCCTGGCTGGCCGCGAATATTTCCGCCGCGTCGTGGTCCAGCGTCGCGACGTGGAAGCTGCGCTGGCACAGCCGCTCCGCCACGTCCGTCGAGGATATCCGGGCCAGCACCAGTTCAGAGTTGGCCGGCGAGACGACGTGGTCCTGCGGGCTGTGGAAGAGCAGCACCGGCTGGGTCACCTCCGGCAGCAGCCCCTGGACCTCCCGCCACAGCCGGCTCAGCGACCAGGCGGCGTGCAGCGGGGTGCGGTCGTAGCCGACCTCGGCCGCGCCCGCCCGGGCGATGTCGCCCGCGACCCCGCGCAGGCTGGGGACCAGGTGGCGCAGCACCGGCAGCAACACACTCGCGGGGGTGTCCGAGCGCACCGACGGGTTGACCAGCACCAGGCCGGAGACGGTCGGCCCGTGCAGCGCCGCGAGCCGCAGCGCCAGCCCGCCGCCCATCGACAGCGCGCAGACGAAGACCTGCTCGCACTCCTCGGCGAGCGCCAGCAGCTCGCGCTCGACCTCCGCGTACCAGTCCTCCCAGCGGGTGACCTGCATGTCCTGCCAGCGGGTCCCGTGCCCGGGCAGCAGCGGCAGCGAGACGGTGTGGCCGGCCGCCGCCAGCTCCTCGGCCCACGGCCGCAGCGACTGCGGCGAGCCGGTGAAGCCGTGGCAGAGCAGTACTCCCACCGGTCCGCCACGGTGGCGGAACGGCTCGGCACCGGGCAGCAACGGCATGGCGGACTCCTTCGCGGGCGGGTGGCGCTGGGGGAGGGACGCTGGAGGGGAGGTGCTGCGGAACCGCATCGTCCCACGCGCCGCGCCGGGTCGTACACCCCCTACGGGCGGGCCCGGGCACCGGCCCCCCGGCGGGGCCGGGCGCGGCGGACGGCCGCGGGGCATTAGGATCGACCGGTCCGCATAACAGGAGGCCCGGGTTGTTCTACCGACTGATGAAGATGATCGTCGCGCCATTGCTTCGGATCTTCTTCCGGCCCTGGATCGAGGGCGAGGAGAACATCCCCGCCGAGGGTGCGGCGATCATCGCGAGCAACCACCTGTCCTTCTCGGACTCGTTCTTCTTCCCCGCGCTGATCAGGCGTCGGGTCACCTTCATCGCGAAGGCCGAGTACTTCAACACCCCGGGTCTCAAGGGCCGGCTGACCGCCGCGTTCTTCAAGGGCGTCGGCCAGCTGCCGGTGGACCGCTCGGGCGTGCGCGGCGCCGGTGAGGCCGCGATCCGCAGCGCCATCGCCGTGCTGGACCGCGGCGAGCTGTTCGGCGTCTACCCGGAGGGCACCCGTTCGCCCGACGGCAAGCTGTACCGCGGCAAGGTCGGCGGTCTGGCCCGCGTCGCGCTGGCCACCGGCGCCCCGGTGATCCCGGTCGCCATGATCGACACCGAGAAGGTGCAGCCGCCCGGCCAGGTCGTTCCCAACTTCGGTATCCGTCCCGGCATCCGGATCGGCCGCCCGCTGGACTTCTCCCGCTACCACGGCATGGAGAACGACCGCTTCATCCTCCGTTCGGTGACGGACGAGGTGATGTACGAGATCATGCGGCTGTCCGGCCAGGAGTACGTGGACATCTACGCGACCGCCGCCAAGCGGCAGATCTCCGAGGAGAAGAAGAAGGCCGACGCCGAGCGCCGGGCCGCCGCCAAGGCGGAGAAGGCGGAGGCCGCCGAGGCCGAGAAGGCTGAGAAGGCGGAGAAGGCCGAGAAGGCCGCCGAGGCGGGCAGCTCGGAGAAGCCGCAGTAGCCGGAGCAGGCGCCCGGGTGGCCGCGTGGCCACCCGGCCGGGCCCAGGGGAGGGGCGGGGGCGGATGACGGACGACGGCGGCAGAGCCGGCGCGGTCGGCGGCACGGTGGCGGCCGGCGGCATGTCCGTCGAACTCCCGCTGTGGCGGGCGATCTCCTACTTCCGGGTGCTGGCCCTGTGCTACGCGCTGCTGCGGTACTTCAACTCGTACCTGCACTTCCTGCACCCGGTGGCCGGCTGGATCTTCCTCGGCGCGCTGACCCTGTGGACGCTGGCCAGCACCCGGGCCTTCGGCAACCCGCAGCGCTGCACCTGGTACGTCCTGGGCACCGACCTCACCCTCGCCGTCACCGGCATCGTGATGAGCGGGATGACCGACTCCCCGGCCAGGATCAGCCACGGCGCGCCCACCCTGCCGACCATCTGGGCGGCCGGCACGGTGCTCGGCTTCGCCGCGAAGGGCGGCTGGCGCCCGGCGGCGGCCTCGGGCTCGGTGATCGGCGTCGCCAACATCCTCGGCCACGGCGGTCCGACCGGCGACAACATCCACAACATCGTGCTGCTGATGGTGGCCGGCTGCGCGATCGGCTACGTGATCGAGCTGGCCCGGGCCAGCGAGGCCACCCTCACCCGGGCGCTCCAGGTCGAGGCGGCCACCCGGGAGCGCGAGCGGCTGTCCCGGGACATCCACGACGGCGTGCTCCAGGTGCTCGCCCTGGTCCAGCGCCGCGCCACGGAGCCTGGCGGCGGACCGGGCCCCGGCGCGGGCCTCGCCGAGCTCGGCCGGCTGGCAGGCGAACAGGAGCGCGCGCTGCGGGCCCTGATGACGGGCGGTCCGCTGCCGGCCCAGCGCTCGCCGCTCGCCGACGCCGCCGGGCCGGTGGACCCGGACGCGCCGTGCGACCTCACCGCGCTGCTGCGCCCGTACGCGGACGAGCGGATCACCCTCTCCGCCCCCGGCACCCCGGTGCTGCTGCCCGGCCGGGCGGCGGGCGAGCTCGCGGCGGCGGTCGGCGCCGCCGTCGACAACGTGCGCAAGCACGCGGGGGAGCGGGCGCGGGCCTGGATCCTGGTCGAGGACGAGCCGGAGGCCGTCACGGTCGGCATCCGGGACGACGGCCCCGGGTACGCCCCCGGGCGGCTCGGCGAGGCGGAGCGGGCCGGCCGGCTCGGCGTCTCCCAGTCCATCCGCGGCCGGCTGCTGGACCTCGGCGGCACGGCCGAGCTGTACTCGGCGCCCGGGGAGGGCGTCGAGGTCGAACTGCGCGTCCCGAGGAAGGCCACTCAATGACCGACCAGCCGATGACCGATCAGCCGACCGCCGACCGGCCGGTGCGGGTGATGGTGGTGGACGACCACCCGATGTGGCGGGACGCCGTCTCGCGCGACCTCGCCGAGGCCGGGCTGGACGTGGTGGCCACCGCGGGCGACGGCGAGGAGGCCGTCCGCCGGGCCCGCGCCTGCACGCCGCAGGTGGTCGTGCTGGACCTCAACCTGCCCGGTCTGCCCGGCGCCGAGGTGTGCCGCCAGGTGGTCGCGCACGACCCGGCGGTCCGGGTGCTGGTGCTGTCGGCCAGCGGCGAGCACCAGGACGTGCTGGAGGCGGTGAAGTCCGGCGCGACCGGCTACCTGGTGAAGTCGGCCGGGCGGGAGGAGCTGCTGGACGCGGTGCGCCGTACGGCCGTCGGCGACGCGGTGTTCACCCCGGGCCTGGCCGGCCTGGTGCTCGGCGAGTTCCGCCGGCTGGCGGCCGAGCCGGCCCCGGCCTCGGCGCCGGCCGCCCCGCAGCTGACCGCCCGGGAGACGGAGGTGCTGCGGCTGGTGGCCAAGGGGCTGTCCTACCGGCAGATCGCCGACCGGCTGGTGCTGTCGCACCGGACGGTGCAGAACCACGTGCAGAACACGCTCGGGAAACTGCAGCTGCACAACCGGGTGGAGCTGGTCCGGTACGCCATCGAGCAGGGCCTGGACGACGAGATCTGAGGACCGGCCGAAGGGCGGCGGGGGCGCCTGGCCCGGTTGTGGCCGGGGGAGCCGCCCCCGGCCACGCCCGTCGGCTCAGCGCAGCGCGGCCGTCGCCTCGCGCAGCAGGCCCGCCACGATGTCGACCCCGTCGCGGGTGAGCACCGACTCCGGGTGGAACTGCAGCCCGGCGAAGCCGTGCCCGCGCAGCGCGTGCACGTCGCCGGTGAGGGCGTCCCGGGAGACCTCGACGCCCCCGGCGGCGAGCCGCGCCGCGTCGGCCTCCGAGCAGCGCGCGGTGAAGGTGTTGTAGAAGCCGACCGTGCGCTTGCTGCCGAACAGGTCGATGCGCTCCTGCGCCCCCTGGTACGGGACGGCCTTGCGGCCCAGCGCGAGCCCGAGCTCGGCGGCCAGCAGCTGGTGGCTCAGGCAGACCGCGAGCAGCGGCGCGGTGCGGGCGCCGGAGCGGACGGCGGCCAGCGCGTCCGCGACGATCGGCCGCAGCACCGCCATCTTGGGGTCGTCCGCGAGCGCCGGGTCGCCCGGGCCGGGGCCGAGCACCAGCGCGCCCCGGTGCGCCGCGACCCGCTCGCGCAGCCCCGGCTCGTCGTACCGGGCCACGGTCACCCGGTGGCCGAGCGAGCCGAGCAGGTGGGAGAGCATCGAGGTGAAGGTGTCCTCGCCGTCCACGACCAGGGTCGGCTCGGCCTCGGTGACCTCGGCCGGCTGCTGCATCCGCAGCCAGAACGGCGCGAGGTCGGCCCGGCGGGCGTCCAGGGCGGCCTGCACCCGGTGGTCGTCGGCGAGCCGGGGCCCGGCCGGGTGGGGGAGCCGGGCGGGCGCGGGCCGGGCGCCGATCGCGGTGAGCACCCCGGCGGCCTTGGCGTGGGTCTCGGCGACCTCGGACTCCGGGACGGAGTGGCGGACCAGGGTGGCGCCGACCCGGACGACCAGCCGGCCGGTGGCCGGGTCGATGTCGGCGGTGCGGATGCAGATCGGCGAGTCCAGCAGCTGCCCGCCGCTGGCGGAGCGGCCGATCAGGGCGAGCGCGCCGGAGTAGTAGCCGCGCCCGGTGGGCTCGTAGCGCCTGATCACGCGGGTGGCGTTCTCGACCGGGCTGCCCGTGACGGTCGCGGCGAACATCGTCTCGCGGAGCACCTCGCGGACGTCCATCGAGGTGCGCCCGCGCAGCTCGTACTCGGTGTGGGCGAGGTGGGCCATCTCCTTGAGCCGGGGCCCGAGCACCTGGCCGCCGAGGTCGCCGACGGTGCACATCATCTTGAGCTCCTCGTCCACGACCATGGTGAGCTCCTCCAGCTCCTTGGGGTCGTGCAGGAAGCGGAGCAGCGAGTCGAGGTCGGAGCCGCCGGTGGGATAGCGGTAGGTGCCGGAGATCGGGTTCATCACGACGGTGCCGCCGCTCTGCCGGACGTGCACCTCGGGGGACGCGCCGACCAGCACCCGTCCGCCGGTGTGCACCAGGAAGGTCCAGTACGCGCCGCGCTCCTGCTCCAGCAGCCGGCGGAAGAGCGTCAGCGCGAGCTCGGGCCCGAAGTCCTCCAGCGTCGCGTGGAAGTCGCGCCGGATCACGAAGTTGGCGCCCTCGCCGTTGCCGATCTCGTCGCGGATCACCCGGCGGACGATCGACGCGTACGCGTCGTCGTCCACGTCGAACCCGCCACCGGCAAGTGAGACCGGCAAGTTCGGTAGGGCGTGGGTGAATTCGGCCAACGGGAGGGTGTGCTGCTCGGTCACCGAGAGGGCCTGCAGCGGTGTGCCGTCGTCGTGCGCCTCGAAGCCGCGCTCGCGGATCTGGCGGTACGGGACGAGCGCGAGCAGGTCGTGCACCGGGCCGCCGCCGGCCGGCGCGCCGCTGCGTACGGGCAGGTCGGCGAGGCGCTCGTAGCTGTCGACGGTGCCGACCAGCACCTCGACGGTGTCCGGGCTGAGCCGGGGGGTGCGGCGGTGCAGCAGGGCGAACGCGGGGGCGTCGGGGCCGGTGAGGCGGGAGAGCAGGTCGACGGCGGTGGTCACGGAAACGGCATCCTTCCGGGTGGACTGGCTGAGAGGCGGTGCAAGGTCCGCTCCCGGAGGGCCGTCTGCTCAGACGCCGACGGCCGCCCCGAGGGGCGGCCGTCGTGTTCGTCTAGGAACGCGTCGTCTGTGGGCCACCCTTGGGGGAGGCCCACCACCAGGAGTGGGTGTGGGGCGCGTGCATGGTCCGACACTAGCGGATACGCCGGGACGGGTGAGGGGGATCACGCGTTTGTCCGAGATGTGTCTCATCCTTCGGGCAATAGTCACAAGTCACTCCTGTCACCCCGTAGCCTTGCGGTGTGACCGCTACGACTGACACTCCGAGGACTGCCCACTCCTGGCAGTCCCTGCCCGCGGCGCAGCAGCCTGAATGGCCGGACCAAGAGGCTCTGCGCAAGACCCTTGCCGAGCTCGCCTCGTATCCGCCGCTCGTCTTCGCCGGCGAGTGCGACCAGCTGCGCGCCCGGCTCGGAGCTGTGGCGCGCGGGGAGGCCTTCCTCCTCCAGGGCGGTGACTGCGCCGAGGCCTTCGACGGTGTCTCGGCGGAGCACATCCGCAACAAGCTGAAGACCCTGCTGCAGATGGCCGCGGTGCTGACGTACGCGGCCTCGGTGCCGGTGGTGAAGGTCGGCCGCATCGCCGGCCAGTACTCCAAGCCGCGCTCCAAGTCGACCGAGACCCGCGACGGCGTGACCCTGCCGGTCTACCGCGGCGACTCGGTGAACGGCTTCGAGTTCACCCCCGAGTCCCGCATCCCGGACCCGGAGCGCCTGAAGCGGATGTACAACGCGTCCGCCGCGACGCTCAACCTGGTGCGCGCGTTCACCACCGGTGGTTACGCGGACCTGCGCCAGGTGCACGCCTGGAACCAGGACTTCGTCCGCAACTCGCCGGCCGGCCAGCGCTACGAGCAGCTCGCCCGGGAGATCGACAACGCCCTGGCGTTCATGAGCGCCTGTGGCGTGGAGCCGGAGGAGTTCAAGGCGGTCGAGTTCTTCTCCTCGCACGAGGCGCTGGTCCTCGACTACGAGACCGCGCTGACCCGCGTGGACTCGCGCACCGGCGAGCTGTACGACGTCTCCGGCCACATGGTGTGGATCGGCGAGCGCACCCGGCAGCTGGACCACGCGCACATCGAGTTCGCCTCCAAGATCCGCAACCCGATCGGCGTCAAGCTCGGCCCGACCACCTCGGTGGACGACGCGCTCGCCCTGATCGAGAAGCTGGACCCGGAGCGCGAGCCCGGCCGCCTGACCTTCATCACCCGGATGGGCGCGGGCAAGATCCGCGAGCACCTGCCCACCCTGGTGGAGAAGGTCACCGCCTCCGGCGCCAAGCCGGTGTGGATCTGCGACCCGATGCACGGCAACACCTTCGAGGCCTCCAGCGGGCACAAGACCCGCCGCTTCGACGACGTCCTGGACGAGGTCAAGGGCTTCTTCGAGGTGCACCGCGCGCTCGGCACCCACCCGGGCGGCATCCACGTGGAGCTGACCGGCGACGACGTCACCGAGTGCGTCGGCGGCGGCGACGAGGTCATGGTGGACGACCTGCACCAGCGCTACGAGACGGCCTGCGACCCGCGCCTCAACCGCAGCCAGTCGCTGGACCTGGCGTTCCTGGTGGCGGAGATGTACCGCGGCCAGTAGGCCCGGCGTCCGTCCGATGTGACGAAGGCCCCTCCGGATTCGGTGTTCCCGAGCCCGGAGGGGCTTTTTCGTAACGGTTTCGCCGGGTAAGGTAAGCCTCAGTGAACTAAGGCAGACCTTAGTCAAGATCCACTCCACTTCACCCCCGGGAGACACCGCGATGTACGTGTGCATGTGCCATGCGGTCACCGAGGACCAGGTGAAGAAGGCGATCGACGGCGGTGCCGGCACCCCGCGCCAGATCGCGAAGGGCTGCGGGGCCGGCACCGACTGCGGGTCCTGCGTGCGCCGCATCCAGGCGCTGCTCGGCGAGCACGGCGCCCGCCCCTGCCCGACCGCCCGGCTGGCCGCGAAGCTCGGCCTCGCGGACCCGGAGGTCCCGGCGGCGGGGCCGACCGTGCCGGCGCCGGCCCCGGGGATCGCCCCGGTGGTCCCGCTGCGGGCGGCCTGAGCCCGGGGCCGTGCGCCCTCAGGACTCCGGCTGTTCGATGACCTGGGCGATGTAGAGCGCCTCGCCGAGCTTCTCCAGCAGCTCCAGCTGGGTGTCGAGGTAGTCGATGTGGTGCTCCTCGTCGGCCAGGATGTCCTCGAAGACGTTCGCCGAGGTGACGTCGTTCTTGGCCCGCATCACCACGATCCCGCGCTTGAGCCGGTCGATCGCCTCGACCTCGATCTGGCGGTCCGCCTCGAACATCTCCTTGACCGTCTGGCCGATCCGGACGTGGAACAGCCGCTGGTAGTTGGGCAGCCCCTCCAGGAACAGGATCCGGTCGGTGAGCGTCTCGGCGTGCTTCATCTCGTCGAAGGACTCGTGCCGGGTGTACTTGGCGAGCTTCGTCCAGCCGAAGTTCTCCTGCATCTTGGCGTGCAGGAAGTACTGGTTGATCGCGGTCAGCTCGGCGGTGAGCTGCTCGTTGAGGAACTCGATGACCTCGGGATCGCCCTGCATGGTGATGCCTCCTGCGCTCGTGCTGCCGGTGTGCTGCGCATCCTGGCACCGCTTTGGGAGGAAATTCCAGTAAGTTCACACTCACTAGGACATGTGTCGGAATATCCGATTCATGCCGAAACGTGCTGGTGGGCGGGTGACCGCCGGTCCGTACGATCGGGGGCGCGAATCAGCGCTAAGGGGCGTGCGCCGAGGCCTGTCCGCCGTCTGTCACCATGGATCCATGGGTCAGTCGAAACACGAACCGCTTCCGCCGTCTGACCCGAGGCTCCCCCCGGGACAGCGCGCGCAGCGCGGCTGGCCCGCCCTGCACTACGGGCCGGTGCCCCGCTTCAAGCCGCTGACCTGGGACCTCCAGGTGTTCGGAGCCACCGCCTCGGCGGAGAAGCACAGCTGGGACTTCGACGCCTTCAACGCCCTGCCGCGCACCACCGTCGTCGGGGACCTGCACTGCGTGACGAGGTTCTCGGTGCTCGGCAACGAGTGGACGGGCGTGTCGGCCGCCACCGTGCTCGAGATGGTGCCGCCCGCTCCCGGCGTCACCCACGTCATGGTCTGGGCCGAGTACGGCTACAGCGCCAACCTGCGGCTGGCCGACTTCGCGGACCCGGACACCCTGCTCGCCACCCACCGCAACGGCGAGGCGCTCACCGCCGAACACGGCTTCCCGGTCCGGCTGGTGGTGCCCCGGCTGTACGCCTGGAAGGGCCCCAAGTGGGTGCGCGCGGTGGAGTACATGCGGGCCGACCGGCGCGGCTTCTGGGAGGAGCGCGGCTACCACAACCTCGCCGACCCCTGGCGGGAGCAGCGCTACTCCTACCAGGAGGAGCCCGGCGACGGGCCGCTGCGCTGACCCCGTCCGGTCCTCGGACTCAGAACAGCGAGAACTTGACCGTCACCGTGCTGCGCTGCGGGCGCCGCTCGCCCGCGGCCGGGCTCTGGCCGGACGACGTGACCGCGCCGAACACGTCCCAGCCGCTGGTCTGCATGGTGAAGCCCGCCGCCTGGAGCGCCTTCTGCGCCTCGTCCTTGCTCATCCCGGTGACGTTCGGGACCGGCACCATGCCCTTGCTGACCACCAGCGAGACCGCGGAGTTCTCCTGCAGCAGCTGCCCGGCCGCCGGCGAGCTGCTGATCACCGAGCCCTCGGGCACCGTGTCGTCGTAGGTCTCGGTCACGGTGCCCCTGGTCAGCTGGGCGCCGGTCAGCGTCGAGGCGGCGTCGGCGGCGCTCCTCCCGGCGAGGTCCGGCACCGCGATCCGCTTGGGGCCCTTGGACAGGGTGACGGTGACGCTGTCGCTCTTGCGGGTGCGCGCGCCCACCCCGGGGTCGGTGGAGATCACCTGCCCGGACGGGACGGACTCGCTGAACACCTCGACGAACTTCCCGTGCAGGCCCTCCCTGTCCAGGACCCGCTGCGCCTCGGCCCGGTCCTTGCCGAGCACGCCCGGCACCGAACCGTACAGCCCCTCGGAGATCCCGTAGGTGGCGCCGCCGATCGCCAGTGCCAGGGCGACCGCCGCGGCCGTCCAGATCAGCGGCCCGCGGGGCAGGCGGCGGCGCGGCCGCCCCGGCCGGCGCCGGTGCACCGGGGTCGGCTCGTCGTACGGGCGCGGCTCGGCGAGCAACTCGTCCATCAGCTCCGGCGGCATGTCCAGCACGCTGGTGCGCTCCGTCGGCGGCTCGTCGGCGGTACGCGGCAGCGGCTGGATCACCGAGGTCGGCTCGCTGGTCGGGTAGCGCGGGCTGGGCCGGGTGGAGGCCGGCGGCTCGGCGTCCAGCTCGGCCGGGGTGAGGGTGCGGCGGACCCGCTGGACGGCGGCGAGCAGCTCGACCGCGTCGTACGGACGGGCGTCGGCGGACCGGGCGCAGGCGCCGGCCACGATCGCGTCCAGCTCGGGGCCCACGGCGGGGGCGACCAGCGACGGGGCCGGGACGTCCTCGTGCAGGTGCTTGTACATGACCTGGACGGGGTTGTCGCCGGTGTGCGGGCGGTGGCCGGTGAGCATCTCGTACAGCAGGATGCCGGCCGCGTAGACGTCCACCCGCTGGTCGGTGGGGGTGTCCGGGAGGATCTGCTCGGGAGCCAGGTAGGAGACGGTGCCCAGGACGGTGCCGCCGGTGGCGGTGGTGGTCGAGGTGGGCGCGCCGTCGGCGGTGCCGAGCACCCGGACCAGACCGAAGTCGGCGACCTTGACCAGGCCGCCCTCGGTGATCAGCACGTTCTCGGGCTTGACGTCGCGGTGGACCAGCCCGGCCCGGTGGGCGGCGCCGAGTGCGGCCAGCACCGGCTCCAGCACGTCCAGCGCGGCCCGGACGGACAGCGCGCCGCGGTCGCGCAGCAGGTCGCGCAGGGTGCGGCCGGGCACGTACTCCATGGCGAGGAAGACGTGGCCGCCGTCCGCGCCCTGGTCGAAGACGTTGACCACGTTGGGGTGGGTGAGCTTGGCGACCGCCTTGGCCTCGCGGATGAAGCGGGCGGTGAAGCCCTCGTCCCCGGCCAGCGAGGGATGCATCACCTTGAGCGCGACCACCCGGTCCAGGCGGGTGTCGGTGCCCCGGTAGACGGTGGACATCCCGCCGGTCGCGATGCGCTGCTCGACCCGGTACCGGTTGTCGAGCAGGCTGCCGATCAGGGGGTCGTGCAGTGCCATGTCCACCCGGTGAGTCTAGTGCCGCCGGGCGAGGCCGGACCCGGAGGACACCGCCTCCGGGCCCGGCTGTGCCCTGCTTGTGACACGGCTTCGCGCCGCGGGGGCCGGTGCCGTGGGCGTGCCGGACGCTCAGAACGCGGGGCGCTCGCGGGTGTCCAGGTCGGCCCGGCCGGCCATCGCGGAGGAGGCCTCGGCATGGAAGCGGCGCGGGATGCGGCCGGCCCGGTGGGCGAGCCGGCCCGCCTCGGCGGCGTGCCGCATCGCCTCGGCCATCAGCACCGGGTCCTGAGCCCTGGTCACCGCGGAGGCGAGCATCACCGCGGCGCAGCCCAGCTCCATCGCCAGCGCCACGTCGGAGGCGGTGCCGGCGCCCGCGTCCAGGATCACCGGGACGCCGGCGCCCTCCACGATCAGCTGGAAGTTGTGCGGGTTGCGGATGCCCAGGCCCGAGCCGATCGGCGAGCCCAGCGGCATGATGGCCGCGCAGCCGACGTCCTCCAGCTTGCGCGCCAGCACCGGGTCGTCATTGGTGTACGGCAGGACGGTGAAGCCGTCGTCGACGAGCGTCTCGGCGGCGTCCAGCAGCTCGATCGGGTCGGGCAGCAGGGTGCGCTCGTCGGCGATCACCTCCAGCTTGACCCAGTCGGTGCCGAGCGCCTCGCGGGCCAGTCGCGCGGTCAGCACGGCCTCGCCGGCGGTGAAGCAGCCGGCCGTGTTGGGCAGCACCCGAACGCCGTTGCGGGTCAGCACGTCCAGTACGGAGCCCTGGGTGCCGGCGTCGACCCGGCGCATCGCGACGGTGGTCAGCTCGGTGCCGGAGGCGAGCAGCGCGCGCTCCAGGACCTCCAGGCTGGGGGCGCCGCCGGTGCCCATGATCAGCCGGGAGGAGAAGGACGTCCCGGCGATGGTCAGAAGGTCGTCGGCCATGGTTCAGCCTCCCTGGACGGCGGTGAGGATCTCGATCCGGTCGCCGGTGTCCAGCGCCGTCGCGGGCCACGAACCGCGCGGCACCACGGCCTCGTTGAGCGCGGCGGCGACGCCGGTGTTGGCGGCGCTGACGGAGGCCACCACCTCGGCGAGGGTGGTCCCGGCGGACAGCCGGCGGGGCTCGCCGTTGACGGTCAGGGTGATCTCGGTCGGGGCGGTCTCGGTCGGGGCGGTCCCGTTCTGCGGGGTCCCGTTCCGGGTGGTCTCGGTCATGCGGAGGCCTTCGTCGTGGAGCGGTCGGGGGAGAAGCGCAGGGGCGTGAACGGCCTTGCAAGATCGGGGACTTCGCCGGTGGCCAGGTACTCGGAGACCAGGTCGGCGGTCACCGGGGTGAGCAGCACGCCGTTGCGGTGGTGGCCGGTGGCGGCGACCAGTCCGGGCAGCGAGGTCGGGCCCAGCAGCGGGGCGTTGTCCGGTGATCCCGGGCGCAGCCCGGCCGAGGTCTCCAGCAGCGGGAGTTCGGTGATACCCGGAACCAACTCGTGGGCGTCACGCAGGAGTTCGTACACCCCGCCGGCGGTGACGGTGGTGTCGTAGCCCTGCTCCTCGGTGGTCGCGCCGACCACCAGCTCGCCGTTCTCGCGCGGCACCAGGTACACGTGCCGGCCGCGGACGACGGCACGGACGTTGCGGGACAGGAACGGACGGTAGGCGTCCGGGACGCGCAGCCGCAGCACCTGCCCCTTCACCGGGCGGATCGCGGGCAGCACTCCCTCGGGCAGGCCGGGCAGCCGGTGGCTGTGCGGGCCGGCGGCGAGCACGACCTGCTCTGCGCTCACCGTCTCCCCGGTGCTCAGGCGGGCGCCGGTCGCCCGGCCGTTCCCGACCAGCAGCTCGACGGCCTCGGCCCGGTGGAACAGGACCCCGGCGCCCTCGCAGGCGAAGACCAGGGCGTCCAGCAGCCGGCGGCCGTCCACCTGGTGGTCCTCGGCCACGTGCAGGCCGCCGCGCACCCCGGGGGCGAGCATCGGCTCCAGCTTGCGGGCCTCCCGGCCGGTCAGCCAGCCGGAGTCCAGGCCGAGGCGCTGGTGGAAGGCGTGCAGTTCGCGCAGTTCCGCGCGGTCGTCGGAGTCCAGCGCGACGGCGAGCGTGCCGCAGCGGCGGTAGCCGGTGTCCCGGCCGCCGCCGGCCTCGGTGAGCTCGGCGGCGAAGTCCGCGTACCGCTCGTTCGAGGCCATGCCGAGGCGCAACAGCGGCTCCTCGCCGTACTGCAGCTCGGTGACCGGGGCGAGCATGCCGGCGGCGACCCGGGCCGCGCCGCCGCCGGGGGAGGGGTCGACCACGGTCACGTTCCGCAGGCCGCGCTGGGCGGCGCGCCAGGCGACGGCGAGGCCGATGACGCCCCCGCCGATCACCAGCACGTCGGCGTGGGCGGGCGATGGCAAGCGTGACAAAGCTGCTCTTCTCCCTTCGCCGGTATGACCCGGATCAGGTTCGGACGGTCGCAGGCCGTGTCAGCCCGCCTCTCAGCCCGGTCCGCCGGGCTCCCGTGTGGTGCCCCCACCTTAACGCCGGGGGTCGGCCCGGCCGAAGGCCCGTACGCAGGGTGGACAGCGGCGCGGGAGGTGGGCCCGCCCGGCCGCAGGCCCGTACCGGGGAGGGACCGACCGCACCCCCCGCCCACCCCCGGCCCCGCGGCCGCCGGTCGGCCGCTGAGTACAGTGACCGGCGTGGCAGAGCTGAGCGGAACGGATCAGGTGGTCGTCGTCGGAGCCGGGCTGGCCGGGGCGCAGTGCGCCCTCAAGCTGCGGCAGGGCGGTTGGCAGGGGCGGATCGTGTTGGTCGGCGAGGAGCCGCACGCGCCGTACGACCGGCCGCCGCTCTCCAAGGACGTGCTGCTCGGCGAGGCCGACTCCACCGCCCTGGACATCGACTACGGGCAGCTCGACATCGAGCTGCTCACCGGCCGCCGCGCCACCGGCCTCACCCCCGGCGTGCTGCACACCGATGGCGGCGACCTCCCGTACGGCTCGCTGGTGATCGCCACCGGCGCCGTGCCGCGCGCCCTGCCCGGCGCCGAGCGGGCGCACCTGCTGCACACCCTGGACGACGCCCTGGCGCTGCGCGCGCTGCTGCGCCCCGGGCTGCGGCTGGTGCTGGTCGGCGCGGGCTGGATCGGCGCCGAGGTGTCCACCGCGGCCCGCGCGGCCGGCTGCGAGGTGACGGTGGTCGAGGCCGGTCCGGCGCCGCTGCCCGGCGCGCTGCCGACGGAGATCGGCTCGGCGATGGCCGGCTGGTACGCCGCGGCCGGGATCGAGCTGCGCTGCGGCGTCGGCGTGGCCGCCGTGGAGCCCGGCGCGGTGCTACTGGCGGACGGCTCGCACCTGCCCGCCGACGAGGTGGTGGTCGGCATCGGGGCCCGCCCCGCGACCGGCTGGCTGGCCGGCTCCGGGGTCGAGCTGGACGCGACCGGAGCCGTCGTCGTGGACGGGCGGCTGCGCACCTCGGTGCCCGGCGTCTTCGCGGCCGGCGACTGCGTCAGCTACCCGTCGGCCCGGGCCGGCGCCCGGCTGGCCGTCCAGCACTGGGACCACGCCCTGCAGTCCGGTGAGGCGGTGGCCGCCGCCGTCCTGGGCGCGGACGCGCCGGACTACGACCCGGTGCCGTACTTCTGGTCCGAGCAGTTCGGGCGGATGGTCCAGTACGCCGGCCGGCACGCCGAGGGCGACGTGCCGCTCTGGCGCGGCGGTCCGCAGGACGGCGAGTGGTCGGTGCTCTGGCTGCGCGACGGCGTGCCGAGCGCGCTGCTGGCCGTGGACCGGCCGCGCGACCTCACCCAGGGGCGCAGGCTGATCGAGCGCGGTACGGCGCTGGATCCGGCCCGCGCGGCCGACCCCGCGGTGCCGCTGAAGGCGGCCGTGGCGTAGGGCCGGGTGCGCGGCGGGCCGTCGAGGTGGCAGTCTGGTGCCGTGAGTGAGATCGATGCCAAGACTGACGCCCTGGTCCCCGAGTGGCTGTACCTGCCCGACATCTCCGAGCGGTGGGGTGTGCTGGTCACCGAGGTCCGCAACATGGTCAAGAAGGGTGACCTGATCGCGGTCCGCCGCGGTCCCAACAAGTCCCTGCAGGTCCCGGCGGCCTTCATCGACGAGACCGGCCCGGTCAAGCACCTGGTCGGCCTGCTGACCGTGCTGCGGGACAGCGGCTTCTCCGACGAGGAGATCATCGAGTGGATGTTCTCCGAGGACGAGTCGCTGCCCGGCACCCCGGTGCAGGCGCTGTGGGAGAACCGGGCGACGGAGGTCAAGCGCCGCGCCCAGGCCATGGCGCTGTGATGACGGACCCCCGCGCCGCCCTCGCCGACGCCCGGCTGTACCTGTGCACCGACGCCCGTCGGGAGCAGGGCGACCTCGCCGAGTTCCTGGACGCGGCCCTGGCGGGCGGGGTGGACGTCGTCCAACTGCGCGACAAGGGCCTGGAGGCCCGGCAGGAGCTGGCGGCCCTGGAGGTCTTCGCCGACGCCTGCCGCCGGCACGGCAGGCTGCTGGCCGTCAACGACCGCGCCGACGTCGCCCACGCGGCCCGACCGGACGTGCTGCACCTCGGCCAGGACGACCTGCCGGTACCGGCCGCCCGGGCGATCCTCGGCGAGGACGTGCTGATCGGCCGCTCCTGCCACGCCGAGTCCGAGGTGGACGCGGCGATAGCCGAGCCGGGCGTGGACTACTTCTGCACCGGCCCGGTCTGGCCGACCCCGACCAAGCCGGGCCGCCCGGCCCCGGGCCTCGGCCTGGTCTCGTACGCGGCGAAGCAGGCCACCGACCGGCCGTGGTTCGCGATCGGCGGGATCGACCTCGGCAACCTGGACGAGGTGCTGGCCGCCGGCGCTCGCCGGATCGTCGTGGTGCGGGCGATCACCGCCGCGGCGGACCCGGGGGCGGCCGCCGCCGAGCTGTCCCGCCGGGTGCGCGCCGCGCTCTGACCGCCCGGGTCCGCGGAACCCGCCGGATCCGCCCGGATCCGCCCGGATCCGTGGGGCCCGGCCCGAACCGGTAGAGGACCCGCCCGAGGCCGTCGCCGTCCGTCAGTACTTGCGGACGGTGGCGGCCTCGGCCAGTGCCAGCAGCACCGTACGGGCCCGCCCGTCGGCGAGCGGCGCCGCCTCCAGCGCGGCCAGCGACTGCCGCATCAGCTCCTCGATCCGGCGTTCCACCACCTCCGGCGCGCCGCTGCGGGCGACCAGGGCGCGCAGTTCGGCGACCTCGGGGGCGGCCAGGTCCGGTGCGCCGAGCCGCTCGTCCAGGTGTCGGGCGTCGGCGGCCGACAGGCCCCGCATCGCGTGGGCGACCAGCAGGGTGCGCTTGCCCTCGCGCAGGTCGTCCCCGGCCGGCTTGCCGGTGACGGCGGGGTCCCCGAAGACGCCGAGCAGGTCGTCGCGCAGCTGGAAGGCCTCGCCCAGCGGCAGCCCGAACGCCCCGTACGCCTCGACCAGCTCGGGGCCGGCGCCGGCCAGCAGCGCTCCCACCTGGAGCGGCCGCTCGATGGTGTACTTCGCGGACTTGTAGTGCAGCACGGTCTGCGCGCGGTCCAGCGCGCCCTCGTCGGTCGAGTCGCCGGCCACCGGCTCCAGCACGTCCAGGTACTGGCCGAGCATGACCTCGGTGCGCATCAGGTCGAACACCGGCTTGGCGGCCAGGACGGCGGCGGGCTCCAGGCCGGAGCGCAGGAAGAGCTCGTCGCACCAGATCAGCAGCAGATCGCCGAGCAGCACCGCGGCCGAGGCGCCGTACTGCTCGCGGTCACCGCGCCAGCCGTTGTCGCGGTGCAGCGCCTCGAAGCGGCGGTGGACCGAGGGCAGGCCGCGGCGGGTGTCGCTGCGGTCCATCAGGTCGTCGTGGACCAGGGCGCTCGCCTGGAGCAGCTCCAGGGCGGCGGCCGCGTTGGCGATCGCCTCGCCGGTGGTGCCCCCGGCCGGGCCGCCGGCGCCGCGCCAGCCCCAGTAGCAGAACGCCGGGCGCAGCCGCTTGCCGCCGTCCAGCAGGAAGTCGCGCAGCGCGTCGGCGGCGGGGGCCAGCTGGGGCGAGATCTTGTCGAGCAGCACGGACTGGCCGTCCATGAACGCGGCGAGCGCCGCGTTGACGCGGGTGCGGACGTCCTCCACGTCAATGGGATTGGCCGCACTGATGGCCGAACCGGGGTTGGCCGGCCGGGTGCTGGACGAGGTCACGATGGGGCTCCGCTGGTTCTCTGGGGGTGCAGCAAGCGTAGCGGGGCGGCTGGGAACGGGCGTGCGAGCGGCCCCGCCGGGGGCGTGCGGGAGGCGTCGCGGAGCCCTACCGGGGTGAACCGGAGCGCCGTCCATCAGTTGTCTCAATAGATGGAATCCGATGTCCGGCCCCTCCGACCGCCGGATAGCCTGCCAGCATGGCACTCGGCATCGCTTCCACGAGAACGGATCGCGCACTGACCGTGCGCGAACTCCTGGCGGCCGGCAAGCGCTCCTTCTCCTTCGAGTTCATGCCGCCGCGCACCGAGGTCGGCGAGCAGAAGCTCTGGGACGCCATCCGCCGGCTCGAGCCCCTCGACCCCAACTTCGTCTGCATGACGTACGGCGCCGGCGGCTCCTCGCGCGAGCGCACCGTCAACATGGTCGGCCGGATCGCCACCGAGACCACCCTGACCCCGGTCGCCCACCTCACCGCGGTGGACCACTCGATCGCCGAGCTGCGCAACATCATCGGCCAGTACGCCGACCAGGGCGTGCGCAACGTCCTCGCGGTCCGGGGCGACCCGCCCGGGGACCCGATGGGCGAGTGGGTCAGGCACCCCGACGGCGTCACCTACGCGTACGAGCTGGTGGAGCTGATCAAGGGCATCGGCGACTTCTGCGTCGGCGTCGCGGCCTCGCCGAACATGCACCCGCGCTCCACCGACTGGGACGAGGACATCCGGCACTTCGTCGCGAAGATCCGCTCCGGGGCCGACTACGCGATCACCCAGATGTTCTTCGAGGTGGACGACTACCTGCGGCTGCGCGACCGGGTGACGGCCGCCGGCTGCGAGGCGCCGATCATCCCGGAGATCATGCCGGTCACCAACGCCAAACAGCTGGAGCGCTTCCCGCAGCTCAGCGGCTCGGCCTTCCCGGCCGACCTGGAGGCCCGGCTGCGGGCGGCCATCGACGACCCGGCGGCCCTGCGGGCCGTCGGCATGGAGCACGCCACGGCGATGGCCGAGCGCCTCCTCGCCGAGGGCGCGCCCGGTCTGCACTTCATCACGCTCAACCACTCGACGGCGACGCTGGAGATCTACCAGAACCTGGGGCTGCACCAGCGCTGACGCCGGGTGTTCACGAGCCCGTCACCGTACCGGGGGTGGCGGGCCCGGTCGTGTGCGGCCGGTGTCCGGGGGCCCGGGGAACGCGATGCGGTACCCCGGCCGTTGAACCGGTACAGTCGCCGCACACGCGCGGCGCACACGCGCGGGCACGCGACTGGAGGTAGCGGGCGGATGGGCATCGGATACCTGCTGCTGTACGCCGCGTTGGCGGTGGTGGCGCTCTGGCTGGTCGCGGAGGTGCTGCTGCAGAACCGGGCCCCGGTGCACTGGCGGGTCCTGGCCCTGGCCGGCTTCCTGGGCGTGGCCGTCGGGATGGTCCTCGGCTCGGTCGTGGTGATCGGCGCCGGCGCCGCGCTGTTCGCGGTCGGCCAGACCTTCGTCACCCTCTCGGTCAGGCGCGGCTACCAGACCGGCTGGTCCCTGCGGAAGCCCGACGGCAGCCTGCCCGGACCGCTCGCCAAGGTGCCGCTGCTCGGCGCCCTCACCGGCGGCACCGCCGCGGTGGCGGCCGCCGCGGCCACCCGGAAGCGGGTCGGCGAGGTCAGCGCCGTCGAGGAGACCCCGGAGCCCCTGCCGGTGCCCGACGAGGTGCCGGAGGTCGAGCAGACCGCCGCCTTCGAGATGCAGGAACTCGCCCAGGACGGCGTCTACGCCTCCGCGTACTACGAGCAGCAGCCGCAGGTCCAGCACCAGCCCCAGGACCCGTACGCCGGCGCCTACCAGGCCGGCTACGACCAGCAGCAGTGGCAGACCCAGCAGCAGCCCGCCTTCGGCTACGAGCAGCAGCCGTACGAGCAGCCGTCCTACGACCAGCAGTCCTACGGCGGCTACCCCCAGCAGCAGGACCCGTACGGCGGCTACCCGCAGCAGGATCCGTACGCGGGCTACCAGCAGCCGCAGCACCAGCAGGCCTGGGACCAGAACGCCCAGCCCCAGCAGCAGTGGCAGCCCCAGCCCGACCCGAACGTCCAGGGCATCCCGCAGCAGCCGACGTACGACCAGAACCACGGCTACCAGCAGCAGCACACCTGGCACCAGGGCTGACCCCGGGCCGACGGCCCTAGGCCGGGCCGATCAGCCCGGCGGTGATGCAGGCCGACATACCGACCCGGGCGAGGCCGCCGCCGGGGTGGGCGTTGCCGCCGACCAGGTAGAGCCCGGGGACGGGCGACTCGTTGGCGGCCTTCAGCCAGGAGCCCCCGGAGCCGGCCAGGGCCGGGCGGGCGACCGCGCCGCCGAGGGCTCCGGTCTCCCTGCGGGTGTCCTCCGGGGTGCGCACGACCCGCCACAGCACCCGCTCGCGCAGGCCCAGGCCGGCCGCGTCCACATGGGCGAGCAGGTGGTCGGCGTAGCGGTCGGCGACGCCCGGCGCCGTCCAGTCGAACTCGCCCTGGGCGGGAACGGTCGCGGTCAGCACCACGCTCTCGTGGTCGTCGTCGGGCCGCAGCGCCGGGTCGTCCGGGCGCAGCACCTGGACGGTGGGGCGCTCGCAGGGCGGGACGGAGAGGGTGAGGGCGTTCGCCTCGGCGGCCGGATCGGCCGCGTGCACCACCGTGCGGTGCGCGGTGCCCTCCGGGCGGGGCCCGCGCAGTGCGAGCAGCACGCTGAACCGGCCGGGCACCTCCTGCGGCTCCCAGTCCTCGGCCGGCACCCCCGGCCACTCGCAGAGGCCGTGGCGGTGGAGGGCGGCGGTGTCCATCGCGGAGACCACCAGGTCCGCGTCGATCCGGCCGCCCGCCGTCTCGACCCCGCGTGCCCGGCCGCCCTCGACGACCACCCGGGTGACCGGGGTGTCGAAGCGGAACTCGACCTTGCGCAGCTCGCAGCGGCGGAACACCGCGTCCGCGAGCGCCCGCAGGCCGCCCCGGACGTACCAGACGCCGAAGGACTGCTCCATGTACGGCAGCACGGTGGCCCCGGCGGGCGCCTCGGCGGGGTTGAAGCCGTACCGGACGGCCGACTCGAACAGCAGGGCGGTCAGGCCGGGGTGGCCGCCGAGCTCGCGCGCGGCCACGTGCTCCAGGGACCACGGCTGCGCGCGGCGCAGCCGGGCCAGGCCGGTGCGCGGCGGGACGGGGTACGGGTCGGTGCCCAGCAGGGCCCGGTCGGCCGCGGACAGCACGCCGCGCTCGGCCGGCAGCGGCTCCTCCAGCAGCGGGCGGCGGGTGGCCTCCCAGACCGTCCGGCCGTGGTTCATCACCGCGCTCCAGCGGGCGCCGGAGCCCGCGCCGAAGGCGGCGTCCAGGGCCTGGCTGACACCGCCGCGGGAGGCGTTCGGCAGGGTGACGACGGTGCCGTCGGCGAACAGGTGCCGGCTCTCCGGGTCGACCGGGGCCAGCTCGACCAGCTGCTCCAGCGGCTCCCTGCCGGTCTTCAGCGCCAGGTCGCGGTAGACCGCGGGGAGGGCGAGCAGCCCGGGCCCGGTGTCGAAGGCGAAGCCCTCGCGCTCGTACCGCCCGACCATGCCCCCGTGGGTGCCGCCCGCCTCGCAGACCGTCACCCGGTGGCCGATGGTCGCCAGCCGTGAGGCCGCCGCGAGCCCGCTCATTCCTGCGCCGATGATGACGATCCGTGCCATGGCACCAGATCCTAGGACGGCCCTTACGCGACCCCCGCCGCCCGGGCGGCCCGGCGCTCGCGGCGGCGGGCCCGGAAGGCCCGGATCCTGCCGACCGCCAGCCAGACCAGCAGCAGCCCGACGGCCAGTACCACGGCGGCCGCGGTGGCGGCCAGCCAGGGGTGGAAGATCGCCAGGGTGATCAGGCCGGCCACCGAGAGGTCCTCCGCCAGGCTGACCACGATGTTGCTGGCCGGCTCGGGGGAGGTGTTGACGGCCATCCGCAGCGAGGCCTTCACCAGGTGGCTGACCAGCGCCGAGGTGCCGCCCATCGCGCCCGCCGCGACCTCGCTCAGCGAGCCGGGGTCGTTGCTCGCGATCAGCACGCCGACGGTGGCGCCGGCGACCGGCCGGATCACCGTGTGCACGGCGTCCCAGACGCTGTCCAGGTACGGGATCTTGTCGGCCACCGCCTCCAGTGCGAACAGCACGCCGGCCACGACCAGCACGTCCGTGCGCTCCAGCGCCCGCGGCACCGAGTCCGCGTCGGCGAACCTGCCCAGCAGGCCGAGCAGCAGCACCACCGCGTAGGCGTTGACGCCGCTGGCCAGTCCGCTGGTGAAGATCAGCGGCAGGACCGTCATCTCGTCCCCCTCCTCGTCATCGCGTCCCCTCGTCGTCCGGTGGGGCCGGTCCGTGCCCGGCTCCGCCGTACCGTACCGGCAGCCGGGACGCGGTGGGCGCACCTCCCGGTTCCGGCGGCCGCCGGTCCGGGGCGGACTGAGTACGGATACTCAGATCCACGGTTGAGTACCTCAGCGGATGGCCGCCGACCTGCGCAGACGGGAGAGTGGAGGCACCCGGGAGGGCGGCGCGTCGGGCGCCGGGCCCACCCGGGCGGCGGATCCGTCCGTCCCCCGGAAGCGAAACGCCAGGGGGAGGCGGCGGACGGACCGCCACGGGGCTGGTCACGGTCCTCGCACCGCCGACACGGGGCGGCGGAGCGGGCCGGGGGGAGACCGGCCGTACGGGGGAGTCGCACCGCCGACCGTGGGATCGGCGGAGCGACGGCATGGCGGCGGCGCGGAACCGGGGGAGGACCGCGCCCGCCGCCTTACGCCGTTTCCGGAGCCTTTCCGGCCACCCTTGCCCGCTTCCGGCTCACCGGCGGCCCGGATTGTCAGTGCCGCCGTTCACGATGGAGACGCACGGACCACCCGGTCCGCGCGCTGCCTCGGAACGGGGGAGACCATGACCATCAGCCGTCCTGAGCCCGTCACCGCCCGCCTCCACTCCGCCGCCCTGCCGCTCTTCCCGGGCCCGTCCTCCGGACGCCCCGCCACAGCGGACGTCCACCCCGTGCTGCGCCGGGTCTCCGCGCCGCCGGCCGCCCTCGACCTGCTCGCCGACGCCCACCGCACCCTCGCCCGGGCCCGCGCCCTGGAGGATCCGCTGGAGCGCTACGCCACCGCCCACCTGGCCGCGCTGCGCACGGTGGCCGCCGTCCTGGCGGTGCGCGGCCGCCCGGAGAAGAGCCCGCGCCGCCGCAAGGCCATCCGCAGCGCCTGGGAGGTACTGCCCGAGGTGGCCCCCGAGCTCGCCGAGTGGGCGCTCTACTACGGTGCGGGTGCCCGCCGCCGGGCCGCCGCCGAGGCCGGGATCAGGGGCGCCGCCTCGGCCCGCGACGCCGACGACCTGATCCGCAACTCCGCCCTGTTCCTGCGCCTGGTCGAGCGCCTGCTCGGCCTGCACGCCGCCCCGCCCCCGCCCCGGCTGCCGCCGGACGGCGGCGAGCCGCCGGGCGTGGGCGTGGTCCCCGCCGGGCCGGTCTAGGGCCTGTCTCTCGGATTTCGTCGGATCAGGCCGCGGCGTCGGGGTGCGTGCATCGCAAGGCGGAGGTGGGGGTACCACCCGGCCGCAGGCGGGGGGAGCGTCGTGGGCCCGGCAAGGATCCGAGGGACAGGCTCTAAGGTGGAGGCATCCTGATCGAACTGCACGTGCCAAGGAGCCCCACCTTGTACCCGACGCGTCCCCGCAGCGCCCTGCGTACCGCCGTGGTGTGGGAGGTGGTCCGGGCGGCCCTGGAGAAGCGGTCGGCCGAGCTGGACCAGCCGGTGCTCGACGTGGTCGACACCGGCGGCGGCACCGGGAACTTCGCCGTGCCGGTCGCCAAGCTCGGCCACCGGGTCACCGTGGTCGACCCGAGCCCGGACGCCCTGTTCGCCCTGGAGCGCCGGGCCGCCGAGGCCGGTGTGACGGACCTGGTGCGGGCCGTCCAGGGCGACACCCAGACCCTGCCCGAGCTGGTCGCCGCCGGCAGCGTCGACGCGGTGCTCTGCCACGGCGTGCTGGAGATGGTGGACGACCCGGCCGAGGCGCTCGGCAGCCTGGCGGGCACCCTGCGCGAGGGCGGCGTGGTCAGCCTGCTGGCGGCCAACCGCAACGGCGCCGTGCTGGCCCGCGCCCTGGCCGGCCACTTCAACGAGGCCCGCACCGTGCTCACCGCCGCCGACGGCCGCTGGGGCGAGCAGGACCCGATGCCGCGCCGCTTCACCGGCGAGGAGCTGGGCCGGCTGGCCGAGGCCGCGGGCCTGCGGGTGGAGTCGGTGCACGGCGTACGGGTCTTCTCCGACCTCGTCCCCGGCGTGCTGGTGGACACCGAGCCGGGCGCGCTGGACGCGCTGCTGAAGCTGGAGGAGGCCGCCGCCGCGCAGCCCGCCTTCCACGCCGTGGCGACCCAGCTGCACCTGCTGGCCACCCTGGGCTGAGGCGCCCCTCCGGGCCCGCGCGCCCCTTCACCGACCCTCCCGCCGCCGTACGGCTTTTTCGCACGCCGTACGGCGGCGGTTCAGGATCTTGAAGCCGCCGGTTCTCCCGGCCGTGTCCCCGTCCCGCGCCGCCCGGCTCCGGCCCTGCCACGGCGCCCGGTGGCGAACCTGCCCAGGTCCGGGACGATTCCATCCGATCGGGCACTTGTCCGGGGCGTGGTGCGTTGACACCGGTGCGGCCGTCCCCGCACGAAGTGGCCCGTCCCACGCGGCGCCGACCACTCCGTAACGGGCCCACGGACCGTATGATCTGGGTAAAGCCGGAAAGCATGACAGCCGGACGCGTGGGGCATATGGACGACACGGGCCGGGTCCCCCGCACGGGCGTCCGACCGTGTGCCCCAAGGCTGATTGGACTTGCCTCCCCGACCGGGGTGGGCGGACCGGTCGCACCCGCGACCGACGAGTAGGAGGACTCCGTGCCGCTCTCGGAGCACGAGCAGCGACTGCTCGACCAGATGGAGCGAGCGCTGTATGCCGAAGATCCCAAATTCGCGTCTGCGCTTGAGGGAACCGGGCTGCGCACCTACACCCGTCGGCGGGTCTACCTGGCCGTCGCCGGCTTCGTGGTGGGCATCGGCCTGCTGATGGGCGGCATGGTCGTGCCGGACCAGATCTGGGTCAGCGTCGTGGGCTTCCTGGTGATGCTCGGGTGTGCGGTGTTCGCCGTGACCGGCTGGCGCCGTGGGCCCGCCGGCCAGGGGGCCGGGGCCCGCCCGGCCGCCGCCCCGCGCCGCAAGGCCGGGATGATGGACCGGGTGGAGCAGCGCTGGCAGCGCCGCCGGGACGAGCAGACCGGGGGCTTCTGAGCCGCCGGGCCGATACGTGTGAAGCCGGGGCGGGCAGTCGATCGACTGCCCGCCCCGGCTTCGTGTCCGGACCCTCGTACCGGGACCGGACGCCGGAGTCAGGACTTCGGAGTGGACCGCTCGCGCCGGGCGCGCACCCGCCGCGCCGGCGCGGAGAGCGTCTCGACCATCCGCTCGACCGCGGTGCCGACCGCCGTCCGGGCCGCCCGCCCCGCGTCGGAGATCCGCCACCACAGCTGCGCCGAGGACGGCGGCAGCAGCAGCGCCCGGGTCCGCCCGGCCCGCCCGGCCGTCGCCAGCATCCCCCGCCGGACGGTGCGGACGTCGGCGGCCAACGGCTCCGTGGCGGCCTGCCCGGGTGGGGCGTAGAGCACCCGCTCGGTGGCCAGTGCCAGCCGTCCGGTGGCCGCCGCCGAGTCCGCGTCCAGCTTCGCCTTCTCGGTGATCCGGCGTGCCGCCGAGCGCGGGGTGCGTGACTCGTCCGGGGGAATTCCGAGGTCCCAGGCGGAGTCGATCAGCTCGTCCCAGGCGGCCAGCACCTGGGCGTCGGTCAGCTCCGCCGGTCCGCCGCCGGGCCCGCGCCGCCCGCCGCCGCCCAGCCGGCGGCGGCGCAGGGCGGTGCGCCAGAGCATCGGGACGAGCAGCAGGGCGATCAGCGCGAGCACCGCGGCCAGGGTGCCGAGCACCTGGCCGGAGAGCAGCCAGGACTCCTCGGCGGCCGTGGAGAGGGCCTTGTCCTTGGTGCCGCACTCGCCCAGCTGGCGCTGCTTGGGGGTGCAGTCCGAGCTGGAGGTCGGCGCCGGGGCGGCCGACGCGGTCTGCGGGGCGGCGGTCGCCTGCTGGGTCGGCGCGGTGGTCGGGGCGCTGGACGTGTCGGTGTAGCGGGCCGGGACGCCGCGGCTCGGGGTCGGCTCGAAGCGCAGCCAGCCGTAGCCCGCGAAGTACAGCTCCGGCCAGGCGTGGTACATCCGGCCGGTCACCGAGTAGTTGTCGCCGCCCTTGCTGTCGCCGGGGGTGAAGCCCACGGCCACCCGGGCCGGGATCTTGAGGACCCGGGCCATCGCCGCCATGGTGGAGGCGAAGTGCACGCAGAAGCCCCGGCGGTTCTGCAGGAAGACGGCGATCGCGTTGTTGCCGGTGCCGCCGTTGACCGCGGTGTCGTACTCGAAGTCCGGCCCGGTGAACCAGTTGACCAGTGCCGTCGCCCGGTCGTAGTCGTTCCGCGCGCCGGCGGTGACGGACTTGGCCTTCTCGGCGACCACCGGCGGCAGGTCGGCCGGGACGGCGGTGTAGTGCTCCCTGATGTCGGACGGCGCGGAGGCCGCGAGGCGCAGCTCGGTGGCGGTGGGCCGCAGGTCCAGGGCGCTGACGTGGTACTCCAGGCCGCGGATCGCCTTGTCGTTGGTCGGCAGGACGGTGCGGGTCAGCGGGTCGAGTTTCCAGTCGCCGCGGTTGGGGACCTGGACGGTGGCGGCCGGGTAGGGCATCGGCAGCCAGCTGCCCGTCAGCCGTTCCTTGACCTTGAAGTCGCCCTCGATCCGCGGGACCTGGGCGTTGCGCAGGCCCTCGGGGGTGGGCAGGGTCGCCGGGAGGTCGGTGACCGCGGTGCTGCCGAGCTTCCAGTTGGTGCCGTCGAACTGGTCGAGCGAGCCGGTCCGCAGGTAGATCTGGTCGGCCAGCGGGCTGTCCATGGTGTAGGTGAGCAGCTCCTCGTCGGTCGGCTTGGTGATCGCGGCCTCCAGGCTGACCAGCGGGTCGAGGCTGGTCGACAGGCTCCCGCCGCCGTGCTTGCCGCCCGATCCGCCGGAGCCGGAGTCCAGCAGTCCGGAGCTCCAGTTCGGCAGGACGACGGGCAGCAGCAGCGCCACCGCCAGGGCCAGCACGCCGACCTGGCGGCCGCCCGGGTTGACCCTGCCGGACTCCGTGGCGCCGCGCGCGCCGCCGTAGAACACCCGGCCCCAGCGGGAGACCCGGTCCTGGCCCTCGGCGAACAGCAGCAGCAGGTAGCCGGCCGCGGCGGCGGCGAACCAGACCCAGCTGCCGTGCTCCCCGGCCAGGCCGTTGCCGACCGAGTACAGCGCCAGCAGCGGCAGCCCGGCCAGCGCCGAGCGCCGGTAGGTCACCGCGACGGTGTCCACCGCGACGGCGATCAGACCGACCGCCGTGACCAGGATCAGCCGCAGTCCGGCGCTGGGCGGAGCCGGGATGGCGTACTGCTGGATGTCGTCCAGGCCGGCGCTGAAGACCTGGCCCAGCACCCGCATGGTGGCCGGTCCCGGCAGCACCCCGCCGGCGCCGGCGAAGCCGAGCAGCATCAGCAGGAGCAGCACCAGCAGCTGCCCGAGCGGCACCGTCCAGCGGTACAGCGGGGCGCGGCGCAGGCCCGCGCCGACCGCGGCGATCACGGCGACCACCAGGAAGGCGTGGGTGAGCCAGCTGCGGGTGGTGAGCAGCGGCATCATGCACAGCGAGGCGAGGGCGGTGGCCAGCGCCGAGTACGCGGTCAGTTTGGCCCGGGTGGTCACGCGCCGGCCTCTTCTCGGTAGGGGGCGGTCGTCCTGCTGCCGTCGGCGGCCCGCCACAGGTCCGGTACGGAGTCCCCGGCACGCACCGGGAGGACCGTCCAGCCGGACTCCCGCAGCTGTCGGACCCTGGCCTCGAAGTCGTCGCCGCCGGTGTGCGGGGCGAGCATCCGCAGGCCGGCCCAGGTGCCGGTGTCCAGGAGGAAGGCGATCGCCCCGCCGGCCCGGCTGCGCAGCCGGCCCAGCCGGGTGGCCTGGGCCTCGTCCAGCTCGCCGAGGACGGCGACCAGCAGGCCCTCGCCGCCGGCCCGCAGCGGGTCCTCGGCGCGGGAGAGGGTGCCGCCGTCGGACAGGTCGGCGACCGCGAGGGCGTCCAGGACCAGCCCTGAGGTGTCGGCGGTGCTGTGGCTTCCGCCCGCGCCCGGCCCGGGCACGGACTGCCCGGTGTCGGTGAGCAGCCGGGTCTGGTAGCCGCGCTCCAGCAGGTGCACGGCGACGGAGGCGGCGCAGCCGATCGCCCACTCGAAGGAGGAGGCGGGGCCGCTGCCCCGGTGGGCGATCTCCCGGGTGTCCAGCACGACGGTGGCCCGGGCCTGCTGGGGCTGCTCCTCGCGGCGCACCATCAGCTCGCCGTACCGGGCGGTGGAGCGCCAGTGCACCCGGCGCAGGTCGTCGCCGGGCCGGTACTCGCGCAGGATCACGTCGTCGTCGCCGGCCAGCGCCAGGGTGCGGCTGTGGCTCTCGCCCTGGCCGATCCACTCGCCGCTGAGCCGTACCGACGGCAGGGCCTGGACCTGGGGGACGACGGTGAGGACGTCGGAGGCGGTGAAGGCGCGGGTCACCTCGCACATCCCGAACGGGTCGGACAGCCGCAGCTGCAGCGGCCCGAGCGGATAGCGGCCGCGCAGGTCGGAGCGGACCCGGTAGGAGACCTCGCGGTGGCCGCGCGGCTCGACCCGGTCCAGCACGAAGCGCGGGCGCGGCCCGAGCACGTAAGGGACCTTGTCCTCCAGCAGCAGCACGCCGGTGGGCACCCGGGAGACGTTGTCGACCCGCAGGTGGACCCGGGCCTCCTGGCCGGCGACCGCCCGGCGCGGGCTGAGCCGGCGTCCGCTGGCCACCCGGTAGCGGGTGTTGGCGACCACCACCACGGCGGCCAGCGGCAGCGCGGCGAGCAGCACGCCGACGCGCAGCAGGGCGTCCTGGTCGAGCAGGTACGCGCAGACCACCGCGGTGACCCCGGCGGCGAGGAAGGACCGCCCCCGGGTGGTGAGACCGCGGAGCCCGGCCCGCAGTCCCGATGCCGAGTCGGACTGGGCCACCTCAGCCCCTCCGGACGGCCGGGCCGCCCTGCGGGCGCGGCAGCGGCAGCCGGGAGACCAGGTCGGCCACGATCTGCTCGGAGGTGCGGCGGCTGAGCTGGGTCTCGGCGGTCGGCATCAGACGGTGCGCCAGGACCGGGACGGCGAGGCGCTGGATGTCGTCCGGGGTGACGTAGTCGCGCCCGTCCAGCGCGGCGGCGGCGCGTGCGGCCCGGACCAGGTGCAGGGTGGCGCGGGGCGAGGCGCCCAGGCGCAGCTCGGGGCTGGTGCGGGTGGCGCCGACCAGGTCGACGGCGTAGCGGCGGACCGGGTCGGCGATGTGCACACTGCGGACCAGGTCGATCAGCTTGAGGATGTCGGAGGCGTGCGCGACCGGCTGGAGGTCCTCCAGCGGGCTGGCGCCGGCGTGCACGTCCAGCATCGCGAGCTCGGCCTCGGGGCTGGGGTAGCCGATCGAGATCCGGGCCATGAAGCGGTCGCGCTGGGCCTCCGGCAGCGGGTAGGTGCCCTCCATCTCGACCGGGTTCTGGGTGGCCACGACCATGAACGGCGAGGGCAGTTCGTAGCTGGTGCCGTCGATGGTGACCTGGCGCTCCTCCATGGACTCCAGCAGCGCGGACTGGGTCTTGGGCGAGGCGCGGTTGATCTCGTCGCCGACCACGACCTGGGCGAAGATCGCGCCCGGGCGGAACTCGAAGTCGTGCCGCTGCTGGTCGTAGATGTTGGTGCCGGTGACGTCCGACGGCAGCAGGTCGGGCGTGAACTGGATGCGGCGCACGGTGCAGTCGAGCGAGCGGGCGAGCGCCTTGGCCAGCATGGTCTTGCCGACGCCGGGCACGTCCTCCAGCAGCAGGTGGCCCTCGGCGAGCAGGACGGTCAGGGCGATCCGGACGGCCTCCGGCTTGCCCTCGATCACGCTCTCGACGTTGGCCCGGACGCGGTCGACGACCGCGGCGAGCTCGGGGAGCCCGACCTGCCGGTACCCGTTCGCCCTCTGCTTCTCGTCCCCCGCAGGACTGCCGAGACCGGCCTGGTCGTTGTAGCTCGTCACCCGTTTACGCTCCCTGGCACCCTGTGCCCGCCCCGTCCCGAGGCCGGACCCCACCCCATGCTTGACGCGGCCGTCCCGGGGGCGGTTCCGCACGAGGGATCCGGCGCCGGGAAGGCGGCCTGCGGCCTGGCCGCCCCAGGTGGTTCGGGGTCCGACCGGCAGGCGCATTCTCCCTTGCGGGACGGCCGGAAGTCACCATTCGGGGACGCCCGAATGCCCGGGCGCCCGGACGTCGTCGGCCGGGCCGGGCCGGGCGGAGCGGGTCAGTCGATCTCGCGCAGCAGGCCGGTGTGGACGTCGAAGACGAAGCCGCGGACGTCGTCGGTGTGGAGCAGGAAGGGAGAGGTGCGGACGCGCTGCATGGACTGGCGGACGTCGCCGTCCAGGTCGACGAAGGCCTCCACCGCCCACTGGGGGCGCTGGCCGACCTCCAGTTCCAGCTCGCGGCGGAAGTCCTCGGTGAGTCCGAGCAGGCCGCAGCCGGTGTGGTGGATCAGCGCGATCGAGCGGGTGCCGAGGGCGCGCTGGCTGATGGTCAGGGACCGGATGGTGTCGTCGGTGACGACGCCGCCGGCGTTGCGGATGACGTGCGCGTCGCCCAGTTCGAGGCCGAGCGCCGCGAACAGGTCGAGGCGGGCGTCCATGCAGGCGACCACGGCGATCTTCTGGACCGGACGGGCGTCCATGCCGCCGTCCTGGAAGGTCACCGCGTAGCTGCGGTTGGCCGTGACGAAGCGGTCGATGACGGTGGGTCCGGCAGGGGCGGCAGCGGCGTTCGGCGAGGGCCGGTCAGGTGTCACTGTCATGGTGGCGACGTTAGTGCGGATCGGGCCCGCGCGGTGGGGAGAGTGGCGACAGAACCCGGCGCTGTGATCGAGCGCATAGCCACAACCGGAGGGTTTGTCCCGGCTGGTCCCACAGTGCCCGCACGCGGTGGCGGACAGGGGGCGCGCGCCCGCCGCCGAAGGCCCCCAGTCCGCACCGCCGCCGGGCCGCCCCGACGGCTGCGACCTGCGGTGATCCGTACCGCCGCCCGGGTGGTGCGCCGGAGCGGGCCATTGACTGGCAGGACCCGCGCGATAGAGTTTGCGGCGCAGTGGAGCACACCCGCCGGGGCCCGTCAACGGGGTCCTCCCGGCCGGTGCGGCCCGTTCGACGCGGCCCGTGGCCTCCTCCCGCTCCGTGACCACCTGGCGCACCTTCCCCGGCGCCGGGCGGTCACGATCTTCCCCTCGAGCGGGCGGGGACCACGGGCCGCTTCGTCGTGCCGGGGCGCGGTGGGCGAGAATGGTCGCAGCTCCCGGACGTCGGGCTGCTCCGCACCGAGGAAGGGCGCCACCGCGCATGACCACCAACGAACCGGGCCCCAAGCACGTTCCGGTGATGCTCCAGCGGTGCATGGACGCGCTGGCCCCGGCGATCTCCCGCCCCGGTGCCGTCGTGGTGGACGCCACCCTCGGCCTCGGCGGGCACAGCGAGGCGCTGCTCACCCAGTTCCCCGACGTGCGGCTGGTCGCGGTGGACCGCGACCCGGTGGCGCTGAAGCTGTCCGGCGAGCGGCTGGCCCCGTTCGGCGACCGGGCCACCCTGGTGCACGCCGTCTACGACGAGATCCCCGAGGTGCTGGAGCGCCTGGGCATCGACCGGGTGGACGGCGTCCTGTTCGACCTCGGCGTCTCCTCGATGCAGCTGGACGAGGCGGAGCGCGGCTTCGCGTACGCGCAGGACGCGCCGCTGGACATGCGGATGGACCAGACCCGGGGGATCAGCGCCGCGGAGGTGCTGAACACCTACAGCCACGGCGCCCTGGCCCGGATCCTCAAGGTGTACGGCGAGGAGCGGTTCGCCGGGAAGATCGCCTCGGTGATCCTGCGGGAGCGGGAGAAGGAACCGTTCAGCAACAGCGCGCGTCTGGTCGAGTTGGTGCGCAACGCCATCCCGGCGGCGACCCGCAGGACCGGCGGGAACCCGGCCAAGCGGACGTTCCAGGCGCTGCGGATCGAGGTCAACGGCGAGCTGGAGGTCCTGGACCGGGCCATCCCCGGCGCGCTGGACGCCCTCGCGGTCGGCGGCCGGATCGTCGTGATGTCCTACCAGTCGCTGGAGGACCGGCTGGTCAAGCAGTACTTCGCCGCCGGTGCGACCAGCACCGCCCCGCCGGGGCTGCCGTTCATCCCGGAGGAGCACCAGCCCTGGCTCAAGTTGATCACTCGCGGTGCCGAGCTGGCCACCGAGGAGGAGATCGAGGAGAACCGGCGCGCCGCGCCCGTACGGCTGCGGGTGGCGGAGAGGATCAGGGACCGAAGCAAGCGGGGCTGACGAACCGGCCCCGGCGGGGTCCGAAGGGCGGAGGAAAGCAGTGGGGCCGGTGGCCGGTGAGGTCCGGGCGGGGCGGGGTGGACTCCCCGGGCAGGGCAGGGCGCGGATCACGGTCCGGCCGGGCAGGCGTCCGGTACGGCGGCGTACGCCGTTCGCGGTGCTCATCGTGGTGCTGCTGGCGGCCGGGCTGCTCGGCCTGCTCGCGTTGAACACCGCGCTCAACGAGGGCTCCTTCGAGCTGTCCCGGCTGCAGAAGCAGACCACCGCGGCGACCGACGAGCAGCAGAGCCTCCAGCACGAGATCGACAAGAACTCGGCCCCGGACGCGCTGGCCAGGCGCGCCGCCGAGCTGGGCCTGGTCCCGGCCGGCGGGATGGCCTTCCTGGACGTCCCGAACGGCGGCAAGGTGGTCGGCACCCCCGGCGCTGCGCAGGACAGCCCGCCGGTCAAGCGCTCCACGGCCGAGCCGTGGCCGACCAGGGCCCAGTCCGGCGCGGCCCAGCCCGCCGCCGGGCCCTCGCCGGCCGCGCCGCCACCGGGCGGGGCCCCGTCGCCGGCCGCCCCGCCGCCGGCCGCCCCGCCGCCCACGCCGACCCCGGCGGCCTCCGCCGGTGACTCGGTGATCCAGCTCAACCCGGTCCAGCCCACCGCGGCCGCGAAGCCGAGCGGGGGTGCCGGCCGATGACTCCTCCACGTCAGCCCTCCGGTTCCGGATCCGGCAGCGGCAACGGCCGCCGTCCGGTCCCCCGGGGCAGCGCGCAGTCCGCCTCCGGCCGCAGTCAGCCCGCCAAGGGCCAGCCCGCCCGGGGTCAGTCGGCCAAGGCCCAGCCCGCGAAGCCGCAGCCCGCGAAGGCCCAGCCCGCCCGCAGCCAGTCGGCCAAGGCCCAGCCCGCCAAGTCGGCGTCCGTCGGCCGTACCCCGCGGGCGCCCCAGCAGCGCCGCCCCGAGGGCCGCCCGCCGGCCCGCAGCCAGGCCGCGGTGCGCCCGAAGGGCCGTCCGCCGCTGCGCCCCAAGGCGCTCAAGCTGGCCGAGCCGAAGCGCCGGCTACGGGCGATCACCGTGGTGCTGTCGCTGGTGTTCTCCGTCTTCGCGGGCCGCCTGGTGCAGCTCCAGCTGGTGGACGCCGACGCGCTGGCCGCCGACGCCAACACCAACCGCTACCTGAACATCCCGATCACCGCCGAGCGCGGCGCGATAACGTCCTCCGACGGGGTCGCCCTGGCGGCCACCGTGGACGCGTACGACATCACCGCCGACCCGGCGATGTTCACCCCGGAGGCGACCGGCATCCCGGACGCGCCGGAGCAGGCGGCCGCGCTGCTGTCGCCGATCCTCGGCGTGCCCAAGGAGAAGATCGCCGCCGACCTGCACACCCCCAAGAGCCGCTACAAGCGCCTCGCGGCCCAGCAGACCCCGGCCGCCAAGAAGCAGATCAGCGACCTCAAGTCGGGCCTGGAGAAGCAGGC
This sequence comes from Kitasatospora sp. NPDC032121, assembly GCF_055580145.1. NCBI lineage: Bacteria > Bacillati > Actinomycetota > Actinomycetes > Kitasatosporales > Streptomycetaceae > Kitasatospora > Kitasatospora sp. NPDC032121. Next base: position 707,090 of record NZ_JBVILX010000001.1, on the reverse strand, counting down.
AGGATCGCGGGCCTGCCAGGCCCAGAAGAAGCTGCTCGGCAAGCCCGCCGACCAGGGCGGGCGCACCCGGGTCGACAACGAGTGCGCCAACCCGCTGGCCGGGGTGTTCAACCGGGAGACCCAGAAGCGGATCTACCCGGCGGACGGCCTGGCCGCCAACCTGGTCGGCTTCGTCAACGCCGAGGGCGAGGGCGCCGGCGGCCTGGAACTCCAGTACCAGAAGCTGCTGGCCGGCAAGGACGGCCACAGCAGCTACGCCCAGTCGGGCGGGCGGCTGGTGCCGACCGCCGGAGGCTCGATGGAGCCGGCCGTGTCGGGCAGCGACGTGAAGCTGACCGTCAACCGGGACATCCAGTGGGCCGCCCAGCGGGCGATCACCGACCAGGTGGCCAACTCCGGCGCGGAGAAGGGCTACGTGGTCGTCCAGGACGTGAAGACCGGCCAGGTCCTCGCGATGGCCACCGCGCCCGGCTTCAACCCGAACGACCTGAGCCTGTCCAAGCAGGCCCAGCTGGGCAACCCCGCCCTGGGCGACGCGTACGAGCCGGGCAGCACCGCCAAGCTGATGAGCATGGCCGCCGTGCTGGACTCCGGCAAGGCCACCTGGGACACCAAGGTCACCGTGCCCAACCGGCTGGTCCGCGCCGGGCAGCAGTTCAAGGACGACGTCGACCACGACACCTGGTACCTGACCCTGGCCGGGGTGCTGGCCAAGTCCTCCAACATCGGCACCATCGAGGCGGTCGAGACCCTCGGCGACGGCGACCAGCTGAAGGCCAACCAGGCCCTCGACGGCTACATGCGCAAGTTCGGCGTGGCCGCGCCGACCGGCCTGGGCTTCCCCGGGGAGACCCCCGGGATGCTCAAGAAGCCGGAGGACCTGGTCGCCTCGGAGAAGTACAACATCTCCTTCGGCCAGGGCCCGATGCAGATGAACGCGCTGCAGGCCACCTCGGTCTACTCGACCATCGCCAACGGCGGGGTGCGGGTCGCGCCCAGCATCGTCCAGGGCGTCACCGACCCGGACGGCACGTACAAGCCGAGCGCGCCGGGGGAGCAGACCAGGGTGGTCAGCCCGGAGACGGCCAAGACCCTCACCTCGATGCTGGAGTCGGTCGTCGACGACGAGCAGGGCACCGGCGGCAAGGCCGCCATCCCCGGCTACCGGGTCGCGGGCAAGACCGGAACCGCCAACCGGGGCGCCGCCAACGGCGTCGGCTACGACGGCTACACCGCCTCCTTCATCGGCTTCGCCCCCGCCGACGCCCCCCGGTACACCGTCTCCTGCACCCTCCAGGGCCCGGTCAACGGCCACTTCGGCGGCCAGCTCTGCGGCCCGGTGTTCAAGCAGGTGATGGAGTTCACCCTGAAGACCATGCAGGTCCCGCCGAGCGGCAGCCAGGCGCCCAACCTCACCGTCGACTGGAAGCCGTGAGCGAGCGATGAGCAACGAACGGACGGGGCCGGAGCACGGCGCGGCGGAGGGCCGGTTTGGCCCTGGACACCCTTCGGCGGATAGCCTTCCCGCCGTGCCGAAACCCGATCAAACCACCGTGAGTCCGCCCCGCCCGACCGGGACCACCGCCCTTCCGCTCGCCGAGCTGGCCGCCGAACTGGGCCTCGCGCCCGTCGAGGGCGGCGCCGTCAGCGGCGTCACCCACGACTCCCGCGCGGTCCGGCCGGGCGACGTGTACGTGGCCTTCCCGGGCGCCAACCACCACGGCGCGGCCTTCGCCGCCAAGGCCGCCCAGGCCGGCGCGGTGGCGGTGCTCACCGACCCGGCAGGCGCCGAGATCGCGGCCGCCACCGGCCTGCCGCTGCTGGTCGTCGACCGGCCGCGGGCCGTCATGGGCGAGCTGGCCGCGATCGTCTACGGCCGCCCCTCCGGGCGGCTGCTGATGATCGGGCTGACCGGCACCAACGGCAAGACCACCACCTCCTACCTGGTCGAGGGCGGTCTGCGCGGCGCCGGGCGCAGCCCGGGCGTCATCGGCACCGTCGAGATGCGGGTCGGCGAGGAGCGGATCAAGAGCGAGCGCACCACCCCCGAGGCCACCGACCTGCACGCGATCCTCGGCGTGATGGCCGAGCGCGGCGCCGACGCGGTGACCATGGAGGTCTCCAGCCACGCCCTGGTCTTCGGCCGCACCGACGGGGTGGCGTACGACGTCGCGCTGTTCAACAACCTGACCCCCGAGCACCTCGACTTCCACCCGGACATGGAGGACTACTTCCAGGCGAAGGCCCGGCTCTTCCAGCCCGGCAAGTCCCGCCACGGCGTGGTCAACCTGGACGACGAGTACGGCCGCCGGCTCGCCGCCGAGGCCAAGATCCCGGTGACCACCTTCTCGGCCACCGGCGCCGCCGAGGCCGACTGGCGGGCCGTGGACGTCCGGCTGGGGCCGGTCGGCTCCACCTTCCGGGTGCTGGGCCCGGACGGCGCCGAGGCCGAGGCCTCCGTCCCGCTGCCCGGCCCGTTCAACGTCGCCAACGCGCTCGCCGCGATCACCACGCTGGTCGCCGCCGGGCTGCCGCTGGACCGGGCCGTGGCCGGCGTCGCCGCCGTCCCCGGCGTCCCGGGCCGGCTGGAGCGGGTGGACGCCGGACAGCCGTTCGTCGCCGTCGTCGACTACGCGCACAAGCCGGACGCCCTCAAGGCCGTCCTCGCCTCGCTGCGCGAGGTCACCGAGGGCCGGCTGCACGTCGTGGTCGGCTGCGGCGGCGACCGTGACCCGCACAAGCGCGGCCCGATGGGCGCCATCGCCGCCCGTCTCGCCGACACCGCCCTGCTGACCAGCGACAACCCGCGCAGCGAGGACCCGCTGGCGATCCTCGCCAGCATGCTGACCGGCGCCGCCACGGTGCCCGAGGCCGAGCGCGGCGCCGTCCTGGTCGTCCCCGACCGGGCCGAGGCGATCGGGCTCGCCGTCGCCCGCGCCCAGGCGGGGGACACCGTGCTGGTGGCCGGCAAGGGCCACGAGCTCGGCCAGTACGTACGAGACGAGATCCGCCCCTTCGACGACCGGGAGGTGCTGCGCGAATCCATCGCGCGGACCACGGCCGCACGGGGCGACCGAGGAGTAGAGCAGCAGTGATCGCACTGACCCTCGCCGAGGTGGCCGCCGCCGTCGGAGGCACGCTGGACGGCGCCGACCCGGACGCCCTGGTCACCGGCCCGGTCGAGGTCGACTCGCGGAAGGTGGGCCCGGGCGGCCTGTTCGTGGCCTTCGTCGGCGAGAACGTGGACGGCCACGACTACGCGGCCAAGGCGGTCGAGGACGGCGCCGTCGCGGTGCTGGCCTCCCGCCCGGTCGGCGTGCCCGCCGTCCTGGTGGACAGTGTGGTGGAGGCGCTCGGCAGGCTGGCCCGCACGGTGGTCGCCCGCGCCGAGGGCACCGCCGTGGTCGCGCTGACCGGCTCGGCCGGCAAGACCAGCACCAAGGACCTGATCGCCCAGCTGCTCCAGCGCCGCGGCCAGACCGTCTTCCCGCCCGGCTCGCTCAACAACGAGATCGGCCACCCGATGACCGCGCTGCGGGTCGAGGCCGGCACCCGGCACCTGGTCATGGAGATGGGCGCCCGGCACAAGGGCGACATCGAGTACCTCACCTCGATCACCCCGCCCCGGATCGGCCTGGTCCTCAACGTCGGCACCGCCCACGTCGGCGAGTTCGGCTCCCAGGAGGCGATCGCCGAGGCCAAGGGCGAACTGGTCGAGTCGCTGCCCGCCGACGGCACCGCGATCCTCAACGCGGACGACCGGCTGGTGCGCGCGATGGCCTCCCGTACCAGGGCGAAGGTCGTCCTGTTCGGGGAATCCCCGGACGCCCACGTACGGGCCACCGACGTTCGCCTGGACGCCACCGGGCGGCCATCGTTCACGCTCACCACCCCGGCCGGTTCCGCGCCCGTGCAGCTGCGCCTGTACGGTGAGCACCACGTCTCGAACGCCCTCGCCGCCGCCGCGGTGGCGGTGGAGCTCGGGATGTCCGTCGACGACACCGCGGCAGCCCTGGGCGAAGCGGGTGCGCTGTCCCGCTGGCGCATGGAGGTCGTCGACCGGGCCGATGGTGTCACCATCGTGAACGACGCCTACAACGCGAACCCCGACTCGATGCGGGCCGCGCTGCGGGCGCTCGTCTCGATGGGGGGCCGGGGCCCGGAGCGCCGCCGCACCTGGGCGGTGCTCGGCGAGATGCGGGAGCTCGGCGAGGAGAGCCTGGCCGAGCACGACGCCATCGGGCGGCTCGCCGTCCGGCTGGACGTCACCAAGCTGGTGGCGGTCGGCGGACGCGAGGCGGCCTGCATGGAACTCGGCGCGAGGAACGAAGGTTCGTGGGGTGAGGAGTCGGTGCTGGTGTCCGACGCGGACGCGGCGGTCGAGCTGCTGCGCAGTCAGCTTCGGCCGGGGGATGTGGTCCTGGTGAAGGCTTCCCGTTCGGTGGGGCTGGAGAAGGTGGCCGAGGCCCTCCTGGCGGACGGTGTGGCCGAATAATGAAGCAGATCCTTTTCTCCGGGATGATCGGTCTCATCCTGTCGCTGCTCGGCACCCCCGCCCTGATCAAGCTGCTCGCGAAGCACGGCTACGGCCAGTACATCCGTGACGACGGCCCGAAGGCGCACCACAGCAAGAAGGGCACGCCCACCATGGGCGGCATCGCCTTCATCCTGGCGACCCTGATCGCGTACTTCGCCACGAAGGCGATAACGGGCGAGAGCCCGACCGCCTCCGGGCTGCTGGTGCTCTTCCTGACCGCGGGCCTCGGCCTGGTCGGCTTCCTGGACGACTACATCAAGGTGGTCAAGCGCCGCTCGCTGGGCCTGCGGGCCAAGGCGAAGCTGGCCGGCCAGTCGATCGTCGGCCTCGGGTTCGCCGTCCTGGCGATGCAGTTCCCGGACGACCGCGGGCTCAACCCGGCGTCCCAGAGCCTGTCCTTCGTCCGGGACTTCAAGTGGGCGATCGGCCCCGTCCTGTTCGTCATCTTCGCGTACTTCATGATCGCCGCGATGTCGAACGGCGTGAACCTGACGGACGGTCTGGACGGCCTCGCCACCGGTGCCTCGGTGATGGTCTTCGGCGCCTACACCTTCATCGGCATCTGGGAGCACACCCAGAGCTGCGCCTACGCCATCACCGCGACCGCCAACTGCTACGACATCCGCGACCCGCTGGACCTCGCCGTCGTGGCCTCCGCCCTGATGGGCTCCTGCTTCGGCTTCCTGTGGTGGAACACCTCGCCCGCCAAGATCTTCATGGGTGACACCGGCTCGCTCGCCCTCGGCGGCGCCCTGGCCGGTCTGGCGATCTGCTCCCGCACCGAGCTGCTGCTCGCCCTGCTCGGCGGCCTCTACGTGATCATCACCCTCTCGGTGATCATCCAGGTCGGCTCCTTCCGGATGACCGGCAAGCGCGTCTTCAAGATGGCGCCACTGCAGCACCACTTCGAACTCAAGGGCTGGACCGAGGTCCTGATCGTCGTCCGGTTCTGGATCATCCAGGGCCTGTGCGTCGCGGTCGGCCTCGGCCTGTTCTACGCGGGATGGGTGACCGGATGACCAACCCCGACTTCCAGGGCCTGCCGGTCGTCGTGGCCGGGCTCGGCGTCTCGGGCATCAGCGCCGCGCGCGTCCTGCACGGCCTCGGCTCCCGGGTCACCGTGGTGGACGGCGGCAGCGGGCCCGGCCTGGCCGCCCGGGCCGCCGAGCTGGAGGCGCTGGGCGTCACCGTGCGGCTCGGCGACGGCGCGAGCCTGCCCGAGGGCACCGAGCTGATCGTCACCTCGCCCGGCTGGGCGCCGGACAGCCCGCTGTTCGCCGCCGCCGAGGCGGCCGGGGTGCCGGTCTGGGGCGACGTCGAGCTGGCCTGGCGGCTGCGCAAGCCGCTGCCCGGCACCGGCGAGCCCGCCCCCTGGCTGGCCGTCACCGGCACCAACGGCAAGACCACCACCGTCCAGATGCTCGCCTCGATCCTCACCGCCGCCGGCAAGCGCACCGCCGCGGTCGGCAACGTCGGGGTCTCGGTGCTGGACGCGGTGCTCGCCGAGGAGCCCTACGACGTACTCGCGGTCGAGCTCTCCAGCTACCAGCTGCACTGGGCGCCCTCGCTGCGCCCGTACTCGGCGGCGGTGCTCAACCTGGCGCCCGACCACCTCGACTGGCACGGCTCGATGGAGGCGTACGCCGCCGACAAGGGCCGGATCTACGAGGGCAACGTGGTCGCCTGCGTGTACAACCTGGCCGACCCGGCCACCGAGGCGCTGGTCCGCGAGGCCGACGTCGAGGAGGGCTGCCGGGCGATCGGCTTCGGCCTCGGCGCGCCCGGCCCGTCGAACTTCGGCGTGGTGGACGGGTTGCTGGTGGACCGCGCCTTCGTCGAGGACCGGGCCAAGAACGCGGCCGAGCTGGGCGCCGTCGCCGACGTGCACCCGCCGGCGCCCCACAACATCGCCAACGCGCTCGCCGCGGCGGCGCTGGCCCGGGCGTACGGCGTCGAGCCGAAGGCCGTCCGGGAGGGCCTGCGCGCCTTCCGCCCGGACGCCCACCGGATCGCCGAGGTCGGTACGGTCCGCGAGGTCACGTACATCGACGACTCCAAGGCCACCAACACCCACGCGGCGGCCGCCTCGCTGGCCGCCTACCGGCCGATCGTCTGGATCGCCGGGGGCCTGGCCAAGGGCGCGACCTTCGACGACCTGGTGCAGGGCGCGGCCGAGCGGCTGCGCGCGGTGGTGCTGATCGGCCAGGACCGGGCGGTGATCCGCGAGGCACTGGAACGACACGCTCCGGATGTGCCGGTGATCGAGGCGGCCGAGGGCCAGACTGGCGCGGTGGCGATGGCCGAGGTCGTTCGAACGGCCGCGTCGCTCGCCCGATCGGGTGACACGGTGCTGCTGGCACCGGCCTGCGCCTCGATGGACATGTTCACCAACTACGGCGAGCGCGGCGACCTCTTCGCGGCGGCCGTCCGGGAGCTGGCGGGCGAGTAGGCGGGCCGGCGCGGAGCGTCGGACGGAAGAGAGTGAGCGGGGAGCGGTGGCGGGGCAGGGCAGAGCGGATTCCGGCGTCGTGAAGCGGGATGCCGCCGAGCCGATGAGAGTGATCTCCGCCACCACGACCAAGTACAAGTCGGCCGGTCCACTGGCCCGCGTCCAGGCCCTCCGGGCCCGGGTGCGGTACTGGCTGGACCGGCCGCTCACCCCGTACCTGCTGATCGTCGGCAGCACCCTGCTGCTGGTCGTGCTCGGCCTGATGATGGTCTTCTCGGCCTCGCAGATCCTCGCCCTGAACCAGCACCACACGGCGCAGTACTACTTCCTCAAGCAGCTGATCGCGGCCATCCTCGGCCTGGTCCTGCTGATCGGCTTCGCCTCCGTCCCGCTGGCGGTGCTGCGGGTGATCGTCTACCCGGTGATGATCGGGGTGATCGGCGCCCTCACCCTGGTCGCCATCCCCGGCATCGGGGTGCGGATCAACGGCAACCAGAACTGGCTGGACTTCGGCTTCTTCCAGTTCCAGCCCTCGGAGTTCGCCAAGCTCGCGCTGGTGCTCTGGGGCGCCGACCTGCTCGCCCGCAAGCAGAAGGCCGGCACCCTCACCTCCTGGAAGCACCTGCTGGTGCCGCTGGTGCCGGGAGCCCTGCTGCTGCTCGCGCTGATCATGTTCGGCGGCGACATGGGCACCTCGATGATCCTGGTGGCCATGGTGTTCGCGCTGCTCTGGATGGTCGGCGCGCCGATGCGGCTGTTCGTGGCCACCCTCGGGGTGGCGGTGGTGGTCTGCACCGCCCTGGTGGTCACCGTGCCGCACCGGGCGGAGCGGCTGAGCTGCATCGGCGTCACCAAGATCGACCCGGAGGGCGCCTGCTTCCAGGCCCTGCACGGCGCCTTCGCGTTCGCCAACGGCGGCGGCTTCGGCACCGGCCTCGGCGCCGGCGTGGAGAAATGGGGCCAGCTGCCCGAGGCGCACACCGACTTCATCTTCGCCGCGACCGGCGAGGAACTCGGTCTGGTGGGGACGCTGTCGGTCCTCGGCCTCTTCGCGGCACTAGGCTACGCGGGTATCCGTGTGGCCATCGGCACGAAGGACCCCTTCGTCAGGTACGCCGCGGGAGCCGCCACCACCTGGATCATGGCGCAGGCCATGATCAACCTGGGGTCGGCACTGGGACTGCTGCCCATCGCGGGCGTCCCGCTCCCGCTGTTCTCCTACGGCGGTTCCGCCATGCTGTCGGCCATGTCCGCGATCGGAGTGCTGCTGTGCCTGGCGCGCAGTTCCTCCGGCGCGAAGGCGGCCCTGGCCGCCCGGACCAAGAACTCCCGGATCAGGAGACAACTGGCCCGGGTGCTGCCACGACGACGAACCACAGCGCGCCCGGCCCCGGGGCCGGCACGCAGGGAGCGGTGAATTTCGGTGCATGTCGTACTCGCCGGCGGGGGGACCGCCGGTCACATCGAGCCGGCCATGGCCCTCGCGGATGCCCTCCGCAGGCACGACCCGTCCGTCGGGATCACCGCCCTGGGCACCGAGCGCGGACTGGAGACCCGGCTGGTACCCGAGCGCGGCTACCAGCTGGAGCTCATCCCGGCCGTCCCGCTGCCCCGCAAGCCCACCCCGGAGCTGATCACCGTCCCCGGCCGGCTGCGCGGCACCGTCCGGGCCGCCCAGGAGATCATCGAGCGGGTCAACGCGGACGCCGTGGTCGGCTTCGGCGGCTACGTCGCGATGCCCGCCTACCTGGCCGCCAAGCGGGCCGGCGTGCCGATCGTGGTGCACGAGGCGAACGCCCGCCCTGGCCTGGCCAACAAGATCGGCGCCCGCTACAGCGACTTCGTGGCGGTCTCCACGCCGGACAGCAAGCTGCGCGACTCCCGGTACATCGGCATCCCGCTGCGCCGGACCATCGCCACCCTGGACCGCGGCGCCGCCCGCCCCGAGGCCCGCCAGTACTTCGGCCTCGACCAGCGGCTGCCCACGCTGCTGGTCTCCGGCGGCTCCCAGGGCGCGCGCCGGCTCAACGAGACGATCACCGCGATCGCCCCGCGGCTCCAGCAGTACGGCGTGCAGATCCTGCACGCGGTCGGCCCCAAGAACGAGCTGCCGCAGGTGGCGGACGTCCCCGGGATGCCGCCGTACCGCCCGGTTCCGTACCTGGACCGGATGGACCTCGCCTACGCGGCCGCCGACATGATGCTCTGCCGGGCCGGCGCCATGACGGTGGCCGAGCTGGCGGCCGTCGGCCTGCCCGCCGCCTTCGTCCCGCTGCCGATCGGCAACGGCGAGCAGCGGCTGAACGCCCAGCCGATGGTCAAGGCCGGCGGCGGTCTGCTGGTGGACGACGCCGAGCTGACCCCGGACTGGGTGCTGCAGAACGTGCTGCCGGTGCTCACCGACCCGCAGCGGCTGTGGGACATGAGCCGGGCGGCCGCCGAGTTCGGTCGCCGGGACGCCGACGACCTGCTGGTCGGCATGGTCTACGAGGCGATCCAGGCCCACCGCGGCGGCCGCCGCCGTGGCTGACGGCCGGCTCGCCGACCCGTTGGAGGAGGAGCTGGAGGAGGAGGAGTCCGCTCCCCGCCTCCGGCTCTCCCGGCGGGGCATCGTGGTGCTGGGCGCGCTCGGCGCCGCGGTGTCCGGCGTGCTGGCCTGGCTGGTGTTCTTCTCCTCGGTCCTGGACGTGCGCGACGTCGCCGTCCAGGGGACGAGCGACGGCAAGCTGACGGCGGACCAGGTCCGCGCGACGATCGGCGGGCTCGGCGACGGCCCGCTGGCGCGCGTGGACCTGGACGACGTCCGCCACCGGGTGGAGGCGATCCCCCGGGTGGCCGGTGCCGAGGTGTGGCGGGGCTGGCCGCACACCCTGCGGGTGAAGGTCGTCGAACGCAAGGCGGTGGCCGCGGTCAAGGGGGATGACGGCCAGTTCACCCAGGTGGATGCCGGGGGCGTGAGCTTCGCCACCGAACCGGCCCCGCCGGAGGGCCTTCCCGTGGTCGAGCTGCGGCTCAGTCAGCAGGCGAACGACGCGGACGGGGTGATCTCCCGTCCGCAGTTGGTGCAGGGCGCGGTGGCGGTGGCCGCCGGGCTGCCGCCGGAGGTCGCCAAGCGGGCAGGATCGGTGCTGGTGCACTCGTACGACGACATCGAGTTGCAGCTCAGCGGGGGTGCGACGGTGCGCTGGGGGAGTCCGGAGCAGATCGACCGCAAGGCCCGGGTCCTGGTCGCCCTGATGAAACAGAAGGGTACGAACTTCGACGTGACGGCGCCGGAGGCGCCGGCGGTGTCGGGATGATCCGGTAGGTTCTCTGCCTGAGGGTGGGGTTGACGCCTCGAAGTGTCGGCCCGACTCTTGGTGGTCACCCCCGGTTTCCTAAGCCGGCCGATGATCACATAGGCTCAAAAGAAAAAGGGAAGCTCGGCGTGTTCGTTGAAACACGTGCCTGGAGCCACCTAGTGTCCTGTGTCACCAGACTGTGTTTCCTGGTGATGTGACGGAGGCACAGAACTAACCCTAAAGGTCAAGTTTAGGGTTGGGGTCGGCGGTCGGCATTTCGGACATTCAGTCAGAAACCAGGCTCCCTACCCATCGACATCCGTCGGTACGGCCCCGCCCCGGGTCGGCCGACCCGGAAATTCGAGGCGAGAGGCCTTCGACGTGGCAGCACCGCAGAACTACCTCGCAGTCATCAAGGTCGTCGGAATCGGCGGCGGTGGTGTCAACGCCATCAACCGGATGATCGAGGTCGGTCTCAAGGGCGTCGAGTTCATCGCGATCAACACCGATGCGCAGGCCCTCCTGATGAGCGACGCCGACGTCAAGCTCGATGTGGGCCGTGAACTCACCCGGGGCCTCGGCGCCGGCGCCAACCCCGAGGTCGGCCGCAAGGCCGCCGAGGACCACCGCGAGGAGATCGAGGAGGTCCTCAAGGGGGCCGACATGGTCTTCGTGACCGCCGGTGAGGGCGGTGGCACGGGCACGGGCGGCGCTCCCGTCGTCGCCAACATCGCGCGCTCGCTGGGCGCCCTGACCATCGGCGTGGTCACCCGCCCGTTCACCTTCGAGGGCCGCCGCCGGGCCAACCAGGCCGAGGACGGCATCGCCGCCCTGCGCGAAGAGGTCGACACCCTCATCGTGATCCCCAACGACCGGCTGCTGTCCATTTCGGACCGCCAGGTCAGCGTGCTCGACGCTTTCCGCTCGGCCGACCAGGTCCTGCTCTCCGGTGTCCAGGGCATCACCGACCTGATCACCACCCCGGGTCTGATCAACCTCGACTTCGCCGACGTCAAGTCCGTCATGTCGGAGGCCGGTTCGGCGCTCATGGGCATCGGCTCGGCCCGCGGCGAGGACCGCGCCAAGGCCGCCGCCGTGATGGCGATCTCCTCGCCGCTGCTGGAGGCCTCGATCGACGGCGCCCGCGGCGTGCTGCTGTCCATCTCGGGCGGCTCCGACCTCGGTCTGTTCGAGATCAACGAGTCGGCCCAGCTGGTCAGCGAGGCGGCCCACCCCGAGGCGAACATCATCTTCGGTGCGGTCATCGACGACGCGCTCGGCGACGAGGTCCGGGTCACCGTCATCGCGGCCGGCTTCGACGGCGGGCAGCCGCCGGCGATCGTCCGCGACCCTGTGGTCAAGTCCACCACCCCGGAGCGCCCGGCCACCCCGCCGGCCGCCCCGGAGCGCCCGGCCGGCCGCCCGTACGGGAGCATCGGCTCGGTGACGTCCCGTTCGGAGGGCGAGTCCTCGACCTCCGGGTCGAGCCGGACCGCCGAGACCCAGGCCACCGCGACCGCCGCCGCCCCGGTGCCGCCGCAGGTGCAGCCGGCCCGGCAGCCGTTCGTGGAGAGCCCGGCCGAGGAGCTCGACGTCCCGGACTTCCTTAAGTGATCGATCACGCGATCCGCGCGGGTGCTCACTTCGCCTTCACCTCCCGGTGGGGCGGGGTGAGCACTTCGCCGTACGGGGAGCTCAACCTCGGCGGCGCCGTGGGGGACGACCCGCAGGCCGTGCGGGAGAACCGGGCGCTGGCCGCCCGGCGGCTGGGGCTCGACCCGGCCGACGTGGTGTGGATGAACCAGGTGCACGGCGCCGAGGTCGCCGTGGTGACCGAGCGCCAGCAGCTCGGACAGGCCCCGACGGTGGACGCGGTGGTCTCCGACCGGCCGCTCGCGCTGGCGGTGCTGACCGCCGACTGCACCCCGGTGCTGCTGGCCGATCCGGTGGCGGGCGTGGTGGGCGCGGCCCACGCGGGCCGGCCCGGGCTGGCGGCCGGGGTGGTGCCCGCGGCCGTCCGGGCGATGGTCGAACTGGGCGCGGAGCCCTCGCGGATCACCGCCGCCACCGGACCCGCGGTCTGCGGCCGCTGCTACGAGGTGCCGGCCGGGCTGCGCGACGAGGTCGCCGCGGTGGTGCCGGAGGCCTTCGCCGAGACCTCCTGGGGGACTCCGGCCCTGGACGTTCCGGAGGGAGTCGCGGCCCAGCTGGCCGCGGCGGGGGTCAACGAGCTGGTGCGGTCACCGGTCTGCACCCTCGAATCCGCCGATCACTACTCCTATCGCCGCGAGCAACGCACCGGCCGGCTCGCGAGCTACGTCTGGTTGGGCTCTGATCACTGATGACGAACGACATCTACGGACCGTTCCCGGGAAGCACCGAGTTCGTGGCGGCGCTGACGGAGGGCCAGCGGGCCCGGTACGAGGAACTCGGCACCAACCTCGAGGTGGTCGAGCGCCGGATCGCGGACGCGTGCGCGGCCGCCGGGCGCGCCCGGGACGAGGTCACCCTGGTCGTCGTCACCAAGACCTACCCCGCCGAGGACACCGCGCTGCTGGCCGGACTCGGTGTGACGGACGTCGCCGAGAACCGCGACCAGGACGCCGCTCCCAAGGCGGAGCAGTGCAGAAACCTTCCTCTTGACTGGCACTTCGTCGGCCAGCTGCAGACCAACAAGGTCCGCTCGGTCGTCCGGTACGCGAACCACGTGCACTCGGTGGACCGGCTCCGGCTGGTCGAGTCGCTCTCCGCGGCGGTGCTCAAGTCGGAGCGCCCGGAGCTGGGTTGCCTGGTGCAGGTGGCGCTGGACAAGGCGCACGGGGAGGGCGAGCACCGGGCCGGGGTCGCGCCGGAGGACGTCGCGCGACTGGCCGACGCCATCGCCGACACGCCCGGGCTGCGACTGGACGGTGTGATGACCGTCGCTCCGCTGGCCGGCCCGCTGGCCGGAGATCCGGCCTGCGCCTTCGAGCGACTGGCGGAAATCGCAACCGCCGTACGGGCGGACCATCCGGCTGCCACCATGGTCTCCGCAGGGATGAGCGGCGACCTTGAGCAGGCGATCGCGGCCGGAGCGACACATGTGCGCGTCGGAACGGCGGTACTCGGAGTGAGGTCACCCCTCAGGTAACGTCACCGGGTAAGTAGATCAGACAGCAGGACAAAATAGGACAGAATCTAGCAGCTCTTCGGAGTGCTAGCGAACCGTGGATCGCAGCTCCGCGGCCCCCGCTCCACGCATCTGACCGGCCGTCGGGCTGACACGCCGTCGTGGAGGGACCGCGGAATCCGCAGGCGGGGCCGTCACGAGCCCGGGCTGCCGGGACGGAGCGCCGGTCCGCACGGAGCGAGCGAAGCGGGCGACCGTCAGAAGGTGCGCGCGTCGCGAAGCTGCCGCCGAGCGTCAGCGAGGCGGCTATGAGCGGAGGAGACAGGAGCATGGCCGGCGCAATGCGCAAGATGGCGGTCTACCTCGGCCTCGTGGAGGACGAGACGTACGACGGCCAGGGGTACGACCCCGACGACGACTACGACGCGGATCCCGAACCGATCCGGACGGGCCAGCGGACCGAGGACATCCCCCGGCCGGCTCCGGCCCCCGCGGCCGCCGCGCCCGCCCCGGTCTCCTCGATCACCCCGCAGCCGGTGCCCGCGGCGGTGCCGATCCGGCAGGAGACCCCGAGGATGGCCCCCGTGTCGTCCATCACACCCGAACGCCGCCACAACCTGGAGAAGAGCGCACCGGTGATCATGCCCAAGGTCGTGAACGAACGAGAGCCCTACCGCATCACCACGCTGCACCCCCGAACCTACAACGAGGCCCGTACCATCGGGGAACAGTTCCGCGGCGGGACCCCTGTGATCATGAATCTGACCGAGATGGACGACACCGACGCGAAGCGACTCGTAGACTTCGCCGCTGGACTCGTCTTCGGTCTGCACGGCAGTATCGAGCGCGTGACACAGAAGGTGTTCCTGCTGTCGCCTGCTAACGTCGATGTCACGGCGGAGGACAAGGCTCGGATCGCCGAGGGTGGGTTCTTCAACCAGAGCTGACCCGGCCACGACTTTACGTGTGGATCTGATCAACAGTGGGTTAGCGACAGGTGACGAGCGGCAGGCCCGAGGGATCGGGACCGGGGAGAGGGAAACGCGATGGACATCGTGTGGGCGGTGCTCTACTACGCCCTGACCGTCTTCCTGGTGTTCCTGCTCGTACGACTGGTCATGGACTGGGTCTTCCAGTTCGCGCGTTCGTGGCGGCCCGGCAAGGCCATGGTCCTGGTCCTGGAGGCCACGTACACTGTCACGGATCCGCCGCTCAAGCTTCTTCGGCGGCTCATTCCGCCGTTGCGTTTCGGGGGCGTGGCGCTCGACCTGTCCTTCTTCGTACTGATGATCATTGTGTATGTCCTGATCTCGCTTGTGCACCCCTAGTCGTAGGTGAGCGATGCGACAGGATGCCGGTGTGCCGACGATCACGTTGAGGTGAAGAGATGCCATTGACCCCCGAGGACGTTCGGAACAAGCAGTTCACGACCGTCCGCCTGCGTGAAGGCTATGACGAGGACGAGGTCGATGCCTTCCTCGACGAGGTCGAGGCGGAGCTGACCCGCCTCCTCCGGGAGAACGAGGACCTGCGCGCCAAGCTGGCCGCCGCGACTCGTGCCGCCGCGCAGAACCAGGCCAACCTGCGCAAGGAGCCGCAGCAGGACGCCCCCCGACAGGGCGGCGCTCCGGTGCCCGCCGCCATATCCGGCCCGCCGGTCCCCGGCCAGCAGGGTCCGGGCGGCCCCCAGCAGATGGGCCCCGGTGGTCCGCAGCAGATGGGTCCGGGTGGTCCCCAGCAGATGGGCCCCGGCGGCCCCCAGCAGCAGATGGGCAACCAGCCCCTCGGCCTGCCCGCCGGCTCCGCCCCGCAGCTTCCCGCTGCCGGCGGCCCGCAGCAGCAGATGAACCAGACCATGGGCGGCCAGCAGCAGCTGGTCCAGCCGATGGGCGGTCAGATGCTCCAGCCCATGGGCGGCCCCGGTGGCCCGCAGCAGATGGGCAACCCGATGGGCCAGGGCATGGGCCAGCAGCAGATGCAGCCGATGGGTGGCCCCATGGGCGGCCCGCAGCAGATGGGCGGCCCGATGGGCGCCCCGATGCAGCAGCAGGGTCCCGGTGGCGACAGCGCCGCCCGCGTGCTGGCGCTCGCTCAGCAGACCGCCGACCAGGCGATCTCGGAGGCCCGTTCCGAGGCCAACAAGATCGTCGGCGAGGCGCGCAGCCGGGCCGAGGGCCTGGAGCGCGACGCCCGTGCCAAGGCCGACGCGCTGGAGCGGGACGCGCAGGAGAAGCACCGCGTCGCGATGGGTTCGCTGGAGTCGGCGCGGGCCACGCTGGAGCGCAAGGTCGAGGACCTGCGGGCGTTCGAGCGTGAGTACCGCACGCGTCTGAAGTCGTACCTGGAGACCCAGCTGCGCCAGCTGGAGTCGCAGGCCGACGACTCGCTCGCTCCGCCGCGGATCCCCGCCACCGCGTCGCTGCCGCCGGCGGCCTCGTCGATGGCTCCGGCCGGTGCCGGTGCGATGAGCAGCGGCGCGCCGAGCTTCGGTGGCAACCAGCCGTCCTTCGGGGGCAACTCGCCGTCCTTCGGTGGGAACAGCTCCTTCGGTGGCGGCTCCTCCGCGCCGAGCTTCGGCGGTCAGTCGACCGGTGGCAACAGCGGTGCTCCGCAGATGCAGCCGGCCGGGATGACCCAGCCGATGGCGGCCGTCCGTCCGCAGCCGCCGCAGCCGATGCAGCAGGCTCCGGCGCCGATGCGGGGCTTCCTGATCGACGAGGACGGCGACAACTGAGGTTGTAGCAGGGCCTTCTGAGGGCGCCCCCTTTCCGACCCACGGGTCGGGGAGGGGGCGCCCTTTGGCGTGCCTGGGGGCGTGCGCGAGGAGGTGGGGGCGCGCTCGTTGGTACGGGGCGCGGGCGTGGGGAACTCGGAGGGGGCGTGCGGGAGTTGGGGGGAGCGTGTGGTGTGGGTGGGTACGGCGAAGCCGCCGTCACCCCGGAGGTGACGGCGGCTCCGTGGTGGGGCGTCAGGCCTTGCGGAGCTGGAAGGCCAGGCCGAGGGACTCGTCGGTGAAGGTCTCGGACTCCCAGTCCGCCGCACCGGCGGCGAAGTCCGTGGCCAGGACCTCCTCGGCGACGAGGGGGCCGTGCTCGGCGACGGCCTCGGCGGTCTCCTCCGAGGTGGCGCGCCAGCGCAGGACGATCCGGTCGGCGACGTCCAGGCCGGAGTTCTTGCGGGCCTCCTGGATCTGGCGGATGGCGTCGCGGGCGATGCCGAGGCGCTTGAGCTCCGGGGTGATGGCCAGGTCGAGCGCGACCGTGGCGCCGGACTCGTTGGCGACGGCCCAGCCCTCGCGCGGGGTCTCGGTGATGATCACCTCGTCCGGGGAGAGGGTGACCGTCTCGCCGTCCAGCTCGACCGAGGTCTCGCCGTTGGCGCGCAGTTCGGCGGCCAGGCGGGCGGCGTCGGTGGCGGCGACCGCCTTGGCGACGTCCTGGACGCCCTTGCCGAAGCGCTTGCCCAGCGCGCGGAAGTTGGCCTTGGCACTGGTGTCGACCAGGGAACCGCCGACCTCGGCCAGCGACTCCAGGGTGGAGACGTTGAGCTCCTCGGCGATCTG
The DNA here is from genome assembly GCF_055580145.1 of Kitasatospora sp. NPDC032121. NCBI lineage: Bacteria > Bacillati > Actinomycetota > Actinomycetes > Kitasatosporales > Streptomycetaceae > Kitasatospora > Kitasatospora sp. NPDC032121. The sequence continues at coordinate 690,152 of NZ_JBVILX010000001.1, read as the reverse complement.
CGCGCGCAGGTCGGCGGGTAGCTCCTCCCAGCCCTGGGCGGCGACCAGCGCGCGGGAGAGCGGCTGACGGGTCTTCACGCCGGACTCGGCGCGGGTGGCCCGGCCCAGCTCGACCAGGCGGCGGACCAGCGCCATGTGCCGGGAGAGCTCGGTGTCGATCAGCGACTCGTCGGCGGTCGGCCAGCTCGCCAGGTGCACCGAGGCCGGGGCGTCCGGGGCGACCGGAACGACCAGGTCCTGCCAGACCCGCTCGGTGATGAACGGGGTGAGCGGGGCCATCAGGCGGGTGACCGTCTCCAGGGCCTCGTGCAGGGTGGCGAGCGCGGCGGCGTCGCCCTGCCAGAAGCGGCGGCGGCCGCGGCGGACGTACCAGTTGGACAGGTCGTCGACGAAGCCGGAGAGCAGCTTGCCGGCACGCTGGGTGTCGTACGCCTCGAAGGCGGCGTCGACCTCGCGGACCAGGGTGTTCAGCTCGGAGAGCACCCAGCGGTCCAGCTGCGGACGGTCGGCCGGGGCCGGGTCGTTCGCCGAGGGCGCCCAGTTCGCGGTGCGGGCGTACAGGGCCTGGAAGGCGACGGTGTTCCAGTAGGTGAGGAGGGTCTTGCGGACCACCTCCTGGATGGTGCCGTGGCCGACCCGGCGGGCCGACCAGGGCGAGCCGCCGGCCGCCATGAACCAGCGGACGGCGTCGGCGCCGTGCTGGTCCATCAGCGGGATCGGCTGGAGGATGTTGCCCAGGTGCTTGGACATCTTGCGGCCGTCCTCGGCCAGGATGTGGCCCAGGCAGACGACGTTCTCGTAGCTGCTCTTGTCGAACACCAGGGTGCCGACGGCCATCAGCGTGTAGAACCAGCCGCGGGTCTGGTCGATCGCCTCGGAGATGAACTGCGCCGGGTAGCGCTTCTCGAACAGCTCCTTGTTCTGGTACGGGTAGCCGTACTGGGCGAAGGGCATCGAGCCCGAGTCGTACCAGGCGTCGATGACCTCGGGCACGCGGGTGGCGGTGCCGCCGCAGTCGCGGCAGGCGAAGGTCACCGCGTCGATGTACGGGCGGTGCGGGTCGAGGCCGCTCTGGTCGGTGCCGGTGAGCTCGGACAGCTCGGCCAGCGAGCCGACGCAGGTGAGGTGGCCCTCCTCGCAGCGCCAGATCGGCAGCGGGGTGCCCCAGTAGCGGTTGCGGCTGAGCGCCCAGTCGATGTTGTTGTTCAGCCAGTCGCCGAAGCGGCCGTGCTTGACCGTCTCAGGGAACCAGTTGGTGGCCTCGTTCTCGCGGATCATCGCGTCCTTGACGGCGGTGGTCCGGATGTACCAGGACGGCTGCGCGTAGTAGAGCAGCGCGGTGTGGCAGCGCCAGCAGTGCGGGTAGCTGTGCTCGTACGGCAGGTGGCGGAAGAGCAGGCCGCGCTCCTTGAGGTCCGCGACCAGGGCCTCGTCGGCCTTCTTGAAGAACTGGCCGCCGACCAGCGGGACCTCGGGGGCGAAGGTGCCGTCGCCGAGCACCGGGTTGACCACCGGCAGGCCGTAGCGGCGGCAGGTCGCGAGGTCGTCCGCGCCGAAGGCGGGGGACTGGTGGACGATGCCGGTGCCGTCCTCGGTGGTGACGTAGTCGGCGGTGAGGACGTAGTGGGCGTTCTCGATCTCGACCAGGTCGAAGGGGCGGCTGTAGTTCCAGCGCTCCATCTCCGCGCCGGTGAAGGACTCGCCGGTGGTCTCCCAGCCCTCGCCGAGCGCCTTGGCGACCAGCGGCTCGGCGACGACGAGCTTCTCGGTGCCGTCGGTGGCCACCACGTAGGTGACCTCCGGGTGGACGGCGGCGGCGGTGTTGGAGACCAGGGTCCACGGGGTGGTGGTCCAGACCAGCAGGGCGGCCTGGCCGGCCAGCGGGCCGCTGGTCAGCGGGAAGCGGACGAAGACCGAGGGGTCGACCACGGTCTCGTAGCCCTGGGCCAGCTCGTGGTCCGAGAGGCCGGTGCCGCAGCGCGGGCACCAGGGGGCGACCCGGTGGTCCTGGACCAGCAGGCCCTTGTCGAAGATCTGCTTGAGCGACCACCAGACGGACTGGACGTACGACGGGTCCATCGTCCGGTAGGCCTCGTCGAGGTCGACCCAGTACCCCATGCGGGTGGTCAGCTCGGTGAAGGCGTCGGTGTGGCGGGTCACCGACTCGCGGCACCTGGCGTTGAACTCGGCGATGCCGTACGCCTCGATGTCCTGCTTGCCGGAGAAGCCCAGCTCCTTCTCGACGGCGAGCTCGACCGGCAGGCCGTGGCAGTCCCAGCCGGCCTTGCGGGCGACGTGGTAGCCCTTCATGGTCCGGTAGCGCGGGAAGACGTCCTTGAAGACGCGGGCCTCGATGTGGTGGGCGCCGGGCATGCCGTTGGCGGTGGGCGGGCCCTCGTAGAACACCCACTCGGGGCGGCCCTCGGACTGCTCCAGGCTGCGCTGGAAGATCTTGTTGTCCTGCCAGAAGGACAGGATCTGGTGCTCCAGGGCAGGCAGATCCACCTGCGCGGGAACGGGGTTGTAGGAGCTCATCGCGGGCGTCTACCTCCGGCGGATGCTGGGACTGGATCCTCCGGAGGGACGAGACGGACCTGCCGCCCCGCGGTACCACCCTCCTTGGCCGCGGTGCTGCGTTCGCGGCCCTCTTGTTTGGGCTTGCTGCCGGGTCTAGTGGGCCACCGCGGTGATCGCGGCGGCCGTTCTTCCGGCGGCTCCGGGGTGATCTTCCCGCCGTGCACACCCCCGGGCTCACACCGTCCCCGGGTCGCTGGTGGCTGCGTACGTCGGTACTCGTCCCATCTGCGCCTTGCACGGCCAGTGTATCGGCCGGGTGAGTCGGTTTGTCCAAACCGTTTCCGGCGGGCGGGTGGGAGCGCTCCCCGGGGCGCTCTGGGAGCACTTCCGGGGCACTCCCGGAGCACTGCGAGGGCGTGCGGCGACGGAGGTTAGCCGGAGTCGATCTGGGCACAAATCTCTGAGCACACGGGGCGTGACGATTGGGGCGGCTGCCTGGGTGGGAACGTTATGAGGCGCCGGTATGTCATGTTGTGACCGGTTTTGATCGGGATTATCGTTCCGGCACTGGGAGCCGCCGGGAACCGGCGGCTCGATTCGTTCGTAGATGGGGTCGAAAGCCATGGCTGAGAAGGGAACCGGCGCGGGTACCGCCACCAAGCGGGCACGCAAGGCCGTGGCGGTCGACCCAGGGGAGGGGACCGTGACCACTACCGCACCGAAGAGCAGCACCGACACCGTCACCGCGTCGCGCGGCGCCGAGTCGGTGGACCCGGCCACGCTGCCGGTCCGGCCCGGCGAGGACCCGTGGACCACCGAGGAGGTCCACGAGCTGCACGACGAGCTGATCAGCGAGCTGGACCGGCTCCGGAACGAGATCGACGCCGCCGAGACGGCCATCTCCGGCCTGATGCGCGACTCCAACGACGGGGCCGGCGACGACCAGGTGGACGCCGGTACGAAGAACATCTCGCGGGAGAGCGAGCTGGCGCTCGCCAACAACGCGCGGGACAGCCTGGCCCAGACCGAGCGCGCGCTGGAGCGGCTGGAGGGCGTCGGCTTCGGCACCTGCGAGTCCTGCGGCCAGGCCATCGGCAAGGCCCGGATGCAGGCCTTCCCCAGGGCGACGCTCTGCGTGCAGTGCAAGGCCAAGCAGGAACGCCGCTGAACCGGGCGACCGGAGCGACGCGGGGGGTCGGGCTTGCCGTACGCTCGACCCCGTAACGTCGCCTGAATAACGTCGCCTGACGCGTTCGTGAACGCGGGCAGGCCGGCACGGGCCCACCACCCTCCCCCTCCAGCGGACCGGGGGAACTCCATCGGCAGCGGAGCGGATCATCAGTACGCAAGGTTCCCCCCAGACCCGGGACGACGCCGTCCCGTCCCCCGCCGATGCCGTGGAGGTGCCCGTGACCGAGCCGACCGGGGCGTCCGCGGACGCCGCCACGGCCGAGAAGCCCAAGGGGCCGCGCCGGGTCGGCGTGCTGCTGGTCGTCGCCGTACTCGCCTTCCTGATCGACCTCGGCAGTAAGCTGCTGGTCGTCGCCCGACTGGAGAACCACGCGGCGATCAAGGTGATCGGGGACGTCGTCACCTTCCAGGTGATCCGCAACTCGGGCGCGGCCTTCGGGATGGGGCAGGCGCTGACCGTCGTCTTCACGATGATCGCCTCCGCCGTCATCGTGGTGATCTGGCGGATCGCCCGCCGGCTGTACAGCCTGCCTTGGGCGATCGCGCTCGGGTTGCTGCTCGGCGGGGCGCTCGGCAACCTCACCGACCGGCTGTTCCGCGCGCCCGGCGTGTTCCGCGGGCACGTGGTGGACTTCATCTCCGTCCAGCACTTCGCGGTGTTCAACCTCGCGGACTCGGCGATCGTCTGCGGCGGGATCCTGGTGGTCCTGCTCTCCTTCCGGGGCAGCAACCCGGACGGGACCGTCCACCAGCCGGCGGAGAAGGCCGAGAAGACGGAGCAGGCCGAGAAGTGGGCCGGGCCACCGGCGGGCGGGGGCGGGTCGCGTTTCCGGCATACTCGTACGGGTGAGTACCGCAGCGCAGAACCGAAGCCTCCCCGTACCCGACGGCCTGGAGGGTGAGCGCCTCGACGCCGCCCTGGCCCGGATGTTCGGCTTCTCCCGGACCAAGGCCGCCGAGCTGGCCGCCGACGGCAAGGTCACGCTCGACGGCGCCGTGGCCGGCAAGTCGGACCGGGTCACCGCCGGTTCCTGGCTGGAGGTCGAGATCCCCGCCCCGGCCGCCCCCGTGCAGGTCGTCGCCGAGCACGTCGAGGGCATGCGGATCGTCCACGACGACGAGGACATCGTGCTGGTGGACAAGCCGGTCGGCGTCGCCGCGCACCCCAGCCCGGGCTGGAGCGGTCCCACCGTGATCGGCGGACTGGCCGCGGCCGGGTACCGGATCTCCACCTCGGGCGCCGCCGAGCGCCAGGGCATCGTGCACCGGCTGGACGTCGGCACCTCGGGGCTGATGGTGGTCGCCAAGTCCGAGCGCGCCTACACCGACCTCAAGCGGCAGTTCCACGACCGGATCACCGAGAAGCGCTACCACACGCTGGTGCAGGGCCACCCGGACCCGATGAGCGGGACGGTGGACGCGCCGATCGGGCGGCACCCCAGCTCGGACTGGAAGTGGGCCGTCACCCGGGACGGCAAGCCGTCCGTCACCCACTACGACCTGATCGAGGCGTACCGGGCCGCGTCGCTGCTGGCGATCAAGCTGGAGACCGGACGCACCCACCAGATCCGCGTCCACATGTCCGCGCTGCGCCACCCCTGCGTGGGCGACCTGACGTACGGCGCCGACCCGACGCTGGCCAAGCGGCTCGGGCTGACCCGGCAGTGGCTGCACGCGGTGTCGCTCGGCTTCGAGCACCCGTCGGACGGGCAGTGGGTCGAGTTCTCCAGCGAGTACCCGGAGGACCTGCGGAAGGCGCTGGACATCATCGCGGCGGAGAGCTGAGGTGACGGCCGCCGCGATCCGGGTCGCCGTGGGGGAAGCGGACCTGGAGCTGGTGCGCGCCGTCCGGCACGAGGTCTTCGTCGTCGAGCAGAACGTGCCGGAGGAGCTGGAGTACGACGAGTACGACGCGACCTCGGTGCACCTGCTGGCCGTCGGGGCGGACGGGGCCGCGCTGGGGACGGCGCGGCTGATCCACGGTGAGCCGGCGCGGAAGCTGACGGGCGGTGTCGACGGGCGGGTGCTGCTGGGGCGTCTCGCGGTCGTCGCGGCGGCCCGGGGGGCGGGGCTGGGCGCGGAGCTCGTGCGGGCGGTCGAGGCCGCGGGGGCCGAGCACGGGGGTGCGGAGGTCGAACTGCACGCCCAGGTGCAGGCGCTCGGGTTCTACGAGCGGCTGGGGTACGTGGCGGAGGGGCCGGTGTACGACGACGCGGGGATCGCGCATCGGACGATGACGCGGGTGCTCTGAGGCGATCGAGGCGGGTGGGGCTGGACCTCCGGGGGTGGGTTTCCGGTGGTCGCCTTCCGCTCCGCGCAGCTCCCCGCGCCCCTGACGGGGCGCGGGGAGCTGCGTTTCTCGGGTCAGGTGTCGGTGGTGCGCAGGCGGGGGAGGGCGTGGGGGTGTTCGTCGCGCAGGTGGGCGATGAGCTGTTCGCGGATGTCGAAGCGGAGCTGGGCGGCGTCGTCGGGGGTGCGGGCGGTCATGGTGGCGCGGACGACGATGGTGCTGGGCGTGGTGTCCGTGACCTGGAGGGCCCACTCGGCGCCGTCCCAGAGCGGGTGCCGGTCGAGGCGGGCGCGCAGGGTGGTGCGCAGCTCGTCCACCGGGGTGGTGTGGTCGAGGTGGAGCAGGACGGCGGCCAGTAGGCCGGGGTCGCGGCGGGTCCAGTTCTCGAAGGGCTTGTTGACGAAGTACGAGACCGGGACGACCAGCCGGCGGTAGTCCCAGAGCCGGACCACCAGGTAGGTGAGGGTGATCTCCTCGACGGTGCCCTGCTGGCCGTCCACCACCACGGTGTCGCCGATCCGGACGGTGTCGCTGAAGGCGATCTGGAGGCCGGCGAAGAAGTTGCCCAGGGTGCTCTGGGCGGCGATGCCGGCCACGATGCCGATGAGGCCGGCCGAGGCGAGCAGGCTGGCGCCGACGGTGCGCATGGCGGAGAAGGTCAGCAGCATCACGGCCACCGTGACCACGACGATCAGCGCGCTGACCACGCTGCGCAGCATGCTGATCTGGGTGCGCACCCGCTGGATCCGGGCCGGGTCGTCGACGCGGGTCTCGTAGCGGCTGAGCAGGGCCTCCAGGGCGGCGGCCACCACGCGGACGGTGAGCCAGCCCAGCGAGGCGATCAGGAGCAGCAGGAGCAGGTGGTGCGCGCCGTCGTCGCCCGCCGTGCGGAGGATCCGCTGGAGCGGCTTGTTGGCGAGCAACAGGGCTGATGCCACGGTGAGTTGGAGCGGGATCCGGCATCTGCGGAGCAGTGGCCAGACCGGGGCCGAGGGGTGGCGGGCGGCGGTCCGCTGGAGGGCCTGGTCGACGATCCAGCCGACCGCCAGGGTGGCGGCGACGGTGGCGAGGAGCGAGATCAGCAGCCAGGGCATGGGCCGTACGATACTCGGGCGCAGTGGGGTGAAACGGGCGAAATGGTGTGGTGGCCTTATCGGACGCCTACCCGGATGGCCGATACGATCAGCGCCCATGGAGTTCGGTGGGGCATGGCGTCGTTGGCGCGCCCGGGGAACAGCGGTCAGACGCAGGCTGCTGGCCGGGGCGGTGGCCCTGGTGGCGGTGGCCGCGGCGGGTACCGCGACGGTGGCGTCCGGCGGTGAGCAGACGGTCCATCGGGAGGACCGTTTCCTCGGCATGCCGGAGACCCCCGGCAGCGCCGAGCAGGTCCAGCTGGACACCTCGTTCTTCACCACCGAGGGCGGCGGCCCGCGCCCGGCGGTGCTGCTGGCGCACGGCTTCGGCGGTTCCAAGGAGGGTCAGCGCGAGCGCGCCGAGCAGCTGGCCCGGCAGGGGTACGCGGTGCTGACCTGGTCGGCGCGCGGCTTCGGGCGCTCGGGCGGCCGGATCGGGCTGAACGCGCCGGACCGCGAGGTCGAGGACGTCAGGCACCTGGTGGACTGGCTTGCCCAGCGGCCCGAGGTGCGGCTGGACGCGCCCGGCGACCCGAAGGTCGGCATCACCGGCGCCTCGTACGGCGGGGCGGTGTCTCTGCTGGCCTCCGCGTACGACCACCGGATCGACGCGGTGGCCACCCAGATCACCTGGTGGAACCTGGCCGACGCGCTGTTCCCGCAGGGTGTGCAGGGCTCGGGCGCGGCTGACGGTGTGTTCAAGAAGCTGTGGGCCGGGATCTTCTTCACCACCGGCGCGGCCGGGGACCTCGGGCCCTCCGGCGAGGCGCCGCGGGAGAGCGGCGGCGCGGAGCCGAAGACGGACGGGCCGGTCGGCTGCGGGCGGTTCCTGGAGTCGCTCTGCCGGATGTACGACCGGGTCGCCACCGCCGGGCACGCCGATCCGGAGGCCGTCGCGCTGCTGGAGCGTTCCAGCCCGTCCTCGGTGGCGGCGCAGCTCAAGGCGCCCACGCTGGTGGTGCAGGGGCAGCAGGACTCGCTGTTCCCGCTGGACCAGGGGGACCGCATCGCCCGGGCGGTGGCCGCCAACGGCGCACCGGTGGCGGTGGACTGGTTCGCCGGCGGCCACGACGGGGGGACGGACACCAGCGCAAGGGTCGACGACCGGGTGACGGCCTGGTTCGACCACCATCTGAAGGGGCGGGGCAACGACACCGGCGCCGCGTTCCGGGTCACCCGCACCGGCGGGCTCGACTCGACCGGCTTCCAGGCCGTGCTGCGCGGGGCCACCGCCGACCGGTACCCGGGGCTCGGCGGCACCGGCTCGCGGACCGTCGAGCTGGCGGGCGGCGAGCGGACCCTCGCCAACCCGCCCGGCGGCGCGCCGCCCGGGATCTCGACGCTGCCGGGCGTCGGCGCACTCAGCCAGGCGGCCTCGCTGGGCGCCGGGCTCTCACTGGACTTCCCCGGGCAGAACGCCGCCTTCGACTCGGCGCCGCTGGACTCGCCGCTGCACCTGACCGGGCAGCCGACCGTCCCGGTGCGGGTGACGGCGGACCGGCCGGACGCCGTGCTGTTCGCGAAGCTGTACGACGTCGGGCCGGACGGCAAGGCGGTGCTGCCGCAGCAGCTCGCCGCCCCGCTGCGGGTCACCGGCGCCGACGCCGGACAGACCGTCACGGTGGCGCTGCCGACCGTGGACCACACCTTCCCGGCCGGGCACCGGGTGCGGCTGGTGCTGGCGAGCACCGACCTCGCGTACGCCTCGCCGGTCGAGCCGGCCACCTACCGGGTGGCGCCGGCCGGGGCGCTCACCGTGCCGACCGTCGAGGAGCTCGTCACCGAGGCGGCGCCGCTGCCCGCGCGCACCTGGGTGCTGCCGGTGATCGCCGTGCTGGTGGCCGCGGCCCTGGTACTGGCGCCGCGGCTGCGGCGCCGGCGGACCGCCACCGGCCCCGCCCTCGATCCGGAGCTGGCCGCGGTGCCGCTGTGGATCAACGGGCTGAGCAAGCGCTACAAGGGTGCCCAGGATCGTTACGCCGTGCGGGAGTTGAGCTTCCGGGTGGAGCAGGGGCAGGTGCTCGGGCTGCTCGGGCCGAACGGCGCGGGCAAGACCACCACGCTGCGGATGCTGATGGGGCTGATCCGGCCGGACGCCGGGGAGATCCGGATCTTCGGGCACCTGGTGCGGCCCGGCGCGCCGGTGCTGTCGCGGGTCGGGGCGTTCGTGGAGGGCGCGGGCTTCCTGCCGCACCTCACCGGGCGGGCCAACCTGCGGCTCTACTGGCAGGCGACCGGACGGCCGGAGGCCGACGCGCGCTTCGACGAGGCGCTGGCCATCGCCGGGCTCGGCGAGGCGCTGGACCGCGCGGTGCGCACGTACTCGCAGGGCATGCGGCAGCGGCTGGCGATCGCCCAGGCGATGCTCGGGATGCCGGACCTGCTGATCCTGGACGAGCCGACCAACGGGTTGGACCCGCCGCAGATCCGCGAGATGCGCGAGGTGATGATCCGGTACGCGGCCGGCGGGCGGACCGTGATCGTCTCCAGCCACCTGCTGTCCGAGGTCGAGCAGAGCTGTACGGACCTGGTGGTGATGGACCGCGGGCAGCTGGTCACGGCCGGCCCGGTCGCGGACATCGTGGGCGCCGGCGAGCTGCTGATGATCGGCATCGCCGGGCCGTACGACCCGGTGCCGGTGGTCGAGAAGGTGGGCGCGCTGGCCGGGGTCGGCTCGGTGGAGGCCGTCGAGGGCGGGCTGCTGGTGCGCCTGGACGGACTGGCGGCCGGCGCGCTGCTGGCCGAACTGGTGCGGCTGGAGGTGCCGGTGGAGAGCGCCGGGCCGCAGCGGCGGCTGGAGGACGCGTTCCTGTCGTTGATCGGAGGTGGAGCGTGAGCGTCGTTCCCGAGGACCGCGCCGAGTCGAAGGACCGTGCCGGATCGATGGACCGTGTCGGGTCGGCGGACCACGCCGAGGGGTACCGGGCGAGCCGGACGCTGCCGCTGCGGGTGGAGGCGATGCGGCAACTGCGCCGGCGCCGCACCATGGTGATCGGTGGGGTGCTGGCCGCCATGCCGTTCGTCATCCTGGCCGCGTTCCAGATCGGCGGTACCCCCGGCCGCCCGGGCCGCACCACCTTCATCGAGCTGGCCACCGCCTCGGGGGCCAACTTCGCGGTCACCATGCTGTTCGTCGGCACCGGCTTCATGCTGGTGATCCCGGTCGCGCTGTTCTGCGGGGACACCGTCGCCTCCGAGGCCAGCTGGTCCTCGCTGCGCTACCTGCTGGCCGCGCCGGTGCCCCGGGCCCGGCTGCTGGCCCGCAAGTTCGCGGTCGGGCTGGCGTTCTCCGCGGTGGCGGTGGCGATGCTGCCCGCGATCGGACTGGTCGTCGGCACGGCGGCGTACGGCTGGGGAGACCTCAAGCTGCCCGCCGGGGTCAGCCTGCCGGCCGGACAGGTGCTGCCCCGGATCGCCATCGCGGTGGCCTTCGTGTTCCTCGGCGAGATCGTGATCGCCGCGCTCGCGTTCTGGCTCTCCACGGCGACGGACGCGCCGCTGGGTGCGGTCGGCGGCGCCGTGTTCGCCTCCATCATCACCGGGGTGCTGGACGCCGTCACCGCGCTGGGCGACCTGCGGGAGTGGCTGCCGGCGCACTGGCAGTACTCCTGGGCGGACGCCCTGCAGCCGCAGCTGGAGTGGGGTGGCATGGTGCAGGGCGTCTCGCTGTCGCTCTCGTACGCGGTGGTGCTGCTGGCGCTGGCGTTCCGCGGCTTCGCGCGCAAGGACGTGGTGTCCTGAACGACCGCCGGGCCCCGGCCGGACGTGCGTTCGCGGGGCCCGGCGGGGGATGCGCGATCATGGGTGGGTAGCTGACCTCCCTGGTGAAGGACCCTGACCGTGGCCCAGATCATCCTCTTCCACTCCGCCTACGGACTGCGCCCGGCCGTGCACGCCGCCGCCGCCCGGCTGCGCGCCGCCGGGCACACCGTGCACACGCCGGACCTGTTCGACGGGCGGACCTTCGATTCCGTCGAGGAGGCGCAGGAGTTCCAGGAGGAGCTCGGCGGCCGCGACGAGCTGCTGCGGCGGGCGGTGACGGCGGCCGCGCCGGTGTCCGAGGGCGGGCTGGTGTACGCCGGCTTCTCGCTCGGCGGCGCGGTGGCGCAGAACCTGGCGCTGGCCGACGAGAAGGCGCGCGGACTGCTGCTCCTGCACGGCACCTCGGACCTGCGGGAGGACGCGGCCACCGAGATCCCGGTGCAGCTGCACATCGCGGAGCCGGACCCGTTCGAGCCGGAGGACTGGCTGAACGCCTGGTACCTGCGGATGCGGCGGGCCGGGGCCGAGGTGGAGGTGCACCGCTACCGGGGCGCCGGACACCTGTTCACCGACCCGGAGCTGCCGGACTGGGACGAGGAGGCGGCCGAGCGCGCCTGGGCGGCGTCGCTGGACTTCCTGGCGGAGCTGGACGACTGACGCCTCGGCCGGGAGCCGGCGCCGTGACCGAGAACCGGCGCCGGGCCGGAACCCGGCGCCGTGACCGGGAACCGACGTCGAGACGGAACCCGGCGCCGTGACCGAGAGCCGGCGCCGGGCCGGAAGGACTGTTTCCGGACAGCTACGGACCGTGATCGAGGCCCGAGTGGTCCAGACCTCTCGGGCGTCCCGCGCCGCCCGGCCAGCACTGATGGCCGGACCGGGTGTGATCGTTCACCGTGCGGCCGCCCCGGCGTAACGGTCGGCGGGCCCGTCCGGACGGCCGGAATTCCCAGGGCGTTGTTGATCTCCCGTGAATTGCCTTCATAGCATCGGTGTGCACTCCAACCCTCACTTGCCTGACGAATCCGTGGAAATGCCTTCGAGTCCTACCTCGGGCCATTTCCCGCGAACCCAGCTTGGAGCGGCACATGCTTGTTCTCGGAATTACCAACAACGACCTGGCCGGCGCCTGTCTGGTTCAGGACGGGACTGTCCTCGCGGCCGTCAGCGAGGAGCGGTTCACCCGGGTCAAGGACCACAACGCCTGGCCGGAGCGATCCATCGAGTACGTTCTGAAGGAGGCCGGGGTCACCCTTTCCGAGGTCGACCGGGTGGCCTACGGATGGCAGGCGGGATTCGACGCCGAAAAGCACCTGCTGCTCTATGTGGACCGCATTTCGGAGGAGGCCCTGCAGCGCCCCGAGGCGCTTCCGCACCTCCGTAAGCGGATATCCGACGAAATTCGCAACGACCGCGCGAAGCGCGCCGAGTTCGACGCCTTCATAGAGGACAACGGGCTGCGCGCCAAGGTGGTTCACGTCGACCACCACGAGTCCCACGGGCTCGGTGCCTTCCTGTGCTCGCCGTTCGACGAGGCGCTCGTGGTCACCTGCGACGGCCGCGGGGACTTCCAGTCCCTGACCGTCACCCACTACCACCCCGGCGGCGAGGAGGTGCTCCAGCGCGAGACCTCGATCGACAGCCTCGGCTACTTCTACGGCCGGATCACCAAGCTGCTCGGCTTCCGCCCCAACCGTCACGAGGGCAAGATCACCGGCCTGGCCGCCAACGGCGACCCGGACAAGCTCCTCCCGCTGATGCGGCGGATGATCGACGTCGAGGAGGACGGCTCGATCCGCGCCCGCTGCGGCGACTGGTACCAGCCGTCCTACGACGGCTACTCCGACGAGCTGCTGCGCGAGATCGCGACCCACGAGCCGGCCGATGTCGCGGCGGCGGCCCAGCGGCACGTGGAGAACCTGCTGACCGCGGTGGTGGCGCGGCACATCGGCCGGGTGCCCAGCGGCAACGTCTGCCTGTCCGGCGGGGTCTTCGCCAACGTCAAGCTGAACCAGCGGATCTTCGAGACCCCGGGCGTGCGGAACATCTACGTGCTGCCGCCGATGGGTGACGGCGGGCTGCCGCTGCAGGCCGCCGTGGTGGTGGCCCACCGGGAGACCGGCGAGCGCCCGCGGGTGCCCTCGATGGCGCTCGGGCCGGACGCGGCGATCTCCGAGGGCCGGCTGGAGGAGATCCTGCACGACTACCCCGAGCTGCGCTACCGGCGGATCGGCGAGGACATGCGCGAGGTGCTGCTCGCCGCGCTGGAGGCGGACCAGGTCATCGGCACCTACCGCGGCCGGATGGAGTTCGGCCCGCGCGCGCTCGGGCGGCGCAGCGTCATCTACGGCACCGCCGACGTGACGATGAACGACTGGCTCAACAAGCGCCTGAACCGTACCGAGTTCATGCCCTTCGCGCCGATCACCGCCGAGGACCTGGCGGCCGACTGCTACGTGGGCTGGGACCCCGAGCAGCCCTCGGCGCTGTTCATGACGATCACCTACGACTGCCACGAGACCTTCGCCAAGGCCTGCCCGGCGGTGGTGCACGTCGACAACACCGCCCGGCCGCAGATCGTCCGGGCCCAGGACGACCCGTTCCTGCACGGTCTGCTGATGGCCTGGTACGAGCGCAGCGGGCAGGCCGCGCTGGTGAACACCTCGTTCAACAAGCACGAGGAGCCGATCGTCGGCTCGCACCGCGACGCGCTCGACCCGGTGCTCGACGAGGTGGTCGACCTGCTGCTGGTGGACGACGTGTACCTGGTCTGGAAGGACTCCGCCGAGGGCTTCATGGCGCGGCAGTCGGCCTGACCGGGCCCGATCCCGGGAGCGGGCCGGGCGGGCGAGGGGCCAGGCTGCGAAGTGAGGTCTAGTCCAATTGACCGTCCGGCCCGTCGGCCGGGAGAGTGTGAACCATCGTCAGACCGTATGGCGCGAGCGCCGAGTGAGGAGACCGATGCAGCCGCAAGCCGGAACCCGGTACGAGGTCGAGGCCGTCGTCTTCGACATGGACGGGGTCCTGATCGACTCCAGGCCGGTGATCGAGGAGGCGTGGCGGTCGGTGGCTCGGCGCCACGGCCGGGTGCTGACGGACCCGGAGCTGGAGGAGTACGTCCACGGGCGGACCGGCGACCAGACGGTCCGGTTGATCTTCCCGGACCACTCGGACGCCGCCCGGAAGGCGATCTGGGCCGAGGTGGACACCGTCGAGGAGGAGGCCCCGTACCCGGTGATCCCCGGGGCCGACGGGCTGGCCACCCGGCTCCGGCGGGCGGGCGTGCCGGTGGGCCTGGCCACCAGCAGCTGGCCGCGGAAGATCGAGAACGCGCTCGGCGGGCTCGGCCTGCTCGACGTCTTCCGGGTGCGCGTCACCCGGGACGACGTCGAGCGGGGCAAGCCGCACCCGGACCCGTACCTGGCGGCCTGCCGGGGGCTCGGGATCCGGCCGCAGCGCACGCTGGTCTTCGAGGACTCGGTCAGCGGGGTCCGCTCGGCGGTCGACGCGGGGGCGGTGTGCGTCGGCATCGGCGGGCCGGCCCTGGTGGCGGCGGGCGCGGTGGTCGCGGTGCCGGACTTCACCGCGCTGGTGGTGGACCACGGCGGTGACGCGGGGCCGCTCGTGCTGACCGACCCGGACGGGCTGGTGGCGGTGGTGCTGACGGCCGGGCCGCACGGTGGCTGAGCCGGGGCGGGCGGCGGCGGACGTGTCGGCGGGCGCTCCGGCGGATGCGATGGCGGGCGTGCCGGCGGGGGTGGCGTCGGGGGTGGCGTCCGGGGCGGCGGACGCGCCGGTGATGGCCAGGTCGGCGGCCGTCTCGGCGTTCGGCGTCTTCCTCGTCCTGGGAGTGCTCACCGCCTCGCTCGGAGCCTCGCTGCCCTTCCTGCGGGAACGTTTCGGCGCCGAGCACGAGGTGGGACGGGTGGTCTCCGCCTACAACCTCGGCGCGCTCGCCGCGACCGTCGGCATCGGTCTGCTCGGGCGGCGGCTGAACGTCAGGGCGGCGCCGCCCCTCCTGCTCGCCGTCTTCGCGGCGGGCGCGGCCGGGATGGCGGCCAGCCCCGGCTGGGTCGGCTACCTCGGCTGCGCGGCGGTGGCCGGCGTCGGCTACGGCGGACTGGCGCTCACCCTCAACACGGCGTTCGCGCGCGGCTTCGCGGGCAACAGCGTGGTGATGGTCAACCGGCTGAACGCGGTGTTCGGGATCGGCGCGATGCTGGGGCCGCTGGCCGCCGGGGCCCTGGGCCGAACCGACATCCGGCTGCTGGCGCTGGCGGCGGCGGTGTGCTCGCTGCCGTGCTTCCTGGTCGGGCGGGCCGGGGCGGTGCTCGCCGCGGCGCCCCGGACCGGAGCCGACGACCGCGGCGGGGCCGGTGGACGGCGGGGCGGGGTCGTCGTGGCGTTCCTGCCGTTCCTGCTGGTCGGCCTGGTGTACGCGGGCCTGGAGACCAGCATCGGCGCCTGGCAGTCGACCCAGCTGGTCCGCGAGGGCTGGAGCACCCAGGCGGCGACCACCGCGGCCTCGGGGTTCTGGGCCGGGCTGGCCGTCGGCCGCCTGGTGATCCCGCAGCTGACCCGGCGGGTGCCGGGCCGCACCGCGCTGCCGGCCTACCTGGCGGCCGCGTTCGGCGCGCTGGCGCTGGCCGCCGTGCCGCACCTCGCGGTGGCGGCCTACCCGCTGGCCGGGCTGGCGCTGGCGCCGGTGCTGCCGACGCTGATCGCCTGGGTCTCGGGCGTGGCGGAGGTGCCGCAGCAGGCGACCTCGGTGCTGACGCTCTGCTGCATGCTCGGCAACGCCGTCGTACCGGCGGTGGTGGGGGCGCTCGGCGGGTCCGGCGGGCCGGTGGTGATACCGGTGGTGCTGGCGGGGGCGTGCCTGCTCTGCCTCGGACTCGCGGGATGGCTGCGGGCCGTACGGCGGTGAGCGCCGGCCGGCCCGGGCGGGAGCGGGCCGGCGGGCGGGCGGGTGCCCCGCGCGGGGGCCGGGCGAGGGGCGCGGCTCGGGGGCCGGGCGAGGGGCGCGGCTCGGGGGCTGCGGCACGATGGACCCCATGCACACCGACCACTACGCGCCGACGACCACCCTGCCCGGGCTCCTGCAGCGCGGCCGCGGCCAGGGCGCGCTGATCGCCGCCGAGGACGGCCCGTCGGTCGCCGAGCTGGTGTACGGCTGCATCCGCTGGGATTGGCGGTGGGACCCGACGGCCGACGACCGGGACCGCTACCTCGCCCGTCTGATCCGGGACTTGGGGCTGCCGCTCGCGCCGGTGGTGGAGCTCCTGTCCGGCGACGAGGGCACCCGGCACCGGGCCACCCGGGTCCTGGAACTGCTCGCGCTCGGCGGCTCGGCGCAGGCCCGGGCGGCACTGCCGGACCCCGCCCCGGCGCCGGACGGCCCGATCCCGCACCGCCACCCGAAGGACGCCTGCCCGGACCGCGGCGACGCGTACCCGTCGGCGGGCCCCGGCGACGAGCGCGACATACCGGCCCTGGTCGCCGAGCTGGAGCGGTGCTGGGTGGCGCGGACCTGGTGCGGCCCCGCCGCCCTCGCCCGCGACCTCGCCTGCTTCGGCCCGCGGGCCGCCGACGCCGTCTCCCTGCTGCGCCGCTTCTGGCTCTCGACCCCGCACTCGTCCGAGCGCCCCGCCTACCTGGAGGCGCTGGCGGCGATGGGGGCCGCGGGCATGCCCGAGGTGTACGTCGAGTCGCTGGACGACTGCGAACCGCGGGCCCGGCTCCTCGCCGTCCGCCACGCCCCCGACCGGCCCGCCGTGCGGGCCCGCCTCGGCCGCCTCCAGGACGACCCGCTGGAGGCGCCGGAGGTCCGCGAGGCCGCCGCGGCGCGACTCTCGGGGCTGGGTCGCCAGCTGTTCGAGGGGGCTAAAGTAGACGCGTGAACGTGTGAGTGGTGGTCCGGGCCCCGAGAGGCGCTCCGGGCCACATCCATTTCCAGGGCATTCCCTGTGAGCTGCACGTTCGCCGGCCCACCAGACCAGCACCAGAGCCTCCGGAGGCCCCGCCTTGAGCGACCAGCCGTTCGCGCATCTGCACGTCCACACCGAGTACTCGATGCTGGACGGTGCCGCCCGGCTGAAGCAGATGTTCAAGGAGGTCGAGCGCCTCGGTCAGACCCACGTGGCCATGACCGACCACGGCAACATGTACGGCGCCGCCGAGTTCCACAAGCAGGCCACCGCCGCCGGCATCACGCCCGTCATCGGCATTGAGGCGTACGTCGCCCCGGAGTCCCGCTCCAACACCAAGCGCATCCTGTGGGGCCAGCCGCACCAGAAGCGGGACGACGTCTCCGCGTCCGGCGCGTACACCCACAAGACCATCTGGGCCCGCAACAAGGAGGGCCTGCACAACCTCTTCAAGCTGACCTCGCGCTCCTACGCCGAGGGCTGGCTGGTGAAGTGGCCCCGGATGGACAAGGAGCTGATCTCCGAGCTCTCCGGCGGCCTGATGGCCACCACCGGCTGCCCCTCCGGCGAGGTGCAGACCCGGCTGCGCCTCGGCCAGTTCGACGAGGCCCTCAAGTCGGCCGCCGACTACCAGGACATCTTCGGCAAGGAGAACTACTTCCTGGAGCTGATGGACCACGGCCTCGACATCGAGAAGCGGGTCCGCGACGGGCTGCTGGAGATCAGCAGGAAGCTGGGCATCCCCCCGGTCGTCACCAACGACTCGCACTACACCACCGAGGCCGACGCCGGCGCGCACGACCTGCTGCTCTGCGTCCAGACCGGCAAGAACCTCTCGGACCCGGACCGCTTCCGCTTCGACGGCACCGGCTACTACATCAAGTCCGCGGCCGAGATGTACGCCCTCGACTCCTCCGACGCCTGGCAGGAGGGCTGCCGCAACAGCCAGCTCCTCGTCGCCTCCCGGGTCGACACCGAGGGCATGTTCAAGTTCAAGAACCTGATGCCCCGCTTCCCCATCCCGGAGGGCTTCGAGTCCGAGGCGGACTTCTTCAAGTCCAAGGTCTGGGAGGGGATGGACTGGCGCTTCCCGAACGGGTACGACGAGGAGCACAAGAAGCTCGCCGAGTACGAGATGGACACCATCATCCAGATGGGGTTCCCGGCGTACTTCCTCGTGGTCGCCGACTTCATCATGTGGGCCAAGAGCCAGGGCATCGCGGTGGGCCCCGGCCGTGGTTCGGCGGCCGGCTCGCTGGTCGCGTACGCGATGGGCATCACCGACCTCGACCCCATCCCGCACGGCCTGATCTTCGAGCGCTTCCTCAACCCCGAGCGCATCTCCATGCCCGACGTCGACATCGACTTCGACGAGCGCCGGCGCGGTGACGTGATCCGCTACGTGACCGAGAAGTGGGGATCCGACAAGGTCGCCATGATCGTCACGTACGGCACCATCAAGGCGAAGGCCGCCATCAAGGACTCCTCGCGCGTCCTCGGCTACCCGTACGCGATGGGCGACCGGATCACCAAGGCGATGCCGCCGGACGTCATGGGCAAGGGCATCCCGCTCTCCGGCATCACCGACCCCTCGCACCCGCGCTACAGCGAGGCCGGGGAGATCCGCGGGCTGTACGAGACCGACCCGGACGTCCGGAAGGTCATCGACACCGCGCGCGGCATCGAGGGCCTGATCCGCCAGCCCGGCGTTCACGCCGCGGGCGTCATCATGTCCGCCGAGCCGCTGACCGACCACATCCCGGTCTGGACCCGGCACACCGACGGCGTCACCATCACGCAGTTCGACTACCCCACTTGTGAGAGCCTCGGCCTCCTCAAGATGGACTTCCTCGGCCTGCGCAACCTGACGATCATGGACGACGCCGTCAAGGCGATCGAGAAGAACAAGGGCATCAAGATCAACCTGCTTGATCTGCCCCTGGACGACAAGCCGACCTACGAACTCCTCGCCCGCGGCGACACGCTCGGCGTCTTCCAGCTCGACGGCGGGCCGATGCGCTCGCTGCTGCGCCTGATGAAGCCCGACAACTTCGAGGACATCTCCGCCGTCCTGGCGCTGTACCGCCCGGGCCCGATGGGCGTCAACTCCCATACGAACTACGCGCTGCGCAAGAACGGGCAGCAGGAGATCACCCCGATCCACCCGGAGCTGGAGAAGCCCCTGGAAGAGGTGCTCCGGCCGACGTACGGCCTGATCGTCTACCAGGAGCAGGTGCAGAAGGCCGCGCAGATCCTGGCCGGCTACTCCCTCGGCCAGGCCGACCTGCTGCGCCGGGCGATGGGCAAGAAGAAGAAGGAGATCCTGGAGGCGGAGTTCGTCCCCTTCCAGAAGGGCTGCCGCGAGCGCGGCTACTCCGACGCGGCCATCCAGGCCGTGTGGGACGTCCTCGTCCCCTTCTCCGGCTACGCGTTCAACAAAGCGCACACCGCCGGCTACGGGCTGGTCTCCTACTGGACCGCCTACCTCAAGGCCAACTACCCGGCCGAGTACATGTCCGGCCTGCTCACCTCCGTCAAGGACGACAAGGACAAGTCCGCGGTCTACCTCAACGAGTGCCGCAAGATGGGCATCCAGGTGCTGCCGCCGGACGTCAACGAGTCGGACTCGGACTTCACCCCGCACGGTGACACCCTGGTCCGCTTCGGCCTGACCGCCATCCGCAACGTCGGTGGGCCGGTGGTCGACTCGATGATCCGGACCCGGAAGGCGAAGGGGAAGTTCGCGTCCTTCCCCGACTTCCTGGACAAGGTGGAGTCAGTGGTCTGCAACAAGCGGACCGTCGAATCGCTGATCAAGGCCGGTGCGTTCGACTCGCTCGGGCACACCCGCAAGGGCCTGAGCGCGCAGTTCGAGCCGATGATCGACAACGTCGTCGGCGTGAAGCGCAAGGAGGCCGAGGGACAGTTCGACCTCTTCGGCGGCGACGCCACCACGGACGAGCCGAGCTTCGGGCTGGACGTCGTCTTCTCCGAGGAGGAGTGGGAGAAGTCCTTCCTGCTCACCCAGGAGCGGGAGATGCTCGGCCTGTACGTCTCCTCGCACCCGCTGCACGGCATCGAGCACGTGCTCGCCGACAAGGCGGACTGCGCGGTGGCCGACCTCGCGGAGCGGCCGGACGGGACGATCGTCACCATCGGCGGCATCATCTCGGGCCTCCAGCGGAAGATGACCAAGCAGGGCAACGCGTGGGCGATCGCCACGGTGGAGGACCTCGCGGGGTCCATCGACTGCATGTTCTTCCCGGCGAGCTACCAGCTGGTGTCCTCGCAACTGGTCGAGGACGCCGTGGTGTTCGTGCGCGGCAAGCTGGACAAGCGGGAGGACGTGCCGAGGCTGATGGGGATGGAGCTGTCCGTCCCCGACCTGTCGAACGCCCACGCCGAGGCGCCGATCACCATCAACATCCCGAGCGGGAAGATCACCCCGCCGCTGGTGGCCCGGCTCGGCGAGGTGCTCGGGAGCCACCGCGGCACCACCGAGGTGCGGGTGCGGCTGGAGGGCCGCAACAAGACCACGGTGCTGCGGTTGGACCGGCACCGGGTGAAGTCGGACCCGGCGCTGTTCGGGGATCTGAAGCAGCTGCTCGGGCCGAGCTGTCTGGCGGGGTGAGGCCGGGCGGCGGCCGGGAGCGGCTGCCGGTGCTCGAGTGCGGGTAGCGGCCTTCCGCTTCGCGCAGTTCCCCGCGCCCCTTCGGGCGCGGGGACTTCTGTTGTGGGGAGGGGGCGCGGGGGCGAGGGGAACGGGGAGCTGCTGGCGGGGGAGCGGCGGTGGGCGGCGTCGGGAGGGTGCGGGGGTGTCAGGTGCCGCTGCCGAGGCCAGGTGGGACGGCCGTGTGCAGGGCCGAGACGAAGGCGGAGATGGCCGGGTGGGAGCCGGCGCCGGCGCGGAAGGCGGCGCGGGTGCGGCGGTACATCGGCAGGCGGGTGAGGACGACGCCGGGCGGGAGTCCGGCCGTGCCCAGGTGGGGCACCAGGGCGACGCCCTGGCCGGCCGCCACCAGGGCCAGCACGGTGGTGAAGTCGTCGATCTGGTGCCGGATCCGGGGTGCGAAGCCCGCCGCCTCGCAGGCGCGGACGGCCATGGTGTGGCAGAGCGTGTCGGGCGGCGACATGATCCACGGCGCGGCGCGCTGCTCGGCGACGGTGCCCGGGACGCGGGCGGCCAGGTACATGGGTTCGGTGAAGACCGGGCGGGTCACCGCGAGGCCCGGCTCCGGGTCGGTCGGGACGAGGTCGTACTCGTGCACCAGCGCCACGTCCAGCTCGCCCGCCCGCAGCGCCGCGCCGACGGCCGCCGGGTCCACCTCGGTGACCATCGGCTCCAGCCCCGGGTGCCAGCTCGCCAGTTCGGCGAGCACCCCCGGGATGATCGCCCGGGCCGCCGAGGGGTAGGTGCCGATCCGCAGTGGGCCGGCCAACCCCCGCTTGGTGTGGGCGAGTTCGGCGCCGGCCTGCTCCAGCAGGGCGAGCACGGCCTCGGCGTGCCGGACCAGGTTGCGCCCCGCCGGGGTGAGGGTGACCCGCCGCCCGGTGCGCTCCAGCAGCGGGACGCCCGCCTCCTTCTCCAGGACGGATAGCTGCTGGGACACGGCCGAGGGGCTGAAGGAGAGCGCCTCGGCGACGGCCGCGATGGTGCCGAGGTGGGCGAGTTCGCGCAGCAGGCGCAGGCGTCGGACGTCCAGCATCGGTCCAGCCTAGTCGGGCACCGGCCCGGGCACCGGCCCGAGCATCGGCTCAGCTTACGAGTAGCGTCGGAAATGTGAACTGGACCTGGGCGATCGGCACGCCGCAGGATCGTGGGCATGGAACTCAAGGGCATCCACGTCCCCCTGATCACCCCCTTCGCCGCCGACGGCTCCGTCGCCCTCGACGCGCTGGAGAAGCTCTCGTACGAGCTCCTGGACGCCGGCGCGGCCGGGCTGGTCGCCCTCGGCACCACCGGTGAGCCGGCCGCGCTGACCGCCGGGGAGCGGGACGCGGTGGTGGACGTCGCCGCGGCCGCCTGCGCCGCGCGCGGGGCGCAGCTGACCGTCGGCGCCTCCGGCGGCGACACCCGGGCCGTCGGCGAGGCGCTGGCCGCGCTCGGCGCGCGGGTGCCGCAGGCCGCGGCGCTGGTCACCACGCCGTCCTTCGTCCGGGCCGGCGAGGCCGGGACGGTCGCGCACTTCCGGGCGCTGGCCGCGAGCAGCCCGCTGCCGCTGGTCGTCTACCACATCCCGTACCGCACCGGGCAGCAGCTCTCCACCGCCGCGCTGCGCGAACTCGCCGCGATCGAGGGCGTGGTGGGCGTCAAGTACGCGACCGGCGGGCTGGACCAGACGGCCGCCGAACTGCTCGCCGACGCCCCCGTGGGGTTCGCGTTCCTCACCGGCGAGGACGCGTACCTCTCGCCGATGCTGGCGCTCGGCGCGGCCGGTGGCATCCTCGCCTCCGCCCACCTGGCGACCGGCCGGTTCGTCGAGCTGGTCGAGGCCTGGCAGGCCGGGGACGTGGCGCGGGCTCGGGCGCTCGGGCACCGGCTGACCGGCCTGGCGCTGTCCGCGTTCACCGCGCCGAACCCGACGGTCACCAAGGGTGTGCTGCACGCCCAGGGCCGCATCCCGACCCCCGACGTGCGGCTGCCGCTGCTGCCGGCCGGGGAGGCGGAGGTCCGCGCCGCGCTGGCCCTCGCCAGTGGTCTGGACCACTAGGGTCCGCCCGGGCGGCCTCTCACACCGTGGAACGCCAGGCCGCCGCACCCGCGTGACAAGGCATGATGGACGGAGTGCGGCCGTGAACAGCACCATTCAGAGGAGTAGTCGGAGATGAAGATCGGCATTGTCGGTGCCACCGGCCAGGTCGGCGGCGTGGTCCGCGAGATCCTGGCGGAGCGCAACTTTCCGGTGGAGCAGCTGCGGCTGTTCGCCTCGGCCCGCTCGGCCGGGCGCACGCTGCCCTGGCAGGGCACCGAGGTCACCGTCGAGGACGCGGCCACGGCCGACTACACCGGCCTCGACATCGTGATCTTCTCGGCCGGCGGCTCGACCTCCAAGGCCCTGGCCCCCAAGGTCGCCGCGGCCGGTGCCGTCGTGATCGACAACTCCTCCGCCTGGCGCCGCGACCCCGAGGTCCCGCTGGTCGTCTCCGAGGTCAACCCGGAGGCCGTCGCGGACCGCCCCAAGGGCATCATCGCCAACCCGAACTGCACCACCATGGCCGCCATGCCCGTGCTGCGCCCGCTGCACGAGGAGGCCGGCCTGGCCGCGCTCGTCGTCTCCACCTACCAGGCCGTCTCCGGCAGCGGTGTGGCCGGCGTCGCCGAGCTGCAGGACCAGGCCGCCAAGGTCGTGGAGGGAGCCGCCGGGCTCGCCCACGACGGCGGTGCCGTCGAGTTCCCCGAGCCCAGGGTCTACGCGCGACCGATCGCCTTCAACGTGGTGCCGCTGGCCGGATCCCTCGTGGACGACGGCTCCAACGAGACCGACGAGGAGCAGAAGCTCCGCCACGAGAGCCGCAAGATCCTCGGCATCCCCGAGCTGAAGGTCTCCGGCACCTGCGTGCGCGTCCCGGTCTTCTCCGGCCACTCGCTGCAGATCAACGCCCGCTTCGAGCGCCCGATCAGCCCCGAGCGCGCCGTCGAGCTGCTCGACGGCGCCCCCGGCGTCGAGCTGTCCGACATCCCCACCCCGCTCCAGGCCGCCGGCCGGGATCCGAGCTACGTCGGCCGCGTCCGGGCGGACGAGACGGTGGACAACGGCCTGTCGCTGTTCGTCTCGAACGACAACCTGCGCAAGGGCGCCGCGCTGAACGCCGTCCAGCTGGCCGAGCTGGTCGCCGCCGAGCTCAGGGGCTGAGCGTCCCCGGCCGAGCCGCACCGGCCGGACCACCGGTGTCCGCCGTCCGGAACACCGCCGCGTGACCCAGGGCGGGCCCCGTCGTTGTACGGGGCCCGTCCTCGCTTCTGTTCGCTCCCGGCCCGGACGGCTGTTGCGGTACCGGGACAAGCGGCGAGGTTCGGCGGGCGAACCGCGGGTAAAAGGGGACCCAACGATCGGGCGGCGACGGGGGCCCCTCACCTCGGCACGTCGGGACGACGGGCCGACCGGCCCGTTCCCGAATCGATCCACCCGACTGATTCCGAGGGCGAGCGAAAAGAGGTGCGCGATGGACCGCTGTGTCGTCCTGGTGGACGCCGGATACCTGCTGGGCGCCGCCGCCAGCCTGCTCGCCGGGGATCCGTCCCGTTCCAGGGTCACCGTGAACCACACGGCCCTGATCACCGCACTGCGCGAGCGGGCCGAGGCCGAGACCGGGCTGCCGCTGCTGCGGATCTACTGGTTCGACGCCGCGCCCGACCGGCGCCCGATGCCCGAGCACAGGCGGCTGCGGGTGCTGCCCCGGGTCACCGTACGGCTGGGCGCGCTCACCCGGGCCGAGGGGCGCTGGGTGCAGAAGGGCGTGGACGCCGCGATGCACGCCGAACTCTCCGAACTCGCCCGCAACCGGGCCTGCGCCGACGTCGTGCTGATCACCGGCGACGGGGACCTGCTGCCCGGCATGATGACCGCCAAGGAACACGGAGTGGCCGTCCACCTGTGGGCCCTGCAGGCCGCCGACGGCGACTTCAACCAGTCCGAGGACCTGGTCGGCGAGGCGGACGAGCGGCGGGTGCTGGACCGCGAGTGGATCGAGGGGTCCTTCTCGCTGCGCGAGCACTCCAGCCTGTTCCCGGCCCCGGGCGCCCGGCAGGAGATCGCCAAGATCCTCGCCGCCCCGCCGGCCGCCCCGCCCGCCACGCTGCCCACCGTGGTGCCGCCGGTGGTCCGCCCGGCCGCCGCCGAGGCAGCCGCCGCGGCCCCGGAGAGCGCCGCCCCCGCCGCCGACGGACGGCCGCAGCCGGCCGCGGCCGCGCTCAAGGTCGTGCCGACACCGAAGGACCTGGCCGGGCGCGCCCCCTCCGTCACCCCGGTCACCCCGGTGGCGAGCGGCACCAACGGCCACGCCGCCAACGGGCACGCCGCCGCCGCGCAGGGCGGGCCGGTGCTGCGCTGGTCCTCCGACCGGGGCTGGGTGGACCGGCCCGCCCCGGAGCCCGCCGTCACCGCCGGCGACAGCTTGCCCACCCTCGCCCAGCTCACCACCGCCGAACAGCGCTGGGCCGACCGCGAGGAGGACATCACCTCCATCGGCGGCGACGCCCACGAGGTCGGCCAGGTCTTCGCCCGCCGCTGGAGCGAACGCCTCGGCGACAACGAGAGACTCACCGTGCTCTGGCCCGACTACCCGCGCATCCCGCACCGGGTGGACGGCGAGCTGCTGCGCTACGCCGCCCGCTTCGGACTGCTGGCGCACAAGGACGACCAGATCGACGAACACGACCGCTACGCCATCCGGGCCGGGTTCTGGAAGGAACTGGCGGCGCGGGTGCCGGGCGGGTCGATGGTCGTCGAGGACTGAGCCGACCCGACCGGCCCGAGGGCCCCCTTGTCCGGTTCGCCCGTATGAGCGCGTAGAGTCTTCGGTCGTGAACGAGACGGCCGGGCGAGCACCCGAGGAACCCCAGCCGTGCGTGGCCGTACGCGACCTGGTCAGGACCTACCGCAGCGGACGCGGCGCGGCCGCCACCGAGATCCGGGCCAACGACGGCATCAGCCTCACCGTCCGCCAGGGCGAGATCTTCGGGCTGCTCGGGCCGAACGGAGCCGGGAAGTCGACGCTGGTGCGCCAGCTCACCGGGCTGCTGCGCCCCGACTCGGGATCCGTCGAACTCCTCGGCCACGACATCGTGCGGCACCCCGACCGGGCCGCCCGGCTGCTCGGCTACCTCGGGCAGGAATCCACCGCGCTGGACGAGCTGACGGTGGCGCTCGCCGCCGAGACCACCGGACGGCTGCGCGGACTCACCCGGGCGCAGGCCCGCGGCGCGGCCGCGGACGTGCTGGCCGAGCTCGGGCTGGAGCCGATCGCCACCCGGCCGCTCGCCAAGCTGTCCGGCGGACAGCGGCGGCTCGCCTGCTTCGCCGCCACCCTGGTGGGGGAGCGGCCGCTGCTCGTCCTGGACGAGCCCACCACCGGCATGGACCCCGTCGCCCGGCGGGCCGTATGGAGCGCCGTGGACCGGCGGCGCGCCGAGCACGGGACGACGGTGCTGCTGGTCACCCACAACGTGATCGAGGCGGAGACGGTGCTCGACCGGGTCGCCGTGGTGGACGACGGCCGGGTGATCGCCTGCGACACGCCCGGCGGGCTCAAGGCACTGGTGGACGGCGACGTCCGGCTGGACCTGGTCTGGCGGGACGAGGCGCCGGTCGGCGTGCCCGCCGTCGCCGCGCTGCGCGAACGGGCCGAGTGCACCGGGCGCCGCTGGACCGTCCGCACCACCCCCGAGCAGGCCCGCGAACTGGTCGCCGCCGTCACCACCGGCCCGGCCTTCGCCGCGCTCGACGACTTCACCCTCGCCACCCCGAGCCTTGAGGACGCCTACCTCAAGCTGGGCGGCCGCCACGGAGGACTGGCCAAGTGACACTGCTCTCGGTGCCGCCGGAGACCCGCCGGTCCACGGCCGCCCCCGCTCCGCTCGCCCCCGCGGCCGGGCTGCTGCCGGCGCTCGCGGCCGTGTACCGGGCGCAGCTCGCCCGGGCGCGGGTGGCGCGCATCCCGCTGCTGTTCGTGGCCACCTTCCAGTCCGTCGGCATCCTGGTGATGATGCGGGGCGTGGTGGACGCCGGGCAGTCCTCGGAGGCGCGGTCGGTGGTCGCCGGCTCGAGCGTGCTGGTGGTGGCCTTCGTGGCGCTGAACCTGCTCGCCCAGTACTTCGGGAAGCTGCGGGCCACCGGCGGGCTCGACCACTACGCGACGCTGCCGGTGCCGGCCGCCTCGGTGGTGCTGGGGACGGCCGCCGCGTACGCCTCCTTCACCCTGCCGGGGACGCTCGCCACGGCGGCGTTCGGGGCGGTGACGTTCGGGCTGCCGCTCGGGCAGCTGTGGGTGCTGCTGGCGGTCGTGCCGCTGGCCGGGGCCGCGCTGTCGGGGCTGGGGGCGGCCTGCGGGCTGCTGGCGCCGCGGCAGGAGATCGCGACGATGCTCGGGCAGCTCGGGATGTCGGCCGCCCTGCTGCTGGGGGTGCTGCCGGCGGACCACCTGCCGCAGCCGGTGCAGTGGCTGCGGGACCTGCTGCCGTCCACGTACGGGGTGGACGCCTTCGCGCGGACCTTCGCGCCGGATCCGGACTGGGCGCTGGTGCTCGGGGACCTCGCGGTCTGCGCGGGGGTGGGCGTGGTGTCGCTGGCCGTCGCCACCTGGGCGTACCGGCGGGCGGTCTCGCGGTAGGGGCGTCCCGTGGCGGGACCGTCCCGGTTCCGTGGGTACGGTGGTGGGTCGTTCGAGTGGCCGTCGTGAAACGATGGGGCCTGTGACCGTACCGAACACACCTCCGGATCCCGCCCCCGCCGATGCGCAGGCGGAGCCGGACGCAGCGCCCGACCCGTTCGCGCCGCCGGCGCACGGCGCCACCGCCTTCGGGGAGGGGGCGACTCCGCTCGGGAAGCGGCTGCTGCCGGAGGTGCGGGTCGGTGCCGGTGTCGTGGTCGCCTGTCTGGTGGCCGCACTGGTGGTGGCCGGGCTGTGGGCCTGGCTGGCGCCGAAGGTGCCGCTGCTGGTGGACGGGGACCGCATCCTCTACGCCGACCCCGAGGGCGAGCAGCGGGCCGGGGCCGACGCGGTGTTCGTGCTCATCGCGCTGGGGGCCGGGATCCTGACCGCGCTCGGGGCCTTCCTGGTGACCCGTCGGCGCGGCGGCGGCATCGCGGTCGCGGTGGGGCTGACCGTCGGCGGGCTGCTCGGATCGATCGGGGCCTGGCGGATCGGGCGGTGGCTCGGGCCGAGCGGCGACCTGATCGGCCAGGCCCGGCGGGTCGGCGACGGCGGCCACTTCGACGCGAGCATCGACCTGGGGGCGCTGGGGGCGCTGCTGGTCTGGCCGATGACGGCGATGGTGGTGCTGCTCCTGCTCTCGGCCGCGTTCGGCAAGCGCGAGGAGGACCCGCCGCCGTACTGGGCGCCGGTCGCGCAGGCTCCGCTGGGGGTGCCGCCGACGGGCACTCCGCAGGGCACACCGACGGACACGCCGACGGGCACTCCGCAGGGCACGCCGACGGGGCAGTGGGCCGGGCCGGGGACGGGGAGCGGCCCGGAGCGCTGACCGCTGACCGCCGGGCGCGGGCGCTGGTGGGCTCAGGGGGCCCGGTGCGGCGGGCTCAGCGGGTTCAGTGGGTTCGGTGGATTCAGTGGGTTCAGCGGGCGATGGCGGCGGTGTGGGCCCCGGTGAGCGCGACCAGGTCGGCGGGGGCGAGTTCCACTTCGAGGCCGCGGCGGCCCGCCGAGACGTAGACGGTGGGGTGGCCGAGCGCGCTGGCGTCGACGACGGTGCGCAGCGGGCGGCGCTGGCCCAGCGGGGAGATGCCGCCGCGGACGTAGCCGCTGCTGCGCTCGGCGGCGGCCGGGTCGGCCATGGCGGCGCGCTTGCCGCCGACGGCCGCCGCCAGGGCCTTGAGGTCGAGCTGGCCGGCGACCGGGACCACACCGACGGTGAGGGTGCCGTCCACGTCGGCGACGAGGGTCTTGAAGACCCGCTCGGGCGTGACGCCGAGGGCCTCGGCGGCCTCGCCGCCGTAGGAGGCGGCGGCCGGGTCGTGGTCGTAGGCGTGCACGGTGAACGGGACGGCGGCGGCTTCCAGGGCGACGGTGGCGGGGGTGCCCTGCCCGCCCTTCCTGCTCTTCTTGGCCATGCGGGGTCCTCGGGCTCCTCGGTCAGTTGGGGCTGAAGCGCTGGCGGGTGAGGTCGGCGGCGGGCAGCGAGGGCAGCCAGCTGAGGACGGCGGTCTCGCGGCGCAGCAGGTCGAGTTCGGCGCGCAGCCGCTGGGCGGTGTCCGGGCAGGCGAGCAGCCGCTGCTTGACCGGGGTCTCGAACACCGAGGCGGCGGCGACCAGGTAGGAGAGCACCTGGGGGTCGTCCGGCAGCTCCTGGCGGCCGACGGTGCTGGCCTCGCGGGCGCCGGCCAGGCGCTTCTGGTAGACCCGGAACGCCCGCTCGACCTCGGAGGCCAGGGCGCCGGAGCCCTCGCCGGGGAGCTCGTCGATCGGCTCGATCTCGCCGGTCAGGTACGGGCCGGAGACGTCCGCCGAGCGCAGCCGGAACCGGGTGGTGCCGGTGACCAGCAGCTCGTAGCGGCCGTCCGGCTGGTGCTCGACGGAGGCGACGTCGGCGACGCAGCCGATGTGGAACAGCGCCTCCAGCGGGTCCCCGGTGGCGGTGCCGAGGCCGTCCAGCGGGCCGGCCGGGCCCTCCTCGGGTCTGACCGGCGCGACCTCCCGGCCGTCCCTGATCGCGAGCACGCCGAACCGCCGGGGGGTGTCCTCGGAGCGTTCGAGCAGGTCGGCGACGAGACGGCGGTAGCGCTCCTCGAAGACGTTCAGGGGCAGCACCAGGCCCGGGTAGAGCACGGTGTTCAGCGGGAAGAGCGGCAGCCGTTCTGTCACGGCGGACAGCGTAGTTCCCCGGACGGGGGCCTTGTCGCACGGATGACGAGGCCACCCGGTCGGCGGCCCCCGCCGCCGCCCGGCTCAGCCACGCTGGAGCATCCGCGTGGCGCCGGCGACGACCGTGGAGGCGAGCAGCCAGCCGATGACGACCAGCCCGGCGGAGATCCACTGGGAGAGGCCGCCCGGGTTCCAGCCGCCCTGGCTGAGGTCCACGATCGGCAGCAGCTGGTTCAGGGTGTACAGCACCGGGTTCCAGTGCGGGCGCTCGTCGGCCTTGAGCGGCTCCGGCGGGTGGGAGGCGAACCAGAGGCTGCCGAGGATCCAGGCGAGCAGCAGCCACAGGCCCGCCCGGCCGGGCCGGTAGCCGTAGCCGACGGTGGCGTCCTGGACCGCGCCCCAGACGCGGGCGGGCAGCGGCAGCGTGCGGCGGCGCCGGCGCTGCTTGGCGTAGAGCACCTCGCGGGCGTCGTCGTCGGCGCCGTCGCGGCGCAGGGCGGCGGCCAGCTGCTCGTAGGACTCGGGCTGGAAGTCCACCGAGGAGCCCTCCAGCCAGGCGATCCGCTGCTGGACGGTGAACGTGCTGATCGGGCGCAGGTTCTCGTAGACGAAACCGGTGAGGCCCAGGTGCTTGCCGAGCGGCCAGGCGTGCGGCCTGTCGACCAGGTTGCCGACCCGGGCGCGGGAGAGCGAGACGGTGCCGGTGGGGCGGAAGTCGCAGGAGAACCGCAGCTCGGGGGTCTGGATGCGGCGCAGCGAGAGCTCGTCGTCGTCCTCCAGGTGGAACTCGCCGGAGATCAGGCAGGCGCCCTCGAAGCGGGAGTCGGACAGCCGGACCCGGCCGAAGGCCCGGAACGGGGTGACGGGGCCGTCGGCCGGCGGGACCTCGCCGTAGCCGGAGCCGTAGTAGCCGCGGGAGCCGGTCCAGCCGAGGTCGGCGGAGCCGGTCAGGTAGAGGGTGTGGCCGATGGTGACCCGGACGGCGTTGAGGCAGGTGCGGCTGTGCCGGCGGTCGGCGTGCAGCTGGGCGCCGCGCAGCGACAGCCGGCCGCCTATTCGGGCCGTGCGTATGCTCAACTCGCCCCGGGCCTCCAGGCGTTCGGCTTCGAAGTCCTGGTTGACGGTGATCCCGTCGGCGGAGACGGCCCGGCCGTAGCGGTCGCCGCCGACCCGGGTCTGGTTGAGCAGCAGGTCGGTGCCGATCTTGGAGTCGGTGAGCCGGATGCCGTCGGGGAGGCGGCAGCGGGCCAGGTGGAGGTCACCGGTGGTGGAGAGCCGGGAGGCCTCCAGCCGGGGGATCAGGCAGTTCACGAAGCGCAGCGTCGGCGCCGAGGCCTCGGAGAGCAGGATCTTGTGCTCGAAGCGGCACTCGTGGAGCTCGATGTAGCGGTCTATGGCGGCGCCGGCCAGGTTGAGCGCGCCGGTGACCAGCACACCGCTGAACCGCAGCGAGGCGACCCGCCCGGGGGCGGGCCGCGGGCCGGCCAGCAGCAGGTGGGCGAGCACCTCGGCGCGGACGGTGCGCTCGGGGCCCCAGTCGGCGTCGCCGAAGGGGTCGTCGGCGTCCGCGTCGCCCGTTCGCAGGTCCAGGATCACACCTTGGCGGTAAGCCTCCCAGAGTCGCTGCTCGACCCCCGTCCAGCCCTCCGGAGCACGCTCCGCCATGGTTTCCCCCGTCCCCCGGTCGTCTCGCCTTTCGTATCACGGACTGAAATGCGGGACCAGCGGTTCCGGCCACTCCTTACACTGGGTGGCGTGATCTCTCGAATCGACCTCCGCGGCTCGCTGGACGACCCGCGTGACCTGCTGCCCCGTGCCGAGTTCGACGTCGCGGCCGCCCTGGAGAAGGTGCGGCCGATCGCCGAGGACGTACGCCATCGCGGGGTCGCGGCACTGATCGAGATCACCGAGCGCTTCGACGGCGTCCGGCTGGAGTCGACCCGTGTCCCGGCCGAGCAGCTCACCGCCGCGCTGGAGACGCTGGACCCGAAGGTGCGGGCCGCGCTGGAGGAGTCGATCCGCCGGGCCCGCGCCGTGCACGCGGACCAGCGCCGCACCGGGCACACCACCCAGGTGGTGCCGGGCGGCACCGTCACCCAGCGCTGGGTGCCGGTCGAGCGGGTCGGCCTGTACGTGCCGGGCGGGCTGGCGGTCTACCCGTCCTCCGTGGTGATGAACGTGGTGCCGGCCCAGGAGGCGGGTGTCCGGGGCATCGCGGTCACCTCCCCGCCGCAGAAGGAGTTCGGCGGACGCGTCCACCCGACCATCCTGGCGGCCTGCGCGCTGCTCGGCGTGGACGAGGTCTACGCCGTCGGCGGCGCCCAGGCGGTCGCGATGTTCGCCCTCGGCACCGAGGAGTGCGCGCCGGTCACCATGGTGACCGGCCCGGGCAACATCTACGTGGCCGCCGCCAAGCGCTACTTCGCCGGCCGGATCGGCATCGACTCCGAGGCCGGGCCGACCGAGATCGCCGTCCTCGCCGACGACAGCGCGCTGGCGTCCGACGTCGCCGCCGACCTGATCAGTCAGGCCGAGCACGGCCCGACCTCCGGCTCGGTGCTGGTCACCGACTCCCCGGCGCTCGCCGACGCCGTCGAGGCCGAGCTGGCCGCGCAGGTCGCGCGGACCAAGCACTCCGAGCGGGTGGCCGAGGCGCTGGGCGGCAAGCAGTCCGGCATCATCCTGGTCGACGACCTGGAGCAGGGCCTCGCCGTGGTCAACGCGTACGCGGCCGAGCACCTGGAGATCCAGACCCGTGACGCGCACGCGGTGGCGGCCCGGGTGGTCAACGCCGGCGCGATCTTCATCGGCCGCTGGACCCCGGTCTCGCTGGGCGACTACGCGGCCGGCTCCAACCACGTGCTGCCGACCGGCGGCTGCGCCTGCCACTCCTCCGGGCTGTCGGTGCAGACCTTCCTGCGCGGCGTCCAGGTCGTCGAGTACGACCGGGACGCGCTGGCGGACGTCGCCGCGCACGTGGTCAACCTGGCGAACGCCGAGGACCTGCCGGGGCACGGGGACGCGATCAAGGCCCGCTTCGACTGGACGGTGCCGGGCTCGTGACCCACATGACCCGCATCGACGACCTCCCCGTCCGCGACGAGCTGCGCGGGCAGTCCCCGTACGGCGCGCCGCAGCTGGACGTGCCCGTCCAGCTGAACACCAACGAGAACCCGTACCCGCTGCCCGAGGAACTGGTGGCCCGGATCGCCGAGCGCGTCGCCGAGGCCGCCCGCGGGTTGAACCGCTACCCCGACCGGGACGCGGTCGAGCTGCGCGAGGGC
Source organism: Kitasatospora sp. NPDC032121 (assembly GCF_055580145.1). NCBI lineage: Bacteria > Bacillati > Actinomycetota > Actinomycetes > Kitasatosporales > Streptomycetaceae > Kitasatospora > Kitasatospora sp. NPDC032121. Next base: position 657,511 of record NZ_JBVILX010000001.1, on the reverse strand, counting down.
CTCGCCGCGTACCTCGCCGAGACCACCGGCTTCCCGGTCGGCCGGGCGCAGGTGTGGGCCGCCAACGGCTCCAACGAGGTGCTCCAGCAGCTGCTGCAGACCTTCGGCGGCCCCGGCCGCAGCGCGCTCGGCTTCGAGCCCTCGTACTCCATGCACGCGCTGATCTCCCGGGGCACCGGCACCGCCTGGATCTCCGGGCCGCGCAACGACGACTTCACCATCGACGTGGACGCCGCCGTCGCCGCCATCGCGGAGCACCGACCCAACGTGGTGTTCGTCTGCTCGCCCAACAACCCGACCGGCACCGCCGTGGACGCCGACACCGTGCTGCGGCTGTACGAGGCCGCGCAGGCCGCCCGGCCCAGCCTGGTCGTGGTGGACGAGGCGTACGTCGAGTTCTCGCACCGCGCCTCGCTGCTACCGCTGATCGAGGGCCGGCCCAACCTGGTGGTCAGCCGCACCATGTCCAAGGCCTTCGGCGCGGCCGGGCTGCGCCTGGGCTACCTGGCCGCCGACCCGGCCGTGGTGGACGCGGTGCAGCTGGTGCGCCTGCCGTACCACCTGTCGGCCGTCACCCAGGCCACCGCGCTGGCCTGCCTGGAGCACACCGACACCCTGCTCGGGTACGTCGGGCGGCTCAAGGAGGAGCGCGACCGGCTGGTCGACGCGCTGCGCGGGATGGGCCTGGAGGTCACCGACTCGGACGCCAACTTCGTCCAGTTCGGCCGCTTCGCCGACACCCACGCGGTGTGGCAGGCGATCCTGGACCAGGGCGTCCTGGTCCGCGACAACGGCGTCCCCGGGTGGCTGCGCGTCACCGCCGGCACGCCCGCCGAGAACGACGCCTTCCTGGACGCCGTCCGTTTCGTGATCAAGGAGCTGTAACCCCATGTCCCGCATCGGACGCGTCGAGCGCACCACCAAGGAGACCTCGGTCCTGGTCGAGATAGACCTCGACGGCACCGGGAGGACCGACATCTCCACGGGCGTCGGCTTCTACGACCACATGCTCGACCAGCTCGGCCGGCACGGCCTGTTCGACCTCACCGTCAAGACCGACGGCGACCTGCACATCGACACCCACCACACCATCGAGGACACCGCCCTCGCGCTCGGCGCCGCCTTCAAGCAGGCGCTCGGCGACAAGGTGGGCATCTACCGCTTCGGCAACTGCACGGTGCCGCTGGACGAGTCGCTCGCCCAGGTCACCGTGGACCTCTCCGGCCGGCCGTACCTGGTGCACACCGAGCCCGAGGGCATCGCGCCGATGATCGGCTCGTACGACACCACCATGACCCGGCACATCCTGGAGTCCTTCGTGGCCCAGGCGCAGATCGCGCTGCACGTCCACGTGCCGTACGGGCGCAACGCGCACCACATCGTGGAGTGCCAGTTCAAGGCGCTGGCCCGGGCGCTGCGCTACGCCGCCGAGCGCGACCCGCGCGCGGCCGGAATCCTCCCGTCGACCAAGGGTGCGCTGTGAGCAACACCGCGATGATCCTCATCTTCGTCGGCCTCTTCCTGGCCGGCGGAGTCATCTCCTTCTGGAAGCAGAAGCAGTCGAAGGGCGTCATCCTGGTGCTCGCCTTCGGCTCCGTGATGTGCCTGGCCTCCGGCCTCATGCGCCTGTAGACCCGCCGCCCGCCGCAGAGAGACTGGACACCTGAACATGGGCAAGAACGTCGTCGTCCTCGACTACGGCTCCGGCAACCTCCGCTCCGCGCAGCGCGCCCTGGAGCGGACCGGAGCGGACGTCACCGTCAGCTCCGACTACGACACCGCGATGGCCGCGGACGGCCTGCTCGTCCCCGGCGTGGGGGCCTTCGAGGCCTGCATGCGCGGACTCAGGTCCGTCCGCGGGGACTGGATCATCGGCCGCCGGCTCGCCGGGGGCCGACCGGTCATGGGCATCTGCGTCGGCATGCAGATCCTCTTCGAGAAGGGGGTCGAGCACGGCGTGGAGACGGCCGGCTGCGACGAGTGGCCGGGCACCGTGGAGCCGCTGGAGGCCCCCGTCGTCCCGCACATGGGCTGGAACACCGTGGACGCCCCCGAGGGCAGCCGGATGTTCGCCGGCCTCGACCCCGAGACCCGCTTCTACTTCGTGCACTCCTACGGGGTGCGGCACTGGGAACTGGAGACCCACAGCGCGCGGATCAACGCGCCGCTGGTCACCTGGGCCACCCACGGGCAGCCGTTCGTCGCGGCCGTCGAGAACGGCCCGCTCTGGGCCACCCAGTTCCACCCCGAGAAGTCCGGCGACGCCGGCGCCGCCCTGCTGACCAACTGGGTCAACACCCTCTGACTTTCTGAGAGTTGGATCTCTGATGAGCCTCGAACTGCTGCCCGCCGTCGACGTCCGCGACGGTCAGGCCGTCCGTCTGGTCAAGGGCGCCTCCGGCACCGAGACCTCCTTCGGCGAGCCGCTCGCCGCCGCCCTCGCCTGGCAGAACGCCGGCGCCGAGTGGCTGCACCTGGTCGACCTGGACGCCGCCTTCGGCACCGGCTCGAACTACGAGCTGCTGCGCGAGGTCACCGCACAGCTGGACGTCAAGGTCGAGCTGTCCGGCGGCATCCGCGACGACGAGTCGCTCGCCCGCGCGCTCGCCACCGGCTGCACCCGGGTCAACCTCGGCACCGCCGCCCTGGAGGCCCCGGAGTGGGTCGCCAAGGCCATCTCCGAGCACGGCGACAAGATCGCCGTCGGCCTGGACGTGGTCGGCACCACCCTGCGCGGCCGCGGCTGGACCCGCGACGGCGGCCAGCTCTTCGAGGTGCTGGAGCGCCTCGACCGGGAGGGCTGCGCCCGCTACGTCGTCACCGACGTCAACCGCGACGGCACCCTGACCGGCCCCAACCTCCAGCTGCTGCGCGACGTCTGCGCCGCGACCGACAAGCCCGTCGTCGCCTCCGGCGGCGTCTCCTCGCTCGACGACCTGCGGGCGATCGCCTCGCTCGTCGCCGAGGGTGTCGAGGGCGCCATCGTGGGCAAGGCACTCTACGAGCAGAAGTTCACCCTCGAAGAGGCCCTGGAGGCGGTTTCCGGATGACGGACGGTCGGATCGTACGCGGCAGGGTCGGTGGATTCTCCCCCTGGGAGGACGAGTTCGGCTACGCCCGGGCGGTCGCCGCGGGTGACCACGTGCACGTGGCCGGCTCCACCGCCTGGGTGGACGGCCGGATCGAGCACGAGGGGGACCCGTACCGGCAGACCCTCGCCGCGTTCGGCGTCGGGCTCCACGCCCTGGCCGCGTACGGTCTGACCGCGCAGGACGTGGTGCGCACCCGGATGTACATCACCCACGTCCGCGACGCCGAGGAGGTGGGCCGGGCCCACCGCGAACTCTTCGACGCCGCCCGCCCGGCGGCCACCATGGTGGTCGTCGAGGGACTGATCGACTCCCGGATGCTGGTCGAGGTCGAACTCGACGCGTACCGATCCGGGCTGGCAAGGATCCTGGAAACCCAGGAGCCCCCGAAGCCCCTGGAATCCCCGGAACCCCTGGAAGGCAAACAGCCGTGACCCTCGCAGTACGTGTCATCCCCTGCCTGGACGTCGACGCCGGGCGGGTGGTCAAGGGCGTCAACTTCCAGAACCTGCGCGACGCGGGGGACCCGGTCGAGATGGCCAAGCTCTACGACGCCGAGGGCGCCGACGAGCTGACCTTCCTCGACATCACCGCCTCCTCCGGCGACCGGGAGACCACCTACGACGTGGTCCGCCGCACCGCCGAGCAGGTCTTCATCCCGCTGACGGTCGGCGGCGGCATCCGCGCCGTCGAGGACGTCGACAAGCTGCTGCGGGCCGGCGCCGACAAGGTCGGCGTCAACACCGCGGCCATCGCCCGGCCGGAGCTGGTCCGCGAGATCGCCCAGCGGTTCGGGCGGCAGGTCCTGGTGCTCTCGGTGGACGCCCGGCGCTGCCCCGAGGGCACCGAGACGCCGTCCGGCTTCGAGGTCACCACCCACGGCGGGCGGCAGGGCACCGGCCTGGACGCCGTCGAATGGGCGGGCCGCGCCGCCGAGTTGGGCGCGGGCGAGATCCTGCTCAACTCGATGGACGCGGACGGCACCAAGGACGGCTACGACCTGGAGATGATCCGGGCCGTGCGCAAGGCCGTCTCGGTGCCGGTGATCGCCTCCGGCGGGGCGGGCAAGCTCGCGGACTTCGCGCCGGCCGTCGACGCGGGCGCGGACGCGGTGCTGGCCGCCAGCGTGTTCCACTTCGGGGACCTGCGGATCGGTGAGGTCAAGGGCGCGCTGCGGGAGGCCGGGCACCCGGTGCGGTGACGCTGCGTGCGTGACGAGGGCCCGCGGTTCCGGGAACCGCGGGCCCTCGCCGTGTGCTCGGGACTCCCGTGTGCTCGGGACTCCCGGGTGTTCAGGACTCCCGCGGCTTGCCGTGGATCAGCGCGAACGGGGCGCCGTTCGGGTCGGCCAGCCAGGCGATCCGGCCGACGTTCTCCACGTCCGTGGCCTGCATCAGCACCGAGCCGCCGGCCGCCGTCGCGGCGGCCACCCGCGCGTCCACGTCCTCGGAGGCGAAGTACGGCGTCCAGGCGGAGGGCTGCTCCGGGGACATGGTCGGGGCGATGCCGCCGAAGCTGGTGGCCTCCTGGTCGCCCTCGGCGGCGGAGAGCACCCGGTAGGTCATGCCCGGCGACGGCTCGAACTTCTGCATCCGCCAGCCGAAGAGCTTCTCGTAGAAGGCGAGGGCGACGTCCGGGGCGGAGGTGTGCAGCTCGGACCAGACCAGGGCGCCCTCCTCGGAGACGGCGCCCAGCCCGGTGGTGCCGCCGGACTGCCAGAGGGCGAACTCGGCGCCCTGGGGATCGGTGAGGGCGGCGAACCGGCCCTCCTGCATCACGTCCATCGGCGGCACCCGGACGGTCGCGCCGGCCTGCTCGGCGGCCTTCACGGTGGCGTCCGCGTCCCTGGTGCGGAAGTACGTCGTCCAGGCGGACCGCGCGCCCGGGTCGAGGTTGCCGATGGCGCCGACAATCCTGCTGTCCAAATGGAGGAGCCCGTAGCCGCCGGCCTCGGGGACCTCCTGGAAGGTCCAGCCGAACACCTTGCCGTAGAACGCGGCGGTGGCGGGGATGTCCGGGCTGCCCAGGTCGATCCAGCAGGGCGAGCCGATGGGGAAGTCGGTGGTGAGCATTGCGGGGTGCTCCTTCGACGCGGAGGGACCGGGACGGTTCCATCGGGCGCGCCCACGCGCCACCCCGGCCACCTGCGAGTCTGCACCCGGGCCCGGACATCCGCAGCCGGAGGCCGTCCGCGCCGGACGGCCGGGCCGCTACCGCGGCGGCAGCGGCAGCACGTGGCGCAGGGCCTCGACGGCGTCCGGGGCGCCGTCGACGGTGAGGGTGGTCCGGGCGCCGCGGCCGTAGGTGAAGAGGACGAGCTCGGCGGGTTCGCCGGTGAGGCGGACGGTGGGGGAGCCCGCGGGACCGACGGTGAGGGAGCGGCCGTCGGGGTGGGCGAGGGCCAGGCGGACCGGGGACCGGCGGCCCGCCTCCATGCGGGCGATGAGGGGCAGACGGCGCCAGAGGGCCTCGGCGCGGCCCGGCGGGACGGGCTGCGGGGTCCAGTCCTCGGCCGCGCGCAGGACGTCCTCGGCGTGGACGTAGTACTCGATGGTGTTCGCCGCCTCGTCGGCGCCGGGCAGCGCGAACGGGGAGTAGACCGGCGGGCCGGCCCGGAACAGCCGCACCAGCTCCTCGTACGGCCGCTCGGCGTACTCGTCCTGCACCCGCCGCGTCCACCCGGCGAGGGCACCGACCCGGATGCCGGCCGCCGCGTCGGGGCGGCGCTCGCGGATCACCAGGTGGGCGGCCAGGTCCCGGGTGGTCCAGCCGGCGCAGAGGGTGGGGGCGTCCGGGCCGGCGGCGGTGAGCAGCCGGGCGAGGCGGTGGCGTTCGGCGAGGGCGTGGTTCGACATGGCGTCAGCCTAAGCGCTCGGCCGCCAGAGCCCGGCGCGGAAATCGAGGTCACCGCCACCTCGATATCGGTCCGCGTCCGATGACCCTACGGATAGGCTCCGCAGTCATGACCCCAGTCCACCTGGCCGGCCCCCGCCTGGCGATGTGCGAGGTCGAACCCAGGGACACCGACGCCCTCCTGGCCATCTACGGCGACCCTGAGGCCACCCGGCACCTCAGCTTCGAACCCCGCACCCGCGAGCAGGTCGAAGCCCCGAGGTAGGGGAAGGGCCGGAAAATAATTTCCTCTTTTATGTTTAAGTTTCTTTTTTCTGGCGTTAGGTGTCCTGCGTCCCCCTGCTTCAGGGCGCAGCTGACTTTCGGTGGCGGGCCTGCGCCCGGAGGCAGCCCCCGTGCGGGGTGAGTTCGGCGAACCGCCTGCCGGGGACGGGGTGGGTGGGCCATCCTCTTGGCCATGACCTCCGAGCAGCCGCCGTCCGCAGCCGGCTCCCGTCCGTCCCGGGGCCTGGTCCTCACCGTCGCCGCCGTGCTGGTGGTCCTGCTCGCGGTGGTGGCCACCGCGGTGCTGTGGCCGGACGACGGGAAGCCGGCCGCCGCACCGCCCCCGCCCACCCCCACGGCCACGGAGACCCCGACGCCGACACCCACCCCGACGCCCACACCGGCGAAGCCGCAGCCGCCGTACGCCTTCTTCCCGGTCGGCGCCTGCTTCGACCACCCGCAGCTGAGCCCGGTGATCACCAAGCCCGAGGAGCGGCCCTGCGCCGGCGAGCACGACGGCGAGGTGATCGCCGACCTCAGGCTCGCCGACGGCCTGACCGGTGAGATCCAGGTCGCCCTCGCCATGCGGGAGGGGTGCAAGGACGTCGAAGCCGCCGCCAGGGCCCACCAGACCGACGGAAGGACCTACTACGGTCGCCAGTTCGGCCCGGCGATGGCCAACTACCAACAGGGCTGGCGCGACTACACCTGCACCCTGGCCGTCAGCAACAAGCAGGGCGGCCCCAAGCTCATCGGGCAACTGCATTCCTAGCGGTTCCCCGGTTCCCAGGTTCCCAGGGGTTCCCCCGCGGGCGATCCGTGCCCCCGCGGGGGAGCAGGGCGGGGCACGCCGGGGCGGCGGGGCGGGCTGACACAATGGGGCTCATGTCCACCACACCCGCCACGCCCGGCACCACCGCCCTCGCCCCCGAGATCGCCGCGCGGCTCAAGCGCACCGAGGACGGGCTGATCCCGGCCATCGCCCAGCAGTACGACACCGGCGAGGTGCTGATGCTCGGCTGGATGGACGACGAGGCGCTGCACCGCACCCTCACCACGGGCCGCTGCACCTACTGGAGCCGCAGCCGCCGTGAGTACTGGGTGAAGGGCGACACCTCCGGCCACGTCCAGGCGGTCAAGTCGGTGGCCCTGGACTGCGACGGCGACACCCTGCTGGTCAGGGTCGACCAGAGCGGCGCGGCCTGCCACACCGGCGACCGCACGTGCTTCGACGCCGACGTGCTCCCGCTGTCCTGACCCCACCCCGTCCACAACTCCAGAAGGTGCCGCCCGTCATGGATCTCGAAGCCTTCCGCAAGCTCGCCGTCGACACCCGGGTCATCCCGGTCACCCGCAGGCTCCTCGCGGACGGCCTCACCCCGATCGGCCTCTACCGCAGCCTCGCCGAGGAGCGGCCCGGCACCTTCCTGCTGGAGTCCGCCGAGCAGGGCCGCAGCTGGTCGCGCTACTCCTTCGTCGGGGTGCGCAGCGCCGCCGTGCTCACCGTCGGCCCGGACGGCGGGGCCCGCTGGCTCGGCACCCCGCCGGTCGGCATCCCCACCGACGGCGACCCGCTGGAGGTGCTGCGCGCCGCCCTCCAGGCGCTGCACACCCCGCGCATGACGGACGACGGCCTGCCGCCACTCACCGGCGGCCTGGTCGGCTACCTCGGCTACGACATCGTCCGCCGGCTGGAGAAGCTCCCCGACCTCAACCCGGACGACCTCGGCCTGCCCGAGCTGACCATGCTGCTCGCCACCGACCTCGCCGTGCTCGACCACGTCGACGGCACGGTGCTGCTGATCGCCAACGCCGTCAACCACAACGACCTGGCCAGCGGCGTCGACGAGGCCTGGGCGGACGCGGTGGCCCGGCTGGACGCCATGGAGGCCGAGCTGTCCAAGCCGGTCGACCCGGGCCTGGCCACCTTCACCCCGGCCGGCCCCGGCGAGGTGCACTCGCCGTTCGGCGGCGAGCCGTACCGGGCCGCGGTGGAGGAGGTCAAGGAGCGGATCCGGGCCGGCGAGGCCTTCCAGGTGGTGCCCTCGCAGCGCTTCGAGGCGCCCTGCCCGGCCTCCGCGCTGGACGTCTACCGGGTGCTGCGCACCACCAACCCCAGCCCGTACATGTACCTGTTCCGCTTCCCCGGGCCGGACGGCGCCGCCGAGGGCGGCTTCGACGTGGTCGGCTCCAGCCCGGAGGCGCTGGTGAAGGTCACCGACGGCGAGGCGATGCTGCACCCGATCGCCGGCACCCGGCACCGCGGGGCCACCCCGCACGAGGACGCGGAGCTGGCCGCCGAGCTGCTCGCCGACCCCAAGGAGCGGGCCGAGCACCTGATGCTGGTGGACCTCGGCCGCAACGACCTCGGCCGGGTCTGCGAGCCGGGCAGCGTCGAGGTGGTCGACTTCATGCAGATCGAGCGCTACAGCCACGTGATGCACATCGTGTCGACCGTCACCGGCAAGGTGGCGCCCGGGCGCACCGCCTTCGACGTGCTGACCGCCTGCTTCCCGGCCGGCACCCTGTCCGGCGCGCCCAAGCCGCGGGCGATGCGGATCATCGAGGAGCTGGAGCCCACCCGTCGCGGCCTGTACGGCGGCTGCGTCGGCTACCTGGACTTCGCCGGGGACTCGGACACCGCGATCGCGATCCGCACCGCGGTGCTGCGCGACGGCACCGCGTACGTGCAGGCCGGCGCGGGCGTGGTCGCCGACTCCGACCCGCACGGCGAGGACACCGAGTGCCGCAACAAGGCGGCCGCCGTGCTGCGGGCCGTCGCCACCGCCAATACGCTGCGGAGGCCGGAACTGTCCTGAGGCGCGAGGAGGCGGCCGGGATGCCCGAGGTGCCGTACGACGAGCTGCGCTGGGCGGTCGTGCTCGGCGCCGCCGGACAGCTCGGCGAGCAGCCGGCCGGTCACGGGCGGGTGCTGTCGGGGGTGGCGATCGACTTCCCGGCGGCGCCCGGCGGCCCGGGGCCGCACGGGCCCGACCGGCCGGACCTGGTGGTGCTCGCCCCGGACCTGGCCGTGCTCGCCCGGGACGCGGTGCGCGGCGGGCGGGGCCGGTTCGGCGCGGCCGGGGTCGAGGCGGTGCTGGAGGTGGCCCGGCCCGGTCTGGCGGAGGCGGCGAGGGCGTACGCGCGCAGTGGCGTGCCGCTGTACCTGGTGGTCGATCCGGCGGCGGCGGTCTGCACCCTGCACACCGCGCCGTCCCCCGAGGGCGTGTACCGGGAGGCCGAGCGCGTGCCCTTCGGCAACGACCTGTTCCTGGCGCTCGGCGGCCGCACGGTGGTGCTGCGCACGGACGAGTTCCCGACGCCGTCATCCGCTCCGCCCGCAGCGCCGCCCGACGCTGGGGACCCGGCGCCGTTCCCCACCCCGGGTACGGACCCGGGCGTCGGCCGGGGGATAGTGGACGGGTGACCGCAGAGCAGACTCCCGCCCCCGCCGCTCCCAGCCGCCGCACCCTCGGCGTGATGCTGCTGCTGACGGTGCTGAGCGCCGTCCTGGTGCTGACCGCGGCCGGGCGGACCTGGGCCGAGGGCCGGGCCGGCACCCTGGACGTGTCCGTCACCGGCGGCAAGATCTCCGAACTGCCCGGCGGGCTGGCCCTGGTGGGCCTGGCCGCGGCCGTCGCGGTGTTCGCGGTGCGCGGCGTCGGACGGCTGGCGGTCGGTGTGCTGACCCTGCTGGCGGGGCTCGGCGCGGCCGCCGCCTCGGTGGCCGGGGCGGGCGACACCGCCGCGCTGGACGCCGAGGCCGCCCGCAAGCTGGCGCTGACCGGATCGGCGGCCACCGAGGTCGCGCACACCGCCTGGCCGTGGGTCGCGCTGGTCGGCGGGCTGCTGCTGGCCGTGGCCGGAGTGCTCACCCTGCGGTACGGCCGGGGCTGGCCGGCCATGGGCAGCCGCTACGAGGCGCCGACCCGCAAGGCCCCGGTGAAGACCGACACGCCGGGCGACCTGTGGAAGGCGCTGGACCGGGGCGAGGACCCGACCGCGGTGTGAGCCGCGGGCATGTGACGCGATAGACCCGCCACCCGCTTTGGGCCACCGATGTGTGGCCCGGCACAATGGAACCCGTCAACCCGCCGGCGGCCCCGCAGGCCCGGCCGGGCCCCGAGAGCCAAGGAGCACCACTCAGATGGCAGCAGCAGCACACGGCCACACCCCCGCCGCCTGGACCGGCGTCGTCATCTCCTTCGTCGGTTTCGGCGTCGCGGGCGTCGCGATGATCCTGCCGTCGGTGCTGCTCGTCTGGGTCGGCCTGGCGGTCGTCCTGGCCGGCGGCGTGGTCGGCAAGGCCATGTCCCTCGCGGGCATGGGCAAGCAGGCCAGCACCAACGTGTACAAGTCGGCCGAGGAGCAGATCGCGGCCCGTGAGGCCCGCGCCGCCGTCGCCGCCTGACGAACGGCTCGTCGCACCACACGTTTGTCGTACATCGGAACGGCGGGCGCGCCACGCCCGCCGTTTCGTCGTGTCCGGGCCCGACCCGGGCAGAATCGGGGCGTGACCTCCGCCCCCACCGCCTCCGCCCCGCCGCCCGTGCTGCGCCGGCTGAGCCCGCCGCTGACCGCGCTGGCGGCGGTGGCCGTCCCCGCCGCGTACGTCGCCGTGGTGGACCCGAACACCCCCGGGCACTACCCCGACTGCCCGTTCCTGACCGCCACCGGCTGGTGGTGCCCGGGCTGCGGGGGGCTGCGCTGCGTCCACGCGCTGACCCACGGGGACCTCACCGGCGCCCTGCACGACAACGCCGTCCTGGTCCTGCTGGCCGGGGTGCTGGCGGTGCTCTGGCTGCGCTGGGGCTGGGCCGCGCTGACCGGCGGGCCGCCGCCCAGGATCACCGTCGGGGCCCGGCGCTGGGCGCTGATCGCCCTGCTGGTGCTGGTGTTCACCGTGGTGCGGAACTCGGGGATCGGCGCCGGGCTGGCACCGCCGCTGGTCTGATCCGGCCACCCGGGGGCCCCTTCCGGCCACCGGACCGCCGTCCGTCCGAACCGCCGGCGGCGGGCTCGAAGAGCGGCCGAAAACCAGTGCGAAGACCGGCCGAAAACCGGTGCGGGGCCGGTGAAGCCGCAGCTGGGGGCCGTCGGCGCGGAGGTCCGGTCCGCGAGACGCGGCTCGAACCGATGCGCCCCCCGCCGCCGGGTGCCGATACCATCGAAGAGCCGGTGGGCTGTCGCCCGCCGGCTCGCGCCGACCAACTGGCAGAAAAGATGGGGGCTCCTGAGTGAGTGTGCTCGACTCGATCATCGAAGGGGTCCGCGAGGACCTCGCCGAGCGGCAGGCCCGGGTCTCCCTGGACGAGCTCAAGGAGCTCGCCGCCAGGGCCCCGGAGGCCAAGGACGGCGTCGCCGCCCTCAGGGGCGACGGGGTCCGGGTGATCTGCGAGGTGAAGCGCTCCAGCCCGTCCAAGGGCGCCCTGGCCTCGATCGCCGACCCGGCCGCCCTGGCGGTCGACTACGCGGCCGGCGGTGCGGCCGCGATCAGCGTGCTGACCGAGCGGCGCCGCTTCGGCGGCTCGCTGGCCGACCTCGACGCCGTCCGCGCCGCGGTGGACACCCCGGTCCTGCGCAAGGACTTCATGGTCACCGCCTACCAGCTGTGGGAGGCCCGCGCGCACGGCGCCGACCTCGCGCTGCTGATCGTCGCCGCCCTCGACCAGCCGGCCCTGGTGTCGCTGATCGAGCGCGCCGAGTCGATCGGCCTCACCCCGCTGGTGGAGGTGCACGACGAGGAGGAGATCAAGCGCGCGGTGGACGCCGGCGCCCGGATCATCGGCGTCAACGCCCGCAACCTCAAGACGCTCGAAGTGGACCGCAACACCTTCGAGAACGTCGCCCACGCCATCCCGGACGGCATCGTCAAGGTCGCCGAGTCCGGCGTGCGCGGCCCGCTGGACGTGATCAACTACGCCAACCTGGGTGCCGACGCGGTGCTGGTCGGCGAGACCCTGGTGACCGGCAAGGACCCGCGCGCCGCGGTCGCCGACCTGGTCGCCGCCGGGGCCCACCCCGCCGTCCGGCACAAGGACTGACGCCGCCCGATGAAGATCGCCGCCCGACTTGCCCCCGGTTGCCGCCCGCGCGGCTGCCGCGCACCCGCACGCCGGGTGCTGGGGCGTCGGGTGCGGTACGTCATCGGGTGCGAGCCCGGGCAGGTACCGGGACGGCGATGGCGCGTGACGTCCGGCTGACCGGCCCACCAGCCGGGGCGGCCGAGAAGACGTCATCGTCGTTCATCTCCGTTCAAGGGAAACCACCATGTCCGAGAAGGACTACCTGTCCGGTGCCCAGGTGCCGGACGCGCGCGGCTACTTCGGCGCGTACGGCGGCCGCTTCATCCCCGAGGCGCTGGTCGCCGCGGTCGAGCAGGTCGCCGAGGAGTACGAGAAGGCCAAGGCCGACCCGGCCTTCGCCGCCGAGCTCGACGCGCTGCTCAAGGACTACACCGGGCGCCCGAGCCCGCTGACCGACGTGCGCCGCTTCTCCGCCGAGGCGGGCGGCGCGCGCATCCTGCTCAAGCGCGAGGACCTCAACCACACCGGCTCGCACAAGATCAACAACGTGCTGGGCCAGGCGCTGCTCACCAAGCGGATGGGCAAGACCCGGATCATCGCCGAGACCGGCGCCGGCCAGCACGGCGTGGCCACCGCGACCGCCTGCGCGCTGTTCGGCTTCGACTGCACCATCTACATGGGCGAGGTCGACACCGAGCGCCAGGCGCTCAACGTCGCCCGGATGCGGATGCTCGGCGCCGAGGTGGTGGCCGTCAAGTCCGGCAGCCGGACGCTCAAGGACGCCATCAACGAGGCGTTCCGGGACTGGGTCGCCAACGTCGACTCCACCCACTACCTGTTCGGCACCGTCGCCGGGCCGCACCCGTTCCCGATGATGGTCCGGGACTTCCACCGGATCATCGGGGTCGAGGCGCGGCAGCAGGTGCTCGACCGGACCGGCCGGCTGCCCGACGCGGTCGTGGCCTGCGTCGGAGGCGGCTCCAACGCGATGGGGATCTTCCACGAGTTCATCCCGGACGCCGGGGTGCGGCTGGTCGGCTTCGAGGCGGCGGGCGAGGGCGCCGAGACGCCCCGGCACGCGGCCACCCTCACCAAGGGCGACCCGGGGGTGCTGCACGGCTCCCGGACGTACGTCCTGCAGGACGAGGACGGGCAGACCATCGAGTCGCACTCGATCTCGGCGGGCCTGGACTACCCGGGCGTCGGCCCGGAGCACGCCTGGCTGAAGGACACCGGGCGGGCGGAGTACCGGCCGGTCACCGACGACGCCGCGATGCAGGCACTGCGGCTGCTGTCCCGCACCGAGGGGATCATCCCGGCCATCGAGAGCGCCCACGCGCTCGCCGGGGCGCTGGAGTTGGGGCGCGAGCTCGGGCCGGAGGCGACCATCCTGGTCTCGCTGTCGGGACGCGGGGACAAGGACATGCACACCGCGGCCCAGTACTTCGGACTGTACGACGAGCAGGCCGGCGGTTCGGGCGACGCCTCCGCCGAGGGGGGTAAGTGACCATGACTTCCAAGCTGAGCACCAGCAAGCTGAGCGGCCGGCTGGCGGCCGCCAAGGCCGAGGACCGGGCCGCGCTGATCGGGTACCTGCCGGCCGGCTTCCCGACCGTGGACGGCGGCATCCGGGCGATCAACGCGCTCATCGAGGGCGGCTGCGACGTGGTCGAGGTCGGGCTGCCGCACTCCGACCCGGTGCTGGACGGCGCGGTCATCCAGACCGCCGACGACATCGCCCTGCGGGGCGGCGTGCGGATCAAGGACGTGCTGCGGACCGTCCGGGAGGTCGCCGCGGCGCACCCCGAGGCCGCGGTGCTCGTGATGACGTACTGGAATCCGGTCGACCGCTACGGCGTGGCGCGCTTCGCGGCCGACCTGGCGGCCGCGGGCGGGGCCGGGTGCATCCTGCCGGACCTGCCGGTGGAGGAGTCCGAGGAGTGGCGCAAGGCGGCGGACGAGCACGGTCTTGACACCGTGTTCGTGGTCGCCCCCAGCAGCAAGGACGCCCGGCTGGCGGAGGTCACGGCGGCCGGCAGCGGCTTCGTGTACGCGGCCGCGGTGATGGGCGTGACCGGGACGCGGTCCGCCGTCGGGTCGATGGCCGAGGACCTGGTCGCCCGGACCAGGGCGACGACGGACCTACCGGTCTGCGTCGGGCTCGGGGTCTCGGACGCGGTGCAGGCGGCGGAGGTCGCCCGGTTCGCGGACGGGGTGATCGTCGGGTCGGCGTTCGTCAAGCGGATCCTGGCCGCGGGCGAGGACGAGACGGCCGCGCTGGACGCGGTGCGGGCCCTGGCCGGGGAGCTGGCCGAGGGCGTGCGCCGGCACTGACGCGCGGCAGGGACATCCGGCCGACGGCCCCCCACTCCACCGGGAGTCGGGGGGCCGTCGGCGTTCCACCCGGCGTCGCCGATCCGCTGCGGGGCGCGGGCACGGGCGTGCGGCTCCGCTCCGCGCTCCCGGCCGGGCTCGCGGACCCGAACGGGTGAACAAGGGGTGGGGACACGCATCAGCCGGGGTTGACGGACGTTGAGAGGAGGGACGAGTGCACGAACGGTTTCGCGGTCGAGCGGAAGGGGTGAGCCGGTGCGGAGTCTCCAGCGGGCCGTCCTGCTGCGGGCGGCGACGGCCGTGTTGGTTCTCGGCGCCGCCGTCGGCGTGCACGTCCAGGTGGGGCACGTGCTGGCCAGACGGGGGGCCGAGCGGGCGGAGCGGGAGGCGGTGGCGTGCGCGGAGGCGGCCCGGCACCCCGAGCTGTTCGAGGCGGGGTGGTCGGCCGGGTGCCGTTGACGCACGGATGTTCGTCACATCCGGACAGAACGTCACTCGTCCGGCTTAATTCCTGAATGCGGAGGAACCACTCTTCATCCCCCGCGGTTCATCAGGGAGTGAACGAGCTTCCCGAGGGGGATTCCCTGATGACCGCGCAGCCCGAGGGCTCCGCGCCCGCGCCGTCGGCGCGCCGGCCGGTGCCGGCCTGGAGCGAGTGGCTCGGCACGGTCGTCCGGCTCGGCCTCGCGGTGGTCTGGGGGTGGGCCGGGCTGGCGAAGGTCACCGATCCGGCGGAGGCCGCGCAGGCCGTCCGCGCCTACGAGATCCTCCCCGAAGGCCTGGTCAAGCCGATCGGCTACGGCCTGCCGTTCCTGGAGCTGGCACTGGCCGTGCTGCTGCTGGTGGGCCTCGGCGTCCGGCTGGTGGCCGGGATCTCCGCCGTGCTGCTGCTGGTCTTCATCGCCGGGATCGCCTCCGCCTGGGCGCGCGGCATCTCGATCGACTGCGGCTGCTTCGGCGGCGGCGGGCACGTCGACGAGTCCCAGACGAAGTACCTCCAGGAGATCCTGCGCGACACCGGGTTCCTGCTGATGGCCGGATGGCTGCTCTGGCGGCCCCGCACCCGGCTGTCGGTGGACGGCTGGCTGGCGAGCTGACCCCACCCGCCCCCCCACGACCCCGCCCCCACATCCCGCACCCCGACGAAGGCCCCCGACCGTGGACGTCAACGCAATGAGCGAGAAGAACCGAGAAGGCAAGCGCACCGCCCGCGAGCGGATGCTGGAGCAGCGGGCGGCCGAGGAGGCCACCTCCAAGCGCAGGAAGAAGCTGATCGTCGGCGGTTCCGTGCTCGCGGTGATCGCCGCCGCCGTGATCACCGGCGTCGTGGTGCAGAACCAGCGCTCCAAGCCGGAGACGCCCACCGCCGCCCCGGCCGGGACGATCGGCGACAAGAACCTGGTCATCCCCGTCGGCGCCGCCGACGCGCCCTCCGTCCTCACGGTCTACGAGGACCCGCGCTGCCCCGCCTGCGGCACCTTCGAGCGCGAGTTCTCGTCCACCATCGACCAGATGGAGGACGCCGGGAAGATCTACACGAACTACCACATCGTGTCGTTCATCGACCGGGCCGTGGGCGGCAAGGGCTCCAGGACCGCCGCCAACGCGCTCGGCTGCGCCCAGGACGCCGGGCACTTCCGGGACTTCCACGACGTGCTGTACCGCAACCAGCCGGACGAGACCAACGACGCCTTCGGCGACAAGAACACGCTGCTCGGCCTCGCCAAGCAGGTCAACGGCCTGGACACGCCCGAGTTCCAGGCCTGCGTCAACGACAACAAGTTCGGCGGGTGGGTGTCCGCGGTGCAGCAGGACTTCGACAAGTCCAGCTTCAAGTCCACCCCGACGGTGCTGCTCAACGGCCAGCCGATCTACCCGAAGAACGGCAGCGAGGAGATCACCCCCGCCAACCTGGCGAAGTGGGTGGACGCCGCGAACCAGGGCAAGCAGCTGGGCACGCCGGGTTCGCACGGGCAGAGCCCGGCGCCGACCAGCGCCGCCTCGGAGGCCAACAACCCTTCGCCGACGGCCGGCTGAGCCCGTTCCACCGTGCCGCCCCCTCCCCGTCCGGAGGGGGCGGCGCCGTCCGTTGTTCGGTTTCTGTGACCCCAGGGGTGTCCGAGCGGGCCGCCGGACCCTGTAGCGTCGGAACTGCCATGGATATCGCCTACATTCCCAGCCCGTCGCGGGGCGTCCTGTACCTCGGACCGATCCCGCTGCGCGCCTACGCCTTCTGCATCATCCTCGGTGTCGTCGTCGCCGTCTGGCTCGGCAGCAAGCGCTGGGTCGCCCGGGGCGGTGCCAAGCACACCGTCGGCGACATCGCCGTGTGGGCCGTGCCGTTCGGCCTGGTCGGCGGCCGCCTGTACCACGTGATCACCGACGGCGGCCGACTGTACTTCGCCGAGGGGAAGAACCCCTGGGACGCCCTCAAGATCTGGGAGGGCGGCCTCGGCATCTGGGGCGCGGTCGCGCTGGGCGCGGTCGGCGCCTGGATCGGTGCCCGCCGCCGGGGCGTGCCGCTGCCCGCGTACGCCGACGCCATCGCGCCGGGCATCGCGCTCGCGCAGGCGCTGGGCCGCTGGGGCAACTACTTCAACCAGGAGCTGTACGGCCGGTCGACCACCCTGCCGTGGGGCCTGGAGATCGACAAGACGCTGGCGAACGGCGAGGTCGTGAAGGGCGTCTACCACCCGACCTTCCTGTACGAGTCGCTGTGGTGCGTCGGTGTCGCGCTGCTGGTGATCTGGGCGGACCGCCGCTTCACGCTGGGCCACGGCCGGGCGTTCGCACTGTACGTGGCCGCGTACACGGTGGGCCGGTTCTGGATCGAGTGGCTGCGGATCGACGACGCCCACGTCTACTTCGGCCTGCGGCTGAACGACTGGGTGTCCATCGCGGTGTTCGCGGGCGCGGTGGCGTACTTCGTGATCGTGGGCCGGACGCGGCCCGGGCGGGAGGACCCGGCGAGCATCGACCCGGCCGCGCACCTGGCGGAGGACGCCGAGCCCGCCGACAAGGGCGGGAAGGGCGCCGGGGAGAAGGCCGACGGGAAGGCCGTGGACAAGATCGTGGACAAGGCGGACGGGAAGCCGGTGCTGCGCGAGCCGGCCGGGCCCGTGGACGGGGAACCGGCCGCCGGGACGGCCGGCAAGGACGCCAAGAACCCGATCTGACCAGGGGTTTCCCCCCGACTGAGGCCACCCTTCGCGAACGCCGCGAAGGGTGGCCTCAGTGGTGTTCGGACAGCCTTACTTTGCTGGAAATGCCCAGGTCAGGCGGGCTACGGTCAAGGCCGAGGAACGACGACCGAGGGGAACAACGATGAGTGCGACCGCTGTGGAGGCCGACGCCGGGCACCAGCCGCGGATACCCGCGGCCGACCACCACCGGGACGTCAACGGCGGCTGGCTGCGGCCGGCCGTGTTCGGCGCGGTGGACGGACTGGTGTCCAACTTCGCGCTGATGACCGGGGTGGTCGGCGGTGCGGCGTCCAACGGGACGGTGATCCTGACCGGACTGGCGGGCCTGGCGGCCGGTGCCTGCTCGATGGCGGCGGGGGAGTACACCTCGGTGGCCTCGCAGCGGGAGCTGGTGCAGGCCGAGATCGAGGTCGAGCGGCTGGAGCTGAGCCGCAACCCGCACGGCGAGTTGGCCGAGCTGGCCCAGCTGTACGTCTCGCGCGGGGTGGACCCCGAGCTGGCCCACGAGGTGGCCCGGCAGCTGTCCGCGGACCCGGAGCTGGCCCTGGAGGTGCACGCCCGCGAGGAGCTGGGCGTCGACCCGACCGATCTGCCCTCGCCGCTGGTGGCGGCCGGCTCGTCGTTCCTGTGCTTCGCGCTCGGCGCGCTGCTGCCGCTGCTGCCGTACCTGCTGGGGGCGACCACGCTGCTGCCCGCCCTGCTGCTGGCGGGGGCCGGGCTGTTCCTGTGCGGCGCGGTGGTGGCCCGGGTGACGGCCCGAAGCTGGTGGTTCAGCGGGCTGCGGCAGCTGGTGCTGGGCGGCGCGGCCGCCGGGGTGACCTACCTGCTCGGGTGGCTGATCGGCGGCCACGTGGGCTGAGCGCGGCAGTGCATGACTATGCTGACGAGTGCGTGACGTTTCACACATGAGTGCCGAGTGGCGCCTGGCAGTGTCTCATCATTCGGGCCCCCGACCCGCGGATTCGCATCCGCGGACGGGCTCCCGGAATGGAATCCCAGGCACCCGTGATCGGCTTCCGTGGCGGGCCGGTTTCGCCCCTGTTTCAGGCCGTGGACGGTTGGGCACAATCGTCGGGACGTGCACTGTGGCGCGTCCTCTCACACACCCCTGACCTGCGCGTCGTCCCGCCATCTGGACGGGATATTTCCGCTTCTCGGGATCACGGGCATCATGTAACTTGCACGACACCGCACCATCGCATCAGGGCCAACGTCGTCCCTACTTGCACCAACTTGCCGAAAGACGACGACGGGAGAGCCGATGCTGTCTGCATCCATGCACTCCGCCAACGAGCCCCAGGCCGGCACCGCCCGCCGGCCCTACGCGCTCGTGCCGGATGCGCGACCTGCTGCTCAGGGCCTGTACGACCCGCGGAACGAGCACGACGCCTGTGGCGTCGGTTTCGTCGCCACGCTGACCGGCATCGCCGACCACACCATCGTCGAGCAGGCGCTGAACGTCCTGCGCAACCTGGAGCACCGCGGCGCCACCGGCGCCGAGCCCGACTCCGGCGACGGTGCGGGCATCCTGACCCAGGTCCCGGACGCCTTCCTGCGCGGGAAGGTCGACTTCGAACTCCCGGCCGCCGGCGCCTACGCCGTCGGCATCGCCTTCCTGCCGGACGAGGACGCCGCCGACGCCGCCGCCGTCGCGCAGGTCGAGGCCATCGCGGCCGAGGAGGACCTGACCGTCCTCGGCTGGCGCGACGTCCCCGTCACCCCCGACCTGCTCGGCGCCACCGCACGCGGCGTGATGCCGCGCTTCCGGCAGCTCTTCCTGGCGAAGGACGGCCTGGCCGGCATCGAGCTGGACCGGATCGCCTTCGTGGTCCGCAAGCGCGCCGAGCGCGAAGCCGGGCTGTACTTCCCGTCGCTGTCCGCGCGCACCATCGTCTACAAGGGCATGCTGACCACCGGCCAGCTCGAACCCTTCTTCCCCGACCTGTCGGACCGCACCTACGCCTCCGCGATCGGCCTGGTGCACTCGCGCTTCTCCACCAACACCTTCCCGAGCTGGCCGCTCGCCCACCCGTACCGCTTCGTCGCGCACAACGGCGAGATCAACACCGTCAAGGGCAACCGCAACTGGATGCGCGCCCGGGAGTCCCAGCTCGCCACCGACCTCATCCCCGCCAACAGGAACGGGCAGGGTCTGGAGCGGATCTTCCCGATCTGCACCCCCGAGCACTCCGACTCCGCCTCCTTCGACGAGGTCCTGGAACTGCTCCACCTCGGCGGCCGCTCGCTGCCGCACGCGGTGCTGATGATGATCCCGGAGGCGTGGGAGAACCACGCCACCATGAGCCCCGCCCGCCGCGCCTTCTACCAGTACCACTCCAACCTGATGGAGCCCTGGGACGGCCCGGCCTGCGTCACCTTCACCGACGGCACCCGGATCGGCGCCGTGCTCGACCGCAACGGCCTGCGCCCCGCCCGGTACTGGATCACCGAGGACGGCCTGGTCGTCCTCTCCTCCGAGGTCGGCGTGCTCGACATCGACCAGGAGAAGGTGGCCAAGAAGGGCCGCCTCCAGCCCGGCCGGATGTTCCTGGTGGACACCGTCGAGGGCCGCATCGTCGAGGACGAGGAGATCAAGTCCGCCCTCGCCGCCGAGCACCCCTACGAGGAGTGGGTCGAAGGCGGACAGATCCAGCTCGCCAAGCTGCCCGAGCGCGAGCACATCGCCCACACCCACGCCTCCGTCACCCGCCGCCAGCAGACCTTCGGCTACACCGAGGAGGAACTGCGCGTCATCCTCGCCCCGATGGCGCGCACCGGCGCCGAGGCGCTCGGCTCGATGGGCACCGACTCGCCCATCGCCGCGCTCAGCGAGAAGCCCCGCCTGCTGTTCGACTACTTCGTGCAGCTCTTCGCACAGGTCACCAACCCGCCGCTGGACGCCATCCGCGAGGAGCTCGTCACCTCGCTGCTGTCCAACCTCGGCCCCGAGGGCAACCTGCTGGCCGCCGAGGCCGCGTCCTGCCGCTCGGTCGGCATCACCTTCCCGGTGATCGACAACGACGAGCTGGCCAAGCTGGTCCACATCAACGCCGACGGCGACCAGCCCGGCCTCAAGGCCGTCACGCTCTCCGGCCTCTACAAGGTCACCACCGGCGGCGAGGGCCTCGCCGCTCGGCTGGCCGAGATCGCCGCCGAGGCCGACGCGGCGATCGCCGACGGCGCCCGGATCATCGTGCTCTCCGACCGGCACTCCGACGCCGAGCACGCCCCGATCCCCTCCCTGCTGCTCACCTCGGCCGTCCACCACCACCTGATCCGCACCAAGCAGCGCACCCAGGTGTCCCTGCTCGTCGAGGCCGGCGACGTCCGCGAGGTGCACCACGTCGCCCTGCTGATCGGCTACGGCGCCGGGGCGGTCAACCCGTACCTGGCGATGGAGACGGTCGAGGACCTCGTCGCCCAGGGCGTCTTCATCCAGGGCCTCGAAGCCGAGAAGGCCATCAGGAACCTGATCAAGGCACTCGGCAAGGGCGTCCTCAAGGTCATGTCCAAGATGGGCATCTCGACCGTCGCCTCCTACCGCGGCGCCCAGGTCTTCGAGGCCATCGGCCTCGCCCAGGACCTCGTCGACGGCTACTTCGCCGGCACCACCACCAAGCTCGGCGGCATCGGCCTGGAGGAGATCGCCCGCGAGACCGCCGCCCGGCACGCCAAGGCGTACCCGGCCTCCGGCATCCCGGCCGCGCACCGCGCCCTGGAGATCGGCGGCGAGTACCAGTGGCGCCGCGAGGGCGAACCGCACCTGTTCGACCCGGACACCGTCTTCCGTCTCCAGCACGCCACCCGCAACCGCCGGTACGACATCTTCAAGCAGTACACGGACCGGGTGAACGAGCAGTCCGAGCGGCTGATGACCCTGCGCGGCCTGTTCCGACTGGACGGCCTCGACCGGGAGCCGATCCCGGTCGAGGAGGTCGAGCCCGTCTCCGAGATCGTCAAGCGCTTCTCCACCGGCGCCATGTCCTACGGCTCGATCTCGCGCGAGGCCCACGAGACCCTGGCCATCGCGATGAACCGCCTCGGCGGCAAGTCCAACACCGGCGAGGGCGGCGAGGACCCGGACCGCCTGTACGACCCGGAGCGCCGCTCCGCGATCAAGCAGGTCGCCTCCGGCCGCTTCGGCGTCACCTCCGAGTACCTGGTCAACGCCGACGACATCCAGATCAAGATGGCCCAGGGCGCCAAGCCCGGCGAGGGCGGCCAGCTGCCCGGCCACAAGGTCTACCCGTGGGTCGCCAGGACCAGGCACTCCACCCCCGGCGTCGGCCTGATCTCCCCGCCCCCGCACCACGACATCTACTCGATCGAGGACCTCGCCCAGCTGATCCACGACCTCAAGAACGCCAACCCGGCGGCCCGCATCCACGTGAAGCTGGTCTCCGAAGTCGGCGTCGGCACGGTCGCGGCGGGCGTCTCCAAGGCCCACGCCGACGTGGTCCTGGTCTCCGGACACGATGGCGGCACCGGCGCCTCGCCGCTCACCTCGCTCAAGCACGCCGGCGGCCCCTGGGAACTCGGACTCGCCGAGACCCAGCAGACCCTGCTGCTCAACGGGCTGCGCGACCGCATCGTCGTCCAGACCGACGGCCAGCTGAAGACCGGCCGCGACGTCGTCATCGCCGCGCTGCTCGGCGCCGAGGAGTTCGGCTTCGCGACCGCCCCGCTGGTCGTCTCCGGCTGCATCATGATGCGCGTCTGCCACCTGGACACCTGCCCGGTCGGCGTCGCCACCCAGAACCCGGTGCTGCGCGAACGGTTCTCCGGCAAGCCCGAGTTCGTCGTCAACTTCTTCGAGTTCATCGCCGAGGAGGTCCGGGAGATCCTGGCCTCGCTGGGCCTGCGCTCGATCGAGGAGGCCGTCGGCCACGCCGAGCACATCGACGCCCGGGCCGCGATCGACCACTGGAAGGCCGCCGGGCTCGACCTCGCCCCGCTGTTCCACGTGCCGGAGCTGCCCGAGGGGGCCGCCCGCCACCGCACCACCGCCCAGGACCACGCGCTCGACAAGGCCCTGGACAACCAGCTCATCGAGCTCGCCCAGGACGCCCTGGAGCGCGGCGAGACCGTCCGCATCGAGCTGCCGATCCGCAACGTCAACCGCACCGTCGGCACCATGCTCGGCCACGAGGTCACCAAGCGGTACCGCGGCGAGGGCCTGCCGGAGGGGACCATCGACGTCACCTTCACCGGCTCCGCCGGGCAGTCCTTCGGCGCGTTCCTGCCGCGCGGCGTGACCCTGCGACTGGAGGGCGACGCCAACGACTACGTCGGCAAGGGCCTCTCCGGCGGCGTCATCGTCGTCCGCCCGGCCCGCGAGGCCGCTGCCATCGGCAACGACGCGCAGAACCACGTCATCGCCGGCAACACCATCGGCTACGGCGCCACCTCCGGCCGCGTCCACCTGCGCGGCAAGGCCGGCGAGCGCTTCGCCGTCCGCAACTCCGGGGCCACCCTCGTCGTCGAGGGCGTGGGCGACCACGGCCTGGAGTACATGACCGGCGGCCGGGTCGTCGTCCTCGGCGAGACCGGACGCAACCTCGCGGCGGGCATGTCCGGCGGCATCGCGTACGTCCTGGACCTGCGCCCCGCCAACGTCAACGACGGCATGGTGGGCATCGAGGCCCCCACCGCCGCCGACCGCGACTGGCTGCGCGAGACCGTGCAGCAGCACTACGAGGAGACCGGCTCCACCGTCGCCGCCGAGCTCCTGGCGGACTGGGGCAGCGGGGTCTCCCGCTTCTCCAAGATCATGCCGACCGACTACAAGGCAGTGCTCGCCGCCAAGGACGCCGCTGAGCGCGACGGCCTCTCCGAGGCCGAGACCACCGCGAAGATGATGGAGGCGGCTAATGGCTGACCCCAAGGGCTTCCTGACCACGCCCAAGCAGCTGGCGGAGCGCCGCCCGGTCGACGTCCGGATCAAGGACTGGAACGAGGTCTACGTCGAACGCAGCCTCCTGCCGATCATCACCAAGCAGGCCGGCCGCTGCATGGACTGCGGCATCCCCTTCTGCCACAACGGCTGCCCGCTCGGCAACCTCATCCCCGAGTGGAACGACCTCGCCTACCGGGACGACTTCGTCGGCGCCATCGAGCGGCTCCACGCCACCAACAATTTCCCGGAGTTCACCGGCCGCCTCTGCCCGGCCCCGTGCGAGTCCGCGTGCGTCCTCGGCATCAACCAGGACGCGGTGACCATCAAGAACGTCGAGGTCACCGTCATCGACAAGGCCTGGGACCGCGGCGGGGTCACCCCGCAGGTGCCCGAGCGGCTCTCCGGCAAGACCGTCGCCGTCGTGGGCTCGGGACCGGCCGGCCTCGCCGCCGCCCAGCAGCTCACCCGGGCCGGGCACACCGTCGTGGTGTACGAGCGCGCCGACCGGATCGGCGGGCTGCTGCGCTACGGCATCCCCGAGTTCAAGATGGAGAAGCGCCACATCAACCGCCGCATCGAGCAGATGCGGGCCGAGGGCACCCGCTTCCGCACCGGCGTCCACGTCGGCGAGGACATCACCGGACAGCAGCTGCGCGAGCGCTTCGACGCCGTGGTCGTCGCGGCCGGCGCCACCACCGCCCGCGACCTGCCGGTGCCCGGGCGCGAGCTCAAGGGCGTCCACCAGGCCATGGAGTACCTGCCGCTGGCCAACAAGGTGCAGGAAGGCGACTTCGTGGAGTCGCCGATCAGCGCCAAGGGCAAGCACGTCGTCGTGATCGGCGGCGGCGACACCGGCGCGGACTGCGTCGGCACCGCGCACCGGCAGGGGGCGGCCTCCGTCACCCAGCTGGAGATCATGCCCCGGCCCGGCGAGGAACGGCCCGGGCACCAGCCGTGGCCGACCATGCCGATGACGTACAAGGTCACCTCCGCCCACGAGGAGGGCGGCGAGCGGGTCTACTCCGTCAACACCACCCGCTTCACCGGCGACCAGGACGGCAACGTCCAGGAACTGCACCTCGTCGAGGTGGAGTTCAAGGACGGCCGGTTCGAGCCGGTGCCCGGCACCGAGCGGGCCATCCCCGCGCAGCTCGTCACCCTGGCCATGGGCTTCACCGGGACGGACGTGCGCAACGGACTGGTCGAGCAGCTGGGAGCGGACCTCGACGCGCGCGGTAACATTGCCCGTGATGGCCGGTTCGCCACCAATGTCGATGGCGTGTACGTCTGCGGAGACGCCGGCCGTGGCCAGTCGCTGATCGTCTGGGCCATCGCGGAAGGCCGTTCGGCCGCAGCCGCGGTGGACAGGTACCTGGGCGGCAAGACCCCGCTTCCCGCCCCCATCCGGCCCACCGACCGCCCCCTGGTGGTCTGACGGACGGACGGTCTCCGACCGGCCCCCACCGAACGCCCGGCGCCGCATCGCCGGGAGCTCAACCCGCTGCCCCCGCCAGCGTCGCCGGGCCAACGCGGTCTCCTGGCGCCTGCCCTCTTCCCCGACCAGTTGGAGGGCGGGCGCCGTCGCGTTCTCCGCAGGACCCGACCCCGCAACCGCGACGACCCCCGGACACCCGGGGCCCGTCTCCCGGAACCCGGCCTGAGCCGACCGCAACCCCCACGGTTCGCAAGGCAGCGGACTGTTGTTCGTCGGTGCCAGGTGGCAGACTGCGGCCGACGGCCGGGGGGCTGGGCGAGTGCGGAGGACGACTTCGATGGGCACGACTCAGGCAGGCGGGGGCGCCACCGTACGGCGTCTGCAGCTCGGCACCCAGCTGCGCAAGCTCCGCGAGGCCAGAGGCGTCAGCAGGGAGGAAGCCGGATACTCGATCCGGGCCTCCGAATCCAAGATCAGCCGGATGGAACTCGGCCGGGTCGGCTTCAAGGAACGGGACGTCGCCGACCTGCTGACCCTCTACGGAGTCGAGGCCGAACAGGAACGCGCCACCGTCCTCGGTCTGCTGCGCGAAGCCAACGCCAGCTCCTGGTGGCACGAGTACGGAGACGTGCTGCCCGGCTGGTTCCAGAACTACCTGGGCCTGGAGGAGGCCGCGGCCGAGATCCGCAGCTACGAGGTCCAGTTCGTCCACGGGCTGCTCCAGACCGCCGACTACGCCCGCGCCGTGGTCACCGCCGGCTGCCACGCCAACGGGCCGGAGGAGATCGAGCGCCGCGTCGACGTACGGCTCAAGCGGCAGGCGGTCCTGACCGGCGAGCGGGCACCGCACCTGGTCGCCGTCCTGGACGAGGCCGCGCTGCGCCGACCCTGGGGCGGACCGGAGCTGATGCGGGGCCAGCTGGACCGGCTGCTGGAGGCCGGCGAACTGCCCAACGTCCGGATCCAGGTGCTGCCGCTGGGCAACGCCGGACTGAGCGCGGAGAGCGGCGCCTTCACCGTCCTGGGCTTCTCCGAGGCCGAGTTGGCGGACGTGGTGTACCTGGAACAGTTCACCACCGCGCTCTACCTCGACAAGCCCGCCGAGGTGGCCGAGTACCGCAAGGCGATGGACGACCTGCTCGCCGACAGCCTGAGCCCGGAGCGGACCCGCGACCTGCTGCACGCGGTGCGCCAAGAGCTCTGATCCGTCAGTACGATGATTTCCCATCAGGTCGGTGCATGAGAGGGAACAGATGTCGTACTTCTCCGAGTTGGCGCTGCAGTACATCGATGGCGAGTGGCGCAGCGGCAGCGGCTCCTGGGACATCGTCGACGTCGATCCCTACACCGGTGACAAGCTCGCCACCATCACCGTCGCCACCGTCGCCGAGGTCGACCAGGCCTACCGCGCCGCCGAGCGCGCCCAGAAGGCGTGGGCCGCCACCAACCCGTACCAGCGGCGGCTGGTCTTCGAGCGCGCGCTGCGGCTGCTGGAGGAGCGCGAGCCGGAGATCGTCCAGGCGATCATGCTCGAACTCGGCGGCACCGCGCTGAAGGCGGGCTTCGAGCTGTCGCTGGTCAAGGACGTGCTGCGGGAGTGCCTGCACCTGTCGGTGGCCGCCGAGGGCCGGCTGCTGGCCTCGCCCGCCCACGGCCGGGAGAACCGGCTCTACCGGCTGCCGGTCGGCGTCGTCGGCGTGATCAGCCCGTTCAACTTCCCGCTGTTCCTGGCGCTCAAGGCCGTCGCCCCGGCGCTCGCGCTCGGCAACGGCGTCGTCCTCAAGCCGCACCAGGAGACCCCGGTGGTCGGCGGCGGGCTGATCGCCAAGCTCTTCGAGGACGCGGGGCTGCCGCCCGGCCTGCTGAACGTGGTGATCACCGACATCGCCGAGATCGGCGACAGCTTCCTGGAACACCCGGTGCCCAAGGTGATCTCCTTCACCGGCTCCGACAAGGTCGGCCGGCACGTCGCCACCGTCGCCGCCGCGCACTTCAAGCGGACGGTCCTGGAGCTCGGCGGCAACAGCGCGCTGATCGTGCTGGACGACGCCGACGTGGACCACGCCGTGGACGCCGCCGTGTTCAGCCGCTTCGTCCACCAGGGGCAGGTCTGCATGGCCGCCAACCGGGTGCTGGTGGACCGGAGCGTCGAGGCCGAGTTCACCGAGAAGTTCGTCGCCAAGGTCGCCTCGCTCACCGTCGGCGACCCCAAGGACCCGGCCACCCACATCGGCCCGCTGATCAACCCCGTCCAGGCCGACAACCTCCTCGCCAAGGTCGACCAGGCGGTCGCGGCCGGCGCCACCGCGCTGCTGCGCGGCGGCACGGTCGGCAGCCTGATGTCGCCGACGGTACTCACCGGCCTGGCGCAGGATGCGCCGATCCTGCGCAACGAACTCTTCGGCCCGGTCGTGCTGCTGGTGCCCTTCGACGGCGAGGACGAGGCCGTGCGGCTCGCCAACGACACCCCGTTCGGGCTCAGTGGCGCGGTGCACACCGCGAACGTCGAGCGCGGCGTGCGGCTCGCCCAGCGGATCGAGACCGGCATGATCCACGTCAACGGCGGCACCATCGCCGACGAGCCGGGCGTGCCCTTCGGCGGCGAGAAGAACTCCGGCGTCGGCCGCCTCAACGGCGAGTCCACGGTGGACGCCTTCACCACCGTGAAGTGGATCTCCGTCCAGCACGAGCGCGCGGTCTTCCCGTTCTGACCACGGGCCGCCGAACGGTCATGGCCTCCTGGCGGCAGCCGCCAGGAGGCCCGGAACGCATGACCGTTCAGTCCTGGTAGCGGAGCAGGCCGTCGGTGGCGAGCGTGAAGCCGAAGGGGGCCGGGATCGGGACCGGGTCGCCGAACTTGCCGTTCCACTGGCGGTGGTAGCCGCTGCCGGAGGGCTCGGAGTAGAGCGTCAGATCGCCCTCGCGCGGATCGATCACCAGGTAGAGCGGGATGGCCATGAGCGGGTAGTCGCGAACCTTGCCTACCAGGTCGTTCTCCGGGTTCGACGGGGAGACGATCTCCACGGCGATGGCCGCCTGTTCGGCGGGGACCTGGTTGCCGCCCTCCTCGAGTGCCGAGAGAGGGATGTAGGTCAGGTCGGGGTTGCGCAGCTTGCCGACGTTCGGGGAGGCGAGGTCGGTGTTCTCGCTGGGCATCGTGTCGGCGGGGCGGTGGGCGTCGAACTGCTCGCGTACGAGCAGCAGGTTGCGTTGGTGGATCACCGACGGACCGGCCGTCATGATGATCTCGTCACCGGAGATCTCGATCTTCCAACCGGCCGGAGGCGTGAGGCTCTGCGCGTAGGCCAGCAGCCGTGCGTGGCGCTCCGGGATCTGGAACTCGCTCATGGCGCCATTCTTTCACCGGACGGGCCGGAAGGCCGTCGCCTGCGGGGCGACGGCCTTCCGGTGGGTCGTGCGGGTCAGAAGACCGGCTGGCCGGCGCGGACCAGGCGCCAGGAGTCGGTGAAGAAGTCCGCGGGGTCGATGGTGCCCTTGGCCTTCACCCAGGCGATCATGGTGTTGCGGATCTCGTCGGAGTTCGACCAGACCACCTTGGCCTTGGCGACGTGCGGGAAGTTGCCGCCGCCGTTGGCGCGGTAGTTGTTGACGGCGAGGACGAACTCGGCGGCCGGGTCGATCGGCTTGCCCTGGAAGGACAGGTTGACGATCCGCTGGCCCTTCGGCTGGGCGATGTCGATGTCGTAGCTCAGGCCGTAGACCGAGTCGTAGTTGTAGTCCGGGGTGGCCTCGGCACCGGTCAGCTTGTCCTTGTCGACCGGGGCGCCCGGGGCGAGCTGGTTGTAGTACTTGACCGAGTACTCGAGGTAGTCCTTGAGCTGGGCGCCCGTCATGATGCGGGCCTCCAGGGTGTTCTCGTAGATGTAGAGGCCCGCGGCGTCGCGCAGCTTGACCTGACCGGACGGGATCAGGGCGGTGCGGTTGAACGGGGCGGCCTGGGCGAGCACCGGGAGGTTGGCGTACTGCCCGCCCGCCAGCGCGGCCTTGACGGCGTCGGCCTGGACCCGGCCGATCAGGTCGATGATCGGGGTGGCCTTGAAGGGCGCCTCGGCGATCGAGAGCGCGATCTTGCTGGTGCCGATGTTCTGGTTGACGTACGCGACGACCTTCTTGTGCTGCTCGGCGATCGCGTTGGTGATCTCCGGGTTCTCCGGCACCGTGTTGGAGTTCAGCAGCCGGGAGGAGACCGAGGTGACCTTCCAGGCACCGGCCGCGAACTCGACCTCGAAGTCGAAGCAGGTCAGCCGCTGGCCGTAGCAGAGCGGCTCGGAGAGCACGACCGTCCGGCCGGTCTTCTTGTTGACGACCAGGCGCTGCGCGACCTCCTTGTGGGCGTGGCCCACCAGCACCGCGTCGATGTCGGGGACGGTCTCCGCCAGGGCCACCGAGACGTTCTCGGCCCAGGGCAGCTGGTCGCCCCAGGTGGTCGCCTCGTCGCAGCCCGAGTGCGCGGAGACCACGATGACGTCCGCGCCCGCGGCCTTCATCTTCGGCACCCAGGTGGCGGCGGTCTCGACGATGCCCGGGAAGACCATCTTGCCGCTGACGTTGGCCTTGTCCCAGATCGCGATGCCCGGGTTGGTGAGGCCGAGGATGCCGACCCGCACCGGACGGCCGCCGCCCAGGCGCAGCTCCTTGATCACGTACGGCTTGAAGGCCGGCTTCTCGTTCTTGGCGTTCAGCGCGTTGGCGCCTAGCAGCGGGAACTCCAGCTGGTCCTGGTAGGCCTTCAGGAGCGGGATGCCGTAGTTGAACTCGTGGTTGCCGAGCGCGGCGGCGTCGTACTCCATGAGGTTCATGGCGACGGCCATCGGGTGGTCCGGCACGGTGTTCGCCTCGGTGTCGATCGACTCGATCCGGGCGTAGTAGTAGGACAGCTGGGTGCCCTGGATGGTGTCACCGGAGTCGATCAGCAGGCAGCGGTCCCAGCCCTTCTCCTCGCGCACCTGGTTGGCCAGGGTGGAGATCTTGGCGAGGCCGACCGCGTTGTGGCCCTTGTCGGTGTACTCGGCGTCGGTGAAGTAGTCCCAGTTGAGCACCCGGCCGTGCAGGTCGGTGGTGCCCATCACGGTGAAGGCCTGCTTGTGCGGCTGGGGCCGGCCCTTGGCGGCCGCCGTGTCCGGCTGGGCGGCCGCGGCGGAGGGGGCGGCGGCCAGGGCGGCACCGCCGGCCAGGGCGGCGCCGGCGGCGGTGGCGGCGGACCGGGTGACGAAGTCACGGCGGTTCAGGGGCATGGACGACTCTCCCGAGTGGGACCGACGGCGGATGGGCCGTCAACTGGCATTCGTTGGCAGGTGTGCGTGTACGCGTCGACGCGCGTAGAAGGACGCGCGTAGAAGTGTGCCGTGCAGGTCGGGTCGCTGGATAGCCCCCGGACCTGTCCAGGAGGTGAGATCTTAACGACTCGTTCGTGACGGGACGGGGGAGGTACCGGGTGGTAGGGCGGAGGGCGGACCTCCTCCGGAGACCGACCCCGGGACGGGGGCGAACGTCGGGCTCCCGGGGGCGGCCCCGGGGCGGGGCGAACGTCGGCTTCCGAGGGGCGGCCCCGGGACGGGCGGGCGGGAGGCCGCCGCCGTCCCGGGGCGGACGGTCGGTCAGGACAGTTCGGCCGTGAGCCGGTCGACCTCGCGGCCCAGCTGGACCGCCGGATCCGGATCACCCGGCCCCGCCCAGGGCTGCCAGGTCCGCGCCCGCAGGTAGCCGGCCACCGCCACCGGCAGCCGGTGCCGGACGATCCGCTCCGCCACCGGCCCCGGGCCTGCCGCCCGCAGCGCCGCCAGCAGGGCGTCCACCCGCGCCGAGGGCGGCAGCGGCACCGTGTCCAGGTAGGCGGCCAGCGCCACCAGCTCCGGATCGGGTGCGGGGGCCGGCTCGGGCTTGGGCTCGGGCGGCGCGGGCTTGGGCTCGGGCGCCGGAGGCCGCGGCTCCTCGAGCCCCGGCACCCGCGCGCCGGGCAGCTCGGGGGCACCGGGATCCGGCCCAGGACCCGGGCGGGGTCCCGGGCCGGGCGTCAGCAGCGCGCCCACCCCGTACAGCCCCGCCACGACCCCCGGCCACCAGGCCCCGCCCAGCCCCGCGAAGTGCAGCCCCAGGCCGACCGCGCCACCCGCGCAGCCGACCAGGTTCCTGGCCGACTCCAGGTAGCGCAGCACCCGGGGGCCGAACCCGTCACTGGTAGCCACGGATCTCCTCGAACACCCCGTCCAGCGAACCCGTCCCGTCGAACAGCTTGCCGCCGCTCAGGTCCGCGATCCCCTGGAGCTGGCCCACCGCCGCCTCCCCGAACTTGATCGGGAACACCGGGATCGACCTCTCCCCGGCCGGCAGCGCATCGTGGAAGCGCTTGAAGTCGCCGTCCGTCGCACCGGCGTTGCTCTCCCCGTCGGTCATCAGCACGATCGAGGTGAACCGGTCGTCACCGGCCGCCGCCTGCTGACGCTCGATCACCCGGTACGCCTCCTCCAGCGAGGAGTACACCGCCGTCCCGCCCTCGGCCGCCAGCGACTGCACGTCCGCCTGGATCGACGCCAACTCCGCCTGCGGGCCCGGCTGGCTCCCGGTGGCCGGCACCACGTGGGTCTTGGTCCACTTCACCTCGGAGGCGAAGGAGAGCAGCGTGATCTCCTCGCGGTCCCGGAAGCGGCGCACCCCGCGGGTGTCGTCCGCCCCGGTCAGCCGGCCCAGTGCGCTCTTCAGCGCCGCGATCCGCGAGCCCTCCATCGAGCCCGAGGTGTCCAGCACGTACACCGTCCGGGACGGGCGGCGCAGCTCGTTCTGGTACGCGGCCAGCAGGCCGTCCGCGACCGCCCTGGTGCCCGGGAACGGCAACTCCTTGCGGCGGTCCGCGGGCAGCCCGGCCGCCGGGGTCACGCCCGCCGTCACCGGGCGGCGCAGCGTCGCCTCGGAGATGCGTTTCTGCACGTCCTCCTTGAGCAGGTACGCCGTCAGCCGCTGGAAGGAGTCGCGCTGCTCCGGCGCGGCCGAGGACATCAGCCCGAGCGGGTAGTCCGCCGACACCACGCCGTCCAGCGGCCGCACCACGGTCAGCTGCTGCTGCGGCGGCAGCGTCCGGTTCAGCGACAGCAGCACCGACTCGTAGTTCACCAGCGCGCCCACCGTGCCCGACTCGGCCCGGGTGTACGCCTGCGCCAGCCAGCCGGAGGAACCGGAGGTCAGCTTCTGGCCCTTGAAGAACTGCTTCAGCTGCGGCGAGGCCTTCTGCACGTCCGCGTCGGTCAGCGCCGCGCCCGCGCCGGAGAAGGCCGAGGCCACCGCGACGAGCGTGGAGAAGCCCGAGTTGGAACGGGACGGGTCGGCCATCCCGTACGCCAGCCTGCCGGCCGCGGCCGCGTCCCCGACCTGCGCCCAGGTGACCTTCGAGCCGTCGCCCCAGCCGAGTTCGCCGAGCGTCGAGGAACGCACCCCGATCGCCACCGGCGAGACCATCACCGGGATCTCGGAGACCACCTTGGACCGGCCGGCCGGATCGAGCCGCAGGTACTGGTCGGACGGGAACCACACGGCGTCGTACTTGCCGTCGGCCCGGCCCGAGGCGACGGTGTCCGCGCCGTCCAGGGTGCCCGTCCAGGAGAACTGCACGGTCACCCCGGTGGCCTTGCGGGCCTCCTCCAGAACCGGTGCCAGGTCCTGGAGTTCACTGCCCGCCAGGACGCGCAGCACCCCGGGGCGGGCCGTCTCGGCGGGCGGGCCGCTGGGGTCGGGGCCCGGCCCGGAGCCGGAGCCGCCGGAGGTGCAGGCGGTCGCCGCGACGAGCACGGCGGCCAGCGCGGCCACGAGCCGGCCGCGCCGCTTCTTCGGGATGGTCACTTGGTCCCCTTCGCCGCGGCGGTCAGCTTGATCAGGTTGTCCAGCGAGGGCAGGGTCGCCTGCTTGATCCTGGCGGCGTTCAGATCGGGGGCGAAGGTCGGTTTCCTGTCCCGCATCAGGTTCGCGAAGGCCTCCGGCTTGGCCTGCGGCCGCAGGCCGAACCTGGCCTCCAGGCCGCGCAGCACCTCGTCGTTCTGGAGGACGTCGGCGAGCCTGCGGCCGCTGTCGGTGTGGGCCACGACGGTGTGGTCCGAGTAGACCGTGGTGTCCGGGTACAGCACGACCATGTCGCCGGTGGGCTTGCCCTGCAGCGACAGGGCGGCGGCCTGCGACTCGTACGCGAAGATCAGCGGGCTGCCGATCCCCGCGCCGAAGTCCCGGAACGGCTCGTCGCTGCTGCTCTTCTGGATGCCCTGCAGCGCGTTCGCGGTGTGCAGGACGTCCTTGACGGCGGCGACGCCGGCGTCGTCCGACACCACCTGGTGGTTGTTCGCGATGTACGAGAGCAGCGCGAGGTACATCGCCCCGGAGGACGAGCTCTCCGGGTCGGTGGTGGTCACGAAGAGCTGGCCGGACAGCTCCGGGTGCTCGCGGGCACCCGCCAGGTCCTCCCATCTGCGGTTGCTCCGCAGCGCGTTGACGTACTCGTCCATCCGGAACGTCCAGACGCCGGTGGAGTCCCTGTCGGCCAGCTTGTTCTGCTTCAGGACGTCGGCCACCGGCTGGTGGGCCACGATCACCAGCGGCGAGTAGAACGGCACCGGCGGGGAGTCCTTCAACTTCCAGATGCGCTGGATCTCCTGGGCCGGTGCCGCGCTCGCCGGGAAGGCGAAGTCGAGCCCCGGGGTCTTGTCCGCCTGGTCGCTCATCGTCCAGGAGCCGGTCGAGTCCGCCCTGACCTCCAGGCCCTGCTTCGCCAACTCGGCCTTGACCTCGTCGTTCTCGAAGAAGGCGCGCTTCTCCGAGCCGATCAGGCCGGTGACGGTGACCGTCCTGGTGTCCTTCTTCGGGTCGTCGTCGGGGATCAGCGCGAAGGCGACCCCGCCCAGCAGCGCCAGGGCCGCAACCACCCCCAGTGCGCGTCGCATACCGAACGCCTCCCCCTCGTCCGCTACTTCGTCCGGGTGGTGACCCGGGGCGCCCGGGTAGCCACCCGGGGGTGACGAGCGTCCCGCCGGGCGGGGAGCGGGGGCGGAAGCGGTGGTGAACCAGGGGTGAACACCCCTTCACGGAATCGCATCGACGGGCGGTGTGACGGGGGCGCGCAGGGCGTGCGGAGAGCGCGCGGCGAAGCGCGTTCGCACTGCGGTCCGAGGATGTGTCAGATTGTTCAACTCGCCTTACGCAAACGGTCATCCCGCAGTCCGGGCCCGCGTCGCGGTTACGCACCGGTAATGCCTAGTCTCAGCACTATGCGCCGAGCAAAAATCGTCTGCACCCTCGGGCCCGCCACCGACTCGTACGACCGGATCAAGTCCCTGGTCGACGCCGGGATGGACATCGCCCGACTGAACCTCAGCCACGGCTCGCACGCCGAACACGAGGAACGCTACCGCCGCGTCCGCAAGGCCGCCGACGAGACCGGCCGCAGCGTCGGCATCCTCGTCGACCTTCAAGGCCCGAAGATCCGGCTCGACACCTTCGCCCACGGACCCGTACTCCTCGAACGCGGCGACGAGTTCACCATCTCCACCGACAGGGGCGTCGTGGGGGACAAGGACCGCTGCGGAACCACCTACTCCGGGCTCGCCGCCGACGTCAGCCGCGGCGAGCGCATCCTGGTCGACGACGGCCGGGTCACCCTGGAGGTCGTCGCCGTCGACGGCCCGCAGGTGCGGTGCCTCGTCATCGAGGGCGGGCTGGTCTCCGACCACAAGGGCCTCAACCTCCCCGGCGTCGCCGTCTCCGTCCCCGCGCTCAGCGACAAGGACGTCGCCGACCTGCGGTGGGCGCTGCGGACCGGGGCCGACCTCGTCGCGCTCTCCTTCGTCCGCAGCGGGCGGGACGTCGAGGACGTCCACCGGATCATGGCGGAGGAGGGGCGCCGCGTCCCGGTCATCGCCAAGATCGAGAAGCCGCAGGCGGTGGAGAACCTGGAATCCGTCGTCGACGCCTTCGACGGGATCATGGTGGCCCGCGGCGACCTGGGCGTGGAGATGCCCCTCGAACAGGTCCCGCTGGTCCAGAAGCGCGCCATCAAGCTCGCCCGCCGCAACGCCAAGCCGGTCATCGTCGCGACCCAGATGCTCGACTCGATGATCAATGCCTCCCGGCCCACCCGCGCGGAGGCCTCCGACGTCGCCAACGCCGTCCTGGACGGCACCGACGCCGTGATGCTCTCCGGGGAGACCTCCGTCGGCAAGTACCCGGTCGAGACGGTCAAGACCATGGCCCGGATCGTCGAGGCCGCCGAGAACGACATCCTCGCGGCCGGACTGCTGCCCCTGATCACCGGCGGCAAGCCGCGGACCCAGGGCGGCGCCGTCGCCCGCGCGGCCGCCGAGATCGGCGACTTCCTGCACGCCAAGTACCTCATCGCCTTCACCCAGTCCGGCGACACCGCGCGCAGGCTCACCCGCTACCGCTCGCCCATCCCGGTGCTCGCCTTCACCTACGAGCCCGCCGTCCGCAGCCAACTCGCCCTCACCTGGGGGGTGGAGACCTTCCTCGGCCCGTTCGCCCCGACGACGGACCAGATGGTCGAACAGGTCGACGCGGCGTTGTTGTCCCTCGGCCGCTGCCAGAAGGGCGACATCGTCGTCATCACCGCCGGCTCGCCCCCCGGCCTGGCCGGCTCCACCAACCTCGTCCGCGTCCACCACGTGGGGACCCTGGACGCCTGAGCGGGATTCGACCGGTCTTCCGGGGGCGGCATCCCTCATTCGGGGGGATGCCGCCCCTTCGGCGTCCGAATCGTGGCCTGTGGGAGTAGCGGCTCCATAACATCCGTGTTATGACTTGGGGAGATGTGGAACTGGAACCAGAGGTCCAGGACTGGTTCTACAGCCTGAGCCATGGCGACAGGGAAACGGTCACGTTCTACGTCGACCTGCTCGCCGTCCGCGGCCCATTGCTCGGGGAGCCCCACAGCAGACAACTGGACGGCAAACTTCGGGAACTGCGCTTCCACCTGAACGAACTGGACATGCGCATCACCTACTGGATCGCGTCGGGCAGGAGGATCATCCTGCTGACCGTGTTCCGAAAGACACGCATGCGGGAGATCGCCGAGGTGGACAGGGCGAGGCGGGCGCTGCGTCGGTGCACGGCTGAGCAGCACACCACAGACGAGGACGAGGAGTGGGCCAGATGAGAGAGCGCGCGTCCTGGCGTGCCATGCGTGAAGAAGTCCTGAACCGCCCGGGAGCCGGCGCGGCCTACGAAGCCGCTCGGATCCGCTTCGAACTCGGCGAGGCTGTGCGGCTGCGCCGTGAAGTCCTTGGGATGACCCAGGCGCAGTTGGCGGCGGCGACCGGGATGCAGCAGCCCGCCGTGGCCCGGTTCGAGGCGGGCGGGACGATGCCCACGATCGTGGTCCTGGAGCGTTTCGCGGATGCGCTCGGCATGCGGCTCACGGTCGAGCTGGAACCGTTGGACAAAGCGAGCTGATTTACACCAGAAAGGCGCGAAGCCGGACAGGCCGCGAGGCGGCCAAAAGGTGCCGGGTGCGGGATTCGAACCCGCAAGCCCTTTCGGGCAGATGTGTTTGAGACATCCGTGTATGCCGTTCCACCAACCCGGCGGGGTCAGTCCCGAGAGAGCATACCGGCTGTGTGTGGTCGGCCGCTGCTAGGTACCCTCATTTATGCAGTACCCCGCCGGAACTAGGAGCCCCGTGAGCACCGCCGACGAGCAGGCGCAGCCGCTTGAGACCGATACGCCCCAGATCACGCGGATCGTGATCGCCGAGGACGAGGCGCTGATCCGCCTCGACCTCAAGGAGATGCTCGAGGAGGAGGGGTACACCGTCGTCGGTGAGGCCGGGGACGGGGAGACGGCGGTGCGGCTGGTGGAGGAGCTGAAGCCGGATCTGGCGATCTTCGACGTGAAGATGCCGATCCTCGACGGGCTCTCCGCGGCCGAGCAGATCCACGAGAAGCACCTGGCGCCGGTGCTGATGCTGACGGCGTTCTCGCAGCGGGAACTGGTGGACCGGGCGCGCGATGCCGGGGCGATGGCGTACATCGTCAAGCCGTTCTCGAAGTCGGACCTGGTGCCGGCGATCGAGATGGCGGTGTCGCGGTACGCGGAGATGCGGGCGCTGGAGAAGGAGATCGGGGATCTCAGCCAGCGGCTGGAGACGCGGAAGCTGGTGGACCGGGCGAAGAGTGTGCTGCAGACCAAGTTCGGGCTGAACGAGCCGGCGGCCTTCCGGTGGATCCAGAAGACGTCGATGGACCGTCGGATGACGATGGCGGCGGTGGCCGAGGCGGTCATCGAGGAGGGCGAGGCCCAGGACCGCAAGAAGGCGGAAGAGGGCAAGTCCGAGTAACGCGCGTACGAAGGCCCGGCAGAACGTTTCTGCCGGGCCTTTCGCGTCCGCAGAGGGCTCAGTCCTCGCCGAGGTACGCCTTCCGCACGGACTCGTCGTGCAGGAGGTCGGCGCCCGTGCCGGAGAGGACGATGCGGCCGGTCTCCATGACGTAGCCGCGGTCGGAGAGGGAGAGGGCCGCCTGGGCGTTCTGCTCGACCAGGAGGATGGTCGTACCGGACGACTTCAGTTCCACGATGGTGGACATGATCTTCTGCATCATCAGCGGGGAGAGCCCCATCGAGGGCTCGTCCAGCATGAGCAGCTTGGGCTGGGACATCAGCGCCCGCCCCATCGCGAGCATCTGCTGCTCGCCGCCGGAGAGCGTCCCGGCGGCCTGGCGGCGCCGTTCGCCGAGGATCGGGAACAGGCCGTAGGCCCGCCCGACGTCCGCGGCGATGCCGGCCGCGTCGGTGCGCAGGAAGGCGCCGAGGAGGAGGTTCTCCTCGATGGTCATCCGGGGGAAGATGTGCCGGCCCTCGGGGGAGTGGGCGAGGCCGAGGGCGACGATCCGGTGGGCGGGGACGGTCGAGAGGTCCTGGCCGTCGAAGGTGATCCGCCCGGCGGTGGGCTTGAGCAGGCCGGACAGCGTGCGCAGGGTGGTGGTCTTGCCGGCGCCGTTGGTGCCGATGAGGGTGGTGACCTCGCCCTGCTCGACGGTGAAGCTGATGCCCTTGACGGCTTCGATCTTGCCGTAGGCGACGCGGAGGTCCTGGACCTCGAGAAGTGCGGTCACTGGTCGGACTCCGTAACGTTCTCCGGGGCAGCCGGGGCAGCCGGGGCAGCCGGGGCAGCCGGGGCGGCCGGGGCAGCCGAGTCGGTGCCTTCGAGCGGGGCGCCCAGGTAGGCGGTGATGACGCGTTCGTCGTTCTGGACGGTCTCGCGGTCGCCCTCGACGATCTTCTGGCCCTGGACGAGCACCGCGGTGCGGTCGCAGAGGTTGAAGATGAACCGCATGTCGTGCTCGATGACGAGGATGGAGATCCCCTTGTCGCGGATCGCGAAGACGAGTTCCTCGGCGGCCCTGGTCTCCTGGGGGTTCATGCCGGCGGTGGGTTCGTCGAGGAGCAGCAGGCCGGGTTCGGAGGCGAGGGCGCGGGCGATCTCCAGTTTGCGCTGCTCGCCGTACGGGAGGTTGCGGGCGAGGTGGTCGGCCTTCTCGGCGAGGCCGGTGAACTGCAGGAGGTCCATGGCCTTCGCGCGGCTCTCGGCCTCGGCGCGGTGGTAGCCGGGGCCGCGCAGGACGGCGGAGAAGATGCCCTCCTTGGTGCGGGTGTGCCGGCCCACCATGACGTTCTCCAGGACGGTCATGTTGGCGAAGAGCCGGATGTTCTGGAAGGTGCGGGCGATGCCGGCCTGGGTGACCAGGTGGGGCTTGGGCGGCAGCAGGGTGTCGCGGAAGCGGACGGCGCCCTCGGTGGGGACGTAGAGGCCGGTGAGGCAGTTGAAGAAGGTGGTCTTGCCGGCGCCGTTGGGGCCGATGAGACCGATGATCTCTCCCTCGCCGACGGTGAGGGAGACGTCGTTGACCGCGGTGAGGCCGCCGAAGCGCATGGTGACGCCGGTGACTTCGAGCAGGGGTGCGGCGGTGGTGGTCATCGGGTCGGTCACGCCCCTGCCTTGGTGAGTGCGGTCGGCTCGCCGGCGGTCTGGGCCGGGAGGGCGGTCTCGTGGAACTCCAGCTGTCGGCGCCGGTTGGGGATGAGGCCTTCGGGGCGGACCCGCATCAGGACGATGAGGGCGGCGCCGAAGGCGAGGAGCTGGTAGTCGGCGAGGAATTCGAGCTTCTTCGGGATGAGGAAGAGCAGGGTGGCGCCGGCCAGCGGGCCGCTGATGGTGCCCATGCCGCCGAGGATGACGGCGGCGAGCAGGAAGGCGGAGTTCGGCGGGAGGGCCTCGGCGAAGGTGTACTGGTCGGGGGTGACGGTGTAGCTGACGTGGGCCTGGACGGTGCCGGCCAGGCCGGCGAGCAGGGCGCCGAGGGCGAAGGCGAGCAGTTTGAGGCGGAAGCCGTTGATGCCCATGGCCTCGGCGGCGGTCTCGTCCTCGCGGATGGCGACCCAGGCGCGGCCGATGCGGGAGTTGCCGACGCGGGCGAAGACCAGCACGACGAGGGCGGTGACCAGCAGCATCAGCAGGTAGTAGTTGGAGAAGCGGCCGAGTTCGATGCCGGCGACGGTGTGCGGTTTGCCGAGGTCGAAGCCGAGGATCTCCAGGTCCGGGATGCGGGGGATGCCGTTGGAGCCGTTGGTGACCTTGGGGCCGGTGGTGCCGTTGAGGTTGAGCATGGTGATGCGGAAGATCTCGCCGAACCCGAGGGTGACGATGGCGAGGTAGTCGCCGCGCAGTCGCAGGGTGGGGGCGCCGATGAGGACGCCGAAGACCATGGAGACGACGGCGCCGGTGAGCATCGCGGCCCAGAACGGGAACTGGACGTGGATGGGCGAGGCGGGGGAGCCGGAGACCAGGGCGGCGGCGTAGGCGCCGACGCCGAGGAAGGCGACGTACCCGAGGTCGAGCAGGCCGGCGAGGCCGACGACGATGTTGAGGCCGAGGGCGACGGTGGCGAAGATCAGGATGTTGGTGGCGACGGAGGTGTACTGGTCGCTGGTCTGGGTGAACGGGAAGCTGGCGGCGGCGGCGAAGGCGGCGCCGGTGGTGACGGGGCGGTGCTTGACGGTCAGCGCGCGCAGCCGGGCGATCAGGCCGGACCTGGTCAGGGCGGGGACGGCGAGGGCGACGAACAGCAGGTAGCCGGTGAAGA
Source organism: Kitasatospora sp. NPDC032121 (assembly GCF_055580145.1). Classification (NCBI taxonomy): domain Bacteria; kingdom Bacillati; phylum Actinomycetota; class Actinomycetes; order Kitasatosporales; family Streptomycetaceae; genus Kitasatospora; species Kitasatospora sp. NPDC032121. The sequence continues at coordinate 617,265 of NZ_JBVILX010000001.1, read as the reverse complement.
GTTCGCCGTACTCGGTGTCGATGCCGAAGGTGATGGCGAACAGTCCGAGCCCGAAGGCGAGGACGATCAGCAGCACCTCGACCCAGGAGGGGAGGGCGCGCGGCGCGGCCAGGGGGCGGTCGGCCCGGCCGAGGCGCAGTCCGCTGTTGGCGAGGTGGCCGAGCTGGAGCAGCAGGACGACGCCGGCCGCGATGGCGAGGCCGCCGGCCAGGGCGGTGAGGACGGGGGCGACGGGCTGGTCCGTGGGGACGGCGTGGGCGCCGAACCAGGCGGCGGGGGCGATCGGGACGAGCAGGAAGAGGCGCTTGTCGAGGATCCGCAGCGGGACGGCGGTGCGGCGGTCGAGGGGCAGGCCGAGGGCGCCGAGGACGCCGATCAGGCCGCCCGCGGCGAGTACCCAGCCGCCGGGTTCGAGGTTGGCGAGGCCGCCGAGTTCGGCGGAGATGGCGGACACCGCGTAGACGGCGACGGCGAGGGCGCCGGTGGCGGCGTACAGGACGGCGTTGTTGCTGCGGGTGGGGGCGGCCCAGCGCAGGCCGGGGAGGCCCTGGCAGGCGAGCAGCAGGACGAGGGTGAGCAGGCCGGCGGCGAGGGCGAGCCACTGGAGTCCGGCGGGGGAGCCGTAGTAGGTGAGGTCGCCGGGGAAGTCGGCGGTCCAGGTCCAGGACATGGCGGCGGAGGCCGTGGTGGCGAGGGCGCCGAGTCCGGTGGCGGCCGCGGCGGCGCGGGCGGGCAGCGGGATGACCGGGGTGGTTTCGGTGCGGGTGGTGGTCATGGTGGTCACGCCCTGTCCGCGACGCGCTCGCCGAGCAGGCCCTGGGGCCGGATCAGGAGCACGAGGATGAGGAGAACGAACGCCCAGACGTCCTTCCAGGCGCCGCCTCCGAAGAGGTGCATGCCGGGCAGGTGCTGGATGTAGCCGGTGGCGAGGGCTTCGGCGAGGCCGAGGGCGAGGCCGCCGAGCATGGCGCCGTAGATGTTGCCGATGCCGCCGAGGACGGCGGCGGTGAAGGCCTTGAGGCCGAGGATGAAGCCCATCCGGAAGTCGACCTGGCCGCTGCGCAGCCCGTAGGCGACGGCGGCGACGGCGGCGAACGCGGCGCCGATGGCGAAGGCCATGACGATGATGCGGTCGGTGTCGATGCCCATCAGCTTGGCGGTGTCCGGGTCCTGGCTGGTGGCCTGCATGGCGCGTCCGGAGCGGGTGCGGGTGACGAACCAGCCGAGGGCGAGCATGCACAGCGGGGCGGCGATGATCAGGAAGAGGTCGCTGCGCTGGATGGTGACGGAGCCGAGGCTGAAGGGGTCGCCGGGGAGCTTGGGGAAGACGCGGGCCTTCTTGGCGTCCGGGTAGAAGGAGAAGACGAGTTGCTGGAGGAAGATGGACAGCCCGATCGCGGTGATCAGCGGGGCGAGCCGGGGGGCGTTGCGCAGGGGGCGGTAGGCGAAGCGCTCGGCGGCGACGGCGGTGAGGGTGGAGACCAGGATGCCGGCGATCAGCATGAGCGGCAGGGCCAGCCACAGGGTGGTGCCGCCGGGGAGGGCGAGGTAGGCGGTCAGGGCGCCGAAGCCGCCGACCATGACGATCTCGCCGTGGGCGAAGTTGATGAGCTGGACGATGCCGTAGACCATCGTGTAGCCGATCGCGACGAGCCCGTAGAGGGCGCCGAGGATCAGGCCGTTGGCCAGCTGCTGCGGTAGGTCGTGCACCGCTGGGCCTCCGTAGTGCGTTCGGGGGTTGTCCGCGTGGGTGGTGGATGTGGGTGCGCGCGGGGGCACTGGTGGCGCCCCCGCGCGCGATGGTGGTGAAGTGGCGCTGGTGATGCGGGTGGTGACGGTGCATCAGGCTGCTTGGGCCTGCGTCGGCCCGGGTGGGCCTGCGCGGCCGTGCGGGGCTGCGTCGGCCCGTGCGGGCTTGTGCCGCCCCGTGCGGGCCTGTGCCGGCCCGTGCGGGCCTGTGTCAGCCCTTGAAGGTGCCGGACTTCTCCACGGCCCACTTGCCGTCCTTGACGGTGTAGACGGTGAGCTGCTTGTTGGTGGTGTCGCCGAACTCGTCGAAGGAGACCTTGCCGGTGACGCCGTCGAAGGAGACGTTCTGGACGGCGTCGCGGACGGCCTCGCGGGTGAGGGGCTTGCCGCTGGCCTTCACGGCCTTGACGCCCTGGATGACGGCCCAGGCGCTGTCGTAGGAGTAGCCGCCGTAGGTCTCGTAGGCGTCCTTGTAGCCGGCGGTCTTGTAGTCGGCGATGAACTTCTTGGCGGTGTCGAGGCTTTCGACGGGCAGGCCGACGGCGGTGGCGAAGTCGCCCTGGCTCTTGGGGTTGAGCTTGATGAAGTCGGCGCTCTGGATGCCGTCGCCGCCCATCAGCGGGATGGTGGCGCCGGCCTCCTTGAGCTGGAGGGAGAGCGGGCCGGCCGCGGGGTACTCGCCGCCGTAGTAGACGGCTTCGGCGCCGGAGCTCTTGACCTTGGTGGCGATGGCGGCGAAGTCGCGGTCGTCGGGGTTGACGTGCTCCTCGCCGACGAGGGTGCCGCCGAGCTTGGTGAACTCGCCCTTGAAGGTGCCGGCCAGGCCGGCACCGTAGGTCTTCTGGTCGTCGATGAGGAAGACCTTGGTCTTCTTGGCGTCGTTGTAGAGGAACTGGGCGGCGAACGGGCCCTGGACGGCGTCGGTGGTGGCGGTGCGGAAGTAGGACTTGAAGGGGCGCTTCTTCTCGCCGCTGGCCCACTTCTCGCCCTGGCTGAGGGCGACGCCGGTGTTGGCGGGGGAGACCTCGACCAGGTTCTTGTCGTCGAAGATCTGCTGCATCGACTGCGCCACACTGGAGTTGAGCGGGCCGACGACGCCGAGGACCTTGGAGTCGCCGACCAGCTGGGTGGCGTTCTGCTGGCCGGGGGCGGGCTTGCCGGTGTCGTCCAGCGCCTTGATCTCGAACTTGACGCCGGGGACCTCGTTGGTCTCGTTGGCCTTCTTGATCGCGAGGTCGACGGAGTTGCGGATGCCGAGGCCGAGGGCGGAGAGGTCACCGGTGAGCGGGGCGTCGACCCCGATGACGACGGTGGTGGAGGCGGAGTCGCCGCCGCCGTTGCCGCTGTTCTTCTCTCCGCGGGAGCCGCAGGCGCTGAGGCTGAGGGCGCCGATCACGGCAATGCTCACGACAACTGCTGAACGATGACGCACGAGGGTCCCCTTCGGTTCGGGAGGCGCCCGCGCCGGAGTGGCGGGAGCCGGAGTGCGCGGAGGGCCTGGCCCAATCGAATGGCGCGGTGACTGGCCGTGACTCTAGATGCCGTTGGGCGACTCGGGCAGTGCTGGGAGCAGGCTGTGATTCTCTTGTTATGAGCACACGGAGTATGTGTCTCACGATGTGGTCGTTCTGGCTCGATCGATCCCGCGATGACGGGCGTTTACGCGCTGATAGGGCGATGTAAGGGCCAGAAATGGGGGTTGCAGCTGGCAGCGTCGACTATCGGACGCCCGTGTCCGATGCCCTGGTTCCGGCCTTGAGCGTCCGTATTGCGGACAGCGAGGGCGCGGCCGAGTCGCTCCGGGGCGCCTGAAGGCCTCGGAACCGGCAATTGATCGGATTTCCTACTTGTTACGCAGCGTTACAAGCGCGGGATTCGTGCCCGCCGCCCCCGGACATGCGAACGCCCCCTTGTCCAGATCAACGCCTGCCCAGGCCGGCGGATGGTCAAACAAGGGGGCGGAAAAGGGACTTGATGTTGTCCGGAGTGAACTCACCGACGCCGTAGGGACGTTGTCGGGAGCTTTCGGGGTGCGGTCGGTCAGAGGTCGCGCAGCATGCAGGTCAGCCGGCAGCTGGTGATCCGCCGGCCGGTGTCGTCGGTGATCGCGATCTCGTACGTGGCGGCGGTGCGGCCCTTGAACACGGCGGTCGCCACCCCGGTCACCAGTCCGGAGGTGGCCGAGCGGTGGTGGGTGGCGTTGAGGTCCACGCCGACCGCGTACCGGCCGGGGCCCGCGTGCAGCATCGCCCCGATCGAGCCCAGCGTCTCGGCCAGCGCCGCCGAGGCACCGCCGTGCAGCAGCCCGTACGGCTGCTGATTGCCCTCCACCGGCATGGTGCCGACCACGCGGTCGGCGGAGGCCTCGACGATCCGGATGCCCATCTTCTCGCCGAGGTGGCCGCCGGAGAAGGTCTGCGGGCTCACGCCGAGCTTGGCGAAGTGGTCCAGCACGTCCTGCGGGACGTTCAGGACGGGCTCGGTGTCGGGGGCGGTGTCGGGGGCGGTGTCGGTCATGGGGTGCTCCTGCCGCTGGGGGACGCTGGGTGTCGCTCGGGGGGTTGCTCGGGTGGTTGCTCGGGGCGTTGCTCGGGGGGTGCTCGGGGGCGTTCCGCCTGTGATCGTACGACCGTCCTACTCGTAGGTAACAGCTGTGGCCGGATCGGCGCGGCGCCCTTTTTGTCGGTGCCGGGCCATAGGATCGGTGGCCGGTAGTGGAATCGGCAGGAACGGACGTTGACGTGGCTACGCAGAGTACAGACAAGGGCGCGACGGGTGGCGGCGGGGCCGGCCCGCGGCCCCGGCTGATGCTGCTCGACGGGCACTCGATGGCCTACCGGGCCTTCTACGCCCTGCCCGTGGAGAACTTCAACACCTCCACCGGCCAGCCCACCAACGCGGTCTACGGCTTCGCCTCGATGCTCGCCAACACCGTCCGCGACGAACAGCCCACCCACCTCGCCGTCGCCTTCGACGTCTCCCGGCAGACCTTCCGCTCCGTCGAGTTCCCCGACTACAAGGCCAACCGCGCCAAGACGCCGGACGAGTTCCGCAGCCAGGTCGGCCTGATCGGCGAACTGCTCGACGCCATGAACATCCCCCGGCTGACGGTCGAGGGCTTCGAGGCCGACGACATCATCGCCACCCTGGCCACCGCCGCCGAGGCGGCCGGCTTCGACGTCGACATCGTCACCGGCGACCGCGACTCGCTGCAGCTGGTCACCGACCACGTCACCGTGCTCTACCCGACCAAGGGCGTCTCCGAGCTCACCCGCTTCACCCCGGAGAAGGTCACCGAGAAGTACGGCGTCACCCCGCGCCAGTACCCGGACCTCGCCGCGCTGCGCGGAGACCCGTCCGACAACCTGCCCGGCATCCCCGGCGTCGGTGAGAAGACCGCCGCCAAGTGGGTCAACCAGTTCGGCTCCTTCGACGAACTCGTCACCCGCGCCGACGAGGTGAAGGGCAAGATCGGCGAGAAGCTGCGCGACCACCTCGACTCGGTCAAGCGCAACCGGGTGCTCACCGAGCTGGTCCGCGACGTCGAACTCCCGCTCGGCGTCGCCCAGCTGGACCGCAAGCCGTTCGACCGGGACGCCGTCGGCACCCTGATGGAGTCGCTGGAGTTCCGCAACGCCAACTTCCGCGACCGCGTCTACGGCATCGACCCGTCCGCCGGCGAGGACTCGGCGGAAGCCGAACTCGCCCCCGGCGTCGAGGTCGACGGCGAACTCCTCACCGACCCGGGCACCCTCGCCACCTGGCTCGCCGAGCACGCCGCCGACGGCAAGACCACCGTCGCGCTCGCCGCCGTCTACCAGTGGGCGCTCGGCGCCGGCGAGGTCACCGAAGTCGCCCTCGCCGCCGGGGAGACGGCCGCCTGGTTCGACCCGGCGCTGCTCGCCGAGGAGGACGAGCGGGCCTTCGCCGCCTGGCTCGCCGACGCCACCGCCCCCAAGGCCCTGCACATCGCCAAGCAGGTCATGCGCGCCTTCGCCGAGCGCGGCTGGACGATCGAGGGCGTCGTCGCCGACACCGCGCTCGCCGCCTACCTGGAGAAGCCCGGCCGCCGCACCTTCACCCTGGAGGTGCTCGCCGAGGAGTACCTGGCCCGCTCGCTCACCCCGGCTCCCGCCACCGAGAGCGGCCAACTCGCCTTCGACGCACCGGAGGAGGACCCGACCGCGCACGCCCAGTCGCTGATGCTCCAGGCCCGCGCCGTGCTCGACCTCGCCGCGCTCTTCGACACCCGCCTCGCCGAGGTCGGCGCCGCCGGGCTGATGCACGACATGGAACTGCCCATCGCCGCCCTGCTCGCCCGCATGGAGCGCTACGGCATCGCCGCCGACCGCGAGTGGCTCACCGGCCTGGAGGCCCAGTTCGCCGCCGAGATCCAGCGCGTGGTGGAGGAGGCGCACGCCGCCGCCGGGCGCGAGTTCAACCTCGGCTCGCCCAAGCAGCTCCAGGAGATCCTCTTCGGTGAGCTCGCGCTCCCCAAGACCAAGAAGATCAAGACCGGCTACACCACCGACGCCGACGCGCTCACCTGGCTGGCCACCCAGACCGACAACGAGCTGCCGGTCATCCTGCTGCGCCACCGCGACCAGGCCAAGCTGCGCACCACCGTCGAGGGCCTGCTCAAGACCGTCTCGCCCAAGGGCCGGATCCACACCACCTTCAACCAGATGGTCGCCGCCACCGGCCGGCTCTCCTCGCAGGACCCGAACCTGCAGAACATCCCCGTCCGCACCGAGGAGGGCCGGGCGATCCGCCGCGCCTTCGTCGTCGGCCAGGGCTACGAATCGCTGCTCACCGCCGACTACTCGCAGATCGAACTGCGGATCATGGCGCACCTGTCCGAGGACGAGGCGCTGATCGAGGCCTTCGCCTCCGGCGAGGACCTCCACAACACCGTCGCCTCCCAGGTCTTCGAGGTGCCGCGCGCCGCGGTGGACGCCGAGATGCGCCGCAAGATCAAGGCGATGTCCTACGGCCTGGCGTACGGGCTGTCCGCGTACGGGCTCTCGCAGCAGCTCGGCATCAAGCCGGCCGAGGCCCAGGGCCTGATGGACACCTACTTCGAGCGCTTCGGCGGCGTGCGGGACTACCTGCGCCGGGTCGTCGACGAGGCCCGGGCCACCGGCTACACCGAGACCCTGCTCGGCCGCCGCCGCTACCTGCCCGACCTCAACAGCGACAACCGCCAGCGCCGCGAGATGGCCGAGCGGATGGCTCTCAACGCCCCGATCCAGGGCTCGGCCGCCGACATCGTCAAGATCGCCATGCTCCGGGTGGACGAGGCGCTGCGCGCCGCCGGCCTCACCTCCCGGATGCTGCTCCAGGTGCACGACGAAATCGTGCTGGAGCTGGCCCCCGGCGAGCGCGAGCAGGTCGAGGCCGTCGTCCGCGAGCAGATGGCGGGCGCCTACCCGCTGCGTGCCCCGCTGGACGTCTCCGTCGGCGTCGGCCCCAACTGGGAGGCCGCCGCGCACTGACGGCCCCTTCGCCGAACGGGCCCGGACGCGTGGAGCGTTCGGGCCCGTCGCCGTTCGGGCGGCCCGAGGACCTCCACACGGCCGAGCGGGTCGTGATCGAGGGCTTCGAGTCGGACGGATTCGAGCCCCACCGCCCCGGCGAACTCTTCCCGATGGCGCTGATCGAAGGGCGGGGCGTGGACGTGTTCACCGCGTCGGTCGACGGGGCCGGTCACCCAGGCCGATGACACGAAGGCACCGCGGGTCGTCCTCGGGCCGGGCCCGACCGTACGAGTGTCCGAGCCCGGCGCTACGATCCTGCCGGTCCGCCGCGCGGTGGGCGAGGCTGCGAGCGGGGGCGCGACGATGGCGGAGACGGACGAGGGAACGCGGGGGCGGAAGTTCGCGCGGCCCCGGGCGGTGGTCCCGGTCGCACTGGCAGCGCTGATGCTGGCAGGGGGGTCGGTCTGGGCGCTGTCCGGCGGCGGGGGCGGTGCGCCGGCTTCGGCCGGAACGGGCGGGGCCGCGCCGAGCGCGACGGCGACCGCCGAGCCTCCGGCGGCGGTCGAGCCGTCGGTGACGCCGACGCCAACGCCCACGCCAACCGAGGCGCAGCCCTCGCCGAGCCCGTCGGCGGCGCCGGAGCCCGTCCAGGCCGCCGCCGAGCCCGCGGCCGGCGAGCCGGGCGACGACGCCCCGAGCGCGACCCGGAAGCCCGCCACGAAGGCCCCCGCCGCCCCTGAGGCCACCTCCGCCAAGCCGCAGGGCGGCGCCCAGGCCACGAAGCCCAAGGCCCCGTCCGGCACCGACCCGCACAACGAACCGCCGGTGGCGTGCACCGACTGCGGGACCAGGCCACAGGGCCCGGACCCGGACGCCAACTGCATCCACGACGCGGCCGGCCGCGTCATCACCTGCAGCCCCGTCCAGACCGGCACCCCGATCCTGCGCCCGGGCCAGTCGATGGGCACCCCCACACCGGGCTGGCCGAACCATACCCACTGACCCGGGACCGGCGACGGGGGCCGACCGGATCGTCTTCGACCACCTGCACGCGGCAAGCCTGTCGAGCTGACGCCCGGCTGGGACGCAACCGGCCGGGGCAGTGCCGGCACCCCCGCCGGACCGGATTCCGGTCGCGGGTGCCACCGCGAGTCCAACTGCGGTACGTTCAGGCGCTTTCCGCGTTCGGAACCTGGTGTGATGCGCGCCCACCACCTACTCGAAAGTGTGTCCTCCTGCCGTGATACAGCTGCCGATATCCCCGTCGCACGCAGTCCGTCCCACGACCCCCTCCCGTCGGCGGCGGCCGATCGTCCTCGGTGTGGGCGCGCTTGCCGCCGTGCTCATGGTGGCCGGGTGCAAGGCCGAGTCCGACGCCACGTCGGCCACGGGCACTGCCGGGACGAGCGGCACGTCGGTTCCGAGCGTCGTCGGCATGCACGGGGACAAGGCCAAGGACGCCTTGCGGCAGGGGGACGCCCGCGTCGCCAAGAACGTGGACTTCAAGGACGTCCACCCGGGCGAGTCCCACACCCGCTCGGTGCTCATGCCGAGCCACTGGAAGGTGTGCTCCCAGCAGCCGGCCGCCGGGGAACCCGCGGTGAAGGACATGACGGTGACGCTGTCCGTGGTGAAGAACGAGGAGGACTGCCCGGGGGCCGTACCGCCCTCCCCGGCCGCGAGCGCGACCGAGGCGGCAGGCGCGGCACCGACCTCGACGGCCGCTCCCGCCGCTCCTGCCGCCCCGGTTGCTCCTGCTGCCCCGGCCACCCAGGAACCGGCTCCGGCGCACACCCCGCCGGCGCAGCAGTCCGTGCCCACGCCCACGCAGCACCAGGCGGCTGGGTGCACCACGGATTCCAAGGGCGCCTGCATCGTCCGGGGTCGGTTCTGCCCCAACAGCGCCCACGGCGACACCGGCACCGATGCCGCAGGGCGCGTCCTCACCTGCGAGGACAAGAACGGTTGGCGCTGGGAGTGATCGACGGGCGGAGCCCGGGGCCCGGACCTCTTCGAGGGTGAGCCCGGGCGCGCAGGAAGTCGGCGCGGTCGACTTCCTGCGCGCGGCACGGGTTTCAGGTGTGGCCGACAGCTCGGGTGCGGCAGCCGGCCGGGTGCCCGGAGGACGGCGCTGAACGGTGGTCCGGCTTCTTCGAGGGCGTACGCCCGCCGAGGCGGCCGATGCGGTGGAGCACGGTGTGGCAGATGACGAAGCTGGGTCGGCCGCCGGTGTTCTGACAGGTAGCCCAGCACGGTCGGGTTCGGATGGAGGAGGGCGTCGACGGCACGCCGCACGCCCAAGCCGGTCATGAAACGAGTGCCTGGACCTCATGGACGGTGTGGCATCCGCCCGGAACAGAAGGAACTCGCGGCGGTGCGTTCGGCCATGACCGTCTATCGCACACGAGGAATTCCGGGCGCTTCCGAGCCGGCTCAGCGGGTTGCCGAACTCGTATCCGCGTGAATCCGGCTGGACCTTCCGAGGAGCGCACTGAGCGGGTACGGTGCGAACGGGGATCCGGGAGGGGAGAGCGGAATGAAGCGGCCAGGGTTCGCAATCGCGGTCGTGCTCGACATCGTGCTGCTGATCGGACTGCTCCAAGGCTGGCTGCCCACCAGTTCCGAGGGTTTCCGGAAATTCCTGATCCTCCTCACCACCTTGGTCCTCACGCTCGTCCTCTACTCCGCGATCCGGCCGAACCGGCGCGACTGACGCGGCCGCCCGGCTACTCGCACTTCCACGCCTACCACGTCACCGGCTGCACCCGGATCGGCGAGCCCGAGCACGTGTCCGGGGCGAGGCGCGTGGAGTGCCAAATGGCTTCGGGCACCGTGGGCCCTGCCGATTTGGCAGGGCCCGCGGTGCGGGGAGCTACGGCCCGTCCTCGATAGGTGGCGTCCTTGCCGCCTACCGCCTACCGACGGCCTGACGGCCCGGACTCACTTCAGGTGCCGGGCGAAGAAGCGGGCCCCGGCGTCGACCTCGTACTGCGGGACGCCGGTGTGCCCGCCCATGTTGGCGTGCAGGGTCTTCTCCTTGGAGCCGAAGGCGTCGAACAGGTCCAGGGCTGCCTGCCGGGGGTTCCCCTCGTCGTCCCACTGCAGCAGGACCTGCAGCGGGATGGTGACCTGCCGGGCATCCTCGAAGATTGCGGCGGGCACGAGACTTCCGGCGAAGAGACCGGCGGCCGCGATGCGCGGCTCGACGACCGCCAGCCGGACGCCGATGGAGATGATTCCCCCCTCGTACCCGACCGGGCCGGCGATCTCGGGCAGCGCAAGGAGGTCGTCGAGCGCTGCCTGCCATTCCGGGACGGCCCTCTCGACCAGCGGGAGGACCAGGGCGTCGATGATCTCGCCGCTGACCGGCTCCCCCGCCTCCATGGCCCGGCGCAGGTCGGCGCGGGCCTGGTCGGCGGCGGCCCAACGGGGACGGTCACCGCTCCCGGGGAGTTCGATGGTGGCCGAGGCGAAGCCGTACTCCGCCGCGTAGTACCGGGCCCGACCCGCCAGCCGGGGGTACACCTTGCCCAGTCCGAGCGGCGGGGGACAGATCAGGATCAGCGGTACCGGCGCGGCCGCGGAGGCGGCCGCGGGCGTCCACAGGATGCCGGGGATCTCGCCGAGAGTGAACTCGCGCTCGACGACGTCGTCGTCGAAACGCTGCTCAGAAGTGAAGCGCATGGTCGTGCCTTTCGGGAGTGCTCAGAGACGGCGCTCCCGGACGACGACCTATCGCCCGACCGTGACCCCGGAGGGGAGCACCCATGTCGATACTGCGTTCACGGGTACCACCTCCTCGTTCTCTCACACGGCCTCCGGAAAGGTAGCAGTGGTCGCCGTGGTCCGCCAAGCGGGTTGTTGCGCGGGCTCCGTGGCCGGATGCGGAGCGCACTGAGCGGGTCGGTGCGAACGGGGATCCGGGTGGGCGAGCGAGGGAAGTGGTCCGGCCGAACCGGCGCGACTGACGCCGCTGCCGGGCAGCGTCGGTCGCGCAGGCTACTTCCGCGCGTTGGTGCGGCGGGTGGGTTCCGCCGTGGTCGGGTCTTCGGGCCAGGGGTGGCGGGGGTAGCGGCCCCTGAGATCCGCTCGGACGGCTCGGTAGCCCTCGCGCCAGAAGGACTCCAGATCACCGGTGACGGCGGCGGGGCGGCCGGCGGGGGAGAGCAGGTGGATGGTCAGCGGGACGCGTCCTCCGGCCAGCGCCGGGGCAGCCCTCCAGCCGAAGAGTTCCTGCAACTTGACGGCCAGCACTGGACGTTCGGTGGTGTAGTCGACGCGTATCTTCGAGCCGGACGGCACGGTGATGCGTTCGGGAGCGAGTTCGTCCAGGCGGCCCGCCTCGCCACTCGCCCATGGCAGCAGGCGTTGGAGGGCGGACGTCGTATCGATCCTGGCCAGGTCCGCGCGGCGGCGGGCGCGGGACAGTTCGGGCTCCAGCCACTCGTCGGCGCGTTCGAGCAGCGCCTCGTCGCTGACGTCGGGCCAGGGGCCGCCGATGGCGGTGTGCAGGAAGGTTAGGCGCTCGCGCAGGTTGGACGGGAACGTCAGCAGGGTGCTGACGCCCTCGCGCGCGAGGCCTTGGAGGAGGGCGTTCCGGACGAGGGATGCGTCCGGGCGGTTGAGGGGCTTCTCGGCGAGTTCGATGGCGCCCAGGGACTCCACCTGGCGGGAGACGACTTCGCCCCGCCGGGTGTCCCAGTGGACTTCGGCGCGACCGTCGAGCAATGCCGCACCGGCGAGCAGCGCCGTGCCCTCGTCCAGCGCCGCGGCGTGCAGGATGCGGGCCGAGTGGGACCCCGCCGGGCGGTCGGCGACCGCGACGGCGAGCCAGGGCAGCGCGCCGAGCCGGGTGTCGGGGGCGAGTTCGGCGGCGGTGCCGGAGGCCATCAGGTACGGGCTGCGCTCGCCGGGGGCGGGCCGTTCGACGCGGGCGCGGGCGATCCGCTCGGGGAAGGCGAGGGCGACGACGAGTCCGGCGGCGGTCGCGTCGGGCAGCTGGGTGGCGGGTTCGTCGGAGGTGACGCGCAGCAGGCGGCGGACTTCGTCGCGCCAGCGGCCGGCGTAGGGGTCGCGGGAGTCCCGTACCGTCCGCCACACCGCGCCGAGGTCGTCGCCCAGCGCCCGAGGCGGTTCCTCGGACAGCAGCGCGACCACCTCGGCCGCCCGCCGCGCGCCGACCACCGGCGCGCCGTCGACCAGCGCGCGCCCCAGCCGGGGGTGCAGCCCCGTGCGGGCGAGGCGCACCCCTCGCGCCGTGGCCCGCCCGTCCGAAGAGACCGCGCCGAGGGCGAGCAGGGTCTGCCGGGCGGCGGCCATCGCCCCTGTCGGCGGCGCGTCGGGCAGGGCGAGGCCGGTGGCGTCCGGGTCGCCCCAGCAGGCGGCCTGGAGAGCGAACGAGGTGAGGTCGGCGAGCGCGATCTCCGGGGTGGGGAAGCGGGCGGCGAGGGCGTCCTCGGCCTCGTTCCAGCAGCGGTAGACGGTGCCGGGGGCCTCACGCCCGGCGCGGCCGGCCCGCTGGCGGGCGGCGGCGAGCGAGGCCCGGACGGTGACGAGGCCGGCGAGGCCGCGGGCGTGGTCGGTGCGCGGTTCGCGGGCGAGCCCGGCGTCGACCACGACCCGTACGCCGGGCACGGTGAGCGAGGACTCGGCGACGGCGGTGGCCAGCACGACCCGGCGGCCCTCGCCGGGCGAGAGGGCGGCGTCCTGCACGGCCTGCGGGGCGCGGCCGTGGAGTTGCAGGACGTCGAGGCCCACGCCGCCCAGCGCCCCGGCGACCCGGGCGATCTCGCCGACGCCGGGCAGGAAGCAGAGCACGTCCCCCTCCTGCTCGGCGAGGGCTCGCCGCACCACCGCCGCGACGTGGTCGAGCAGCGCCGGATCGACCCGGATGCCGTGGGCGGGCCGGACGGCGCGCGGCGGTGGCGCCCAGAGCACCTCGACCGGGTGGGAGACGCCGTGCGCCTCCACCACGGGTGCGCCGCCGAGGAGTTCGGCCCAGGCCTCGGTGTCGGAGGTGGCCGAGGCGCAGACCAGCCGGAGTTCGGGCCGCAGCGCCGCCCGGACGTCGAGCAGGAAGGCGAGCGCGGTGTCGGCGTCCAGGTGCCGTTCGTGGCACTCGTCCAGGACCACCACGTCCACGCCGGGGAGCTCCTGGTCGCGCTGGAGCCGCTGCAGCAGCACACCGGTGGTGACCACCTCGACCACCGTGTCCGGCCCGACGCGTCGCTCGCCTCGCACGGTGTACCCGACCCGGCCGCCGACGGTCTCGCCGAGCAGCCAGGCCATCCGCCGGGCGGCGGCCCGTACGGCGAGCCGGCGCGGCTCGGCGACCAGCACCCGCCGTACCGGGCCCTCGGGGGAGAGCAGCCCCGCCAGCGCGAGCGGCACCAGCGTCGTCTTGCCGGTGCCGGGTGGTGCGGCGAGGACGGCGGTGCCGTGCTCGTCCAGCGCGCCGTGCAGGGCGGGCAGGGCGGTGCGGACGGGCAGTTCGCGCCAGGCGGGACGCAGGGCCGGGTTCATCAGGGCGCTCAGCCCCGTTCGGTGACGAAGATCGCGGTGCCGGGGATCAGCCGCCCGCGCAGCGGGGACCAGCCGCCCCACTCCTGCTCCAGGCCGGCCGGCCACTCGGGCTCGATCAGGTCCACCAGGCGGAAGCCGGCGGTGACGAGTTCGCGGACCCGGTCGCCGAGGGTGCGGTGGTGCTCGACGTAGGTGGCGCGGCCCTGCTCGTCCTGTTCGACGTACGGGGTGCGGTCGAAGTAGGAGGACATCGCGGTGAGGCCCTCGACGCCCGGCTCGTCGGGGAACGCCCAGCGGATCGGGTGGGTCACCGAGAACACCCAGCGCCCGCCGGGCCGCAGCACCCGGTGCACCTCGCGCATCAGGGCGGCCGTGTCGGCGCTGAACGGGACGGCGCCGTAGGCGGAGCAGGCGAGGTCGAAGGACGCGTCGGCGAAGGGCAGCACGGCGGCGTCGGCCTGGACGACCGCGACGGGTGCGGTGCCGCGGCCGAGGTCGATCCGGCGGGAGTGCTGGAGCTGGCGGTAGGAGATGTCCAGGGCGACCGGTCGGGCTCCCTGGGCGGCCAGCCAGCGGGAGCACTGGGCGGCGCCGGCGCCGATCTCCAGGACGTCCCGGCCGGCCACCTCGCCGAGCAGGTGGGCGTCGGCCTCGTCCAGGCCCTCGGGGCACCAGGTGAAGCGGTCGTCGCCGAGGAACTCGCCGTGTTCGTCCTGGTACTCGTCGGCGTTGCGGTCCCACCAGTGCCGGCTGGCCCGGCTGCTCTCCCCGGTGCCGGCCTCCCGGCGGGTGGCCTCGTCGCCGTCCTCCTCCTCGTCCCGCGCGGGGGAGGTGTCAAGATCGTGCAGGTCTGACTGGGGGGTGGTGGCCACGGTGACAATGCCCATCGCGTAGGGTATGGAAGTGCGGAAGCGCCGCTGCCGCGAACCGGCCCGTGAGGGTCCGGATCCTGGCGGTGGCATCCGGGGACAGGGCCCCTTCGGGCGCCGCCGCGAGGCGCGCATTCGGAGGATATGGCCTGATCCGTACCGGGCTCCACCGTCTTGCCGTCCTTCGGCATTGACCGTGCCTGGCCGTCCCCGTATGCTACAAGTTGCGCTGCGGGCCTGCGCGCCTCGGACGGAGCAGGTCGCGCTCGCATCTGTCGAAGACCCCACGGTCGCAAGACGGACACCGGTTCTCGTTGTACGGGATCTTGGTGTGCCGTGTTCTTGGCTGTCCGGCTTTCGGTGGGAGCGATACAGGCCCTCCGCGTGGCATTACCTACGACTTTCATGTCCGTACCGGAGCCCTTTTCCTAATGACGAGCCCCACCGACTCCTCCCTCAGCACCACCCCGCAGGTCGCGGTCAACGACATCGGCGACGCGGAGGCGTTCCTCGCCGCGATCGACGAGACCATCAAGTACTTCAACGATGGCGACATCGTCGAGGGCGTCATCGTGAAGGTCGACCGTGACGAGGTTCTCCTCGACATCGGTTACAAGACCGAGGGCGTCATCCCGTCCCGCGAGCTCTCGATCAAGCACGACGTTGACCCGCACGAGGTCGTCGCCGTCGGTGACAACATCGAGGCCCTGGTTCTCCAGAAGGAGGACAAGGAGGGTCGTCTCATCCTGTCCAAGAAGCGCGCTCAGTACGAGCGTGCCTGGGGCACGATCGAGAAGATCAAGGAAGAGGACGGCATCGTCACCGGTACC
The DNA here is from genome assembly GCF_055580145.1 of Kitasatospora sp. NPDC032121. Taxonomy (NCBI): domain Bacteria; kingdom Bacillati; phylum Actinomycetota; class Actinomycetes; order Kitasatosporales; family Streptomycetaceae; genus Kitasatospora; species Kitasatospora sp. NPDC032121. The sequence continues at coordinate 601,818 of NZ_JBVILX010000001.1, read as the reverse complement.
GTCATCGAGGTCGTCAAGGGTGGTCTCATCCTCGACATCGGCCTCCGTGGCTTCCTCCCGGCCTCGCTCGTCGAGATGCGTCGTGTCCGCGACCTCCAGCCCTACGTGGGCAAGGAGCTCGAGGCCAAGATCATCGAGCTGGACAAGAACCGCAACAACGTGGTCCTGTCCCGCCGTGCCTGGCTGGAGCAGACCCAGAGCGAGGTCCGCCAGACCTTCCTCACCACCCTGCAGAAGGGCCAGGTGCGCTCCGGCGTCGTCTCCTCGATCGTCAACTTCGGTGCCTTCGTGGACCTGGGTGGCGTCGACGGTCTGGTTCACGTCTCCGAGCTGTCCTGGAAGCACATCGACCACCCGTCCGAGGTTGTCGAGGTCGGCCAGGAGGTCACCGTCGAGGTTCTCGACGTTGACATGGACCGCGAGCGCGTCTCCCTGTCGCTGAAGGCGACCCAGGAGGACCCGTGGCAGCAGTTCGCCCGTACCCACCAGATCGGCCAGGTCGTTCCGGGTAAGGTCACCAAGCTGGTTCCGTTCGGTGCGTTCGTCCGCGTGGACGAGGGCATCGAGGGTCTGGTCCACATCTCCGAGCTGGCCGAGCGCCACGTCGAGATCCCGGAGCAGGTCGTCCAGGTCGGCGACGAGATCTTCGTCAAGGTCATCGACATCGACCTCGAGCGTCGTCGCATCAGCCTGTCGCTGAAGCAGGCCAACGAGGCCCTGGGTGCCAACCCGGCCGAGGTCGAGTTCGACCCGACCCTGTACGGCATGGCCGCCTCGTACGACGACCAGGGCAACTACATCTACCCGGAGGGCTTCGACCCCGAGGCGAACGACTGGCTGCCCGGCTTCGAGAAGCAGCGCGAGGAGTGGGAGCGCCAGTACGCCGAGGCGCAGGCCCGCTTCGAGCAGCACCAGGCCCAGGTCATCAAGAGCCGCGAGGCCGACGCCCAGGCTGCCGAGGAGGGTGGCGACGCCGTCGCCGCTGCCGCCGGTGGCTCCTACTCGTCCAGCAGCGACGAGGGCTCGGGCGCCCTGGCCTCCGACGAGGCCCTGGCCGCCCTGCGCGAGAAGCTGGCCGGCGGCCAGAGCTGAGGCTCTCGCTTCCCGCTAGCCGATAGCTAGACGGTGGGCCCCACCCGGAATTTCCGGGTGGGGCCCATTTCGTTTTTTGCGATGATTTATACCGACTTGACTTATGTGAAGCTGATGTGAAGAAAAGTGTGAGATGAGGCTCATTGCCCATCTATAGGCCTTGGTTCGGGTTCCACCTAGATTGAGAGGAGCTGCCCGAAAGGCTTTTCATGCGCAATACCTCCTCCGTCGCCCCCACCGCCGTGGTCGGCGGCCGGCTCGCGGCCATCGGCCGGTTCTGCTTCCGTCACCGTCGCTGGGTACTCGGCCTGTGGGCCGTCGTCCTGGTGGTCGGTGTCCTGATCGGGGGCCGGGTCTTCGAGGGCTCGGTGGCCGGGGCGTCCTCCGCCAGCGCCGAGGCCGACCGGGGGAGCGCGGTGGTCGCCGCGGCCGACCCGGCCAAGGGCACCGTCACCGCCGTGGTGGACGGCAGGCCGGTGGGCGATCCGACGGTGAAGGCCGCCGTGGAGCGGGCCACCGCCGAGATCGCCGCCCTGCCCGGCGTCTCCTCCTCGCTCGACGCGTACGGCACCGGCCCGGAGGCGGCCGCGCTGAGCTCCGCCGACGGGACGGCGAGCCTGGTCACCGTTCGGATGGCCGACACCGCGAGCACCGCCCAGACCGACGCCGTCACCGCGCGGCTCGCCGCGCTGGACGGAGTGGGCGGCGCCCACGTCACGGTCGGCGGGGACCTGGTGCTCCAGCAGGAGGTCAAGCAGCAGACCGAGAAGGACACCCGGTTCGGTGAGCTGGTGACGCTGCCGCTCACGCTGATCGTCATGGTGCTGGTCTTCGGCGGGCTGGCGGCGGCCTCGCTGCCGGTGATCGGGGCGGTCGCCTCGGTGGGCGGCGCGCTGCTGGCCATGTTCGGTTTCAGCCGGATCATGGACATCGACACCAGCGTGCTGCCGATCGCCACGGTGCTGGGGCTCGGGCTCTCGATCGACTACGCGCTGCTCATGGTGAATCGTTTCCGCGAGGAACGCGGCCACGGCGCGGGCATCGCCGCCGCCGTGGAGCGGACCGCGGCGACCGCCGGACGCACCGTCGCCTTCTCCGGGCTGACCGTGGCCGTCGCGCTCTCCGGCCTGTTCGTCTTCACCAGCCCGGTGCTCGGCGCGGTGGCGGCGGCCGGAGTGAGCGTGGTGGTGATCGCCGTCGCCGCGGCGCTCACCCTGATCCCCGCGCTGCTCGGCTTCGCCGGCGCGCGGATCAAGACGCCCACCGCGCCCGTCGCGGACGAGGGGTTCTTCAGTCGGACCGTGCGCCGGGTGCGCAAGCGGGCGGTCGCCGTCACGCTCGCCTCCGTCGCGCTGCTGATGGCGGCCGGGGCGCCGTTCCTCCACGCCGACATGCGCAACTCCGGCGCCGCGGTGCTGCCCGCCTCCTCGGCCGGGCGACAGGTCGCCGAGACGATCGACCAGCGCTTCCCGCAGGTCTCGGCCGCGCCGATCACGGTGGTGGTCGAGGGCGGGGCGCCGGTGGCCCAGGCGTACGCGGACGACGTGATCGCCAAGCTGCCCGGGGTGAGCGGGGTACGGGCGGTGTCGCCGGTGGGCGACACGGTCTCCACGATCGACGTGCTGGTGCACGGGGACCCGCAGGGCGCACAGGCCAAGCAGGTGGTGGAGGAGCTGCGGGCCGACCGCGGCGGGCTGACCACCTACGTCACCGGCGGCGCGGCCTCGGTGGTGGACTTCCAGGACGAGCTGCTCTCACGCGGGCCGTGGGCGCTGGGCCTGGTGGCGGTCGGCACCCTGGTGCTGCTGTTCCTGATGACCGGCTCGGTGGTGATGCCGGTCAAGGCGCTGCTGATGAACCTGCTCTCGCTGGGCGCCTCGCTCGGCGCGCTCACCCTGGTGTTCCAGGACGGCTGGTTCAGCGGGCTGCTCGGGTTCAGTCCGACCGGCGGACTGGAGACCTTCATCCCGGTGCTGGTCTTCGCCTTCGCCTTCGGGCTGTCGATGGACTACGAGGTGTTCCTGCTCTCCCGGATCAGGGAGCTGACCCTGCGCGGGCACGACTGCGTCCGGGCGGTGGAGCTGGGCGTGCAGCGCAGCGGTCGGATCATCACCTCGGCGGCACTGCTGATGGTGATCGTCTTCGCCGGGTTCGCGCTCGGGGACATGCTGATGGTCAAGCAGATGGGCATCGCGCTGGCCGTCGCCGTCGCGGTGGACGCCACCCTGGTGCGCTGTCTGCTGGTGCCCGCCGCGATGAGCCTGTTCGGCGAGTTCAACTGGTGGGCGCCCGCTCCGCTGCGGCGGCTGCACCGGCGGTTCGGACTGAGCGAGCACGTCGACCTGCCGGAGATCCGGCCGGCGGCGGTCCCGGTGCCGCGGCCGGTGGCGGAGCCGGTGGGAGAGAGCCCGGTGGGAGCGGCGCCGGCGGGCAAGGATCTGGTGGGCTCAGCCCAGTCGGCGTAGCAGGTCGACCGCCGCGCGCAGCCGGTGCTGCTCCTCGGGGGTGAGCCGGGCCTCGATGGCGGTGGCGATCCGGTGCTCGCGGCGGGCGCGCTGGTCGAACAGGGCCCTGCGGCCGGCCTCGGTGGCGGTGACCAGCAGCTTGCGGCCGTCGGTGGGGTGGGGCTGCTGGGTGACCAGTCCGGCCTCGGTCATCAGCGCGACGGTGCGGGCCATCGACTGGTGGCGGACCCGCTGGAGCGCGGCGAGTTCCGCGACCGTGCAGGTGCGCCCGTCGCGGACCAGCAGGCCGAGGACACCGGCCTGGTTCTGCGGCAGCTCGTCGCCGTCGCGCAGGGAGCGGACCAGGCCCCCGAGGGCGGCGCGCAGGTCGGCGGCGAGTTCCAGGGTGTCCGGGTGTGGGTGCGGGTGCGGGTGCGGGGCTTCGCTGCTCATGGGATGAGTCTATCGGGAAGATCTACAGCATTGCTGTACAGCCTTGCTGTATGGTTCCCGGTATGCGAATCACCAAGTTCGGACATGCCTGCGTACGCGTCGAGCACGGCGACACCACCGTCGTCGTCGATCCCGGGGCGTTCACCGACTCCGCTGCCGCCCTGGCCGGCGCGGACGCCGTCCTGATCACCCACGAGCACATGGACCACTTCGAGGAGTCCGGGCTGCGCGCCGCGCTGGAGGCCGACCCGGCGCTGCGGGTGTGGACCAACCGGGCCGTCGCCGCCCAGCTGGACGGCGTGGCGCGGCGGGTCACCGTGGTCGGCGAGGGCGACGCCTTCGAGATCGGCGGGCTCGGCGTTTCGGTGCACGGCGAGTGGCACGCGGTGATCCACCCGGACATCCCGCGGGTGCACAACATCGGCTTCCTCTTCGACGGCCGGCTGTTCCACCCCGGCGACGCGTTCACCGTGCCGCCGCACGCCGTGGAGACGCTGCTGCTGCCGCTCGCGGCGCCGTGGAGCAAGGCCTCCGAGGTGATCGACTACGTCCGGGAGGCCGGTCCGCGCCGGGCGGTGCCGGTGCACGAGGCGGTGCTCAGTCCGATCGGGTTCGCCGTGCAGACCCGGCTGGTCGGGCCGCAGGGGCCGGGGACGGGAGCGGAGCTGACGGTGCTGGGGGAGGGCGAGAGCCTTGAGCTGGACTGAGGGGGCTCCGGGGTGGCCCGTGCTGACGGGTCCGGAGCCGCGCCGGTAGCCTGACGCCATGCTGAAGATCGGACTGACGGGTGGCATCGGCGCGGGCAAGAGCGAGGTGTCCCGGCTGTTCGCCGCGCGCGGCGCGGTGATCGTGGACTCCGATGTGATCGCCCGCGAGGTGGTCGCCCCCGGGACGGACGGTCTGGCGGCCGTGGTCGCCGAGTTCGGACCGCAGGTGCTGCGCGAGGACGGCACACTGGACCGTCCCGCGCTCGGGGCGGTCGTGTTCGCCGACCCGGAGCGGCTGAAGGCGCTCAACGCGATCGTCCACCCGCTGGTGCGGGACCGTGCCGCCGAGCTGGAGGCGGCGGCCGCGCCGGACGCGGTCGTGGTGCACGACGTGCCGCTGCTGGCCGAGAACGGCCTGGCGCCGCTGTACGACCTGGTCGCGGTGGTGGACGCGGCCGACGAGGTGCGGGTGGACCGGCTGGTGCGGCTGCGCGGGATGGCCGAGGAGGAGGCCCGGGCCCGGATGGCCGCACAGGCCTCCCGGGAGGACCGGCTGGCGATCGCCGACCTGGTGATCGACAACAGCGCCGGCCTGGCGGAGCTGGAGGCGCGGGTGGACGAGGTCTGGGAGGAGCTGGCGCGGCGCGCGGCGGCCTGAGCCCGGGCTTCCGCTGAGGGCCGGGGCTGCGGATACACGCCGCGGATACACGCTGCGGATACGGGCCGGGTTCGGTGCCGGGGTCCAGGCGGCGCCGAGCGGCAGCCGGTGGCGGCGGCGCAGGGCCAGGGCGAGCACGCCGATCGCGATCAGGCCCGTGCTGGTCGCCGGTGAGGCGGTCGGGCCGAAGTCCGGGTCGCCGGCGGCGAGCGGGACGAGGAGCAGCAGCACCAGGACGGTCGGCGCCCCGCCCGGACCGGGCGGGGCAGGTGCGGCGGTGGGCCGGGCAGCGGTGCGGCGAGGTCCTCGGCCGACGGACCGGCGGCCGACCGTCCGGCGTCTGACGGCCCGGCGGCCGACTCGCGGGTGGCCGACCGGTCGGTGGGCTGCTGCACGAGGGGCACGCTTCCACACCGGCGCGGCGCCGGGACGATCGTCGGATCGAGTGGCCGGGAAGGGACTGGTGAAAGGTCCGGGCGGGAGGGGAGCATGGCGGGATGGATGATCGTTTCTCGCCCGAGCCGGCCCCCGCCGGGGTGCCGGTGGTCGAACGGCTCGCGCAGTACGGCCGCGTCGAGCAGGAGGAGGTCCTCGGCCCGGGGAAGGACCCGTACGGCGTCGCGTACACCGGGCTGACCTTCCGGCCCAAGGAGATCCACTTCGGTATCCGGGCCGCGGACGGCCGGCTCGTCGCCCACACCGGGCTGGTGCCGCTGCCGCTCACCGCGGGCGGCACCGACCTGACGGTGATGGGCGTCGGCGGGGTCTGCGTCGCCCCCGACCGGCGGCGCGGCGGCCTCGCGCAGGCCGTGGTCGGGGCCGCCCTCGACCACGCGCGCACGCTCGGCCACCGGTACGCGCTGCTGTTCTGCCGCCCGCCGCTGGCCGCGTTCTACCGGGGGCTCGGGTTCCGGGAGGTGGTGCGGGGGGTGACGGTGGAACAGCCCGAGGGGCGGCTGGCGGAGATGCCGTTGCGCACCATGTGGGCGCCGCTGGCCGCCGGGGCCGGGTGGCCGGAGGGCCCGGTACGGCTGCGCTCGCTGCCGATGTGAGGTGCGCCCGGGCCGCCCCGGGCCCGGCTCGGGCCGGCGCGGCGAGGAGGCCGGCCGTTCCGGGCCGGGGTCAGGCCGTCGTGGCCGGGGTGCCCGCGTCCGCGTGGGCCACGGCGGCGCCGGCCAGGGCGCGGATCATGGGGTGCGCCCGGGTGCCGTCGCCGGACAGCTCCGGCTGGAACAGCGAGGCCAGGAAGAACGGGTGGCCGGGCAGCTCCAGGATGCGTGCCTCGCCCGACCCGTCCGCGCCGCTGAACCGCAGGCCGTGCGCGGACAGCCGGTCCAGGTAGGCGCCGTCGAGGCCGTACGCGCAGTGGTAGCGCTCCAGGACGCGGGTGGCGCCGAGGACCCGCTCGGCGAGGCTCCCGGGGGTGACCGTGACGGACCCCTCGTGGCCGACCAGCGAGCAGGCCAGCGGCGCGATCACCTGCTGCTCGGCGTCCGGGTGCGCCTCGCCGTGGACGGCGTCCGTCAGGCCGCAGACGTTCAGGGCGTACTCCAGCACCGCGTGCTGGAACCCGGCGCAGGTGCCGAGGAAGGGGATGCCGCGCTCGCGGGCGGTCCGGACGGCGGCCAGCGCGCCCGCCTCGCTGCGGTACGGACTGCCGGGCAGCAGCCAGACCGCGTCGAAGCCGGCCAGGGCGTCGGGCGCGGCGGCGTCCCCTGTCGGGATCCAGTAGGCGTCCAGGACGAGGTGGTCGTGCTCGGCGAGGGCGTCCAGCAGGCCCGGGATCCGGGCGTGCGAGCGGACGGCGGGGGAGCGGTCGCCGACCAGGGCGACCCGCGGGGTCAGGTAGGTCATGGGGCTATCCTGACCCCGCACCCGAGATCAGTGCCAACGATGATTCCTTAAGCTTCGATCAGATCGGTTGATGGCCGCCGTGGACCCGCAGCAGCTGCGCACCTTCGTCACCGTCGCCCGCCTGGCCTCCTTCTCGGAGGCCGCGCGGGAGCTCGGCTACACCCAGTCCGCGGTCTCCCAGCAGATCGCCGCGCTGGAGGCGGACCTCGGGGCGGCGCTGCTGGTCCGCCGTCCGGTCGGGCCGACCGGCGCCGGGCGGCGGCTGCTGGAGCACGCCGCGCCGCTGCTGGTCCGGCTGGAAGCGGCGCGTGCCGACGTCGCGCGCCTGGCGGGCGCACCGAGCGCCCGGCTGGTGCTCGGTGCCACCCCGCTGGCGGTCGGGGCGACCCTGGGCCGCGCGCTCGGCGAGGTGCGCCGGAGCTACCCCGGGGTGGAGCCGGTGGTCCGAGTGCTCGCCCAGGACGCGCTGCCCGCCCAGGTCGCCACCGGAGAGGTCGACCTCGCCCTGATCGACGGACTGGCCGCGCCCAGCGACCCGCTGGCGCTGCCCGACGTCGGCCCGCTGCGCACCGTCGCGGTGGCCGAGCGGCCGGTCGCCGTCGCCCTGCCCGTCGGCCACCCGTTGGCCGGCCACCGCGGCCTCGCGCTCGCCGACCTCTCCGCCGCCCGCTGGCTGGACGCGCCCGACCTCACCCCGACGGCGGCCCGGCTGCGCGCGGCCGCGGGCGTCGACGGCTTCCGGCCCGCCATCCGCTACCAGGGCACCGACCTGCACGGACTGCTCGCGCTGGTGGCGGCCGGGCACGGGCTCACCCTGTTGCCCGAGCCGGTGCTCGCGCGGGCGCCCGGGGTCGGGTCCGCGCCGATCGCGGAGCCCCGGCTGGCGCACCGCACCGAACTCGTCCACGGCAGCCTGCCGGAGGGCCCGGCGGCGCTGCTGGTGCGTCTGCTGGAGGGATCCCGGGGCGATCGGGACCGGTCGGCGGCGGCGCCGAATTCGGTTGCACGGGGTGCTGGCCCCGATGAAATGATCACGCGATGAGTACCGGAATCATCATCAGACGGGTGCGGGCCGAGGAGTGGCAGTCGCTCAGGGACCTCCGCCTGGAAGCGCTGCAGGACCCGGTCGCGGCCGTGGCCTTCCTGGAGACGTACGAGCTGGCCGTCACCAGGCCCGACGAGTTCTGGCAGGACCGCACGACCCGGGCCGCGACCAGCCCGGACGTGGCGCAGTTCGTCGCGCAGACCCAGGACGGGCGCCTGCTCGGCTCCATGACCGGGGTGGTCGAGCGGGTCGGCGGGGACGGGGCCCTGGAAGGCGACGTCATCGAGGTCGACCAGGTGCACGTGGTCGGGGTCTACGTCCGGCCTCAGGCGCGCGGCACCGGGCTGGCGCGGGACCTGATCCGGGCCGTCCAGGACTGGGCGTGGTCGCTCACCGAGCCCAGGATCGAGCGGGTGCGGCTGTTCGTCCACGAGGACAACCCGCGGGCCGAGGCGATGTACCGCAAGGCCGGCTTCGAGCCCTCCGGCGTGTCGCTGCCGGTGCCCGGCGACGGGGCCGGCCGGGAGGTCGAGCTGGCGGTGCTCCGGGGCTGACCGGGGGCGGAGGCGGTCGGTTGTGGAGACTCGGGCACCAGGCGTTCACGCCCCGGGCCTGACGGTGGTCGGCCGCGAGGTGCTGTCATGAGCACAGTCGCCCGGCGAAGGGCCGGGCCGGCCCAGGAGTGCTTCCCCCATGATGCTCCGTCACCGTCTCACCGTCGTCGCCTCGACGGCTGCCCTCGCCGCCGCCGGGCTCGCCGCCGGCACCGCGCGGGCCGCCGCCCCGGCCCCGGCGGCCACCGTCGGGTCCCGTGCGCTCGCGGCGAGCTGCTCGCAGGCGTACCTGCCGCTGCCCGACCCGTACTGCACCCCCGGTGCGTACAACCCGGACGTCACCCAGGCGACCATCGGGCAGACCATCTGCGTCTCCGGCTGGACCGCCACCGTTCGCCCGCCGACCAGCTACACCAACGCGCTGAAGGTGCAGCAGATAGCGGCGTACGGCTACGCGGACACCAGCACGGCGGACTACGAGGAGGACCACCTCGTGCCGCTGGAACTCGGCGGCGCCCCGCGCGACCCGGCCAACCTGTGGCCCGAGCCGCGCTACGGCAGCCAGCCGGCGCAGAGCAAGGACTCCGTCGAGACCAAGCTCAAGAACGCGGTCTGCGGCGGCCGGGTCGGCCTCGACGACGCCCGCGCGGCGATCGCGAACGACTGGACCACCGCCCTCGGCGTCCTGGGGCTGTGAGCCCGGCTCCCCGGGAGCGGGCGTGAAGGGGCCGCCCGGCCCGTCCGGTCCCCAGGGGGGCGGACGGGCCGGGCGGCCTTCCGTGCCGTGCGGTTCCTCCGTGCCGTGCGGGTGGGCGCCCGCCGGGGGTCAGTGCCCGTTGCAGCCCGGGAGGGCCTCGCACATCGGCGCGGCCATGCCGGTGCCGACGTACTTGTCCTCGGGCGCCTTCCAGGCGTCCTTCGGCTGGGCGCCGGCCTTGGTGGTGGCCCAGACGGTCAGCTCGCTGACCACGCCGCCGTCGCTGACCACGTACTCGTGCAGGGTGACGGTGCCGCCGTCGGCCTGCGGGACGGTCAGGACGGCCGCGAAGTAGGGCGCCTCCGGGGCGCTGTCGACCTTCACGGTGGCGCCGGGCACGGTCTTGGCGCAGGACTTGACGGCCTCCGTCAGGCGGGCCTGGGCCAGGTTGGTGGACTGCTTGGCGCCGCTGCTGTGGGTCGGGTCACCGTGGAATAGCAGGGTCTGCTGGGCCGCCCAGCGGTCCCCGCCGAAGCCGACCTCGGACTTCGCGGCGGCGGTGCCGGTGAACAGCGCCTCGTCGTCCTTGGCGACCGCGGCGCGGCACAGCTCCATGCCCTTGAACTGGGTGACGCCGGAGACCTGCTTGGCGTTGGCCGCCAGCGGCGTGTAGTGGTAACTCTCGTCCATCGGGATGCTCTTGGTGTCCATCCAGGCCTTGTCCGGGATGCCCTTGTCGCTTCCGGTGGGCTTGGTGGGGTTGGTGGCGGGGGTGGTGGCCCCGGCCGGGGCGGCGATCGTGCCGCCGTCCTGGCCGTTGTCCGGCCCGCAGGCGCTGAGCGCGCCCAGGCAGACGAGGGCTGCGGCGGTGGCGGTGACGACTCTGGTGGTGCGCAACTGACGGTTCCTCGGATGTCCGGTGGCATTGGTCGGGGTCGGGCGCGCGCCGGCCGTGGGCCGCTGGTGCGCGGCGCCGTCCGTCCGTCCTCGCCGCCCGGTCGACCCGTGGTCACGGGCGTGCGGCATGGCGGCTCCTCCCCCTGTGCTTGGGGCCGCCTGGCTCCTCGCCCCGCCCGCCGCCCCGGGATTGAGGGGTGGTCAGGGCCGATGCGCATCGACGGTGATCGAAAACCTATGCCAACGGACCGTCGGTCGCAAAGCCGGGTTCCGGGCCGGACGCCCGGATTCCCTTTTGTGGTCGATGGTGCTGATTGGGCCTGTGTGGTCGATGTGATCGGATGCGGTGGGGCCGTGGGCGGGGCGCGGGGTGGCCCTCGGGGTGCGTGATCGCCCCCGCGCGGGGCCGGCGGCCGGGGACGCGTCCGGCCTGGTCAGGCGACCAGGCCGCCGATGCCGGAGCGGCCCGCCGGAACGCCGTCGAGGGTGACCACGGTCTGTCGGCCGACGGCCTCGCCGAACACGGCGGCGATCGCCCCGGCCGCCGCCGCGACCAACCGGGCGGGCGCGTCCGGGAACTGCGGCAGGTGGTACGCCGCCTCCCGCATGCTCAGTGTGACCACGGGGGCGGCCTCGTCGGTCGGCACCCCGCCGATGCCCCGGCGGCGCTGCGGGACCCCGACCAGCTCGACCGCGACCCGGGGGCGGAACTGCTCGCCGAAGACCGAGGTGACGGCGTCGGTGAGGCCGGAGATGAGCGTCGGCTCGACGTCGGGGGTGAGGGACTCCTCGCGGATGTGCAGGCTCAGGTGCGGCATGGTGGAGTTCCGTTCGGCTCGGTTCGTACCATGGGCTGACGGGTTCGCTTTGCACGTAAAACAGCTTTGATATCAAAGATAGTTGGGGAGAGGTGGGCGATGTCAACGCCCGGGGGAGAACCGCGGAACGCGGGAGCGGCGGGCGGGGAGGGGCTCGACGACGCCGTGCGGTCGATGCTGCTGCTGATGCCCCGGCTGGTCGGGCGGGCCAAACGGATCCCCGTCCCCGAAGCGCTGCGCGGCCTCGCGCTGGCGCCCCGGCACCTGTCCCTGCTTGCCTGCCTGCTGCTGGACGGGCCGATGGGCGTCAACGAGCTCGCCGCCCGGCTGGAGGTCGCCCCCACCACGGTCAGCCTGATGGTCGGGGACCTCAGCCGGCAGGGCGTCCTCGAGCGGCGGGAGGACGAGGCAGACCGGCGGCGGCGCATCGTCGCGATCACCCCCGACCGGCTGCCCGCCATCGAGGCCTGGCTCGCCCCCGGGGCCGCCGCCTGGCGCACGGCCCTCGGGCCGCTCGGCGCGGCCCAGCGACGCCTGGTGGTGGACACGTTGCTGGCGTACGAGGCGGCGGTGGGGCGGGAGCGGGACTGACGGTCGGGGTGGCGCGGTACGGCGGCCGGGGCGCGGGACGCTACCCGCGGGCGCCGGGGACGCCGAGCTGCTGGGCGAGCCAGGGAAGGGCCCGGGCGAAGGAGGCGGAACCGGTCTGCCAGGTGTGCTTGCCGGAGCCGACCACGTTCACCGTCCTGATGCCGTCCTTCCTGGCCGCCGCGTCCAGGGCCCTGGCGGACTCGATCTGGCCGTGCTCCTCGTCGCCCTGGGCGAAGTAGCCGGACACGCCCTGGTAGCGGGGGTGTTGGGCGAGCACGGTCAGCGGGTCGTGGGCGGCCCAGGCCGCCGCGTCGCCGCCGTACAGCTCCTGGACGGTGTGGTCCCGGTCGCCGATGTAGGGGGCCTTGTCACCGGAGAAGTCGCCGAAGTGGGTGAAGACGTCCGGGTGCTCGACGGTGAGGTCGAAAGCGCAGGTGCCGCCCATCGACCAGCCGGCCACGCCCCACTTGTGCGGGTCGGTGGCGGCGTTGAAGGTTTTCTGGACGAACGGCGGGACGTCCCTCAGCAGGTGGCTCTCGGCGTGGCCGTGCGGGCCGTCGACGCACTCGGTGTCCACCCGGAAGCCGCCGGTGGCGTCCACGAAGACCAGGATCGGCGCGAAGCCGTTGTGCTTGGCGGCGAAGGCGTCGGCGGTCTTGACGGCGTCGCCGGAGCGGATCCAGTTGTCCGGCGCCGCGAACTCGCCGCCGATCATCTCCAGCACCGGCAGCTTGGGCCGGGACCGGCTGCGGAACCAGGCGGGCGGCAGGTAGACCAGCTCCTGGCGGTGGGCGAAGCCGCTGGCGGTGTCCGGTATGTCGACCTGGACGATGCGGCCGGTGCCGCTCCTGCCGTGGATCGACCCGAGCTCGGCCAGGGTGATCTGGTCCGGTAGCGGCTGCCCGCCGAGCTCGCCGATCGCGTCGCTCAGGGTCGGGTAGTAGCCGGTGGCGATGTTCAGGCTGTTCGCCGCGGAGAACAGCGCCAGCAGCACGGTCGGCGCCACCAGCGCCCGCCGCCACCACCGCGCGCCGCGCCAGCCGAACCCGAGCACGCACAGCGCCGCGACGGCCACCCCGCCCCACAGCCACACCCCGAGCGGGATCGGGTCGGTGATCCCGCTCAGCGCCGGCACGGCGAAGGCGGCGACCGCGGTGAGGGTCGACGCCGTCCCGAGCGCGAGCGGCCCCCGCCTGCGCAGCCACGGCAGGTCCCGCCGGCTCGCGGTGACCAGGAGCAGCGCGAGGGCCGTGGCCTGGACCGTCCACGGGAACCAGCCGTCGAGCAGGGAGACGTTCATGCGGCCGGAGGCTAGGCGCGGCGGATGAGAGGCCGGTTAGAGGCTGACGGTTCGCTGGAAGAGCGCTGTGAGGAGGAAGGGCACGCCGAACAGCGCCGAGTCGGGCCCCTGGGCGGCCATCGGGCGGATCTCCAGCGGGGTGAACCCGCGGAACAGCGAGCGGAGTTCGTCCGGCGAGTAGGCCAGGCCGCCCTCCAGCGCGCCGAGCCGGTAGAGCTCCTCGTCGGGCCGCTCGGACCCCATCGCGCCGGCCGCGAAGGCGGTGACGGCGAAGTGCCCGCCCGGCGCCAGGACCCGGTCCAGCAGGGCCAGGTAGCTGACCCGGCGGTGCGGCGGGAGGTGGTGCAGGCAGCCGGAGTCGTAGACCAGGTCGTAGCGGGCGTGCGGGAGTTCGGCCTCGAAGATGCTCGCCCGGTGGAACCTCGGGCCGGTGTCCGTGTCGAGGCCGCCCGCCTCGCCGGCGCGCTCCTCGGCCCAGGCGATGGCGGTGGCGGAGAGGTCGACGGCGTCCACCTCGAAGCCGAGGGTGGCCAGGTGGATCGCGTTGCGGCCGTTGCCGCAGCCGAGGTCGAGCGCCCGGCCGGGGGCGAGCAGGCCGCGGTCGAGGTAGTGGGCCAGGTTCTCGTCCGGCTTGGGAGCGAAGAACGGGCGCCCGGCGGACCGGTCCGCGTAGAACCGGTCCCAGAACGGTTCGGCCGGCGGGAAGAGGCTGTCGAGGAGGGCGAGGACGTCTTCGGTGGTGCGGATCGTACGGTTCATGCGGCCGAGCCTAGGCGGCTCGCCGGACGGGTGCGCGGAGCGCGATGACCGCTGTACGGAGGCCTGTTGGGCCTGTCGACGGCCAGGTCGGGACGAGGGGCCGGGCCCGGGGCCGGCGGGCGGCGGCGCCCCCGCCAGGAGCCGGGAAGGGCCGTTTCCGCGGGGCGGGGAGAGGCGCCCGGGGGAGCGTTCCGGAAATTCCTCCGGGAACTTCCGGGTGAAGGGCCGAAGGGTGCGCGGAGCCGGTCAAAACGGCACGCCGGGGCCGGACATGACGGCGATGAGAACCTGGTGGGACCGTGACGGCCCGCGCCGCCCGTGTGCTAGGTTCGCGCGCATTCGAACGGTCCGGTGTGCACGGGGGGAAGCATGGTGGCGGTGCCGATGAGTGCCCGGTGGCTGACCGGGCTGGGGATCGTGGCGTTCCTGCTGCCGATGATCGCCATGACGGCGGGCCGCGGGACGTCGGCGCTGGTGTTCTACCTGCCCGCGCTGTTGTGCGTCGCGGTCTGTGCCGTGCCGTCGTTCTTCCGCCGCCGGGACCGTTTCCGGATCGCCTGCGCGGCCGCCGGGATGACGGTCGCGGCGGTGTCGGCTCCGCCGGGGGTCCTCGGCCTCTGGTTCGCGGTGTTCGCGCCGGGCTGGGCCCGCCTGTTCTACCTCGCCTTCCTCGCCCTGCCGGTCACCGCGATCGCCGCACTGATCGCCGGCTTCCAGCGGGCCAAGGGCCGCGAGAGCGGCCGGCGGGCGGTCGCGGTCGCCTGGGCGGCCACGGCGATCACGGTGGCCGGCTGGGGGTACATCGGCGGCCTCGCGATGGCCTGAGCGACGGACCTTCGAGAGGATCATCGGATTGCCGTCCCACGGCCCGGTCGGATAGGAAACTCGCATGCTCAGGGGAAGCAAGGTCGGGCTCAGGGCCCGGCACGAGGAAGACATCCCGGTCCTGCGGACCGAACTCTTCGACGACGTGGTCACCTCCGCGCGGTCCGAGGGCGCCCCGTGGCGGCCGGTCTCGCCCGGCTCGACGGACCGCCGGCTCGTGGTGGACGACACCGTGCCGACCCACGTGCCCTTCTCCGTCGTGGAGTTGGACGGCGGCGCGCTGGTCGGCACCGCGACGCTGTGGGGCATCGACACCCACCACCGGTCCGCGCACATCGGCCTCGGCATGCTGCCCTCCTGCCGCGGCAAGGGCTACGGCACCGACGTGGTCGCGGTGCTCTGCCACTACGGCTTCGTCGTGCGCGGCCTGCACCGGCTGCAGATCGAGACGCTGGCGGACAACGCCGGGATGCTGCGCTCCGCCGAGCGCAACGGCTTCGTCCGCGAGGGCGTGCTGCGCTCCGCGGTCTGGGTGATGGGCGAGTTCGTGGACCAGGTGGTGCTCGGGCTGCTGGACCGGGACTGGAAGCCGGACGGGAACCACCCCCGGCCGGAACGGCCCGGGGCCGGCGGATGATCACCGTCCCGGCCGGCCGGGTCACCCTCTCCGACCGTCGCACCCAACGCAGTTGGGCCGTCGAGGTGGCCTCGTACCGGCTGGCGGCCTGCCCCGTGACCCGCGAGCAGTACGAGGGCGCGACCGGCGACCACCGCCCCGCGCACAGCGTCTCCTGGCTCGACGCCGTCCGCCACTGCAACGAACTCTCCCGCCGTGAAGGCCTCGTACCCGCCTACGCGGTGGACGGCGAGGAGGTCTCCTGGGACCGCGCCGCCGACGGCTACCGGCTGCCCACCGAGGCCGAGTGGGAGCACGCCTGCCGCGCCGGCACGGACGGCCCGCGCTACGGCCCGCTGGACGAGATCGCCTGGCACCGCGGCAACTCGGGTGAGCGGGCGCACGAGGTGGGCGGGCTGCGCCCGAACGCCTACGGGCTGTACGACCTGCTCGGCAACGTCTGGGAGTGGTGCTGGGACCACTACGACCCCGAGGTGTACGGCAGTTACCGCGTGCTGCGCGGCGGCGGCTGGTTCGACGAGCACTGGAGCTGCCGCGCCTCCGTCCGCCGCCGCAGCCACCCGACCCTGCGGATCGACGACGTGGGATTCCGGCTCGCGCGCTCGATCGCCGGGTGAAGGCGGGCCGGTGAAGGACGGGTCGGGCGCGGTGAAGGCGGGCGCGGTGAAGGCCGGGCCGGGCGCGGTGGACGTCCCTCCGGCGCGGTGAGTCGCGGGCCCTCGGACATCCGTCCGGAATTTCTCGCGGAATCGAGGAACCGTCACGAACGGACCCGCGTTGGCGCCTGCATGAGTGACGAGAGATCCGATGAGCCGGTGTCCCTGCGCCCGATCGCCGAGGCCGACCTGACCGTGATCGAGGAGATGGTGAACGACCCGGAAGCCCTGGGTGAGTTCCAGTGGTACGGCTGGCGGGACCCGCAGCGGTTCCGCCGCCAGTGGCTGGAGGGCGGGCTGCTGGACGACCGGCAGTGGATGCTGGCGGTCGTCGTCGGGGGCGGGTTCGGCGGCTTCGTCGCCGCCAACCGCAGCGGGGTGCGGCCGTCCGCCCCGTACTGGAGCATCGGCGTGCAGCTGCGGCCCCAGGTGCGCGGGCGCGGGATCGGCACCCGGGCCCAACGGCTGCTGGTGGACTACCTGTTCGCGCACTCGCCGGTGATGCGGCTGGAGGCGGACACGGAGGCCGGCAACCTGGCCGAGCAGCGCGTCCTGGAGAAGCTCGGCTTCACCCGGGAGGGCGTGCAGCGCGCGGTGACCTTCCGCGGCGGCGAGTGGCGCGACGTCGTGCGGTACAGCCTGCTGCGCACCGACCCGCGGCCCTGACCGGCCCCGACAGGCTCCGGCGGACCTGGACGTAGCGGACCTGGACGCCGAACCACTCCTCGGCGAGGGCGTCCGGCGTCCGCGCCGAGGGCTTCGACTCCCGCAGGTGCCACGGCAGGTTGCCGTGCACGTGGAGCAGGGTGTACGCCCTCGGCAGGCGGGACTCGACGCGGCGTCCGTAGGCGTCCGGCAGGTGGCCGAGCAGGTGCGGGCCGGCCCGGGCGGTGAACGCGGCGCCGTTCCGCGGCGTCGGTTCTCAGCCCCCGTCCCGGCGGCTGCCGCAGGCGTCGGCGTCCGTGGCGACCGGCTCCGGGGTGGACGGGTCGCGGGTGAGCAGGTAGCGGGCGCCGGGCCCGGCCTCGCCCGCGCGGTCGGCGGCGTTGTAGAGGGCGCAGCGCGACAGCGAGAGGCACCCGCAGCCGATGCAGCCGGAGAGCTTCTCCTTGAGCCGCCGCAGTTCGGCGATCTGCTCGTCGATCCGGCTCTGCCAGGACTCGGCCACCCGGTCCCACTCGGTGCGGCTGGGGGCCGGGCGGTCGGGGAGGCGGTCGAGGGCGACCTTCGCCTCGTCCAGCGAGAGGCCGACCCGCTGGGCGGCGCGGACGAAGGCGATCCGGCGCAGCGTGCCGCGGGTGTAGCGGCGCTGGCCGCCGGTGGTGCGGGTGGCGTGGATCAGGCCGAGGCTCTCGTAGTAGCGCAGCGCGGAGGGGGCGAGGCCGCTGCGCCGGGCGAGTTGGCCGATGGTGAGCAGGTCGCTGTGGTGCGGGCCGGGGGCGTGGCGGGCTTCGGGCCGGGCTTCGGGGCGGTCTTCGTGGCGGGCGGTCACGGGGACCCACTCTAGCCATTTGACCTCAAGTCGGCTTTAAGTTGCACGATCGGGGGCATGACGACGAACCCGACGGCCGAGGCCGGGACCGGCACCCGTTTCGAGGACCTGCCCGCCCTGATGAGCCTGATGACCGGCGACGAGAAGCACGGCCCCGCCGCCACCTCCACCCTGGACGCGCTCTGGGTGCTCTACGACCGGGTGCTGCGGGTGGCCCCGGAGACCGCCGACGCGCAGGACCGCGACCGCTTCCTGCTCTCCAAGGGCCACGGCCCGATGGCGTACTACGCCGTGCTGGCGGCCAAGGGCTTCCTCGACCCGCAGGTGCTGCCGAGCTTCGGCGGCTACGACTCGCCGCTCGGCCACCACCCGGACCGCATGCTGGTCCCCGGCGTGGAGATCGCCTCCGGGTCGCTCGGCCACGGCCTGCCGCTGGCCGTCGGCACCGCGCTCGGGCTGCGGGCCCAGGGCCTGACCGACCCTGCGGTCTGGGTGCTGGTCGGCGACGCGGAGTTCGACGAGGGCTCCAACGCCGAGGCGGTGGCCTTCGCCGGGGCCTACGGGCTGGAGCGGCTGCACGTGGTGGTGATCGACAACTCCTCCGCCACCCACGGCTGGCAGGGCGGCATCGCCCAGCGGTTCGCGGCCGAGGGCTGGTCGACCGCGACGGTGGACGGCCGCGATCACGAGGCGCTGTACCGCGCCTACACCGCCGAGCACCCGGGCCGCCCGCACGTGGTGGTCGCCCGGGTCGAGCCCAAGTACTCCTGAGCACCCACGTACTCCTGAGCACCCACGTACTCCTGAGCACCCACGACTCCTGAACACGCCGAGCCCCGCCGACCTCCCGGCGACGAAAGGATCTTCACCGATGGACACCATGCGCGACCGCTTCGTGGCCGTGACCACCCGCCTGCTGGACGAGGACCCCCGGCTGGCCCTGGTGCTCGCCGACATCACCGCGGCCGCCTTCGCCCCGGCCCAGGAGATCCACCCCGACCGGGTGGTCAACGTGGGCATCCGCGAGCAGCTCCTGATCGGCGCGGCGGGCGGCCTGGCGCTCACCGGGATGCGGCCGATCGCCCACACCTTCGCCAGCTTCCTGATCGAGCGGCCCTTCGAACAGGTCAAGCTGGACCTCGTCCACCAGGGCGTCGGCGCCGTGCTGGTGAGCGCGGCGGGCTCGTACGACTGGCCGGCCGGCGGCCGCACCCACATGTCCCCGGGGGACGTCGCCCTGCTGGACACCCTGCCGGGCTGGACGGTCCACGTCCCCGGCCACCCGGACGAGGCCGAGCAACTGCTGCGCCACGCCTACGCGGACGGCGACCGCAACGTGTACGTCCGGCTGTCGGTGCAGCAGAACGCGGCCCCGCTGCCGGTCGAACCGGGCCGCTTCACCACCGTCCGGACGGGCTCGCGCGGCGCGGTGCTCGCCGTCGGGCCGATGCTGGACGCGGTGCTCGCGGCCACCGAGGGCCTGGACGTCTCCGTGCTGTACGCGGCGACGGTGCGACCCTTCGACGCCGCCGGACTGCGGGCGGCGCTCGGCGAGCGGGCCGATGTGGTGCTGGTCGAGCCGTACCTGGCGGGCACCTCCGCCGGCGAGGCGCACGCGGCGCTCGCCGACCGCCCGCACCGGGTGCTGGGCCTGGGCGTGCCGCGCGAGGAGCACCGGCACTACGGCTCGATCGAGGAGCACCTGGCCGCCTACGGCCTGGACGCCCCGTCGCTGCGGGAGCGGATCGGCACCTTCCTCTGGTAGGCGACTCCCACGGCGGGTTCCTGCCGGAGGTGGACGCTCAGACGGCGACGATCGCCACCGCGTCCGCCGCCAGCCGCACCGCCGGCCCCTCCAGCGCCGCCGCCCCGAAGGCCGCCACCACCTCGCGCCCGGTGGCCCCCAGCGCCGGCGCGGCCTCGCCCGGCCCGAGGTTGACGGCGATCCGGTACGGCCCCCGGTGCACCACCAGCAGGCCCGCCGCCTCGTCGTGCGTCACCCGCACCGCGCCGAGGTCCGGGTCGGACAGTTCCGGGCGCTCGCGCCGCAGCCGGATCAACGTCCGGTACCAGGCCAGCAGTTCGGTGTGCGGGGCGCGCCGGGGCTCGGTCCAGTCGAGGACCGAGCGCAGTACGGTGGCGGGTTCCTGCGGGTCGGGGACGGCCTCGGCGGCCCAGCCGTGCTCGGCGAACTCCCGCCGCCGGCCCTGCCGGACGGCCTCGGCGAGGTCCGGGTCGGTGTGGTCGGTGAAGTACTGCCAGGGGGTGGTGGCTCCCCACTCCTCGCCCATGAAGAGCATCGGGGTGAACGGCGAGGTGAGCACCAGTGCCGCGCCGCAGGCGAGCCGGCCGGGGGAGAGGCTGGTGGAGACGCGGTCCCCGAGCGCCCGGTTGCCGACCTGGTCGTGGGTCTGGAGGTAGCCGAGCAGTCGGTGTCCGTCGCCGAGCGGGGCGAACGGGCGCCCGTGGGTGCGGCCGCGGAAGGAGGACCAGGTGCCGTCGTGGAAGAACCCCCGGGTGAGCGCCTTGGCGAGGGCGGCGAGCGGCGCGCGCGCGAAGTCCCGGTAGTAGCCGTGGGATTCGCCGGTGAGCGCGCAGTGCAGGGCGTGGTGGAAGTCGTCGCTCCACTGGGCGGTGAGGCCCTGCCCGCCGGCCTCGGGCGGGGCGGTGGTGGCCGGGGAGTTGCGGTCGGACTCGGCGATCAGGAACAGCGGCCGGTTGGTTGCGACGGCCAACTTCCGTACTTTGCTGGAGAGTTCCTCCAGGAAGTGGACCGCCCGGTGGTCCACGAGGGCGTGCACGGCGTCCAGCCGCAGCCCGTCGATCCGGTAGTCGCGCAGCCAGGCCAGCGCGCTGCCGATCAGGTAGGCGCGCACCTCGTCCGAGCCGGGCGCGTCCAGGTTGACCGCCGAGCCCCACGGGGTGTGGTGCCGGTCGGTGAAGTACGGGCCGTACGCGGGCAGGTGGTTGCCGGAGGGGCCGAGGTGGTTGTGGACGACGTCCAGCACCACCCCGAGGCTCCTGCGATGGGCGGCGTCCACGAAGCGCTTGAGCCCGTCGGGGCCGCCGTAGGGCTCGTGGACGGCCCAGGGCGAGACCCCGTCGTAGCCCCAGCCGTGCTTGCCGGGGAACGGGCAGACCGGCATCAGCTCGACGAAGTCCACGCCCAACTCGACCAGGTGGTCCAGACGTTCGGCGGCGGCGTCGAAGGTGCCGCGGGCGGTGAAGGTGCCCACGTGCAGTTCGTACAGCACCGCGCCGGGCAGCGGCCGGCCGCGCCGGCCCTCCTGCGACCAGCGGAACGCGGCGTGGTCCACCGCGCGGCTCGGCCCGTCCGGCCCGTGCGGCTGCCGGGCCGAGCGCGGGTCGGGCAGCGGCGGGCCGTCGTCGAGCCGGAAGGCGTAGTCGCCCGCCGGAGCCTCGCCGGACCACCAGCCGTCCCGGTCCGGGCAGCGGGCCAACTCGTAGGCGAAGCCGTTGACTTCGACCCGCACGCGGTCGGCCGCGTGGGGCGCCCACACCTCGTAGGCCGGCATCATCCCCTCCTCGTCAGCAGCGCCACCGGCAGGGCCGCCAGCAGCTCGGCCACCGGCACCGCGCCCGCCGGGAAGCTCCGCCCGGTCAGCTCGTCCGTCCACGGCCCGCCCGCCGGCAGTTCCAGCACGGTGTCGCGCCAGCCGCCCGCCCGCTCCAGCCCGTACGGCAGCCGGGTGACGGCGGTGACCACGTCCTCGCCCCGGGCGAAGGCCAGCAGGTGGTCACCGGCGAGGCCCACGGCGTGCAGCGGCCGGTACGGGCCGAGCGGGTGGGAGCGGCGCAGGTGCAGCGCGGTGGCGGTGAGGTGCAGCTTCTCCCGGGCGAGGTCGCCGGGGCGCGGCGCGGCCGCGTCGGTCAGCCGCACGGCGAGCGCCCCGAAGTCCACCACGCCCCGGTTGTCCGGGTCCACCAGGGTGTACAGCGGCTCCTCGCTGCCCTGGTAGAGGTCCGGCACGCCCGGCACGGTGAGGTGCAGCAGCGCGGCGGCGAGGGTGTTGGCGCGGGCGTACGGGGCGAGGGCGTGCACGGCGCCCTCGATCCTGGGCAGCAGCCCGGGGTTGCCGTGGACGGAGCGGGCGCGCTGCTCCAGGGCCCGCTCGTAGCCGGGGTCGGGGCTGGTCCAGGAGGTGTGCAGCTTGGCCTCCCGGGCGGCCTTGAGCAGGGCGGCGACCAGCCGGTCCGGGTCGATCGGCCAGGCGGCGACCAGGGTGTGCCAGAGCAGCCAGTCGGCGTCCCGGTCGAAGCCGGGGCCCGCGGCGGTGGACCACGCGGCGGCCTCGGCGGCCCAGGCGTCCGGCCGCTCGGCGAGCACGGCGAGGCGGGCCCGGGCGTCGGCGCTGCGCTTGGTGTCGTGGGTGGAGAGCGCCGTCATGCTGTGCGGCCAGGTGCCCTCCAGGTAGCGGCACCAGTCGTGGAACTCCGCCGGGTGCAGCCCGGGCCGGGCGGGCTCGCCGCCGACCTCGTTGAGGCCCGGCAGGGCGTTCCAGCGGTAGAAGGCGGTGTCCTCGACGCCCTTGGCGGCCACCGCGGCGGCGGTCTGGGCGAAGCGCGCGCAGAACTCGTCCTTGTCGGCGCCGCGGCCCAGCTCGCCGAGCGCGAGCGCGGCCACCAGCCGGTCGGTCGGGTCGGCGGAGCCGTCCAGGGCCGCCCGCAGCTGCTCCACCGACGCCGTCGACGGCGCCTCGCCGGGCCGGGCGTACGGCCGGTACGCCGGGTAGCCGGTGAGCAGCCGGCCGAGCGCCGCGCGCAGCTGCCTGGGCGCGTGGTCGGCGTGCGCGGGCTCGGCCGCGCCGATCCGCAGCGCGATCCGCACCAGCCGCTCGACCTCGGCGGCGAGCTCGCCGTCCGGCCCGGCCATGTCGGCGCGCCCGCGCCGGGCCTCGGCGATCGCGGGGTGCGGGTCGGCACAGAGGTCTCGGACCGGCCCGCCGTGCAGGAAGGACTCGTACGCCCCGGCGAGGCGGCAGGCACCCGCGTGGTCGATGAGCACGCCGTCGATCCGGCGCAGCGCGTCGTAGCCGGTGGTGCCGGCCACCGGCCAGTCCGCGGGGAGCCGCTCCTCGCCGGTGAGGATCTTCTCGACCACGACGTACGCCCCGCCGGTGGCCGCCGCCAGGCGCTCCAGGTAGCCGCGCGGGTCGGCGAGCCCGTCCGGGTGGTCGATCCGGAAGCCGTCCAGGACGCCGTCGGCGTGCAGCCCGAGGAGGACGGCGTGGGTGGCGGCGAACACCTCCGGGTCCTCGGCGCGCAGCGCGATCAGCTCGTTGACGGTGAAGAAGCGCCGGTAGTTGAGCTCGGTGCGGGCCAGCCGCCACCAGGCCAGCCGGTACCACTGGCGGGCGAGCAGCTCCGGCAGCGGCAGCTCCTCGGTGCCGGGGCGCAGCGGCAGCTCGTGCCGGTGGTAGCGCAGCACCCCGGCGTCCACGGTGAGCTGGTCCAGCACCGCGCCGAGCCGGTCGCCGAGCAGCGGCAGCAGCACCCGCCCGCGCCCGGGGGCGTCGACGGGGCCCGCCTGGGCCGTCCAGTCGATGTCGAACCAGCGCGCGTACGGCGAGTCGGGCCCGTCGCGCAGCACCTGCCACAGCGGCCGGTTGAGCCGCTCGGGGGCGGGCACGGCCATGTGGTTGGGCACCACGTCGGCGATCAGCCGCAGGCCGTGGCGGTGCGCGGCGGCGGCCAGCTCGCGCAGCGCCGGCTCCCCGCCGAGCTGCTCGCTGATCCGGGTGTGGTCGACGGTGTCGTACCCGTGGGTGGAGCCGGGGACGGCCTCCAGCAGCGGGGAGAGGTGCAGGTGGGAGACGCCGAGGGCGGCCAGGTAGGGGACGGCGGCGGTGGCGTCGCGGAGGGTGAAGCCGGGCTGGAGCTGGAGGCGGTACGACGACGAGGGGACGGCGGCGGCCGGGCGGGGCTGCGCGGGCTCGGCGGCGGGGGTCATAGCTCCATAGGTACCCGGGGGAGGGCGCCGCCAAGACCCGCTGCTGACCCGAACAGGTGACCTATCCGGCCGTCCGAAGGGCCGCGCCGCTCCCGGGGAACGGCCGGGCACCGCCTGCGAGGACCCGCTTCGAGGACCGCCTTCGGGTACCGCCTGCGCGCGCCGGCTACGCGGGCCGTTGCAGCACCATCAGCGAGCGGTCGGTCAGCCACAGGCGGTCCCCGGCCTTGACCCGCGCGCCGGTGCCGGGGGCGGGCAGCCGGGGCCGGGCGGTGTCGACCACGACCTGCCACTCCTGCCCGTGGTCGGCGGGCACGGTGAACTCCAGCGGCTCGAAGTGGGCGTTGAACATCAGCAGGAAGGAGTCGTCGACGATCCGCCCGCCGCGCCGGTCCGGCTCGGAGATCGCGTAGCCGTTGAGGAAGACGGTCAGCGACTTGGCGTGGCTGGCGCCCCAGTTGCGCTTGGTCATCTCCTCCCCGGTCGGGGTGAACCAGGCGATGTCGGTGAGGTCGTCGAAGCCGCCGGAGGCGGACACCGGCCGGCCGTGGAAGAACCGCCGCCGCCGGAACACCGGGTGGTCGCGGCGCAGCCAGATCATCCCCTGGGTGAACTCCAGCAGCCGCGCCTGCGGCCCGTCGCCCTCGGGCCAGTGCACCCAGGTGAGCTCGTTGTCCTGGCAGTAGGCGTTGTTGTTGCCCAGCTGGGTGCGGCCGAGCTCGTCGCCGTGCGAGAGCATCGGCACGCCCTGGGAGAGCATCAGGGTGGCGATGAAGTTCCGCTGCTGGCGCTCCCGCAGCTCCTCGACGGCCGGGTCGGCGCTGGGGCCCTCGACACCGCAGTTCCAGGAGCGGTTGAAGGACTCGCCGTCCCGGTTGTCCTCGCCGTTGGCCTGGTTGTGCTTCTCGTTGTACGAGACCAGGTCGCGCAGGGTGAAACCGTCGTGGCAGGTCACGAAGTTGATCGAGGCGATCGGGCGGCGGCCGTCGTCCTGGTACAGGTCGGAGGAGCCGGTGAGCCGGGAGCCGAACTCGGCGAGGGTGGCGTTCTCGCCGCGCCACAGGTCCCGCACGGTGTCCCGGTACATGCCGTTCCACTCCGTCCACAGCGGCGGGAAGTTGCCCACCTGGTAGCCGCCCTCGCCGAGGTCCCAGGGCTCGGCGATCAGCTTGGCCTGGGAGACCACCGGGTCCTGCTGGACCAGGTCGAAGAAGGAGGACAGCCGGTCCACCTCGTGGAACTGCCGGGCGAGGGTGGCGGCGAGGTCGAAGCGGAAGCCGTCCACGTGCATCTCGGTCACCCAGTAGCGCAGCGAGTCCATGATCAGCTGGAGCACGTGCGGGCTGCGCATCAGCAGGCTGTTGCCGGTGCCGGTGGTGTCCTCGTAGAAGCGCTGGTCCCGGGCGAGGCGGTAGTAGGAGACGTTGTCCAGGCCGCGCAGCGACAGCGTCGGCCCCAGGTGGTTGCCCTCGGCGGTGTGGTTGTAGACGACGTCCAGGATCACCTCGATCCCGGCCGCGTGCAGCGCCTTGACCATGGACTTGAACTCCTGCACCTGCTGGCCGCGGTCGCCGGTGGAGGAGTAGGAGGAGTGCGGGGCGAAGAAGCCGACGGTGTTGTAGCCCCAGTAGTTGGCCAGGCCGAGGTCCCGCAGCCGGTGGTCACGGACGAACTGGTGCACCGGCATCAGCTCGATCGCGGTGATGCCGAGCTTGGCCAGGTGCTCGATCACCGCCGGGTGGGCCAGGCCCGCGTACGTCCCGCGGATCTCCTCGGGGATGCCCGGGTGCAGCCGGGTGAGGCCCTTGACGTGGGCCTCGTAGATGACGGTGCGGTGGTAGTCGGTGCGCGGCGGGCGGTCGGTGCCCCAGTCGAAGTACGGGTTGATGACCACCGAGTGCATCGTGTGCGGGGCGGAGTCCAGGTCGTTGCGGCGCTCGGGGGCGCCGAAGTGGTAACCGTAGACCGACTCGTCCCAGTCGATGTGCCCGCTCATCGCCTTGGCGTACGGGTCCAGGAGCAGCTTGGCACTGTTGTGCCGCTGGCCCAGGCCCGGGTTGTACGGACCGTGCACGCGGAAGCCGTAGCGCTGGCCGGGCTGGACGCCCGGAAGGTAGGCGTGCCGTACGAAGGCGTCCGTCTCGCGCAGTTCGACGGCCGTCTCGGAGCCGTCCTCGGCGATCAGGCACAGCTCGATCCGGTCGGCGCTCTCGGAGAACACCGCGAAGTTGGTGCCGGCCCCGTCGTAGGTGGCGCCGAGCGGGTAGGGCGTACCGGGCCAGACCTGCATGACTCCTCAACTTCCTTCCTGGCGACGGAAACTGGCACGTGATCCGAGGGCGATCCGGATCGCCTGCCCGGACCGGACGCTCTCTTCCCGGCCGGGCGGCCGGGCATGTGCGCGACCGGGCGCCGTGACGCACGGCACAGCGGCCGCGACGGGCGGCACAGCGCATACTCCCCGAGCCCGTCCCCGGCGGCCGGGACATCCGGCCCGGGTTGGGCCGAACGAGCGCCCACCGGGCATTCGTGTGAAGAATGCGCCCGGTGGTGCGGGGGAGCCCCCCGGGCATCCGGCTGCGAGCGGCTCGCGCCGGGCAGTACCCTTGATCGTCCGGCCGCGTGGGCGGGCCTCCAGGAAGTCACAGGGAGTCAGCGGCCCCCGCGCCCGCGGGGGCCGGCCGCAGCAGACCAGACGAGGTGGCGCATGGTGTTCCCCGCCGACGGCCCCGGCCGGGGCGCGGCCCGCAGCGAGGCGCCCACGGTCGTCATGCGCCCCACCCTGACCGGCCGGGCCCTGGTGCCCGCCCAGGGCGGCCCGGTCGAGGTGCCCGCCCTGGCCTGGTCGGCCGGCGAATGGGAGGACGCCTACCAGCGGGTCCGGCTGTCCGGCCGCGCCTACGTCTGGCTCAACCTCGTCGAACAGCGGCTGCGCGCCCTGGTCGACGAGGTGCTGCACCCGATCTACGCCCCCGCCCACGGCGAGGACTGGGTCACCGCCGCCGCCGGGCCGGCCGGCGAGGAATGGGCGCACCGGGCCGGAGCCGTCCGCGAGGTCAGCCGCCGCAAGGGCTACCTCCTCGACCCGGCCGACGACGACCCGCTGGTCTTCCTCACCCTGCCCCAGCTGCGCGAACTGATGGTGCAGCACTGGCCCTGCTTCGAGCCGTACCTGGCCGACCGGCGCGAGATCGAACTGGCGCTGGACGAACTGGAAGTGGCCCGGCACGTGGTCTCCCGCAACCGGGCGCTCACCCAGACCGTGCTCGCCCAGACCGAACGGGCCGCCGCCCGACTGCTGGCCGTGCTGGACGGCGGCGCCGGCGGGGTGCCCGCCGACGTGGTCGAGTCCCTGGTGGCCGGCCGGTACGCCGACGTCGTCGCCGTGCACGCCGACCGGGTCCGGCTCCAGCGCGACCTGCCCGTCGAGGACCTGCTGGACGGCGCCCGGCGCCTGGACGCGCTCGGCATCGGCCTCGGCATGCTCTGCCAGAACTACACCGGCAAGCGCCTGGTGCGCCTGGCCGGCGAGGGCTGCCGGGTACGGCTGCTCTTCCTCAACCCGGCGAGCAGCGCGGTGCGCCGCCGCGAACGCGAACTCGGCCTCAGCCGCAGCGAGTTGTCCCGCTCCATCGAGATGAACATCATGCACGTGCGACGGGTGCGGGCCCGGTTGCGGGACCAGGGCGGCTTCGAGATCCGGGTCTTCGACGAGACCCCGCGCTTCACCGCCTACCTCGTCGAGGGCCCCCGCACCGCCGGCCAGGCCGGCGGCCGACGGCAGGGCCGCGACCTCGGCGTCGTCCAGCCCTACCTGCGCCGCGCCCGCGGCATGGAGTCCCCGGCCCTGGTGCTGCGCGGCGGCGCCGGCCAGCAGCCCGGCGGCACCGAACCCGGACTGCTGGAGGTCTACCGCGAGGAGTTCGAGGGCGTCTGGGCCGACTCCCGGCCCGTCTCCTGAGCCGCGCACCCTCGAATGAGGCGCTGGTCGGGGCGGTCGCGCCGCCTCCGGACCGCGGCCGTGAACAGCGAACCCGACTGGAGCCTGCGCCCCGCCACACCCGAGGTCCCTGCGCTCTTGAGTCGGCGGTGGACGGCGAGGTACGCCGCGGCCTCCCTTCGCCGATGTCGGCGATCCGGCCCCGGTATCCGGCTCGCACACCGTCGAGGACCCGCTCGAGCACGGCCCGGCGCAGTGGATCGGGCGTGGCATCGACGCCTGCCCGGACCTCGCGACGGTGATGACGCCGAGGCGGCGCTCATGGTCGGCTCCTTCGCCCCGGTCCGAGGAACAGCGCAGGGCGGGCGGGCCCGTGATCGGGCTCCCCGTGGGTCGGGCTGTCGGTGGGGCGGGTGATGATAGGGGCTGTTTCGAGAGGCAGGACGGAAGGACACACCTGATGAGCTGGTGGCAGCAGCCACTGGTCGGCTTCGACCTGGAGACCACGGGCACCGACCCGGCCGTGGACCGCATCGTCACGGCCGCACTCGTGGACACCGTCGGGGCCGCCCTGGTGGGCACCGCGCACTGGCTGCTCGACCCCGGGGTGCCGATACCCGCCGAGGCGGAGGCGATCCACGGGATCGGGGACGAGGTGGCGCGGAGCAAGGGCAGACCGGCGAAGGAAGCGGTGGAGGAGATAGCCGCCGCGCTGTGCGAGCGGATCGCCGACGGGCGGCCGGTGGTGGCGTTCAACGCGCCGTTCGACCTGTCGCTGCTCGACGCCGAGCTGCGCCGGCACGGGCTGGCGACGCTCGCCGAGCGCCTGGGCCGCCCCGTCGGGCCGGTGCTGGACGCGCTGGTGATCGACCGCGCCGTGGACAAGTACCGCAAGGGCTCGCGCACCCTGCAGCGGGTCTGCGAGCTGTACGGGGTGGAGCTGACGGACGCCCACGAGGCGGGCAGCGACGCGCTGGCCGCCGTCCGGGTCGCCGTCGCGCTGGCCGGCCGCTACCCGAACGAGGTCGGCGCGCTGGACCCGGCCGAGCTGCACCGGCGGCAGATCGACTGGTACCGGCAGTGGGCCGAGGGCCTCCAGGCCTGGCTACGACGCGGCAAGGACCCGCAGGCGGTGATCGACCCGCGCTGGCCCGCCCGGTGACGGACGCCCGCCCGGTACGCCCCGCCCGCCCCGCGGCCCCGCCCGGCTTCCTCGCGCTCGCCGCCGAGGTCGAGCCCTGGTTCGGCCCGATGGCCGCCGAGCCGGGCTTGCGCCGCGCCGGGCCCCGACGGCCTTACGCGGCCGGGAAGTCGAAGGTGTAGCCCTGGGCGACCAGCCAGGGCAGCAGCTGCTTGAGCGCGGCCACGGTCTGGCTGCGGTCGCCGCCCCCGTCGTGCATCAGGATGACGCCGCCGGGCTTGAGCTGCTTCTGCACGGCCGAGACGATCGCCGGCGTCCCCGGCCGCGCCCAGTCGCGCGGGTCGACGGACCAGCCGAGCGAGGACATCCCCAGGCTCGCGGTGATCTGCTCGTTGTCGGCGTTGAAGCCGCCGCCCGGGGCGCGGAACCAGCCGACCTCGGTGCCGGGGCCGCCCGCCTGGACGATCATGTCCCGGGCGGCGGTGATCTCTTGCACGGCCTTGTCGTGCGGGAGCTTCGCGAACGGCTGCGGGTGGTGGACGCTGTGGTCGCAGAGCCGGTGCCCGGCGGCCAGGACGCGCTTGACCATGGCCGGGTTGGCGGCGGCGTTCTGGCCGATCTCGCAGAAGGTGGCCTTGACGTGGTACTGGGCCAGCAGGTCGAGGATCTGACCGGTGGCCGGGCCGGGGCCGTCGTCGAAGGTGAGTGCCACGGTGCGGCCGCCGGAGGCGGTGGAGCCGATCACGGTGCCCGCCCCGGTGTGCGGGGGCGGCGCGGCGGGCGAGGACGGGTCGGCGGCCGGTGCGGTCGGGGTGGCGGCCGGCGTGGCGGGCGCGGTGGACACCGGGGAGCCCGTGGCCGCGGGCGGGTTCGGCTTCGCCGGCGCCGACGGGGCGGAGGCGGGCGCGGAGGGGGCCGCAGGGGAGACCGGCGGCGCGGCGTCCGAGCCGGGTGCCGGCGCGATGGTGGTCGCCGCCGTCCCGCTCGGCCGGGCGGCGTCCGGGGACGGCGTCCCGGCCGCGGCGGCGCTCGGCGCCGCCTGGGGCGCCTTGTCGGCCGTCCCGCACGCGGCCAGCCCCAGGGCGGCGGCCAGCGCCGCACAGCCCGCCAGCAGCCGGCGCCGGGAGCGGGACGGTCGGGTCGGGGCGAAGGGGCGGCGGCGGGCGGTCCGGTGCATGGCGGCGGCTCCTGAGGTGCGAGTACGGTGCCGATCTCTCGGGTCAGGACGACTGTCCGACAGGACGCCGATCGTACGTTCCTCGGTTGCGGACCGGACCGGACCGCCGTAAGAGTCTTCTCACACCCGCCCCGGTGGCACAGCCGCCCCGCCACGGGTAACGGGAGGGCCGTCAGAACGGGTACCAGCGCACCTCCGCGGCCCCGTCCCGCAGCGAGTCCACCCGGCGCCGGAACTCCTTCAGCGCGGCCGGGTTGCTGGCCGCCTGCTGCGCCACCCAGGAGGCGCTGGCGGTCTCCCGGGCGCCGCGCAGCACCGTGAAGCCGGGCCACTCGCGCACGTCCCACCCGTACGCCTCGGTGAACGCCCGGTACTCCTCGGCGGGCACGCCGTACCGGTCCTGGCTGAGCGCGAGGACCACCAGGTCGTGCTCGCGCAGGTCGTTCGCCATGAACTCCAGGTCGAGCAGCACCGGGCCTTCGGGGCCGATGTGGACGTTGCGCGGCAGCGCGTCGCCGTGGATCACCCCGGGGTGCAGCTGTGGGACGAGGTCCGGCAGGGCGGCCTCGAAGGCGTCCCGGCGGTGGCGCAGGAAGGCGACGTCCGCCGGGTCGACGTGGCCCTCGGCGGAGGCCAGCCAGCGTTCGACCGGGGCCAGCAGGTCGCGCCGGCCGAGCGTGAAGGGCGGCAGCGGCAGCCGGTGCAGGGCGCGCAGCAGCGGGGCGAGGTCGACCGGGCGGGCGGGCCGGACGGCGGGCGCGAGCCGGTGCCAGAAGGTGACCGGGTGGCCGTCGGCGAGCTGCGGCTCGGGCGCCACCGCGTCGTACGGGCGGACCACCGGCACGTCCTGCCCGGCCAGCCAGTGGGCGAGGGCCAGCTCGCGGTGCGCCCGGTCGTACAGCTCGGGGCCGCGGCCGACCTTGGCGACCACGGCCGGGACGCCGAGGTCGAAGACGGCGTTCTCGCCGAGCGCGAGCAGCGTGGCCCCGTCGGGGGCGGCCAGTCCGGCCGACTCGCAGGCCTGGGCGAGCAGCAGCCGGGCGCGGCCCTCGTCGAAGGGGATCATGACTGGTTCCGTTCCGCCGACGTTCGTCCGGAGGATCCCGGACGGTGATCATCATGACGCACGGACACCGGGCCCCGCGCGTTGCGGGACCCGGCGTCGGGGCGTTCCGGCGGGGGCTCAGACCCCGGCCCGGCGGTGGCGCGCCCCCTCCGTGGCGGCGGCGGCCGGCCGGGCGGGCGGCGCGGCCCCGTCGGCGCCGAGCGGCGGGACGGACTCGCCGTGCGAGAGGTCCGGCAGCCAGTGCAGCCAGCGCGGCAGGTACCAGTTGCGCTCGCCCAGCAGCGTCATCACCGAGGGCAGCAGCACCGCGCGGATCACCGTGGCGTCGATCAGCACCGCGACCGCCAGGCCCACGCCCATCTGCTTCATCACCTGCATGGACAGCGAGCCGAAGACCGAGAACACCCCCACCATGATCACCGCGGCGCTGGTGACCACCCCGGCCGTGGAGCGGATGCCGTGGGCGACGGCGGCCCGGGTCGGCAGGCCGCGGTCACGGCCCTCCTTGATCCGGGAGACCACGAACACGTGGTAGTCCATCGAGAGCCCGAAGAGGATCACGAAGAGGAACAGCGGCACCCAGGACTCCACCGCGCCGACCCCGGCGGTGCCCAGCAGCGAGGCGCCCATGCCGTGCTGGAAGACCAGCGTCAGCACCCCGTAGGCGGCGCCCACCGAGAGCAGGTTGAGCACCACGGCGGTGGCCGCGACGACCGGGGAACGGAACGAGGTGAGCATCAGCAGGAAGGCGAAGGCGACGACGAAGCCGAAGACCAGCGGCATCGAGCCGGTCATCTTCCGGTTGAAGTCGTACGAGGCGGCGGTCTGGCCGGTGACCGGCGCCTCGGTGCCGGGCACCTTGAGCACGGTGGCGGGCAGCAGGTCCTCGCGCAGGCTCTTCAGGGCGTCGTTGCTGGTGGCGTCGTTGCCGCTGCCGTTGAGCGGGATGCTGACGACGGCCACGTTCCGGTCGGCGTGCACGGCGACCTCCACCGGGCCGTGCATCCGCCCGCCGGCCAGCGCCCTGGCCTGGAGCTCGGCGATCGCGGCGGTCATCGCGGGGGAGTCGATGTCGGCGGCCCTGATCACCACGGTGGCGGGGGCGGGGCTGCCGGGGAAGGCGGCCTCGATCTTCTGCGAGGCGGCGACCAGGGCGTTGCCCCTGGGCAGCTGCTGCTGGAAGGTCAGCTTGGCGGTGTGCATGGTGAGCAGCGGTGCGGCCAGGGCCAGCAGGAAGGCGCAGGCGAGCACGGTGGCGGCCAGCGGGCGGCGCAGCACCGGGGTCAGCACCGCGTTCCAGAACCGTCCGCCGTCCTGTCCGGTGTCCTGGCGGCGCAGCTTGGCGAGGAACGGCACCCGGCCCTTCTCGACCCGGTCGCCGAGCAGCGACAGCAGCGCGGGCAGCACGGTGAGCGAGCCGAGCACGGCGGTGATCACGACCACGATGGTGGCGAAGGCCATCGCCTTGAAGGTGGAGATCCCGGTGAGGAACATGCCGGCCATGGCGACGACCACGGTGATGCCGGAGACCAGCACCGCCCTGCCGCTGGTGGCGGCGGCCACGGCCAGCGCGGTGGCGGCGTCGCGTCCGGCGGCCCGCTCCTCGCGTTCGCGGCGCAGGTAGAACAGGCAGTAGTCGACGCCGACGGCGAGGCCGACCAGCAGCATCACCGAGCTGGCGTCGCCGCTGGTGTGCAGGAACCCGCTGCCGAGCGCGACCAGTCCGGCGGCGGCGACGAAGGCGGTGAGCGCCAGCACCACCGGCAGCACGGCGGCGACCAGCGCGCCGAAGGCGACCAGCAGGATGCCGAGGGCGAGCGGCACGGCCGTCCACTCGGCGCGGGCGAAGTCGTTCGTGAGCTGGTCCTGCACCCACTTGCCGGAGCTGGCGTCGCCGAGCTGGACCACGGTCAGGCCGGGGTTGCGCTTCTGCACGCCGGCCACCGCGTCCAGCACCGGCTGGACGTGGTCCACGGCCTCGGTGGCGTCACCCTTGAGGGTCAGCGTCACCAGCGCGGAGTGGCCGTCCGCGGAGACCGCCTTGGTGTCGTACGGCGAGTGGACCTCGGCGGCCTCGCCGGTGCCGTTGACGGCGGCGACCACCTGGGCGACGACGGCGCGGAACTCCGGGTCGTCGGCGCCGCGGGTGGCGCTCTGGACCAGCACGGTCTCGCCGGCCGGGCTCTTCAGGCCGGCCTCGTCGAGGATCCGCGCGGCCCGGGAGACCTGCCCGGGGACCTGCTCGGCTTCGGTGATCTTCGTACTGCCGTGCAGGCCGCCGAGGACGGCGGTCAGGACGACGAACAGCAGCCAGCCGAACACGGCCGTCCTGCGGTGCCGGGCGCTCCAGGCGCCCATCGCCGCCGCCAGGCCGAGTCTGGGCTTCACGGGCTTCACGGTGGTTCTTCCCCCCTGGGAGATTCGGCGGTCGTCGCCGGACGGGAGCGGCGGCGGCCCCGGGTCGCGGGAGCCGCCGATCGCGGTGCGCCGACTGCGGTCCGGCGTCCCGATCGACAGTAGGGAAGCGGGGGTTGACGGTTAATCCGGCTGGCGGGTGGCCTCTTCCTGGTGCTCTCCTCGGGGGCCGGGTGGGGTTTTCCCTACCCCCGGACCCCGAGATCTCCTCCTGAGGGGTAGGGGATCCACCTCCACCCTGAGGGGGAGAAGTCTCCACCCGCAGTACGAGGTCAACGGGCCCGCGTCCGGGAGAAACTGGGCGGGGCCGCTTCGTGGCGGCCCGACGGGGGTTGAAGCACGCGGGGGCTCCTTGCCGGGCGGCAAGCAAGTGCTCGTAGGATGATGCCCCAGATCCACTTACCTGCCGACCGGCAAGGGAGCGTCCGCGGGCGTTCCCGAGCCGGCCTTGCCGTCGCCCCGAAACCCGTCCCCCGAGGGCTGCGGTGAACCATGCCCAGGAGGCATCACGAGCATGTTCCACCGACTAGGACAATTCGTCGTTCGCCGTGCGTGGTGGGTGATCGCCGCATGGGTCGTCGCGATGATCGCCATCGTCGCGACGGCGCCGAAGGTCACCTCGCAGACGGACGAGTCCGCGTTCCTGCCCAAGCACTACGAGTCCATCCAGGCGGCGCAGCTCCAGGCAGAGGCCTTCCCGGCCAGCTTCACGCCCTCCGCGCTGGCACTCTTCGAGCGCAACGACGGCGGCGCGCTGAACGACGCCGACAAGGCGGCGATGGCCAAGATCGTCCAGGGTCTGACGGACAAGAAGATCGAGGCGGTCGAGAAGATCATCCCGGTCGGCGAGCAGACCACGTCCAAGGACGGCAAGTACGCGCTCGCGCCGATAGCCATCGACAAGGCCAAGCAGCAGGACCCCAAGGCGTTCGGCGACGTCGCCAAGCACCTCCGCGAGGAGGGCAAGGCGCTCGCCGCGGGGACCGACGTCAAGTTCCAGCTCGGTGGCGCCGCCGCGCAGTCGCTGGACCAGCAGGAGGCCTCCGGCTCGGCCGACGCCCTCATCGGGATGGCGACGATCGTCCTGGTCGCGATCATCGTCGGGATCATCTTCCGCAGCATCCTGGCCGGCATCCTGCCGCTGCTGGTCTCGCTCGTGGTCGCCATGCCGACCTCGAACGGCCTGATCAACTACGCCACCAAGGCCTTCGGCCTCGAGACCACCCCGATACTCTCGGCGATCCTGATCGTCGTCGTGCTCGGCGTCGGTACGGACTACTTCCTCTTCCTGGCGTTCCGCTACCGTGAGCGACTGCGGGCCGGTGACGACCGCAAGGAGGCCGTGGCCAACGCGGTCGGGCGGGTCGGCGAGGCGATCGCCTCGGCCGCCGGTGCGGTCACCGTCGCGTTCGCCGTGCTGATCCTCTCCAGCCTGGGCATGTTCAAGGCCCTCGGCCCCGCGCTGGCCATCGCCGTGGTGGTCACCGCCTTCGCCTCGCTCACCCTGGCCCCCGCCCTGCTCGCGGTCATCCCGGCCCGTGCCGTGTTCTGGCCCGGCAAGAAGTGGATGCGGGAGCCGAACGACGCGCGCTTCGCCGCGCTCGGCCGGATGGTGCAGAAGCGCCCGGCGGCGGTCGCGCTCGCGTCCGGCGCCGTGTTGCTGGCGCTGTCCGCCGGCGCCCTGAGCTACAACGGCACCTTCGACCTGGCGGGCAGTTCCATGCCCAAGGAGAAGGAGTCGATGGTCGTCCAGGACAAGATGATCAACGGCTTCTCCGCCGGTGCGGCCGACCCGACCCACGTCTTCCTGACCAGCACCAGCGGTGCCAAGCTCGACCCGGGTGCGTTCGAGTCCTACGCCGCCAAGCTCGGCGGGGTGTCCGGAGTGGCCCAGGCCGCGCCGAAGCCCCAGCTCAGCGCGGACGGCGTGACGGCCGACTTCACCGTCATGCTCACGCACAAGCCGGACAGCAACGAGGCGATCGACACGCTCGGGCAGCTCCGGGAGGTCGCGCACGGCCAGGCACCGGCCGGGACCGCGGCGAAGGTCGGCGGCCTGACCGCCGTCTACAAGGACATCAACCTCGCGATGACCCATGACTACAAGCTGGTCTTCCCGATCGCGGGTCTGCTGATTCTGCTCATCCTCGCCCTGCAGCTGCGGAGCGTGGTAGCCCCCTGGTACCTGATGGCCTCGGTCGGCCTCGGCTTCACCGCCACCCTCGGCGCCACCACGCTGCTCTTCCAGAACATCGGCGGGGAGACCGGTCTGATGTTCATGCTGCCGATCCTCATCTACCTGTTCGTGGTGGCGATCGGCACCGACTACAACATCCTGATCATCGCCCGCCTCCGCGAGGAGGCCCGGGAGGGTCGCAGCCCGCGTGATGCGGCGCGCGAGGCGCTGCACCACGGCGGCCCGACCGTCGCGGCGGCCGGTTTCATCCTGGCGGCGTCCTTCGCGACCTTCATGCTCGCGGGCAACGTCTTCATGCTGGAGTTCGGCTTCGCGATGGCCTTCGGCATCATCCTGGCGGCCTTCGTGATGGCGATGTTCTTCACGCCGGCGCTCACCGCGCTGATCGGCAACAAGGCCTGGTGGCCCGGCCACGGCGCCGACCCCGGCCACGGCCAGGGCCCGGCCCCGTTGACCGACGCCCACGGCGTGCCGGAACCGGCCGGTCGGCACTGACCCGGACGGGTCGGTACGGGCAGGCGGCGTCCCGCTTCGGCGGGGCGCCGCCTGCCCCTTTCCCCGGGCCGCCAAACGTGATCTCCCGGGCAGAAAATCCCCGGTCAACCCCGGTTCCACCGTGCTACAGTCGAAGCAGTTGCAGTTTTGGTTCCCATGAACGTGGTGTGCGCCTGCTGGTTCCAACCGCCAGGCGCATTTGTTTTGTCCGGTGTTTCAGTCTCCGGATGGGGATCGCGGCTACTTGGGGATCCACGAGGTGTGGATCCCTGATGCCCCAGTTAGAGGAGACGGTTATGGCTACCGGCACCGTGAAGTGGTTCAACAGCGAAAAGGGCTTCGGCTTCATCGAGCAGGATGGCGGCGGCGCCGACGTGTTCGCCCACTACTCGAACATCCAGGCTCAGGGCTTCCGTGAGCTGTTCGAGGGCCAGAAGGTCGAGTTCGACGTCACCCAGGGCCAGAAGGGCCCGCAGGCCGAGAACATCCAGATCATCGGCTGACGTCGGCTCCCACGCTGACTCGCGATCATCGCGAAGCGGGGCCCGCACCCATGGTGCGGGCCCCCGCTCATGCCGCCGTACGGCCGGGGCGGCGCACTTTCCCTTCCGACGGCCGACCCAGCCCGCCGACCGGGCTGTAGACCGACGGACGGAGATCCCGTGACCAACCCTGCCCGCCCGCCGCGCGACCGCGGCCCCCGCAACTCCGACCAGGCCCGCCGCACCGCCGGCACCGCCTCCGGCGACGGCCGGCGCAAGCCGCGCAGCCGCGCCGGCGCCCCCCGGCAGAACCGCCCCGCCGCCACCCCCGAGGCCGCCGACTTCACCGTGGTCCAGGGCACCCCGGCCCGGCCCCCGGCGGCGTCCTTCGCCGAGCTGGAACTGCCCAAGGCGATCCTCTCCGCGCTCACCCGCCAGGGCGTCACCGAGCCCTTCCCGATCCAGGCCGCCACGCTGCCCGACTCGATCGCCGGGCGCGACGTGCTCGGCCGCGGCCGCACCGGCTCCGGCAAGACCCTGGCCTTCGGCCTGCCGCTGCTCGCCCGTACCGCCGGGCGCCGCGCCGACCCCCGGCACCCGCTGGCGCTCGTCCTGGTGCCCACCCGCGAGCTGGCCCAGCAGGTCACCGAGGCGCTCACCCCGTACGCCACCGCCGTCAACCTGCGGATCACCACCGTCGTCGGCGGCATGTCGATCGGGCGGCAGTCCAACGCGGTGCGCCGCGGCACCGAGGTGCTGGTGGCCACCCCCGGCCGGCTCGACGACCTGATCGGGCGCGGTGACGTCAAGCTCTCCGACGTCGAGATCACGGTCCTCGACGAGGCCGACCAGATGGCCGACATGGGCTTCCTGCCGCAGGTCAGCAAGCTCCTGGAGCAGGTCGCCGAGGGCGGGCAGCGGATGCTGTTCTCCGCCACCCTGGACCGCAACGTCGACCGGCTGGTCAAGCGCTTCCTGACCGACCCGGTCACCCACTCCGTCGACCCCTCGGCCGGCGCGGTCACCACGATGGACCACCACGTCCTCCAGCTGGAGCCCGCCGACAAGGCCTCCGCCACCGCGCACATCGCCTCCCGCGACGGCCGCGTCATCATGTTCGTGCACACCAAGCACGGCGCCGACCGGCTGGCCAAGCAGCTGCTCGCCAACGGCGTGAAGGCCGCCGCCCTGCACGGCGGCAAGTCCCAGCCGCAGCGCAACCGGGTCCTCGACCAGTTCCGGGACAGCCACGTCACCGCGCTGATCGCCACCAACGTCGCCGCCCGCGGCATCCACATCGACGGCCTGGACCTGGTCGTCAACGTCGACCCGCCGGTCGACCACAAGGACTACCTGCACCGCGGCGGCCGCACCGCCCGTGCCGGCGAGTCCGGGACGGTCGTCACCCTGGTGCTGCCCGAGCAGCGCCGCGAGGTCAACCGGCTGATGACGGTGGCCGGCATCCGCCCGACCATCACCAAGATCCGCCCGGGCGACGCCGACCTGGCCCGGATCACCGGCGCCCGCACGCCCAGCGGCGTCCCGGTGACGCTGGCCGTGCCGGTCCCCGCGGACCAGGCCGCCTCCGGCGCCGCGGACCAGGCCGCCTCCGGCGCCGCGGCCCAGGCCGGCGCCGACAAGCCCGCCGGGGCCAAGTCCGGCTCCCCGCGCCGCCGCTCCGGCAAGCGCTCCGGGCTGCCCACCGACGTCGACATGAACGGCAACCCGCGCCGCCCCCGCCCCAAGCAGCGCATGGGCGGCGCCGCCCAGGGCGAGCGCCCGCAGGCGGCCGGCTTCATCGGCCGCTCCTCGGGCCGCGCCAAGCCCGGCAGCGGCTCCAAGTCCGGCTCCAACTACGGCACCGGCCGCCAGCGCCGCAAGGCCGACTGACGGCCGTCCGACCCGCACCGAACGGGCCCCGCACCTCCCCACGACAGGGGGCGTGCGGGGCCTGTCCGGCTTTCCGGGCCCGTCTCGGTTCTGCGGGGGCCCGTTCGGCTCTCCGGGCCCGTTCGGTTGTCCGGTGCCGGGGAGTCGAGCAGGCCCGGCGAAACTGCCGCTCGGAGCGACGGCCCTGATCAGGGCGCCCATGCCCGGCAGCTGCCGGTGACCTGCCGGTTGACGGCCGACCGCGCACCCCCGAGTCTTTCACGCGGCCCACACATCCGACGCACCGTCACCACGGTCGCGCCGACGGTGGGTCGACGTGATCCCACGACCCGGAAGGACCTTCCATGCGCCGTATCGCAGCCGTGTTCGCCACCGCCCTGCTGACCGGAGCCGCCGCACTCACCGCGCCGGCCGCCGACGCCGCCGAGCGGGCCACTCAGAGCTCCCAGAGCTCCCAGAGCTCCCAGAGCTCCCAGAGCTCCCAGAGTTCTCAGAGCTCGCAGAGTTCGCAGACCGCGGCGGGCGCCGACGCCCTGGCCGCCGCGAGCTGTTCCGTCGGCAGAAGCGGCACCGGCTTCGTCGGCACCTGCTCGGGCATGGACCCGAACCAGACCTGGCGCGTCGCCGGCAGCTGCCAGAGCATCGGCGCCAACGGGTTCCCCGTCTTCTCGGCGGCGTACGGTGCCTGGGCCGCCGGCAACGGCACCGCCACCGCGATGTGCATGTGGCCGGCGATGCCGACCTCCGGCTGGATCGTCTCCGGCCCCGCCGTCCCGGCGGGCCCGACCGGCCAGATCTCCGGCTACGCGAGCAAGTGCGTGGACGTGCGCGGCGGCATCAACTCCAACGGCACCCCGGTCCAGATCTGGGACTGCCTCGGCAACGCCAACCAGCAGTGGAAGATCGGCACCGACGGCACCATCCGTGCCTTCGGCAAGTGCCTGGACGTCTCCGGTGGCAACACCGGCAACGCCACCCTGGTGCAGATCTACGACTGCAACGGCACCGGCGCCCAGCAGTGGCAGGCCCGCGGTGACGGTTCGCTGCTCAACCCGCAGTCCGGCCGCTGCCTGGACGACCTCGGCTTCTCCACCGCCAACGGCAACCAGCTGGGCATCTGGGACTGCAACGGCGCCGACAACCAGAAGTGGAACCTCCCGGTCTGACGATCCCGGTAGGCCCGTACGTTCCGTCGCCCGGCTGGACGGACTCAGTGGCGGCCCGGTTTCCGGGCCGCCACCAGGGCCAGCACACCGATCACCAGCAGCATCCAGCCGCCGTTGCCGGGAAAGCAGACGACGCACACCGGCAGGCCGACCGCGATCAGCGACCAGCCGATCAGGGCGGGCAGTTCACCGGTGGCCCGGAGGCTGCGGCGGGCCAGCAGGCCGAGCACCACCACGGCCGCCCCGCCCAGCGTGAACCCGACCGCGGCAGCGGGGGACGCGCGCCCGGCCGCACCGGGCTCGACCACCGCGGCCAGCACCCCGTCCCGCACGATCGCCCCCCACGCGTAGGGCCGCCACAGGCCGAACAGCAGGTGCAGCACCGCCGTGCCGATGACCAGCCCCGGTATCCAGCGGGCCAGGCCCCTGGTCATGATGCCCTCCCCGCGCCGCACCGAATGCTCCGTACCCCGCCGTATGCTACGGCCGCCGCCCCAGGGCCCGCCGCGCCGCCCGCGCCCCCGCGAGCCCCCGCGCGCCGTCACGGACGGCGATCATGCGGGAGTGGATCGAGGCCGCCATCGCGGACGCCGACGAGCCGGTGCCGCTCAGCGTGATCACCGCGGCGGTCGCCGAGTACCAGCACCGCAAGGCCTCGTGAGGCTCAGGCGGTGAGGGCCGGGGCGGCCTGCGCCGTCCGCAGGGCCTGGGCGTGGCGTTCCAGGAGCAGTGCGGCCACCTCGGGGCACGCGCCGAGGACGCCGGCCAGGACGTCCGCCCCGGCGGCCCCGGCGGCGG
The DNA here is from genome assembly GCF_055580145.1 of Kitasatospora sp. NPDC032121. Taxonomy (NCBI): domain Bacteria; kingdom Bacillati; phylum Actinomycetota; class Actinomycetes; order Kitasatosporales; family Streptomycetaceae; genus Kitasatospora; species Kitasatospora sp. NPDC032121. The sequence continues at coordinate 561,601 of NZ_JBVILX010000001.1, read as the reverse complement.
CCGCGATGCGGTCCGGCAGCAGCCCGGGTGCCAGCAGGTACGGGGCGACGGCGGTGCGCCCGGCGCCGCCGGCGCGCAGGGCGGCGAGCGCGTCGGGGACGCGCGGGCCCGCCGCGGAGGCGTAGGCGACCTCGACGCCGGCCCAGCCGCGGGTGCGCCGCCACTCGGCGGCGACCGCGCGGGTCGCCGCGTCGGCGGCCGGATCGGAGGAGCCGGCTGCCGCCAGCACGACCCCGGTACGGGCCCGCACCGCCGGCGAGCCGACCGCCAGACCGGCCTCGGCCAGCCGCCGGTCCAGGGCCGCGAGCAGCAGCGGCGAGGGGCCGAGGACGTCCGCGACCGGCAGCCGGGAGCCGGCGGCACGCAGCGCGGCCGGGATGTCGTGCTTGGCGTGGAACGCCCGGTTCAGCAGCAGCGGCACCGCCACCGCGTCCGCCAGCCGTCCCACCACCTGCGGGATCCGTGGCGCGCAGTGGTCCAGGTACGCGGTGGCGACCTCGACGTCGGGCCGCCGTGCCCGCACCTCCTCCACGAGCGCGGCCACCGTCGCGGCGTGGCGCGGGTCGCGGCTGCCGTGGGCGATCAGGAGGAGGGCGGGCATCAGCGGTGCCTCACTTGCTCGCGGCCAGCAGTCCGCGGTTGCGCAGCACCCGGCGCTCGACCGGGGTGAACACCAGCAGCTCGATGGCGATGCCGACGAAGAGGATGAGGATGATGCCGAGCAGGACGCCCGACATGTCGGAGAACTCTCGCTGGTCCTCCAGGAAGCGGCCGAGTCCCCGGCCCAGGTCGGGCGAGGACGCGACGAGTTCGGCGGCCATCAGGGAGCGCCAGGAGAACGCCCATCCCTGCTTGAGGCCGGCCAGGTAGCCGGGCAGGGCCGCGGGGATGAGGACGTGGCGCGCCCCGGTGAGGCCGGTGGCGCCGAGGGTGCGTCCGGCCCGCAGGAACAGCGGCGGCACCTGGTCGATGCCGGCCACCAGCCCGTTGGCGATCGACGGGACGGCACCCAGCAGGATCACCGCGTACATCATCGAGTCGTTGATGCCGAGCCAGATGACGGCCGCGGGCACCCAGGCCACCGAGGGCAGCGACTGCAGGCCCTGCAGGACCGGCCCGATCGCGGTGCGCACCGGCCGGACCCGGGCGACGACCAGCCCGATCGGGGTGCCGATGACCACGGCGAGCAGGAAGCCGGACAGGCCCCGCCAGACGCTGGTCCAGATGATCGAGAACAGGGTGCCCTGGTACCAGAGGTCCTGGGCGGAGCGCCACACGTCCGCCGGGCTGGGCAGCTTGTAGGAGGACGTGAGCTGCAGGCTGTACGCCCCCTGCCACAGCGCGAGCACCACGAGGACGCCGATCAGCGGCGGCAGGGCCTTGCCGCGCAGCGCCTCGCCGAGGGATCCGCGCTGGGTGGTGACGGCGTCGAGGGCGTCGAGGCCCGCGCCGACGTCGGCGGTGTCGCTCGCGCTCCCGGTGGGCTTGGCGAGCGTGGTGTCAGTGCTGGCCATGGCGGCGGATCTCCCCACGCAGTTCTTCGGTGATCTCGATGGACAGGTCGGCGACGCCGGCGGACTCGATGCGGCGCGGCTGCGGCAGGTCGATGTGCCACTCGCGGGCGACCCGGCCGGGGCGGGAGGAGAGCAGGACGACCCGCTGGGCGAGGCGGACGGCCTCGCGGACGTTGTGGGTGACGAAGAGGACGGACAGCTGCCGTTCGGCCCAGATGCGGGTGATCTCGTCGTGGAGGACGTCGCGGGTGATGGCGTCGAGGGCGGCGAAGGGCTCGTCCATGAGCAGCACCTGGCTGCCCTGGGCGAGGGCGCGGGCCATGGCGACGCGCTGGCGCATGCCGCCGGACAGCTCGTGCACGCGCTTGCCGTACGCGCCGGCGAGGCGGACGAGTTCGAGGAGGCGTTCGGCCTCGGTGCGGCGCTCGGGGCGGGGGACGCCGGCCAGCTTGAGGGCGAGTTCGATGTTCCGGCCGGCGGTGAGCCAGGGGAACAGGGCGTGTTCCTGGAACATCAGCGCGGGGCGGCCGCCGGGCACCTCGATGGTGCCGGCGCTGGGCCGGTCGAGGCCGGCGACCAGGTTGAGCAGGGTGGACTTTCCGCAGCCGGAGGCGCCGAGCAGGGTGACGAACTCGCCGGGGGCGACGTCGAGGGTGATGTCGTCCAGGACGTGGGTCCGGGCGCCGGGGCGGCCGAAGGACTTGTGCACGTGCGAGATCCGGACGGCGGGCGCGCCGCCGGGGGCGTCGGCGCCGGGGGCGTCCGCCGAGGTGGTCAGTGCCGGAGTCATCCGGGCACCTCCTGCGTGAGTGGTCATGGGGTCCTCCGGGCGGGAGGGAGAGGTCTGGGCCGGGGCCCGGGCCCCGCCCGTCCCGGTGGGCATCGATCGGGGATCGACCGGGCGGGCGGGGGCCGGACCGCGGAGTCGGGACGGGCGGCGGCGCCGGGACGAAAGGCGGTGCCGGGACGAAAGGCGGCGCCGGGACGAAAGGCGGTGCCGGGACGAAAGGCGGCGCCGGGACGAAAGGCGGTGCCGGGACGAACGGCGGTGCCGCGGTGAACGGCGGCGCTGGGGCGAACAGCCGTGCCGCATAAGCTACTTGGCGCCGAGTCCGGCGTCCGCGACGGCCGGCCGGCCCTGGGCGGCGAGCACCTTGTTCAGCAGGGTGAGGTCGTAGATGCCGTTCAGGTTGGGCTTCTTCAGGAGCCCGGCGGTGACGGCGTGGTCGGCCTCGGCCTGGAGGGTGTTCGCCAGCGGGTCGTCCAGGAAGTCGATGTCGGCCCAGGCCGGGTCGAGGACGGCGGGCTCCAGGGCGTTGCCGGCCTCCTTCCTGATCGCCTCGTTGGCGTCGGCCTTGGCCTTGTCGGAGTCGGCCTTGATGAAGGCGTTGGTCTTCACCGAGCCGCGCAGCACGGCCTCCACCACGTCCGGGTGCTCCTTGAGGAACTTCTGCGAGACGATGATGTTGGTGATCACGAACTGCTTGTCCGGCCAGACGTCCTTCTCGTTGAGCAGGACCTTCGCGCCGAGCGTGACCAGCTTGGAGGCGGTGGGCTCGGGCACCCAGGCGCCGTCGATGGAGCCGGACTTGTAGGCGTCGGGGGTGACCTTGTTGTCGGTGCGCACCACCGAGACGTCACCGGCGCCGGAGGCCGCGTCGACCTTGTAGCCCTTGCCCGCGAGGTAGTTGAGCAGGGCGACGTCCTGGGTGTTGCCGAGCTGGGGCGTGGCGATCTTCTTGCCCCTGAGGTCGTCCAGGGAGGCGATCCGGTCCGGGTTGGCGACCAGCTTGACGCCGCCGGAGGCGGAACCGCCGATGATCTTCAGGGACTTGCCGTCGGACTTGGTGTAGCCGTTGATCGCGGGGGAGGGGCCGATCCAGCCGATGTCGATGGAGCCGGCGTTCAGGGCCTCGATCTCGGCGGGTCCGGCGTTGAAGACCTGGGTCTTGACCTGGGTGGAGCCGAGCTCCTTCTGGAATATGCCTTCCTGGAGGCCGACCAGCGGGGTGCCGTGGGTGAGGTTGGCGAAGTAGCCGATCCTCACCGTGTCCGCGGACAGCTTCGCGCCGGAATCCCCGGCGGTGGCCGCGGTGCCGGCCTTGGTGTCGGAGGACTTGCCGTCGGCCTGCGAGCCGTAGCCGCAGGCGGACAGCAGGGCCACCGCGGTCAGGCCGGCCGCGGCCGCGGCGGCGGGCCGTCTGATCCGCCCGGCGCGGGGGCGGGGGCGGCTATGGGCGGACGGGCCGTGGGCGGACGGGCTGTGCGGGGGCGTGCCGTGCGAGGGTGCCGGGTTCGGTGCCATGGTGAGTCCTGTTCGCGGACGGACCGTCAGGAGGCGGTCTCGGGCGGAAGGTGCGGAAGGTGGTGCGCGCGGCAGCGGTGTGCCGGGGCAGGCCGGGCGGCCGTGGGGGAGGGCAGCCCGGTGACAGGGCGAACTCAGCCCTGTCGGCCCGCACATCGGGTCAGGCCGCCCTGGCCGCTGCCGAGGACGCCGCTGCCGATGCGGCCGCCTTCCTTGTCCATGCCCGAGAACGCCTCGCTGGGCATCAGACCCAGTCCTCCTCGTCGGGTGTGCCGGTGGTGGGTGCGGTGTCGAAGGCCTCGCCCGCCATGCCGGCGGTGAGGGTGGTGCCGTCGGCCGGGTCGATGAGCAGGAACGATCCGGTGCGGCGGTTGTCGGTGTAGCTGTCGAGGGCCAGCGGCTCGGCGGTGCGCAGCACGATGTGGCCGATGTCGTTGACGTCCAGCCCGTCGGTGCCGGAGCGCTGCTGCAAGGTGTCGATGTCGATCCGGTAGCTGATCTCCTTGACCAGTGCCCGCACCGTGCGGGTGGTGTGCTTGAGCAGGACCTTGTCGCCGGCGCGCAGCGGACGCTCGTTGAGGTGGCTGACGGTGGCCTCGATGTCCTTGGTGGGGACGGGCGCGGGGCCGGCCGCGATGAGGTCGCCGCGGGAGATGTCGATGTCGTCGGCGAGGCGGACGGTCACCGACTGCGGGGCCCACGCGAGGTCCGTCTCCCGGCCGAGCGCGTCGATCCCGGCCACGGTGGTGGTGTGGCCGGAGGGCAGGACCGTGACGGTGTCGCCCACCCGCAGGACGCCGGAGGCGAGTTGGCCGGCGTAGCCGCGGTAGTCGGGGTGCTCCTCGGTCTGCGGGCGGATGACGTACTGGACGGGGAAGCGGGCGGGTTCGGCGCCCGGGTCGCTGCCGACCGGCACCGTCTCCAGGTGCTCCAGCAGGGTCGGGCCGCCGTACCAGTCCATGTGCGCGGACGGCTCGACCACGTTGTCGCCGGCCAGCGCCGAGATCGGGACGGCCAGCACGTCCTTGACGCCGAGGGAGGCCGCGTAGGCGGTGAACTCGGCGGCGATGGCGGCGAAGACCGGCTCGGCGTAGTCGACCAGGTCCATCTTGTTGACGGCGAGGACGACGTGCGGCACGCGCAGCAGCGCGGCGACGGCGGCGTGCCGGCGGGTCTGCTCGACGACGCCGTTGCGGGCGTCGACGAGGACGACGGCGAGTTCGGCGGTGGAGGCGCCGGTGACCATGTTGCGGGTGTACTGCACGTGGCCGGGGGTGTCGGCGAGGATGAACCGCCGCCGGGGCGTGGCGAAGTAGCGGTAGGCCACGTCGATGGTGATGCCCTGCTCGCGTTCGGCGCGCAGGCCGTCGGTGAGCAGCGCGAGGTCGGGCGCCTCCTGGCCGCGGCTGCGGGAGGCGTGCTCGACGGCCTCCAGCTGGTCGGCGAGGACGGACTTGGAGTCGTGCAGCAGGCGGCCGACGAGGGTGGACTTGCCGTCGTCGACGGAGCCGGCGGTGGCGAAGCGCAGCAGCGAGGTGGCGGCGGTGTGCTGGGTGGCGGTGCTGGTCATGGTTAGAAGTACCCCTCGCGCTTGCGGTCTTCCATCGCGGCCTCGGAGAGCTTGTCGTCGGCGCGGGTCGCGCCGCGCTCGGTGAGGCGGCTGGCGGCGATCTCGGCGATGACGGCCTCGATGGTGGTGGCGTCGGAGTCGACGGCGCCGGTGCAGGACATGTCGCCGACGGTGCGGTAGCGGATCAGCCGCCGCTCGACCGGCTCGTGGTCCTTGGGGCCGCCCCAGTCGCCGGCGGTGAGCCACATGCCACTGCGGGCGAAGACCTCGCGCTCGTGGGCGTAGTAGATCTCCGGCAGCTCGATGCCCTCGCGCTCGATGTACTGCCAGACGTCGAGTTCGGTCCAGTTGGACAGCGGGAAGACGCGCACGTGCTCGCCGACGGCGTGCCGGCCGTTGTACAGCGACCACAGTTCGGGGCGCTGGCGGCGCGGGTCCCAGGCGCCGAACTCGTCGCGCAGCGAGAAGACGCGCTCCTTGGCGCGGGCCTTCTCCTCGTCGCGGCGCCCGCCGCCGAAGACGGCGTCGAAGCGGTTCTGCTCGATGGCGTCCAGCAGCGGCACGGTCTGCAGCGGGTTGCGGGTGCCGTCGGGGCGCTCGCGCAGGACGCCGCGGTCGATGAAGTCCTGGACGTGGGCGACGTGCAGGCGCAGGTTGTGGCGAGCGGTGACGCGGTCGCGGTAGGCGATCACCTCGGGGAAGTTGTGCCCCGTGTCGACGTGCAGCAGGGAGAACGGGATGGCGGCGGGGTGGAAGGCCTTGAGCGCCAGGTGCAGCATGACGATGGAGTCCTTGCCGCCGGAGAAGAGGATCACCGGGCGCTCGAACTCCCCCGCGACCTCGCGGAAGACGTGCACCGACTCGGCTTCCAGCGCGTCCAGGTGGGACAGCGCGAACGGGGCGTCGTCGGTCCGGACCGGGCTGTCCGTCGCGGTGGTCATGCCAGGCCCCTCTCGGTCAGGAAGACGTACAGCTCGGCGGCGGACTCGGCCACCTCGCGGCCCCGGGTCTGCAGGCGCAGCTCGGGGTCCCGCGGCGCCTCGTACGGGTCGTCCACCCCGGTGAGGCCGGAGATCTCCCCGGCGGCCTGCTTCGCGTACAGGCCCTTGACGTCGCGTTCGGCGCACAGCTCGACGGGGGTGGCGACGTGCACCTCCAGGAACTCGGTGCCGTTCGCGGCGTGGCGCTCGCGCACCGCGGCGCGGGAGTCCGCGAACGGGGCGATCACCGGGGCCAGCACCTTGACGCCGTTCGCCGCCAGCTTCTCGGCGACGAAGCCGATCCGGGTGACGTTGGTGTGGCGGTCCTCGCGGGAGAAGCCCAGGCCCTTGGAGAGGAACTCGCGGATCTCGTCGCCGTCCAGGACCTCGACCCGGTGCCCCTCGGCGCGCAGCCGCTCGGCGAGGGCGAACGCGAGGGTGGTCTTGCCCGCGCTGGGCAGCCCGGTCAGCCACACGGTGGCGCCGCGCTCGCAGGGTGCGGCCGTGGGGGCCGCCTCTGCGGCTCCGTCGGCGGCCAGGGTGTGAGCTGTCACGGGTTCTTCCTTACGCAGTGGTTGACGGTTCGTCCGGCGGGTTCGTCAGAGGTGGATGCCGCACTCGGTCTTGCCGGAGCCGGACCAGCGGCCGGCCCGGGCGTCCTCGCCCTCGCCGGGCTTGCGGGTGCAGGACAGCGGGGAGCAGCCGATCGAGGTGTAACCCTCCCACAGCAGCGGGTTGAGCAGCACGCCGTTGGCGGCGACGTAGGCGTCCACGTCCTCCTGGGTCCAGCGGGCGATCGGCGCGATCTTGACCTTGCGGCGCTTCGGGTCCCAGGACACCACCGGGGTGTTCGCCCGGGTCGGCGACTCATCGCGGCGCAGCCCGGTCGCCCAGGCGTCGTAGCCGGCCAGGCCCCGGTCGAGCGGCTCGACCTTGCGCAGCGAGCAGCACAGGTCCGGGTCGCGGTCGTGCAGGTGCGGCCCCAGCTCTGCGTCCTGCTCGGCCACCGTCTTCAGCGGGGTGAGCGTGATGACGTTGACCGGCATCGTCGCGGCCACCGCGTCCCGCGTCCCGATGGTCTCCGGGAAGTGGTAGCCGGTGTCCAGGAACACCACGTCCACCCCGGGGAACACCGAGGACGCCAGGTGGGCGACGACCGCGTCCTCCATCGAGGAGGTGACGCAGAACCGCGGGCCGAAGGTGTCCGCGGCCCACCGGAGGACCTCCTGCGCGCTCGCCTCCTCCAGCTCGCGGCCGGCCCGCTCCGCGACCGACGCGTGGTCAGGAACGGTGCTGCTCATGTGACGTACCCCCGTGGTCGGTCGGTGCCAGCAGGCCGAGGAACTTCAACTGGAAGGCGCGGCGGCAGCCGTGGCACTCCCAGGCGCCGTGCCCGGCCTCGGAGGGGCGCAGGTCCTCGTCCCCGCAGTACGGGCAGAAGAAAGGGGCCGCTCGTTCACTCACGACAGCTGCTCCTCGGTCGCCCGGGCCGCCCACTGGGCGAAGCGCTCGCCCTCGGTGCGGTCGGCCTGGTAGCGGGTCAGTACCCGTTCGACGTAGTCGGGCAGGCCCGCGCTGGTGACCTTGAGGCCGCGGACCTTGCGGCCGAAGCCGGCCTCCAGGCCGAGCGCGCCGCCGAGGTGCACCTGGTAGCCCTCGACCTGGTCGCCGTGCTCGTCGGTGACCAGCTGGCCCTTGAGGCCGATGTCGGCGACCTGGATGCGGGCGCAGGCGTTCGGGCAGCCGTTGATGTTGATGGTCAGCGGCTCGGCGAAGTCCGGCAGGCGCTGCTCCAGCTCGTCGATGAGCGTGCGGCCGCGCTCCTTGGTCTCGACGATGGCGAGCTTGCAGTACTCGATGCCGGTGCAGGCCATGGTGCCGCGGCGGAACGGCGAGGGGGTGACCCGCAGGTCGAGCGCCTCCAGGCCGGCCACCACGGCCTCGACGTGCTCCTCGGCGATGTCGAGGATGAGCATCTTCTGCTCGGCGGTGGTGCGCACCCGGTCGCTGCCGTGGGCGGCGGCGAGGTCGGCGATCCGGCCGAGCAGTTTGCCGTCGACCCGGCCGACGCGCGGCGCGAAGCCGACGTAGAACCGGCCGTCCCGCTGCCGGTGGACGCCGACGTGGTCGCGCCAGCGGGCGGCGGGCTCGGCGGGGGCGGGGCCGTCGAGCAGCGGGCGCCCGAGGTACTCCTCCTCCAGCACCCGGCGGAAGCGCTCCACGCCCCAGTCGGCGACCAGGAACTTCAGCCGGGCTCGGTTGCGCAGGCGCCGGTAGCCGTAGTCGCGGAAGATGCCGATGACGCCGCCGTAGACGTCGGGCACCTCGTCCAGCGGGACCCACGCGCCCAGCCGCACGCCCAGCTTGGGGTTGGTGGACAGGCCGCCGCCGACCCACAGGTCGAAGCCGGGCCCGTGCTCGGGGTGGACCACGCCGACGAAGGAGACGTCGTTGATCTCGTGCGCGACGTCCAGCAGCGGGGAGCCGGAGACGGCGCTCTTGAACTTGCGCGGCAGGTTGGAGAAGTCCGGGTTGCCGATGAAGCGGCGCTGGATCTCCTCGATCGCGGGGGTGCCGTCGATGATCTCGTCCTCGGCGATGCCGGCCACCGGGGAGCCGAGGATGACGCGCGGGGTGTCACCGCAGGCCTCGGTGGTGGACAGGCCGACGGCCTCCAGCTTCCGCCAGATCGCCGGGACGTCCTCGATCCGGATCCAGTGGTACTGGATGTTCTGGCGGTCGGTCAGGTCGGCGGTGCCGCGGGCGTACTCCTCGGAGACTTCGGCGATCGCCCGCAGCTGGGGGACGGTCAGCCGGCCCCCGTCGATGCGCACCCGGAGCATGAAGAACTCGGCGTCCAGCTCGTGCGGGTCCAGGATCGCGGTCTTGCCGCCGTCGATGCCCTCCTTGCGCTGGGTGTAGAGCCCCCACCAGCGCATCCGGCCGCGCAGGTCGGCGGGGTCGATCGAGTCGAAGCCCCGGTGCGCGTAGATCGTCTCAATGCGTGTCCGCACATTGAGACCGTCGTCATCCTTCTTGAACTGCTCGTTGGCGTTAAGGGGGGTGTGGTGGCCCATGCCCCACTGGCCCTCGCCGCGGTGGCGGGTCACCTTGCGGGCCGCTGCGGGGCGGCGCTCGGCGGCGCGGTCGGCCGTGGGCTCGACGGTCTCGGGGGAGGTGGCCATGGTGAAGTCCTTCGGGGCAGGTGGCGCTGGCGCCGAATGGGTCGCGGGGCGTGCTCGGCCGTGCGGTGCTGCTCTGACCTGCGGATTTCTCAAGGCCTTGAGGGCAGTGACCGGGACCGGGCGGGCTCCTGCACATCCGCTGCGGCGGAGATGGCGGGGAGGGTCGACGCCGGGTGCGGTGGTGCGGGCGGCGTTGGGCTCAGGTCACCGGACAGATGGCGCTGGACACGCGAAGGAGATCGACGTGGAGTCGACCTACCAAGGTGGTTCCGGCGCTAGACATGGCAAGAGATTCGCACGGCGCGGGACTCGCGGTCCACTAACATCCGAATAATGGACGCTGATGTTCCGTCATATGGGACGTCCGGATGTTCCCGCCGCTCCCCGCCCGGACGCCCGGCCACACGTCCCCGCCCCGGGGAGATCAACCGCGCGGCCCCGGCCCGATACGGTTGACCCTGTGCAAGCAGCAGGCGATACGAGCAGACCGAACGCCGAGCGGCCCTCCCGACGCCGGGGCAAGGGCTCCCGGCGCGCGGCCAAACAGGCCACCTGGTACCGCACGGCGTGGGACCTGGTGAAGGACACCACCAACACCTGCGTCGAGTACCGGGTCACCGGGCTCGCCGCGGAGGCGGCCTTCTTCACCCTGCTGTCGATCCCGCCGCTGCTGCTCGGCCTGGCCGGCACCCTCGGCTACCTCGACCAGTTCCTCGGCGCGGAGACCATCGAGCGGCTCAAGCACGACATCGTCTCGGCCTCCGGCACGGTGCTGTCGGACTCCTCCGTCAACGACGTCGTGGTCCCGCTGCTCAACCAGGTGTTCGACACCGCCCGGCCCGACCTCGTCTCGATCGGCTTCCTGCTGTCCCTGTGGTCCGGCTCCAGAGCCCTCTACATCTTCATCGACACCATCACCGTCATGTACGGGCTCGACGGCAAGCGGGGCATCGTCAAGACCCGGCTGATGTCGCTCGGCCTCTACTTCGGCGCCCTGGTGATCGGCTCGCTGGTGCTGCCGCTGCTCATGGCCGGGCCCGGGCTGGTGGAGAACGCCGTGCCGGGGGTGGCCGGGCTCGTCGGCGCCCTCTACTGGCCGGTCGCGATCGTGCTGCTGATCGTCTCGCTGACCACCCTCTACCACCTGGCCGTCCCGGTCTCGACCCCGTGGCGCGAGGACATCCCCGGCGCCCTGGTCGCCTTGGTGGTGCTGGTCTTCTGCAGCGTCGGCCTGCGGGTCTACCTGGTCAGCTCGATCGAGGGCCGCTCGGGCGAGGGCCCCTCGGTGTACGGCTCGCTGGCGGCGCCGGTGGCCGTCCTGCTGTGGATCTTCGTGGTGGCGCTCGCGGTGCTCATCGGCGCCGCGATGAACGCCGCGATAGACCGCCGCTGGCCCACCCTGGAGACCGCCGACGCGCGCGCCGAGAACGAGCGCGCCCACGAGGAGGCGGCCGCCGCCGTGGTCCGCGAGGTCGCCGCCCGGCGGGCCGTCGAACGGGCCCGGCGCGCCCGCGAACTCGGGCTCGCCGAGGGCATCGAGGAGGAGTGGGGCGAGGACGAGGGCGACGACGTCGACGCGCCCTCCGAGTACCCCGAGCGGTGGGCCGACGTGCTGGCCGCGGACAACGTGCGCGGGCGGCTCACCGCCCGCGGCGGGCCGCACCACCGGCCCGGACCGCCGCCGCCGGACAGCGACCGGCCGGCGGGGCCGCCGCCGGGGGGTGTGCCGGGGCCGCAGCCGGGAGCGCCTGGTGCGGGGGGTTCGCAGCCGGGCGGGTCCGGTGCGCCTGGTGCGGCGGGTTCGCAGCCGGGGCCGGTGCCGGGGTTCCCGCCGCGGCCACCCCGGCCGCCGTGGGAACAGCGGTAGGCGGGCGGACGACAGGAGACGGGCAGGGCCTCTCCCGCGGGTGCGGGGGAGGCCCTGTCGCGTCGGTGGGTCAGGTGGCCGACCGGGGGGCGGCCCGGTCCGGCGGGGTCGGGGCTGACCGGTCGTACGGGTCGTAGGGTGACGGGTCGGTCGCGAGTGCCTCCGCCGTACGGCCCTGGGCCTGGGTCGGGAGCGGCTCCGGGGAGGGCCGGGGCGGGTCCAGCGCGGTGCGACCGGAGGAGTCGCTCAGCTTGATCAGCAGCGCCAGCATCAGCCAGTTCGCCAGCAGCGACGAACCGCCGGCGGCCAGGAACGGCAGCGCCTTGCCGGTCAGCGGCACCAGCCCGCTCACCCCGCCGACCACCACGAACACCTGGAGCGCCAGCGCCGCCGACAGGCCGGTCGCCAGCAGCTTGCCGAACGGGTCGGTCAGGCCGATCGCGGTGCGCAGACCGCGCTGGATCAGCAGCACGTAGACCAGCAGCACCGCGGTCACCCCGGCCAGGCCCAGCTCCTCGCCGATGGTGGTGAAGATGAAGTCGCTGCGCCCGGCGAAGCCGATCAGCCAGGGCCGCCCCGAGCCCAGGCCGGTCCCGGTCAGGTGTCCGGTGCCCAGGCTGAACAGCGCCTCGGCGGGCTGCTCGGAGATCGCCTGGTCGTGCACCGGCTTGTAGTAGTCGAGCGGGTGCAGCCAGGCCTCGACGCGGCCGTGCACGTGCGGCTCCACGGTGCCGACCACCGCCGCGCCGCCGACCGCCATCAGCAGGCCGAGCACCACCCAGCTGGTGCGCTCGGTCGCGACGTACAGCATCACGATGAAGACGCCGAAGAAGATCAGCGAGGTGCCCAGGTCGCGTTCGAAGATCAGCACCAGCAGGCTGACCACCCAGATCGCCAGCACCGGGCCGGCGTGCCGTCCGCGCGGCAGGGTCAGCCCCCAGACCTTCCGCCCGGCCAGCGCCAGCGCGTCCCGGGAGGCCATCAGGTACCCCGCGAAGAAGATCGTGATCGCGACCTTCACGAACTCGTCCGGCTCGAAGGAGAGCCCGAACAGCCGGATCCAGCGCTTGGCGCCGAAGCTGTCGCCCGGGGAGAGCACCGGCGCGGCCAGCAGGACCAGCGCACCCGCCATCAGCAGGTAGACGTAACGCTGGAAGAAACGGTGGTGCTTGACGAGGACGATCAGCGCGAGCGCCACCGCCACCGAGACGAACACCCACATCAGCTGGGACGGTGCGGCCGGGATCTTCTGGTAGTCGCCCTTCGCGGCGTGCGCGGCCTTGTAACTGAAGTCCAGCCGGTCCAGCAGCACCAGCCCGAAACCGGTCAGGAAGACGCCCAGCGGCAGGATCAGCGGATCGGCGTACGGGGCGAACCGGCGCACCGCCAGATGGGCCACCCCGGCCAGCGCGCCCAGCGACAGGCCGTGCACCAGCAGCCCGGGCGGCATCCGGCCGGTGAGCGCCAGGTCGGCGTCGATGTGTCCCGCCAGGCAGACGGCCACCGCGAGGGCCAGCAGGCCCAGTTCGATGTTGCGGTGGCGCGCCGCGAGGCGGCGGCCGTCGCCGCGTGCAGTCGTTCGCACCTCTTGTCATCCCCTTGTCGAGCACGTGGCGGGTCTCGCCGACGGCGCATCCTGCCAGACGTTTGTGTCTTCGCCGCGGTTGCCGGAAGAAGCGGTGGGAGGGCAGAACTTTGCCTGGGCAAAGCTTTGTTGGGCTCGGGTAAAGCCTTGTTCAGGCCCGGGTATAGAGGCGGGCCCCGGATGCGGCGGGGCGGCCGCGCAGGGACATCATGGCCGGGCGCCGGGGTGCCCCGGTGCCGGGGCGGCCGACCCGGGGTCGCCGACCGGGCGGGGCCGCCGGGACGAGCGAGGTGAGCGGGCGGATGAACGCAGTGGTGGACGGCGCGGCGAGCAGGCTGGCGGGTGGCCCGCTGGGCGGCCCCGCTTCGGTGCTCGCCTACAGCGGGCCGCCGCCGTGGCGGTGGTCCGACCTGGCGACGTCCTGGACGGTGGAGCCGCTGGTGCTCACGCTGTCGGTGCTGCTCGCCGTCTGGTACATGGCGGCGGTGCGCAGGGTCGGCCGGGCGGCCGGGGAACGGCTGGCTGGGGAGCGGGCGGTCGCGGGGGGCGGCGGAGACCGGGACGGCGGTGCGCGGCGCGTCGGCCGGCGGCCGGGGACCGGGGCCGGCGGCGGGCGCTGGCAGCCCACCCGTACCGCGGCGTTCCTCGGCGGGCTGCTGCTGTGGATCTGGTGCACCTGCTCCGGCCTCGGCGTGTACGACCGGATCCTCTTCACCGACCGGGCCGTGCAGGTCGTCCTGCTGCTCATGGTCGTCCCGCTGCTGCTCGCGCTCGGCGCGCCGGTCTCGCTGCTGGTCGAGTCGGCGTCGGCGGCCCGGCGGGAACGCCTCCTGCGGGCGCTGCGCAGCCGCCCGTCCAAGGTGCTGATGTTCCCGGCGGTCTCCACGGCGCTGCTGATGGCGCCGCCGTGGCTGCTCTACTTCACGCCCTGGTACGAGTGGTCGGTGTCCAGCGGGCTCGGGAACACGGTGCTGCACCTGGCGCTGGTGCTGCTGGGCCTCGCGTACTTCTGGCCGCGCCTGCAGATCGACCCGGTCGGGCACGAGTACCCGCACCTGGTCGGGCTGTTCATCACCTTCGCCGAGGTGATCTTCGACGCCGGGCTCGGGATCGTACTGATCTACGGCGGGCACCTGGTCGCCGAGCACCACTACCTGGCGCTCGGGCGGCCGTGGGGGCCGAGCCTGGCACAGGACCAGACCTGGGGCGGCAACGCGTTCTGGGTGCTGGGGGACCTGGTCGGGCTGCCGTTCCTGGCCGCGCTGGTGCGGCGGATGGTCGTGCAGGGGCGGGAGGAGACCGAGGCGGTGGACGCCGAACTCGACGCCCGCTTCGCGGCGGCGGCCGCGCGGGCACGGGCGGCGGGGCAGGCGGAGGAAGAGGAGACGGGGATGCGGCCGTGGTGGCTGGACGACCCGAACCTCAAGCACCGGTACGGAAGAGGATAGGGCGGGCCAATTTTGGCCCGCTGAGGCGTCCTCGGTGCCCCCCTCGCCACGTTTCCGCAGGTCAAAAATACGTTGGCCGAAATCCCCCGCCCCGCTAGCGTGTGACACATCCGGTTCGGGGGCCATTGGGCCGCCCGAGGAGTAGAGAGCAGGAGGTGAACCCCAGTGGTCGTTGTCGCCCCGATAGCTGCCCAGGGCAGCACTCGCGTTCACCTCCTTTCCCCGGCCGCCGGCTGAGCCCTTCACGCCAGCCGTAGCCCGCCGGGACCATCTCCTCCCGAAGGGCCACTGCGTTGTTCAACGCTGCCTCCGTTCCGTCGTTCTCTTCTCTCTCTTCCTCCTCCCCGTCGTCCTCCGCTGACGCCTCCGCGCTGGCCGGCTACGGCTGGACGCCCGAGCTCGCAGAGCTGTTCACCCCGTTCGGCGAGGCCGGGCTGCTCCCGGCCCGGATCGTCCGGGTCGACCGCGGCCAGTGCGACGCCGTCATCGCCGACCCGGAGTCGGGTGAGTTGCGCACCGTCCGGTTCGACACCCGGCCGGTGGGCGACGCCGACATGATCAACTGCCCGTGCACGGGCGACTGGGCGGCGGTCGACCTGCACGCCCAGCCGATGGCCTCCGTCGCCGCCCTGATGCCGCGCTCCACCGCGATCATCCGCAAGGTGGCCGGCAAGCGCTCCGACGGCCAGGTGCTGGCCGCCAACGTCGACACCGTGCTGATCGCCTCCTCCCTCGCCACCGACCCCGACCTCGGGCGGATCGAGCGCTTCCTCGCCCTGGCCTGGGAGTCCGGCGCCGACCCGCTGGTCGTCCTGACCAAGGCCGACCTCGTCGACGACGCCGACTTCATCCGGTCCGACGTCGAGGCGGTCGCCCCCGGAGTCACGGTGATCGTGGTGAGCGCCGAAACCGGCGAGGGCATGGACGTGCTCCGCGCCTGCACCCCCGGCACCACCGCGGTGATCGGCCAGTCCGGCGTCGGCAAGTCCACGCTCACCAACGCGCTCGTCGGCATCGACGTGATGACGGTCCAGGAGGCCCGCGCGGTCGACCAGAAGGGCCGCCACACCACGACCACCCGCGAGCTGATCCCGCTGCCCGGCGGCGGCGTGCTGATTGACACCCCCGGGCTGCGCGAGGTCGGCCTCTACGGTGGCGAGGGCGTGGACCTGGCCTTCGCCGACATAGCCGAGCTGGCCGAGGAGTGCCGCTTCCACGACTGCGGCCACCACACCGAGCCCGGCTGCGCGGTGCAGGCGGCGCTGGCCGACGGCACCCTGCCGCAGCGCCGGATGGACAGCTACCTCAAGCTCCAGCGCGAGAACGAGTGGATCGCCTCGCGCTCGGACGCCCGGGTGGCCAAGACGAGGCTGAAGAAGTGGAAGACGATCACCAAGTCGATGCGAGCTGCGGGAGGTTCGGTGAAGCGCTGACCCCCGGCGTAGGCCGGCCGCCGCGCAACGGCCGCCGGCCGGCCTCCGCCGGGCCCGCCCGGCTCAGCGGAGGTCGGCCGTCAGCCGGAAGCGCTGCAGGACCACAGGAGTGGTGTCGTCCACGGTGAACTCCGGGTCGTCGAGGGCGTCGAGCAGCTCCGGGCTGCTCCAGAACTCCTCGTGGGCCGCGCGCCACTCGGCCACGCTGGTGCACCCCTCGCCCTCGTCCAAGGCGTGCTGGAGGTCGACCTCCGCGAGCGGGACCACTCGGACGTCCGTGGTCTCGATCACGGCGACCCTGCGGCCGTCCGAGTCGAGGACCGCGGCGAACTCGCCGGGCAGCGGCAGGGGCTCGCCCTCGTGCTCGTAGTCGGCGACCAGGCCGGTGGTGCTGGTCTTGGCGCCGTCGAGGATCGCGGCGACCAGCTGGTCCCGCAGCGGGCCGGGGAACGCGAACTCAGCCGGAGGCAGGGCGACGATGCGCGGGTCGTCCGGACCGGTGTAGGACTGCTGCTCACTCATGGCGCGAGGGTAGCGGCGGGACGGCCTACGGGCGCGCGAATTTCGGGCCCGGCGGCCGCGGCCGGGCCGCGGGAGCCGGCTGGGAGCCGGTGGCTGGTGGGTCCAGTGGGCCGAGAGCCAGTGGTGGTGGGCTCGTGGGCTCTGGGGCCACGGGGCCGTGAGCCGTGGGGCCGTGGCTGCGGGCCGTGAGCGCCATGAGCCGTGAGCCGTGGGTTATGGCCCCACCGGGTGGCGGGTGGCGGGTGGCGGGTGGCGGGTGGCGGGTGGTGGGTGGTGGGTGGTGGGGCGGGAGGGGTGGGGGCGGGGGGAGGGGGAGGGCCCCCCGAAGTGGCGATCAACGGCAATGTCCGATTTCCGCCAGTCACCCCCCTCCCAGTGCCGCAAACTGGACAGCGTGATCGACGACGACATCCGGTACCGAGCCGTGGACAGCCGTGACTCCCGCTTCGACGGGGTCTTCTTCACGGCGGTCACCACCACCGGCATCTACTGCCGTCCGAGCTGCCCCGCCGTGACTCCCAAGCGCGTCAACTGCGTCTTCTACCCCAGCGCCGCGGCCGCCCAGGGCGCAGGATTCCGCGCCTGCCGGCGCTGCCGCCCCGACTCCGTGCCGGGCTCGCCCGAGTGGAACCACCGCGCCGACCTGGTCGGCCGCGCGATGCGTCTGATCGGCGACGGCGTGGTGGACCGCGAGGGCGTCGACGGCCTGGCCGGCCGCCTCGGCTACAGCGCCCGCCAGGTGCAGCGCCAGCTGACCGCCGAGCTTGGTGCCGGCCCCATCGCGCTGGCCCGAGCCCGCCGCGCGCAGACCGCCCGCCTGCTCCTCCAGACCACCGAACTGCCCGTCACCGACGTCGCGTTCGCGGCCGGCTTCGCCTCCGTCCGCCAGTTCAACGACACCGTGCGCGAGGTCTACGACCGCACCCCCAGCGGCCTGCGCGCCGAGGTCGCCGCCGGCCGCCGCGGCGCGACCCCGGCCGGCGGCCTCACCCTGCGCCTCGCCTACCGCGGTGCGCTCGACAGCGAGCACCTGATCGACTTCCTCGCCCTGCGCGCCGTCCCCGGCGTGGAGGAGGTCGTCCCCGGCGCGCGCCCCGGCGTGCGCGTGTACCGCCGCACCCTCGCGCTCCCGTACGGCCACGGCATCGCCGAGGTCGATGGCCTGGCGCCGGGCGAGCCGCCCACCCGCGGCTGGCTCGACTGCCGCCTGCTGCTGACCGACCTGCGCGACCTGCCGACCGCCGTCCAGCGCCTGCGCATCCTCTTCGACCTGGACGCCGACCCGCTCGCGGTCGACGAACAGCTCGGCGCGGATCCGCTGCTCGGCCCGCTGGTCCGCGAGCGCCCCGGTCTGCGCTCGCCCGGCCACGTGGACCCGCACGAGCTCGCCGTCCGCGCCGTCCTCGGCCAGCAGATCAGCGTCGTCGCCGCCCGTACCCTGGCGGGGCGGCTCGCCGAGAAGTACGGCACCCCGCTGCCCGAGCCCAGCGGCGGTCTGCGCCTGCTCTTCCCGACCGCGGCGGCCCTGGCCACTGCCGACCCCGAGGACTTCGCGATGCCCGCCGCCCGCCGCCGCGCGCTCACCGGCCTGTGCGCCGCGCTGGCCGAGGGCGTGGTCCGGCTCGACAGCGGGGTCGACCGGGAGGATGCCGCGGCCGGTCTGCTGGCGCTGCCCGGCATCGGCCCCTGGACGGTCGGCTACCTGCGGATGCGGGCCCTGGCCGACCCGGACGTCTTCCTCCCGAGCGACGTGGGCGTCAAGCACGGCCTGCTCCGCCTCGGCGCCGCCGGGGACCCGAAGTCCGCCGCCCGCGCCGCCGAGGCCTGGGCGCCGTGGCGGTCCTACGCCGTCCACCGGCTGTGGGCCGGTCCCGCCGGCACGGGCCCGGCCGGCACCGGTCCCGCCGGCACCGCCCCCGCGAGCAGCGGCATCAGCATCAGCACCAGCGCCACCAGCACCGGAACGGAGAACGAACGAGCATGAGCACCACCGTCTACACCACCATGGAGAGCCCCTTCGGTCGGCTGCTGCTCAGCGGGGTGCTGCCGGAGGACGGCGGCCCGGCCGCGCTGGCCACCGTCACCGCGCCCGGCCAGAAGTACGCGCTGGCCGAGCCCGCCGACGACTGGGTGCTCGACCCGGAGGCGCTCGCCGAGCCGGTGGCCCAGCTGACCGACTACTTCGCCGGCAAGCGCACGGGCTTCGACCTTCCGCTCGCGCCCGAGGGCACCGAGTTCCGCCGCAGGATCTGGGCCGCGCTGGACGAGATCCCGTACGGCAAGACCGTCACCTACGGCGAACTCGCCGTGCTGGCGGGGCAGGAGCCGCGCATGGTCCGGGCGGTCGGCGGCGCGGTGGGCGCCAACCCGCTGCTGATCGTCCGCCCGTGCCACCGGGTGCTCGGCGCCAGCGGGGCGCTCACCGGCTTCGCCGCCGGCGTGGACCGCAAGCGCTGGCTGCTGGACCTGGAGAGCGGCACCCTGTTCTGACCACCGGGGCCCGAGCGCTCAATCGGAGCGCTCAGCTTGAGCGTTCAGCCCGAGCGTCCAGTCGGATCGCTCAACTCCTCAGCTCCACCCGCCAGTTGTTGCTGCGCATGAACCGCCCGGGCGGGAACTCGAAGTCCGTCTCGCCGAGCAGCGTGAACCCGGCCTTCACGCAGACCGCGTTGGAGGCCGGGTTGTCCACCGACGGGAACGCGTGCAGGTGCGGGTGGGCTGCCTCGCGGCGGGCGGCCGCGACCGCCGCGCGGGTGGCGGCGACGGCGATGCCCCGGCCCTGGTGGCCGGGCAGCACGTTCCACCCCATCTCGTGGACGGTCCGGCCCTCCCACGTCCGGGTGCCGTAGCCGACCGACCCGACCGCCTCGCCCTCGGGCAGCAGCACGATCCGGTACATGCGGCCGAGCCCGGACGGGACGAAGTCCAGGTAGCGCCGGTGCCGTACGAGCAGTTGCTCCTCGCTCTCCGGCCCGCCGACGTGCTTCTTCATCTCCGGCGTGTTGATCCGGCGCAGCAACGCGAGGTCGCCGTCCGCCCAGGGTTCGATCCGTACCTCTGCGGTGGTCATGCGGGGACGGTAACGCCGGGCGAGTCCCGGCGACCATCGGTTTTCACCCGGCCGCGGGCGCCTGTTCGGCCCCGGCGCCCGGCTGGCCGGCGCCCGGCTGGGCGAGGGCGCGGGCGAGCTGGTCCAGCGCGGGCAGGGCGTCGACGACCGCCGCGCGGTCGGCCGGGTCGAGGGTGTCGAGCGCGGCGGCGATCCGGCGCTCGTGGGCGTGCTGCCAGTCGTCCAGCTGTCGGCGTCCGGCCGGGGTGAGGGCGATGCGGGCGGTCCGGCGGTCGCCGGGGTCGGCCTGGCGGTCCACGAACCCGGCGTCGAGCAGCTTCCCGACCAGCCCGCTGACGGTGTTGGGGGCGAGACGCTGCCGCGCGGCCAGCTCGCCGACCCGCAGCGGGGCGGCGGCCAGCGTCTGGAGGAGTTCGACCTGCGCCATCGGCAGGGACTCCCACGGGTAGTCGGTGCGGATGCTGCTGCGCAGCGCGCGGCGCAGCCGGGTGACGGTGTCCGTCAGCTGTCGGGCGTGCTCGACCGCCGGGTCGGGGCTTCCGGTGGCGGGGTCGGGAACGTGTGGTGACGACGGCATGGCGGACAGCGTATCGCCTGGTGCGGGGCGGTTCTGCGGCCGGTTCGGGTCCCGTGGGCGCACCGGGTCGGCTCTGTTGCGGGCTTCGCGGCAGGTGTCCGCCGGGCGCCGTCCGGCACCGTCCGTACCGCACTGTCCGTACCGCACCGTCCTTATCGTGGGACGGGTCCTGTCGCAGAGCGATCTGCTCGTAGCACGAACATGTCTGTATCCGATATATTCGGCCCATGAACGCCACCGCCCTTGCCTCGCGGCTGCTCACCGAGCGGCCCCGGCCGCGCGGTATAGCCGGCTGGCGCCACGCCCACTGGCTCGCCGTCGGCACGGTCTGCCTCGGCGCCTTCCTCGGTCAGCTCGACGCCAGCGTCATCGCCCTGGTCTTCCCCGCGCTCGGCCGCCACTTCGACGCGGGCTTCGCCGCCGTCGAGTGGGTCGCCCTCGCCTACCTGCTGGTCCTGGTCGCCCTGCTGGCCCCGATCGGCTGGCTGTCCGACCGGGTCGGCCGCAAGACGATGTACATCGGCGGCTTCGCGGTCTTCGGCCTCTCCTCCCTCGGCGCCGGATTCGCCGGCAGCCTCTGGGTGCTGGTCGGCTGCCGCGCCGTCCAGGCGGTCGGCGCCGCGATGATGCAGGCCAACAGCGTCGCCCTGGTCGCGCGCGGCGTCCCCGGGCACGCGATGCGGCGCGCGCTCGGCATCCAGGCCTCCGCCCAGGGCCTCGGCCTGGCGCTCGGGCCCAGCCTCGGCGGGCTGCTGGTCGAACACGCCTCGTGGCGCTGGGTGTTCTGGGTCAACGTGCCGATCGCGGTGTTCGGCATCCTGGCGGGCTGGTACCTGCTGCCCCGCACCCGGACGGCCGGCGTCCCGGCCCACCTCCCCACCGGCGCCCCCACCATCGTGCCTGGCCCCCGCCGGACCGATCCCCGGGAGACCCGAGAGGCCCGGGAGACCCGGGAGACCCGAAAGGCCGGCGAATCCCGCGATTCCCGAGAGCCCGCCGCCCGCTTCGACCTGCCCGGCATGCTGCTGCTCACCGGGGCGACCACCTCGCTGCTGCTCGCCCTGTCCACCGCCTCCGGCCTGCCCCTGCCCGGCTGGGCGGTGGCCGCCCTGCTGCTCGCCTCCGCCGTGCTGGCCCTAGGCCTGGTGCGCCAGGAGCGGCGGGCCGCCCGGCCGATCCTGGCGCCCGGACTGCTCAACACCCCGGGTGTGCGTTCCGGTCTGGTGGTGGCGCTGATCGGCTACCTGCTGCTGTTCTGCCCACTGGTGCTGGGTCCGGTGCTGCTCACCGGCGCGGGGGTGTCGACGGCGCGTGCGGGCCTGGTGGTCACCCTGCTGCCCGCCGCGTTCGCGTTCGCCGCGACGGTCGGCGGCGGGCTGCTGCCCCGAGGCTGGTCGGACGTGACCAGGTGCCGCGCGGGGGCGCTGCTCGCGGCCGGCGGACTGCTGCTGTTCGCCCTGCTGCCGGCCTCGGACGTGTCGGCGCTCCCGCTGCTGGCCGCCGGCTACGGGCTGGGCCTGTTGCTGCCCGCCAACAACGCCCTGGTGATGCGGGCGATCCCGGCGCAGAGCTCGGCGGTCGGCGGCGGCATGGTGAACATGGCCCGCAGCCTCGGCACGGCGCTCGGCATGGCGCTCTCCGTCCTCGGTGTCCACCTGGCGGGCGCCGAGTCCGGTGGGCGGACGGTGCTCTTCGTCCTCGCCGCCGTCGCGGCCGCCGCCGCGCTGCTCACCCGGCCCGCCCGGCCCGCCCGCTCCTGAGCCCCGCGGACCATGCCCACGAACTGAGCCCCGGCAGACCACGCCCAGCGACCTGAGCCCCGCGGACCAGCCCAGCGACCTGAGCCCCGCGGACCAGCCCAGCGACCTGAGCCCCGCGAATCACGCCGGAGCGCCCCGCGAGGAGCCGGCAGAGCCAGCCCCTAGGCGTCCGTACGGGCGTTCAGGATGTCCTGGGCCCGGTTCAGGCCGCGCCGCACCAGGCTCTCCAGGGCGTCCGCGCAGCGGTCCAACTCGCCCGGCAGGGCGGCCAGTTCCTCCTCCGAGAACTTCTTCAGCACGAAGTCCCCGACGCTCTGGCCCTTCGGCGGACGGCCGATGCCGAACCGCAGGCGGACGAAGTCCCGGGTGCCGAGCACCTCGCCGACCGAGCGCACGCCGTTGTGGCCGCCGGGTCCGCCGGCGCGCTTGAGCCGGGCGGAGCCGAACGGGAAGTCCAGGTCGTCCTGCACCACCACGAGCCGCTCGACCGGGACGCCGTGGCGGCGCAGCAGCGCGGCCACCGGGCGTCCGGACAGGTTGATGGACCACAGCGGCTTGGCCAGCAGCACCCGGTGGCCGTCGACGTCGATCTCGGCCACCCGGGTGGCGATGCCGCGGCGGCGGAACCGGGCGCCGTGGCGCTCGGCCAGCCGGTCCACGGCGAGGAAGCCCGCGTTGTGCCGGGTGAGCCGGAACCACGGGCCGGGGTTGCCCAGTCCGGCGATCAGCCAGGGGGCGTCGGGGGTCATGCGGGGAGTCTCCGGAGGGTGTGGGGGAGGACGGCGGACGGCCGGAGCGGGGGGGGGGGGGGGGGGGGGGGGGGGGGGGGGGGGGGGGGGGGGGGGGGGGGGGGGGGGGGGGGGGAGGGGGGGGGGGGGGGAGGGGAGGGGAGGGGGGGGGGGGAGGGGGAGGAGAAA